>NZ_JBJNOF010000005.1:0-210645 GCF_052166775.1 Serratia sp. CY74737
AAAGCCATCCGCAACCGTGCCGCCCCGGCGTTAACGCCGGGGCGGCCGTTGTGAGCGAACCAGGCGGCCGCTGGCTTTTCACCGATACGCGGAGGAGCGCTGAGCGCCGCGTTCAAGCGCGTATTTTCGAAGCACTTCAACCCCCTATCGCATCTGGGGTTGAGGCAAATCTGCATGAAGAGACGGCGGAGTGGTGAGGGAAAGCCCGGCCAGCAAGGCGGCGATAATGACAAACAGGTGCCCTTCGGACGAGTCCAGCAGGAATGAATTGAACAGATGGCAGGCCATGTAGCTGCTGAGCACCGCAACGAACAGATTTCGGCGCGCCGGCGGCAAGCGCCAGGCGACGCGGTAGCAACTCCACATCCAGGTGAGGAACACCATCAATCCCAGCAAACCGCTCTGCACCGTTTCCAACAGGTATTCATTGTGCGGATTATGCACGCCATAGCCGGTGGATGGATTGCCGTACCAAAAGCTGCCGGCGCCGTTGCCCAGCAGCGGGGATTGCTTTATCAGTCGCAGGGCTTCGCGGGCGAAGGCGGTGCGTTGCCCCATGGAGTTGTCGCAGGCCGCATAAGCCGTTTGGGCCGGGGCGAAAACGCACCCCTGAATTTGCTGGACGCCCAGCGTCAGGCGCTCCATGGCGCGATTGGGGGTCATGACCAGCATCACGACAGCCAGTATGCCGCAGGCGAGCACGGCCACTTGCTGCTTGCGCCGGAGGGTAAGCAATAACCAGATACCCATGCCAACGGCCAATGCCACATACCCGGTACGCCCCTGCACCATCAGCAGAACATTAACCGTCGCCAGCAACACCAGTCCCGCATACCCCCAGCGCCGTTTTCCGCTACAGGCAAAAGCACGCGACAACCAGACCAGCGCCGCCAGCGCCATAAACACGTTTTGGGTGATTTGCAGCTTAAACACCGTAGGGTTGTCGGGGTTCAGCCCGCCCAATGTGACATGGCCAAGCCCGCTCATGAAGCTGATGGCCAATATCGCGGCATTGGCCCACAAAAAGCCGCGGACAAATTGCGTCATCAGCCGCGAGTCGGCCAGAAAGAACAGCGCCAGCGGCAGGACATACAGCAATTTTGGGTATTTGCCGACCATTTTGGGGCCGTAGGCGTGAGCATGCGTCAGCAATGACAACGCCAGCAGCGCAAACATCAGCGCTGGCAACCAGACCAGGGGATGACAAGCCAGTGCAGCCCACTGCCGGATATCGCGCAGCCAGAGCAGACAGACGACAACCAGCCCCAGTGAGATATTCATCAGGGGATTGGAGGTCGGGAGGGAGGCTCCCAGCAAAAAGGCGGTAAACGCAAACAACCGTTGCTGAAGGGGCGTCTGTATCGACGAGGAAACTGCTGAGTTGAATAGCATCGTGGCGTACTCATTGATAAGAGAAAAAACACGGTGGAAGGCCGCGCAGGGTTAACGCTGCGCAGACCCGACGAGGGATGCCAGTTGCCTGTTAACCGCCTGTATCACATCGCCGGCCGGGATGGCCGCGAGGTAACGCTCGCGGGTATTGGTGTCAACGGCGTCCGGGGCGGGCAGCGGACGATAGTCTCCGGCCCACAGCAACGTGTGGGGCGCCTGCCACGGGGACCATCGCGCGAGGTCGCTGGGCCCGAACAGCACCACCGAGGGCGTATTCAGCGCGGCGGCCATGTGCATCGGCACCGAATCGACCCCGATAAACAGCCGCGCCCGGTCAATCAACACCGCGAGCTCCGGCAGCTCCAGACGCCCGGCCAGATTAATTACCCGCCGCGGTAACAGGCAGCGGGCCATAATGGCGCTTATCATGGCGGCTTCATCTTGCGTGCGTCCGCCGGTGAGCACCACCGTTCTGCCCTGGGCGGTCAGGTGGTTAATCACGGCGCTGAATCCGTCCACCGTCCAGGTCTTGAAAGCCCAGCGTGCGGTCGGCTGTATCAGCACAAAATCGGTCAGGTGATGGCGTCGACTGAGCCGGTCAACGTCATCCACATCAGATTGCCGCCAGGCCTGCGTCACCTGCGTGATTGTCGTGGGCAAGGCCAGTGGCGCCAGAATGCTGAGATTATTCAGCACGGTGTGCTGCGCCGGGCCGGCAACGTCGACCAGTAGCGAATGGCAGGCCCGCCAGAGTCGATTGTCGCGTTTGGGGTAGCGAAACCCCAGACTGAAGGTCGGTTTGAGAAAACGGCAATACAACGCCGCCCGCCACTGATCGGAGAGGTTGATCACCAGATCGTAATGGCCGGTCCGCAGGCTGTTCCATAACGCATATTCGCCGCGGTATTGCGCTTTCAGCCCTTGGCGCTTGAGCTCTCGATCCACGGTAAAGGCCAGATAAACATCCTGATTGCCGGCCAGCATCGCCTCGGTGCCGTCATAGACCAGCACATCGATCAGCGCATTGGGGTAGTTGACGCGCAATGTGCTGAGCACCGGCGTCATCAGCAGGACGTCGCCAAAGTGGCGCAGCTTGATGACGAGAATGCGTTGCACGCTATCCCGGTGCAAAAGCGCATTGGGCACCCGGCGATCGGGGAGTGTGGCCAGCGGGGATGCGGGGCGTTTGCCGGTGGTGCGATGGGCATTCATGGTTCGTCGCCTCAGAAAAATACAAAAGGCCGCTGCAGGGCCGAAAGAGTCCGTGAGGATAAAAATAGCGCTGCGCCACGGTTCGAAAACCCGAGAAGGCTGCAGGGAGAAAACGCCGTTCTCTCTGCCGTGCTCCCTGAACCGTCAATCTCGTTATCGCGGGAAAGCGGGCGATTAGCAGACGTTCTCGTCATGGCTGAGTACGGGGGTTTTATCCTGATAAATTGTCGAGCGCTACGTGGTATTCACCGGATGAATAAAGAGTTACCGCCGAATAATATCCTGCCCGATCTTAACGGCGACCGTGTAGCAAAGATAATTGGTTGTGCAGATCAATAAGATCTTACCGATCGTTGAAAACGATCAATCCTTTACAAATTGCAGGGTTACCGAGAAAATTCCTAACCTATTGAGGTTATTAATGTCTTTTATTGCTGCACCGTGCGGCGCGCGCTGAACTCACTCCCCGACCGGAGAGCCCGGTGCGGGAAGTGAACCATCGTTAGCGAATAAACGTGGGAGGGAGAAATAGGAGTTTTCACCGGAGGAACAGCGGCGCCGCGGCCGGATACCTAATCACTCGCCAAGCGCAGAAATTGCACGACCGTCGAAAAGCTGAGCTTTGGAGAATAGACCGGCTGGGTGAGCATAGAAATGGTACAGCGATACGCTCACCTTACACCGAACCATCTCACTGAGCATGCGAGGCAAATTGATGCGATTTTCGGAGGTTTAGTCCCAAATCTGTCCCATGATGAAATTGGAAAGACGGGATGAAAGGCATAACTCATTGATACTTAATGGCACGCCCTATAGGATTCGAACCTATGACCTACGGCTTAGAAGGCCGTTGCTCTATCCAACTGAGCTAAGGGCGCATTGAGATGCGGCAACCTGTGGTTGCGGGTTGCGATTATACGGTCAGAGGTTAGCGAGTCAATGCCTTTTCATGACGTTACGGCGGCGACGGTGCTTTATGGCGTTTTTTCCGCCAGCGCCCGTGCGGCGGCCCGCGCTATGCTGCGTTGCGCCAGGCCGACAGCGGTATCGCCTGGCGTGCGTTCGGCCCCTTGCCGCCCATCGCCCCGCCGCAGGCAAAGGCGCGCGGACTGAACGACCGCCGTAATGTCGCCCCAATCGGCATGCTCAACCACCTGCATGTTGCAGGTCGCCTCCCCTCTTTTCCCCAGAGCGGAGTCAGGGCGTGCGCTGTTTAAAGAAGCCTGGCTCCACGGCGCCCAAGCCAGCAATAGCGCGCACCCTACCCATGCGCAGCCGTTCATGCGCGCAGCTTCCGCCACAGGGCGCTCAGGCGCGCCCGCCACGACGGCGTCGCCTGGTGCTGACAAAGCTGATGCAGCGCGGTGAGTTGCTCACTGTCCGCCGGATGCAGCGAAGAATCGAACACCGTCTCGCCAACGTGCTTAGGCTGCGCCGGTTGCCGATCAGGCTGATGATGCAACGGATAAAGCCGGGTTATCGCTCTCATGATCCTGCCCTCTTTCGCCCTGTGTATGGCCCCAGCGTATGCAAATGCCGGTAAAAATGGCGTAGAGGTTCCTGAAGCCGGCATAAAAAAAGCGTAAATCGGCCTCGCCGACGGCGGCGAGGGTGATTCTGCGCCTGACAGCGCGCTCAGCTTCTGACAGAATAGCGGCATCCCCGCTTTTCTTAATTGATGGATTTCCACACTGATGTCAGCAAAGATTATTGATGGTAAAACGATTGCGCAGCAGGTTAGAAACGAAGTGGCTGAGCAAGTGAAACAACGTCTGGCGGCCGGTAAGCGCGCGCCAGGGCTGGCGGTTGTGCTGGTCGGCGAGAATCCGGCTTCGCAAATTTACGTCGCCAGCAAGCGCCGCGCCTGCGATGAAGTCGGCTTCCTCTCCCGCTCCTACGACCTGCCCGCTGCCACCAGTGAAGCCGAGCTGCTGGCGTTGATCGACCAGCTGAACGCCGATGAGGAAATCGACGGCATTCTGGTGCAGCTGCCGTTGCCGGCCGGCATCGATAACGTCAAAGTGCTGGAACGCATCCATCCGGACAAAGACGTCGACGGCTTCCACCCGTACAACGTCGGCCGCCTGTGCCAGCGCGCGCCCAAGCTGCGCCCATGCACGCCGCGCGGCATCGTCACCCTGCTGGAGCGTTATAACATCGATACCTACGGCCTGAACGCCGTGGTGGTCGGCGCGTCCAACATCGTCGGCCGCCCGATGAGCATGGAGCTGCTGCTGGCCGGCTGCACCACCACCGTCACCCACCGCTTCACCAAGAATCTGCGTCATCACGTCGAGAACGCCGATCTGCTGGTGGTGGCGGTCGGCAAACCGGGCTTCATTCCGGGCGACTGGATCAAACCGGGCGCCATCGTAGTGGACGTCGGCATCAACCGCCTGGAAAGCGGTAAAGTGGTGGGCGATGTCGATTTCGACGCCGCCAGCGAGCGCGCCGCCTACATCACCCCGGTGCCGGGTGGCGTTGGCCCGATGACCGTGGCTACACTGATCCAAAATACCTTGCAGGCCTGCGAGGAATATCACGACGTTCAACCTAAATAAGTAAGGCAGTATGGAAATTTTCAATCTGGACAATCATCCCCATGTCGAACTGTGCGATCTGCTGAAGTTCCAGGGCTGGTGTGAAAGCGGCGGCGCCGCCAAAGAAGTCATCGCCGAAGGGCAGGTGAAAGTCGACGGTAAGGTCGAAACCCGCAAGCGCTGCAAGATCGTCGCCGATCAGGTGGTGGAGTTCGGCGGCGGCAAGGTCATGGTTAAACCCTAACCCGCAGCCATAGAAAAAGGCGCTGAATTCAGCGCCTTTTTTGTTTCCTTCTGCCGGATTACTTACGGCGCCAGGTGGTGCCCTGCGGGCCGTCTTCCAGCACGATGTTCATCTCGTTCAAGCGATCACGCGCGGCATCCGCCAGCGCCCAGTCCTTGGCGGCGCGCGCTTCGTTACGCTGTTTGATCAGCGCTTCGATCTCCGCCACTTCGCCGTCGTCAACCTGTGCGCCCCCTTGCAGAAACTGCTCCGGCTCCTGCTGCAGCAGGCCAAGCACGTTCGCCAGCTTGCGCAGTTCCGCCGCCATGCCGCTGGCCGCCGCCATGTCTTCCCCCTTCAGGCGGTTAACCTCGCGCGCCAGATCGAACAGCGCCGAGTAGGCTTCCGGGGTGTTGAAGTCGTCGTCCATCGCTTCGCGGAAGCGGGCTTCGAACGCCTCGCCGCCGGCCGGCGCGGCATTGGCGTCGGTGCCGCGCAGCGCGGTATAGAGGCGCTCCAGCGCGGTGCGCGCCTGCTTGAGATTCTCTTCACTGTAGTTCAGTTGGCTGCGATAGTGGCCGGACATCAGGAAGTAACGCACCGTCTCCGCATCGTAATGGCCGAGCACGTCGCGAATGGTGAAGAAGTTATCCAGCGATTTGGACATCTTCTCTTTGTCGATCATCACCATGCCGGAGTGCATCCAATAATTGACGTACGGGCCGTCGTGGGCGCAGCTCGACTGCGCGATCTCGTTCTCGTGGTGCGGGAACATCAGATCGGAACCGCCGCCGTGGATGTCGAAGTGGGTACCCAGCTGTTTGCAGTTCATGGCGGAGCATTCGATGTGCCAGCCCGGACGGCCCGGCCCCCACGGCGACTGCCAGCTCGGCTCGCCCGGCTTGGACATTTTCCACAGCACGAAGTCCATCGGGTTGCGCTTAACGTCGTCGATCTCTACGCGCGCGCCGGCCTGCAGCTGCTCCAGATCCTGGCGCGACAGCAGGCCGTATTGCGGATCGCTGTCGATGGAGAACATCACGTCGCCGTTGCTGGCCACATAGGCGTGATCGCGATCGATCAGGCGCTGGGTGATCTCGATGATCTCGGCGATGTGTTGGGTCGCGCGCGGTTCGCTGTCCGGGCGATCGATCAGCAACGCGTCGAAGTCGGCATGCATTTCCGCCAGCATGCGTTCGGTCAGCTGGTCGCAGGTCTCATTATTTTCCGCCGCGCGGCGGATGATTTTGTCGTCCACGTCGGTGACGTTGCGCACGTAGTTCAGCGAATAGCCGAGATAGCGCAGGTAACGCGCCACCACGTCGAAAGCGACAAAGGTACGACCGTGGCCGATGTGACACAGGTCATAGATGGTTACCCCGCACACGTACATGCCCACTTTCCCGGCATGAATGGGTTTGAATTCCTCTTTTTGACGACTCAGGGTATTAAAAATCTTTAGCATCGGGAGATTCCGTGGTGTGCGTGATAACAAAAAAGATAACCGGGCTTCAGGTTTAACGCCCGGTAGCGTATTGAAACCTGAAGCCTGATCTATTGCAAGGTTAAGGCCATGCTTTGCTGACTTCACGCGAAGAAAAAGCGCAAAATTCGCCGGCCGGCGCAATTGTTATAATATAACACAAATGCAATTACCACAGACAGTCCGCGGTTGACCCGCTGCTGACTCGCTGGGGCGGATATGTTATAAGGGCGGTCTGAATGTTCACTCGCTTTACGTGACGTCTCACTTCACCTTGTTAGGATTAAAACTATGGTTACTTTCCACACCAATCACGGCGATATCGTTATCAAGACCTTTGCTGACAAAGCGCCGGTTACCGTTGAAAACTTCCTGAACTACTGCCGCGCCGGTTTCTACGACAACACCATCTTCCACCGTGTGATCAACGGCTTCATGATCCAGGGCGGCGGTTTCGAGCCGGGCATGAACCAGAAAGCGACCAACGCGGCCATCAAGAACGAAGCCAACAACGGTTTGAAAAACACCATCGGCACCCTGGCAATGGCGCGCACCAACGATCCGCACTCCGCCACCGCACAGTTCTTCATCAACGTGGCTGACAACGACTTCCTGAACTTCCGCGGCGAAAACGTGCAGGGCTGGGGCTACTGCGTGTTTGCTGAAGTGGTTGAAGGCATGGACGTGGTCAACAAGATCAAAGGCGTGAAAACCGGCCGCAGCGGCATGCACCAGGACGTACCGGTAGAAGACGTGGTGATCAACAGCGTGACCGTCAGCGAGTAATCGCGGCTGCATGAGTACGCTGTTCATCGCAGATCTGCACTTGTGCGCACAGGAACCGGCAATCACTGCCGGTTTTCTGCGTTTTTTACGGCGCGAAGCGGTGCACGCCGACGCGCTGTACATCCTCGGCGACCTGTTTGAAGCCTGGATCGGCGACGACGATCCCGAGCCGCTGCACGCGGAGATCGCCGCGGCGCTGAAAGCGCTGCAACAGGCCGGCGTGCCCTGCTATTTCATCCACGGCAACCGCGATTTTCTGCTCGGCAAGCGCTTCGCCCGCGCCAGCGGCATGCAGCTGCTGCCGGAAGAAAAAGTGCTGGAGCTGTACGGCCGCAGGATCCTGATCCTGCACGGCGACACCCTGTGCACCGACGATCAAGCCTATCAGCAATTCCGCCGTAAAGTGCACAACCCGCTGATTCAAAAACTGTTCCTCGCGCTGCCGCTGCGCTGGCGACTGAAGATCGCCGCCAAGATGCGCGCCCGCAGCCAGCAATCCAACCAGTACAAGTCGGAAGCCATCATGGACGTCAACCCGCAGGCGGTCGAGCAAACGATGCTGCGCCACGACGTGCACTGGATGATCCACGGCCATACCCATCGCCCGGCGGTGCATCGGCTGGCGTTGAGCAACGGCGAAGCCCATCGCGCGGTGCTGGGTGCCTGGCACGTCGAAGGATCGATGATCAAAGTCAGCGCCGACGCCGTCGAGCTGATCCAATTCCCGTTCTGAGTTCCGCACTGGCGCGCGGGTGAAAATTCGCGCTTTCGCCGGTGAAAACCGGCGACGCAACCGTTTTCCTCGCCGTGCGCTCATGGTATGCTCTACGCCCTCATTCGGCCCTCAGCCGACGCCAGACAAATCACAGGAGCCTTACACCCATGGGAGCCAACGCCGCTTCAGCCGCCAATGCCGGGGCTAAAATCGCAATTGTAATGGGATCGAAAAGTGACTGGGCCACCATGCAGTTCGCCGCCGAAGTCCTGACCCAGCTCGATGTCCCCTTCCATGTCGAAGTCGTTTCCGCTCACCGCACGCCGGACAAGCTATTCAGCTTCGCCGAGCAGGCTGCCGCCAACGGCTTTGACGTGATCATCGCCGGCGCCGGCGGTGCCGCGCATCTGCCGGGCATGCTGGCGGCGAAAACGCTGGTGCCGGTGCTGGGTGTTCCGGTGCAAAGCGCCGCGCTGAGCGGCGTGGACAGCCTCTACTCCATCGTGCAGATGCCGCGCGGCATTCCGGTGGGGACGCTGGCGATCGGCAAAGCCGGCGCCGCCAACGCCGGGCTGCTGGCGATGCAGATCCTGGCACTGCACGACGCCGCCCTGGCGCAGCGTTTGGCGGACTGGCGTCAGGCGCAGACTGAAGACGTTTTGAACCACCCCGATCCACGGGAGGACGCATGAAGCCGGTTTGCGTATTGGGCAACGGTCAGCTGGGGCGCATGCTGCGCCAGGCCGGCGAACCGCTGGGCATCGCCGTCTACCCTGTCGGCATCGATGCCGAACCCGAGGCGGTGCCGTATCAGAACAGCGTCATTACCGCCGAGATTGAACGCTGGCCGGAAACCGCGCTGACGCGCGAACTGGCGACTCACAGCGCCTTCGTCAACCGCGACATTTTCCCGCGTCTGGCCGATCGCCTGACGCAAAAGCAGCTGCTCGATCAGCTCGGCCTGGCGACCGCGCCGTGGCAGCTGCTGGCGAGCGCCGCCGAATGGCCGCAGGTGTTCGCTGCGCTGGGCGAGCTGGCGATCGTCAAACGCCGGGTCGGCGGCTATGACGGCCGCGGCCAGTGGCGCCTGCGTCCGGGGCAGGAAGCCGAACTGCCGGCCGATGCCTATGGCGAGTGCATCGTCGAGCAAGGCATCAATTTCTCCGGCGAAGTGTCGCTGGTGGGCGCGCGCGGCCACGACGGCCGTTCGGTCTTCTACCCGCTGACCCACAACCTGCATGAAGACGGCATCCTGCGCGCCAGCGTGGCGCTGCCGCAGCCCAATCCGGCCCTGCAGCAACAGGCCGAGCAGATGCTGGCGGCGATCCTGAACGAGCTGAACTACGTCGGCGTGATGGCGATGGAGTGCTTTATCGTCGGCGATCGACTGTTGATCAACGAACTGGCGCCGCGCGTGCACAACAGCGGCCACTGGACGCAAAACGGTGCATCCATCAGCCAGTTCGAGCTGCACCTGCGCGCCATCCTCGGCCTGCCGCTGCCGCAGCCGGTGGTGAGCACGCCGTCGGTGATGGTCAACCTGATCGGCACCGCCGTCAACGAACAGTGGCTGTCGCTGCCGCTGGTGCATCTGCACTGGTATGAGAAAGAGGTGCGCCCGGGCCGCAAGGTCGGCCACCTCAATCTGAACGACCCGAGCGCCGCCGATCTGCGTCAAGCGCTGCAGGCGCTGGCGCCGCTGCTGCCGGGCGAATACCAAAGCGGGCTGGCCTGGGCACAGCAGAAGCTGGCTTAACGGTTTACACCGCCGAAAAGAAGAAGGTTCAGCCCAGGCTGAACCTTTTTTATTGCCGAAAAGATCAACGCGAGCCGATATTACGCAACGGTTTGCCGGCCATCAGATTGCGCTCAATGTGTTCCAGTGAAATATTTTTGGTTTCCGGGATCAGCGCCAGCGTGATGAAAACAAACAGCACGTTAAGCCCCGCGTAAACCCAAAAGGTGTGAGCGCTGCCCAACGAATTCAGCATGGTCAGGAACGTCGCCCCCACGATCATATTGGCTATCCAGTTAGTGGCGGTGGAACAGGTGATGCCGAAATCGCGGCCTTTCAATGGCTGGATCTCTGAGCACAGCACCCAAATCAGCGGGCCGGCGCTCATGGCAAAGCCGACGATAAACATCAGCAGCATGACGATGGCGAAATATTGCTCCGCCGCCGAGTTCATGCCGATGTTCATCATGGTGCCCAGCGCCCCCATGCCGACGGCCATCACGATAAACCCAAGGATCAAAGTGGGCTTGCGGCCCCAGCGGTCAACCAGCCCAATAGCGATAAAGGTGGCCAGCACGTTGACCAGACCGACGATCACCGTGCCCCACATCTGCTGTTCCGTACTGGCGAAGCCCGCCAGACCGAAAATCTTCGGCGCGTAATACATGGTGACGTTCATCCCGGTGAACTGCTGCATCACCTGGAGAAGAATGCCAAGGAAAACCGCGCGGCGGAAATTTTTATTGCCTTTGAACAACGCCCAACCGCTTTGCTTCAGTTTGAGGCTTTCACGAATTTCATTCAGCTCATACTGCGCCTGGGCACTGCTGTCGCGCAGCTTCTCCAACACCTGACGCGCTTGCTCATGGCGATTACGCGAGGCCAACCACCGCGGGCTGTCAGGCAAAAAGAACACGCCGACCAACAACAGCCCGGCCGGGATGGTGATGACGCCCAACATCCAGCGCCAGGCGCCGGTATAGCTGAATGCCGTATCAGACAGGTAAGCGGCCAGAATGCCGATGGTGATCATCAATTGATACATCGAGATCATGCTGCCGCGGATTTTCTCCGGCGCGATTTCAGAAAGATAAATCGGCGCGGTATAAGAAGCGATCCCCACCGCCAATCCCAGCAGAATACGTGAAACGATCAACACCTCCACGTTGGGAGCGAACGCAGAACACAGCGATCCCGCCACGAAGAGGATTGCGCCGATCATCAAACTGTATTTGCGCCCCAGCCGGAAGTTCATCCAGCCGCTGCCGATGGCGCCGACGGCGGCGCCAAACATCATTGAGCTGACCACCCACTCCTGCTGAGAGCTGGTGATCTGAAAAGTGTCGGTAATAAACGGCAGGGCGCCGGCGATCACGCCGATATCAAGACCGAACAGCAGGCCGGCCAAGGCGGCTAAAAAACAGACGAAAAAAGTCATGCCGACATGAGTCTGGCTTTTCTCCGCCGGTGTCACTTTGACGGTATCGCTCATACAGCCTCCAGGAGAAAACGGTCATCAGTGTGCGACATGATAGGAGGCAATGCGACGGAGATAAGTGAGTGCGATCACATTAGTGAAAACGGTTACATTCCATTTAATCTTTTTAGGCCGTTTTTTATGACGGATGAATTAACTTAATCCATGCGTAACCCTCTAAATCAATGAGTAAAATAGGCGAAGTCGGCCAACTATCCGCTACACCGATGACCAATGGCAAACGTATCGATATGACATAAATGTAATCGATTTCACAATGAATGGGCATGAAGAGGAATTGCGCCAGTGACGCGCGAAAGAAAATCGGCAGGCCCGGCCACGCTTGGCGGCAACGGGCCTGCGATCGCCAGATCAGCCATCATAACTGCGGAACAGCGCCCGGCCGCGCAGCAAGCGCACGCCCAGCCAGCCGCCGCACAGCGACAGCAACAGCGCGCTGGCCAGCGGCAGCGCCCACCACAGCACCGGCGTCGGCGTCCACGGGAAGTCGAACACCCGGCTTTGCAGCAGCCACAGCGCCGCCTCGGCCCCCACCGCCGCCGCGATGCCCGCCACCAGCCCCAGCAGGGCAAACTCGCACCACAGCGTGCGGCGCAGCAGCCGTTTACCGGCGCCCAGCGTGCGATAGACCACCAGCTCCTGCCGCCGCTGACGCATGCCGACCTGCACCTGCGCCAGCAGCAGCAGGCCACCGCACAGCACCACCAGCACCACCATCACCTCCAGCGCGCGGCTGACCTGCTGCAGCACGCCACCGACCTGTTTCAGGATCGCGCCGATGTCCAGCAGGCTGAGCGTCGGAAACTGACGGTTGAGCTGGGTCAGCATCTGGCCGTCGCCGTCGTAGCGGAAGCTGGTGAGCCAGGTCTGCGGCTGGCCGTCCAGCGCGCCCGGCGGGAAGATAAAGTAAAAGTTCGGCTTCAGGCTTTCCCAATCCACCTGGCGCAGGCTGGTGACTTTGGCGCTGAACGCCTGGGTATCGCCGCTGAAGGTCAGCGTGTCGCCCAGCTTGATCTTCAGTCGCCCGGCGATGCCTTCATCCATCGAGACTTCGCCGCTTTTCGGCGGCCAATTACCCGCCACCAGCGGATTGTGATCCGGCAGTTCGGCCAGCCAGGTCAGGTTCAGCTCACGGTTCACCGCCTCGCCGCCCGGATCGTCTTCATGCACCCGTTCGGTCGCCACCTGCTGGTTTATCTCGGTCAGGCGCACCCGGACGATCGGGTAATAGGTTTCCGGTTTGATCTGGTGCTGCTGCAGGAAAGTTTTCACCTGCGGCACCTGCGCCTCGGTCATGTTGAGCAGGAAATAGTTCGGGCTGTCCGGCGGCAGCTGTTGCTGCCAGCGTTCGAGCAGATCGCCGCGCAGCACCAACAGCAGCGCCAGCAGCATGAACGACAGCGAGAACGCCGCCAACTGGCTGATGGTCACCCACGGTTGATGCAGCAGGCGGTTGACCGCCAGCCGCAGCGCCAGGCTCTTGAGCGTGATGCGGCGTAGCAGCAGCAGGCTGCCCCACCCTATACCGCCCAGCAGCAGCGCCAGCACCGCCATGCCCGCCAGGATCGCCCACAGCAACGTGCTGGCTCCCATCAGCAACACCAACAACGCGACCACGATCGCCGCCGTCACCGGCAGGAAGTAGCGCAGCGGCCAGACGTTGGCCGCCACATCACGACGCAGCACCCGCAGCGGCTGGGTGGCCAGCAGCTGGCGATACGGCCGCAACCCGACCAGCAGCGAAATCAGCACCAGCGCACCGAGCGCCCACAGCCACGGCCAGACGCCGGCGGCGGGCAACGCGGCCGGCAACACCGGCTTCAGCAGGCGAATCAACAGCGCCTCGAACGCCAGCCCGATCGCCCCGCCGCACACCGCCGCCAGCGCCATCACCGCCAGCCACTGGCCGACGATCAATTTGCGCAGCGCGCCGCGCCCGGCGCCAAGGGTTTTCAGCACCGCGATCAGATCGTAGCGGCTGCGGCAATAGTGGCTCATCGCCACCGCCACGGCGGCGATCGACAACAGCAGCGTCAGCAGGGCCGACAACAGCAGGAACTGTTGGGAGCGCTGCAGCGACTTGCCCAGCGCGCTGCCAGATTCCTGCAGCCCGAACCAGCGCTGATCCGGCGTCAACTGCGGCGTCAGCCGTTCTTCGTAACGCTGAATATCCGGCTCGGCGCCGGCGAACATGTAACGATAGGTCAGGCGGCTGCCCGGCTGCACTGCACCGGTCTTATCGACGTCCGCCAGGTTGATCATGATGCGCGGCGCGGTCTGGAATGGATTGAAACCGGCGTCCGGCTCCTGAATGATTTCACCGGCGATGCGCAGCGTGGTGTCGCCCACCTCCAGCGAATCCCCCACTTTCACGTTCAGCAGCGCCAGCAAACGCGGCGCCACCAGCACGCTGCCCGGTTCGGGCTGGATGTTGACCGGGCGCGTTTCCAGCTTGCCGTACAGCGGATAGGCCAAATCGGTGGCTTTCACGTCCGCCAGCTGCGGCCGATCGCCGGCATAGGTCATGGTGGTGAACGACAGCTGACGGCTCACCTTCAGCCCTTGTTGCTGCGCGTCCAGCAGCCAGCCTTCCGGCACCGGATGCGCGCTGCGCAGCACCCGATCGCCGGCGATAAAATCGCGGCTCTGCTGGCTGAGCCCTTTGTCCATGCGATCGCTGATGCTGCCCAGCGCCAGCACGCAGGCGACGGAGAGCGTCAGCGCCAGCCACACGATCAGCAGCGACGGCGAGCGCCATTCGCGCCAAAACCAGCGCCAGATCATGCTTCCTCCCACAGCTTGCCTTCGCGCAGCCGCAGCCGCCGCTGGCAGCGCGCCGCCAGGGTTTCGTCATGGGTCACCAGGATCAGGGTGGTGTCAAAATCGCGGTTGAGGGAAAACAGCAGATCGGCGATGCGATCGCCGGTCTGACGATCGAGGTTGCCGGTCGGTTCATCGGCGAACAGCACCCGCGGCCGGCCGCTGAAGGCGCGCGCCAGCGCCACGCGCTGCTGCTCGCCGCCGGACAGCTGCGCCGGCAGGTGATCGAGCCGTTTCCCCAGCCCCAACTGCTCGAGCAGCTGCACCGCCTGCTCGCGGCTCTGTCTGTCGCTCTCGCCGCGCAACAGCGCCGGCAGCTGCACGTTCTCCAGCGCGTTCAGCGTCGGCACCAACATGAACGACTGAAACACGAAGCCGACATTCCTGGCGCGCAGCGCGGCGCGCCCCTCTTCGTCCAGCGCGGTCAGCGACTCGCCGAGCAAGCGCACCTCGCCTTCGCTGCCGTCATCCAGCCCGGCCAAAATGCCCAGCAAGGTCGATTTCCCCGATCCGGATTCGCCGATCAGGGCGATCGTCTGCGCGGGTTTGACAAGCAGCTCGACTCCGGTAAGGATGGTGAGCTGATGCTCACCCTGACCAACGTGTTTACTAAGATGATGAACTTCAAGAACGTTTTCCGCTGGCATCTTCCCTTCCTTTTGCTGTTGGGATTATTCAGTTTACGCGCTGCCGCCGCCGATACCTTGTTGATTTTAGGCGACAGTTTAAGCGCCGGTTACCGCCTGCCGATCGAGCGGGCGTGGCCGACGCTGTTGGCCGAACAGTGGCAGAAAAAACCGGGTGCGCCGCAGCTGGTCAACGCCAGCATCAGCGGCGACACCGCCGCGCAAGGGCTGGCGCGTCTGCCTGCGCTGCTGAAACAGCATCAGCCGCGCTGGGTGCTGATCGAGCTGGGCGCCAACGACGGCCTGCGCGGCTTCCCGGCGCAGGACGTACAGCGCGATCTCGGCCAAATCATCACGTTGGTGCAGCAGGCTGGCGCGCAGCCGCTGCTGATGCAGATCCGCATCCCGCCGAACTACGGCCGCCGCTATACTGAAGCGTTCGGCGCCGTCTACCCGGCGCTGGCCAAGCAGTTCAACATTCCGCTGCTGCCGTTCTATATGGAACAGGTGGTGGTGAAGCCGGAATGGATGCAGGATGACGGATTGCACCCCAATGGGGACGCCCAGCCGTTTATCGCCACCTGGATGGCGGAGCGCCTGGAGCCTCTAGTAAAGCATGAGTCTCACTAAATTAGGGTCGTACACTAGGTAAAGTTATGCAAAAAGCGGTATTGATAACCGGCTGTTCCAGCGGGATTGGCTTGATTGCGGCGCAGGATCTGCGCAACCGCGGCTACCGGGTGCTGGCCGCCTGCCGCAAGCCGCAGGACGTGGAAAACATGCGCCAGCTCGGGCTGGAAGGCATCGAGCTGGATCTGGACGACAGCGCCAGCGTCGAGCGCGCCGCCGCCGAGGTGATCGCGCTGACCGACGGCCGACTGTACGGTCTGTTCAATAACGGCGGTTTCGGCGTTTACGGCCCGCTCAGCCGCATTTCGCGCAGCCAGCTGGAGCGGCAATTCGCCACCAACCTGTTCGGCACCCACCAACTGACCCAGCTGTTGTTGCCGGCGATGCTGCCGCACGGCGAAGGGCGCATTATTCAGACCAGTTCGGTGATGGGCCTGGTCTCCAGCGCCGGGCGCGGCGCCTACGCCGCCAGCAAGTTCGCGCTGGAAGCCTGGTCGGACGCGCTGCGCATGGAGCTGCACGGCAGCGGCATTCAGGTCAGCCTGATCGAACCGGGGCCGATCTCCACCCACTTTAGCCAGAACGTCAACCAGGCGCAGAGCGACAAACCGGTGCACAATCCCGGCATCGCCAAGCGCCTGACGCTGCCGCCGGAGGCCATTCTGCCCAAACTGCGCCACGCGCTGGAAAGCCCGCGCGCCAAACTGCGCTATCCGGTCACCCTGCTGGCGCACGCGATGAGCGTGCTGCGCCGCATTTTGCCGGGCCGCTGTCTGGATTGGCTGCTGCGCAGCAACGCTTAATTCGCCCGACGGGGTTGAAGAATGGCGGCGCGCCCCCATCTACACCCCATGGCTCCGCACGATCAGAGAGAAAAAAGATGCTAGCTCAAGCTGTTGTTGATATTAACGAAACTAACCTGCACCAGACGCTGGAACAATCGATGTCCACACCGGTGCTGTTCTACTTCTGGTCCGAGCGCAGCCAACACTGCCTGCAGCTCACGCCGGTGCTGGACAAGCTGGCGGCGGAATACGCCGGTCAGTTCATTCTGGCCAAGGTGGACTGCGACGCCGAACAGATGATCGCCTCGCAATTCGGGCTGCGTTCCATTCCGACGGTCTACCTGTTCAAAGACGGTCAGCCGGTCGACGGCTTCCAGGGCCCGCAGCCGGAAGAAGCGATCCGCGATTTGCTGCAGCGCTTCCTGCCGAAGGAAGAAGATCTGAAACTGGCACAGGCGCAGGAGCTGCTGGCCGCCGGCAACGCCGCCGAAGCGCTGCCGCTGCTGAAAGACGCCTGGCAGAGCAGCCAACAGCGCAGCGACATCGGCCTGACGCTGGCCGAAACTCAGATCGCGCTCAGCCGCAGCGAAGACGCTGAAGCGGTGCTGGCGACCATCCCGCTGCAGGATCGCGATACCCGCTATCAAGGTCTGGTGGCGCAGATTGAATTGTTGAAGCAGGCGGCGGACACGCCGGAAATCCAACAGCTGCAACAGCAGGTGCAGCAGCAGCCGGACAACGTCGAACTGGCGGTGCAGCTGGCGCTGCAACTGCATCAGGTCGGGCGTAACGAAGAAGCGCTGGAACTGCTGATGGGGCATCTGAAGAAAGATCTGGCCGCCGCCAACGGCAGCGCGCGCAAAACCCTGATGGACATTCTGGCCGCGCTCGGCACCGGCGACGCGCTGGCCGCTAAATATCGCCGCCAGCTGTACTCCCTGCTGTACTGATATACCCTTCGTCTTTCCAGCCGCATCGTTGTTGGCTGCACGTTCGAACCCCAGTCACTTAGTTATCTAAGCTCCTGGGGTTTCTCACGTTTGCCGCCTAGACGCAACTGGAAATCCAATGGGTATATGTGTTGTCCCAAAGTAAATATTGAAGGGTATCCCCTAAATAGTTCGAGTTGCATCAAGGCGGCAAGTTTGTAAGTCCCCGGGAACTTACTCAAGTAAGCGACCGGGGCGCGCAAACGCAGCCAACACAGATGCAGCTTGAAATATAACGGGGATATCAGCGATAGACCCGCACCCCGCCCTCCACGCCCGCCGGGCTGAACAACACCTGCCACAGCTGAATGTTGCGCGAACGGAACGCGCCGGCGCAGGCGTTCAGGTAATAGGTGAACATGCGTTCGAAGCGCTCGGAATAACCGCCCATCAGATCCGGCCACGCCCGTTTGAAATTCTCCAGCCAGGCCATCAGCGTGCGATCGTAATCGGCGCCAAAGTTGTGCCAATCCTCCATCACGAAACGCCCTTCGCTGGCCTCGGCGATATGCCGCACCGAAGGCAGGCAGCCGTTGGGGAAGATGTATTTGTCTATCCAGGCATCGACGTTGAGATCGGTCTGATTGGAACCGATAGTGTGCAGCAGGAACAGCCCGTCGGGCTTCAGGTTGCGCGCCGCGACGCTGAAGTAGGTCTCATAGTTTTTCGGCCCGACGTGCTCGAACATGCCGACCGACACGATGCGATCGAACTGACGATCCAGATCGCGGTAATCCTGCAGCAAGATCTCGACGTCCAGCCCGGCGCAGCGTTCCTGCGCCAGCTTCTGCTGCTCGGCCGAAATGGTCACGCCGTGCACCGAGACGCCGTAGTTTTGCGCCGCAAACTGCGCCAATCCGCCCCAGCCGCAGCCGATATCCAGCAGCGTCATGCCCGGTTTCAACTGCAGTTTTTCGCAGATCATCCTGAGCTTGGCCTGCTGCGCCTGCTCCAGCGTCTGCGCCTCTTTCCAGTAGCCGCAGGAGTATTGCATATAAGGATCGAGCATCGCCCGGAACAGGTCGTTGCCGATGTCGTAGTGTTCTTTGCCCACCTGCCAGGCGCGCTTGCGCGATTGGCGATTGAACAGCCGGGCATAGGCGATGCGCGCGATGTCGCTCAGGCTTTTCGGCAGCCGTTCATCGACGCCGGCCTGCAGAATGCGGGTGAACAGCATGTCCAACCGTTCGCACTCCCACCAGCCGTCCATATAGCTTTCGCCGAAGCCGAGCGAGCCTTCCTGCAAAATGCGTTTGAACAGCGCCGGGTTATGCACCCGGATATCCCAGGCGCGCGGGCCGTTGATGGCGACGCCGGCTTCCGCCAACATCTCCTCCACTATGCGATACCAGCGATCGTTCTTCTGGGCGAGTTCATCAACACTGAGCGAATCCATAACAATCCTTGGCCGAAATGTCATTTCAAAAAGCATAGTCGCAAATGAAAATGACAAATTTTTGACGGTAAACACGGGGGTGTTTTTACTCTAGCCAAGGCGAGCAACATCATGAAATGAATAAAAATTATTGAAATCATGCCATTTAGGCATACTTATTTTTCAGCTGTGCCACACTTGTCGTGACAACACTCTGTTCCAGACGCGGGATCCACCGCTCGCGGGTTGCGTCAGCGCCCTGGATTAAGTCGCGGTATCAGTAGGCATTTTTCCGGCGCTGACGTAATATCTGTTTACATATGTCTGACAGGAGGTTTGCATGCTTACTTTTATTCCCATCGTGATCGTCGTCGCGCTGATTGTGGTGTTCGCCGGCGTCAAAATTGTGCCGCAGGGGTTCCAATGGACGGTAGAACGCTTCGGCCGCTATACCAAGACGCTGATGCCGGGCCTGAACCTGGTGGTGCCGTTCATGGACCGCATCGGCCGCAAAATCAACATGATGGAGCAGGTGCTGGACATCCCTTCCCAAGAGGTGATTTCCCGCGATAACGCCAACGTCGCCATCGACGCGGTGTGCTTTATCCAGGTGGTCGATCCGGCGCGCGCCGCCTACGAGGTCAGCAACCTCGAACAGGCGATCGTCAACCTGACCATGACCAACTTCCGCACCGTGCTCGGCTCGATGGAGCTGGACGAAATGTTGTCGCAGCGCGACAGCATCAACAGTCGCCTGCTGCACATCGTCGATGAAGCGACCAATCCGTGGGGGGTGAAAATCACCCGTATCGAGATCCGCGACGTGCGGCCACCGGCGGAACTGATCGCCTCGATGAACGCCCAGATGAAGGCCGAGCGCACCAAGCGCGCCGACATCCTCGAGGCGGAAGGGGTGCGTCAGGCGGCCATTCTGCGCGCCGAGGGGGAGAAACAATCGCAGATCCTGAAGGCCGAGGGCGAACGTCAGTCGGCGTTCCTGCAGGCGGAAGCGCGTGAACGCGCCGCCGAGGCCGAGGCGCGCGCCACCCAGCTGGTGTCCGACGCCATCGCCAGCGGCAACATTCAGGCGGTGAACTACTTCGTGGCGCAGAAATACACCGATGCGCTGCAGAAGATCGGTTCCTCCAACAACAGCAAGGTGGTGATGATGCCGCTGGACGCCAGCAGCCTGCTCGGCTCGATCGGCGGCATTACCGAACTGCTGAAAGAAAGCAAAGGCAAATAATCATGCTCGAACTGATCGCGGCGAATCCGCTGTGGTTCTGGCTCTCTCTCGGGGGCGTGTTGCTGGCGGCGGAAATGCTCGGCGCCGGCGGCTACCTGCTGTGGAGCGGCGTGGCGGCGCTGTTGGTCGGCGCCTTGATCTGGCTGCTGCCACCGCTTTCCTGGGAATGGCAAGGCGTGATCTTCGCCGTCCTGACCGTCGTCGTCGCCTATCTGTGGTGGTACTGGCTGCGTCGCCGCCCGGCGGCCGCATCCGGCGGTTCGCCGGTGCTCAACCAGCGCAACCGTCAGCTGATCGGCACCCGCGCCACGCTGACGGAGCCGATGCACAACGGCATGGGGCGCATCAATATCGGCGACAGCAGCTGGCGCGCGCAGGCGGCGGAAGATCTGCCCGCCGGCACCGAAGTGGAAGTGGTGGCGGTGGAAGGGGTCACGCTGGTGATCCGTGCCATCAGCCGTTAATTAGAACGACAACACCCCGCCAGGTTATTGATGATGGGGCACTCCGCCCCCTCGTCGCCCGGGCATTGTTCCGCCAGCGTCAACAGGCGCTGGCGCATGTTCCCCAGCTCGCTGATGTGCTTTTCGATCTCCGCCACCTTCTGCAGCGTGCGCGCCTTCACGTCGGCGCTGTGGCGGGCCGGATCGTTGAACAACGCTACCAGTTCGCGGCACTCGTCCAGGTTGAAGCCCACCTGCCGCGCCTGGCGCAGCAGCGTCAGCTCTTCGACATGCTTGGCGGAATAGTGGCGGTAACCGTTGTCGCTGCGAATCGGGGCGGTAATCAACGCTTTCTCTTCGTAAAAACGAATCGTCTTGCTGGTTAAACCGGTTTTTTTAGCGACGTCGCTAATATTCATTTTCCCTCCTTGACCTTACCCTTGCTGGAAGGTTTAAGCTCCATTCTTAGTGAAAACAGGTCAGGCGGTCAACCTTTAAACACCGCCTCTACGCAAGGAGTTCAATCATGTCACACACCACTATGCTGGCATTGCAGGGGTTGTCCTGCATGAACTGCGCGCAGCGGGTGAAAAAAGCCCTGGAAAGCCGCAGCGATGTCGAACAGGCGGAGGTTAACGTCCATTACGCCAAAGTGACCGGCGAAGCGCCGGACAGCGCATTGATCGACAGCGTGATCGCCGCCGGCTATCAGGCAGAAGTCGCGCCGCGCGCCGACACCGAATTACAGCTGAGCGGCCTGAGCTGCATGCACTGCGTCGGCAGCACCCGCAAGGCGCTGGAAGCGGTGCCGGGCGTGTTCGCCGCCAACGTCGAGATCGACAACGCGAAAGTGTACGGCGATGCCGATCCGCAGGCGCTGATCGCCGCGGTGGAACATGCCGGTTATCACGCCAGCGTGGCGGGCGCCGTCGTCCCAAAAACTGAGCCGTTGACTGACGCAACACCTTCGTTGCCGGACGTTCAGCCAGCGGCGCAGCCTTCTCTTCCGGCAACCGACAGCGCGGACGACAGCGTACAGCTGCTGCTCAGCGGCATGACCTGCGCCAGCTGCGTCAATAAGGTGCAGCAGGCGCTGCAAAGCGTTCCCGGCGTGGAGCACGCGCGCGTCAACCTGGCGGAGCGCAGCGCGCTGGTGACCGGCGCCGCCGATGCGCAGGCGCTGGTGGCGGCGGTGGAAAAAGCCGGCTACGGCGCCGAGATGATTCAGGACGAAACCGAACGCCGCGAACGTCAGCAACAGACCGCACGCGCCAACATGAAGCGCTTTAGCTGGCAGGCGGCGCTGGGGCTGGCGTTGGGTATCCCACTGATGGCCTGGGGGCTGTTCGGCGGCAGCATGACGCTGACGCCGGAAACCCAGCGCCCCTGGCTGCTGGTCGGCGTCATTACCCTGGCGGTGATGGTGTTCGCCGGCGGGCACTTCTACCGCAACGCCTGGCGCGCATTGATGAACGGCAGCGCCACCATGGATACCCTGGTGGCGCTCGGCACCGGCGCCGCCTGGCTCTATTCGATCGCCGTCAACATTTGGCCCGATTTCTTCCCGATGGAGGCGCGTCACCTCTATTACGAGGCCAGCGCGATGATCATCGGTTTGATCAACCTCGGCCATGCGCTGGAACAGCGCGCCCGCCAGCGTTCTTCGCAGGCGCTGGAGCGGCTGCTCGATCTGACGCCGCCCACCGCGCGGCTGGTGACTGACGACGGCGAGCGCGATATTCCGCTGGCGGAGGTGCAGCTCGGCATGACGCTGCGGCTGACCACCGGCGATCGCGTACCGGTCGACGGTGAAATCGTGCAGGGCGAAGTCTGGCTCGATGAAGCGATGCTGACCGGCGAAGCGGTGCCGCAGCAAAAAGGCCCCGGCGACACAGTGCATGCCGGGACGGTAGTCGACGACGGCAGCGTGCTGTTCCGCGCCGCCGCCATCGGCAGCCAAACCACGCTGGCGCGCATCATCAAACTGGTGCGTCAGGCGCAGAGCAGTAAACCGGCGATTGGCCAACTGGCCGACCGCGTCTCGGCGGTGTTCGTGCCGGCGGTGGTGGCGATCGCCCTGTTCAGCGCAGCGGTGTGGTACTTCTTTGGTCCGCAGCCGCAACTGGTCTATACGCTGGTGATCGCCACCACGGTGCTGATCATCGCCTGTCCATGTGCGTTGGGATTGGCGACGCCGATGTCGATCATCTCCGGCGTGGGCCGCGCGGCGGAATTCGGCGTGCTGGTGCGCGACGCCGACGCCCTGCAGCAGGCCAGCCAGTTGGATACCCTGGTGTTCGATAAAACCGGCACCCTGACGGAAGGGAAACCGCAGGTGGTGGAGATCCTGACCTTCAATCAGGTCAGCGAACAGCAGGCGCTCGGCTGGGCCGCCGCGCTGGAACAAGGCTCCAATCACCCGCTGGCGCGCGCCATCATGGAACGCGCCGCCGGGCAAACGCTGCCGCAGGTGGCGCAGTTCCGCACCCTGCGCGGCGCCGGCGTCAGCGGGGAGATCGACGGCGTGCAGGTGCTGCTGGGCAACGCCGCGCTGCTGAAACAACATCAGGTCGCGGCCGACGAACTGGAGGCGCCGATGCGCGCCCAGGCCGAACGCGGCGTGACGCCGGTGCTGCTGGCCGTTGACGGTAAACCGGCCGCGCTGTTCGCCATTCGCGATCCGCTGCGCGAGGACAGCGTAGCGGCGCTGCAGCGCCTGCACCAGCAGGGATATCAGCTGGTGATGCTGACCGGCGACAACCCGGTGACCGCCAATGCCATCGCCAAAGAGGCCGGTATCGATCGGGTGATTGCCGGCGTGCTGCCGGACGGCAAAGCGGCGGCGATCAAACAGCTGCAGGCGCAGGGCCAACGCGTGGCGATGATCGGCGACGGCATCAACGACGCCCCGGCGCTGGCGCAGGCCGACGTGGGCATTGCTATGGGCGGCGGCAGCGACATCGCCATCGAGACCGCCGCCATCACCCTGATGCGTCACAGCCTGCACGGGGTGGCGGATGCGGTGGAACTGTCGAAGGCCACGCTGCGCAACATGAAGCAGAACCTGTTCGGCGCCTTTATCTACAATACGCTGGGCATTCCGATCGCCGCCGGCGTGCTCTACCCGCTGACCGGCACGCTGCTCAGCCCGGTGGTGGCGGGCGCGGCGATGGCGCTGTCGTCCATTACCGTGGTCAGCAACGCCAACCGGCTGCTGCGTTTTAAACCCAGGAAGTAAGCTCCGGGGCGCCGTCAAGGCGCCCCGCTGTTTTCCGGGCTTCCCTGCGCGGCGGATAGCGTTTAGCATGAATGACGATTTTCCCTCGCCTTGCACGCAAAAACGCGCACCCGTTATTCAGGAGCCACGCCGTATGGGTCAACTGTTACGCCGCCTCGCCGCCTTTCTCGGCCTGATCTCGCCCAAAAGTTACGCTTATCCGGCGCTGGACATCACTCTGCCGGGCGAGCGTCGGCTCCATCTGGTGGGCAGCATCCATATGGGCACCGTCGATATGTCGCCGCTGCCGCCCCGGCTGGCCGCCCGGCTGCAACAGGCCGACGCGCTGATCGTCGAAGCCGATATCACCGGCGCCGCCTCCCCTTTCGACCACGCAGAGCAACAGCCCGAGCTGGAACAGCGCCTGTCCGCCGAAGAATATCAACAGCTGCTGGCGCTGTGCCACGAACTGGGCGCCGATCCGCACGCCTTCGCCACCCTGCCCGGCTGGCAGGTGGCGCTGATGATGCAGGCGCGGCAGGCTCAGCGTCTCGGGCTGCGCGCAGAGTACGGCGTAGATTATCAGCTGCTGCAGGCCGCCAGAGCGCAGGACAAACCGGTGATCGAACTCGAGGGGGCGCAGCAGCAGTTGGCGCTGCTGGAACAGCTGCCGGAAGGCGGCATCGCGCTGCTGCGCGATACGCTGGAGCATTGGCATACCAACGCGCGGCTGCTGCAAACCATGGTGAGCTGGTGGCTGGACGCCAAACCGCGCGGTACGCTGGACACGCTGCCGGCCACCTTCAGCGCCGGGCTTTACGACGTGCTGATGCATCAGCGCAATCGCGACTGGCGGCGTCAGCTGGAGGCGCTGCCGGCCGGAGACTATGTGGTGGCGGTTGGCGCATTGCACCTGTATGGCGAGGATAACCTGCCAGCGATGCTGCAGCCGCAGGGGTAAAAAAGTGGCCAATATCGCTATTGGCCAGTCAAAGAGGAATTTCTTGTATTCTAGTTATACGCATAGCAACCGTGTTAACGGTTACAGTAAACAGGGTAGCAACCCGGTGAATATCTTGGCAACCCGCTTTATGTAACAGCCGCTCAGGTTGTCGGGCTGGTTGGATTTTTGTATTTTTAAGGCTGGTTATCACCCTTTCCCCGCTGGGGACATTTTGGACAACACATCATGACGCCCGCAGTCGTTCTGCTTGAGAAACAAAAGGTCGCCTTCACCCTCCATCCTTATCACCACGACAGCGACGAAACCAACTTCGGCGATGAGGCGGTGAGAAAGCTGGGGCTGGATGCCGATCGGGTTTACAAAACCTTGCTGGTGGCGCTGAACGGCGACGCCAAACACCTGGCAGTGGCGGTCACGCCGGTCGCAACCCAGTTGGATCTGAAAAAGGTTGCCCGCGCCCTCGGCGCCAAAAAGGCCGAGATGGCCGATCCGCAGCTGGCGCAGCGCGTCACCGGGTATCTGGTGGGCGGCATCAGCCCGCTGGGGCAGAAAAAACGGCTGCCGACGGTGATCGACAGCCCGGCGCAAGCGTTCGCTACCATTTACGTTTCCGGCGGCAAACGCGGGCTGGATATTGAGCTGGCCGCCGCCGATCTGTGCCGCCTGCTGGCCGGCAGCTTCGCCGACATTGCCAAACGCGACTGACGCCGCGTACTCAGCGGCACACCACCGTAGCGTCACAGGCCGCCAGCGTTTCCACCAGGCGGTCCTCCAGCGCCTTCACCTGCGCGCCGGGCACCAGATAGTTATTGCTGATGATGGCGAACGCCAGCGGCCGCCCGGTCGCCGAATCAACATAGCCGCTGAGCGACGATACGCCGGTCATGGAACCGCTCTTGGCGTGAGCGCGCCCCGCCGCCGCGCTTTTCACCATGCGGTTACGCAGCGTGCCGCCCACCAGCAACCCCGGCTCGCCCGCAACGGGCAAGGCGCGATACCAGTCGGCGAACCACGGCTGTTTTCTGGCCGCCAGCAGCAGTGTCGTCAGCTGTTGCGGCGTGATCTGGTTCATGCGCGACAGCCCTGAACCGTCCACCTGGCGATACGCGTCGGCCGCGATACCCTGGCTTTGCACAAATCCGTTTATCGCCTGAAGGCCAGCGGCCCAATCCCCTTTGCCCTGCGTCTTGCGGCCCATCGCCTTGGTCAATATCTCGCCGTAGCCGTTATTGGACACTTTCAGGAAGGTGACGACCAGGCGGGAGAGCGGCGGCGAGGTTTTTTGCGCCAGCAGCTGTGCGCCGGCCGGTGTCACGCCCTCTTCAGCGTTGCCGCGCAGGGTGATGCCGTGCGCGCGCAGAGCATGTTGCAATAAAGCGCCGACGACGAGGGCCGGTTGATCGACGGTAATCAATCGCGAGCTGGCCTCCGCCTGTGCGGCGATGGTGCCGCTGACCACGATCCAGTTGCTGCCCGGCCGGCGCTCGTACGTCAGCGCGGTGTCACTGCCGGTGGTGGTGCGATTGACCAGCGTCACCGCGTCATTGGCGGGATAGAAGCTCGCCCGTCCCGGCGCGCCGGCGCGAGCGCCCGGCCGCACATCCACCTGCACCACGTTGATATCGCCGCCGGGGGTAAAAGCGTAGTTCAGCGCCGAGATCGGCGCAGCGAAGGCGAAGGGTTCATCGTCCCAGCTCCAGCCGGCACCGAATGGCGTTTGATCGAAGGCGCCGACGTCCAGCAACAACCGCCCCTGTATATGACGGATGCCGCGCTGCGCCAGCGCCGCGGCGAAGGTGTCGAGATCGTCCGGATGCAGCGTCGGATCGCCGCTGCCCTGCAGATAGAGATCTCCCCGCAACGTGTCGCCGCTCTGCTCGCCGGCGGTCAGCAGCCGGGTTTCAAACCGGTAATCAGCCCCCAGCACGCCGAACGCCGCCAAAGAAGTGAAGATCTTCATGTTGGAAGCCGGCGCCAAACGCTGCTCCGCGTGCGCCTGATACAGCACCTTGCCGCTGTCGGCATCGCGCACCATCACGCCGTTCGATGCCCCGGCCAACGCCTTGTCCTGGCCGAGGGCCGCCAGCGCCTGGCTGAGGGTTTGTCCATGACGTTCGCCGGATGACGAACACCCCGCCAGCGCCACGATGGCGGGCAGCAGCCAGCCTGCGGTTTTCAACATGTCATCTTCCTGTTTGCGTTATCAAAACCAAATTGTCGCTCAGGCTATCATTGGAAGGCGGCGACGTCCTGTTTTCCATTCACTAAACAACGATTTTTGCCTATTGATATTATAAAACAAGCAATAATAAGAATTGCTAAACAATCCAGGCAATAAAGTTTGAATATGAACTATATTATGTGAAATAACCTTTAATATAATGTTAATGTTTTTAATGTGTCGTGTTGACAATAAACAAAGCCAAAGCTATCGTTACTCCCCATTAAAACTCACAACCTATTATTAATAACAATTTACTTATATGAATTTTAAAATGTGATCTCACTCACTGACTTCCATAGGGAATAACACGCCATGTCTGAAAACACAGGGCCCGATGGTCATCAAGTTATTTTTGATGGCGCGGGCATCGGTGACTTTTGTCCTGAAACGTCGCTGCTTGAAAACTTTGAAAGATTAAATATCGACATTCCCAACCTATGCCGAAAGGGGAGGTGCGGCTGTTGCAAATTACTTCTAATCAGCGGAAATATACGCCATGAAAAACAGAGTGCCTTATGCGAAGAGGAGTTAGAAGATAATATTATTCTGGCCTGCTGCGCCTATTCACAATCGGATATTGAAATAGAACTCTATTAATAAGGATTAACCGATGAGCCTCATTGAAACCACGTTGAAAAAATGGGATCGCGCCGCGATTGTCCGCTCCCGCCCGCGTCGCCTTCTCAACGAACAGGACAGCCAATCAACCCTTTTCTTCCCCCTCGAACGTCTGCCTCTGTGCCTCCATCCGCGCGTTGCCGCGCTCGGTGAACAAGCCTTGCGCTATATTCAGGTACAAACCCTCTACCATTACCTGAATGGCATCGCCAACATCGAGTTGGATATCATCAATGATTCCAGTTACAAGCTCTACAAAAACGCGGTCGGCGTAGACTTTCCGCTTGAAATGCGCTTAGACGCGCTGACCGTGGTCGTGGATGAGTCCTATCACGCCCTGGTGGCGCTGGATCTGATCAATCAGGTAGAGCAGATGACATCCATTGCGCCGCTGCCGATGCCAAAAGATACCGAGGCCTCCTATGCCCTGGCGCAATCGTTGGCAATGGGCGACGAACGACTGCGCGAACTGCTGCGACTGGTTTGCGTGTCCCTGTCGGAGCAGGCGCTGACGACCGATCTGATCGATGTGATCAACAACGAAGATATCTTCCCGACCTTCTATCTGGTGATGAAAGATCACGTTGCGGATGAAGGCCGCCATGCCCGCTTCTCACAGCAGGTGCTGAGCCATATCTGGCGCCACAGCGACGCGGCGACCAAGCAAGCGTTGCAACAACCGATTTTGGCTTTCCTGGAAGGCTACGCAACCGACGCTATCGCCAAAGATTTCAGCGCCTGCATGTTGCGCCAACTCGGACTGACAGAAGCGGAAATTATCGACATCATCGCAGACACTTATCCAGCAACGCATGTTAAACCGTGGGAAACCAATAATATCGTCACGGAGCAAATGTTGGTGGCGCTGAATAAATCGGGCATTCTGGCTGATTTGCCTATCGCCGATGCGCTGCATGCAAAAATCTAATTAACCGGTATAAAAATCCACCACCTTTGATATTCCGCAAGGGAAACCATTATTCTCAGGAAGCAAAAATGGAATTACTTCATATTGGCTATTTCGGTGACAGCGCCTGCGGTAAATTATTAACCGACGAAATCCAGGAATACGGCCATCAGGTTAGCCTTATCAGTCTCGAACACCGCCCAACCGAAAAGCTCGACCTTATTATCACCACTGAAAATAACGCTGAAACAATACGACGACTGCAACAGCAGGGAAAAAACCTGCTGACGCTCGCAACCAATAAAAAAAATATTAACGACATTGATACCCTGCAAAACCAAGAACACTTTTCTCTGTACTTTAGCTCCGCTGGCCAGGCCGCTTATCTGTGCGATGCGCTGTCGGATATGGCCGCTGACGCCCAACTTCCCCTGCTGCAGGAAAGGCTTGTCGACATTGTGGTCGAGCTGTCGCGTGGTGGTATACCGCCGGTACAAGAACTTCCCTACCGCTTGGCGCGTAAATACTATGCTGAATCACCGACGCGCATGCGCGAATTGACCGCATTGCTGATGGAACGTCTTGGCGATCAGATGCAGGGACGTTGCGGCAGCGATCTCTGCCATCTCACCTGGCAACCCGGCGCCGACTTCCATACGGTGCCGGTAGCGGACATCACGTCCCCCGCACAGCTGCAACATTTCTTCTTTAATGAAACCGGCGCGCTCAAACAGGGACGCTATGCCCAGCCACGAGTGATGGTCGACGTAGCGGCTTGCGGTGACGGCACTCAGCTTACCCTGTATGGCGACGACATGCGTTTCAACGCGTTCACCGACTATCTTGACGCGCTATTGGCAGATCCGGTCGATCCCATCGCCGCGCCCATTGTTACTCAACCTCACACGTTACATCGCCTGAGCCAATTCAACGCAACCGACGATGCCGAGCTCCTGGCGCACGACGTCATCGCTTTGTTCCGCCACGCCGCCGCCGCTCATCCGCAACAGGCCGCGCTGCATGCCGATGGCCAGACATACAGCTATGGCGAAATCGATCGCGCCTCGGATCAGTTTGCCTGTTGGCTGCTTGAACACAGCGGCGCCGCCAGTTCGGTCGTCGCCGTCTCGATGGACAAGTCAGCGACGCTGCTGATCGTGCTGTTGGGGATACTGAAAAGCAATAAAACCTATGTACTGCTCGACCCGCAGGCGCCAGCGGCACGCAATCAAAGCATTCTTGACGACGTACAGCCCGCGCTGATTTTGGCCGACTCGCCGTTGCACTCCGGCGACGCGCCATGCATTGCGCCATCAAGCATTGATTACCGTTCGCTGAACATCCATGCGGAGCAACTCCCTCAATCGCGAGACGCTCTGGCCTACGTCTGCTATACCTCCGGGACGACAGGCAAGCCCAAAGGCGTCATGATCGGGCGTGAAGGCCTGAGCAACGTGGCGCAAAACCACCGCGATTTCATTGGACTGGCGCAAGGCAGCCGCGTGCTGGCCATCGCCTCGCTGGGTTTCGACGCCTTCGGCTGGGACGTCTATGGCGCGTTAGTCAGCGGCGCGACGCTTTATCTTGCGCCCTCGGAGCTGCATACCGATGTCGGCGCGCTGCACGACTATCTGACTCAACACGATATCGGCCATATCACTATTACGCCGGCAATTCTGGAATTGTTGCCCCGCGAAATGTGGCCGGGACTGCGGACGATGATCGTCATGGGAGACGCCCCGCCTGCAGACGTCGTCGCCTGGTGGGCCGAGCGCACCCGATTGTGCAACGGTTACGGGCCGACCGAGGCTTCCATTGCCACTTCGCTGTGCGAGTATCGTCCCGGCGTTCCCTGGAACTGCATTGGCAAACCGCTGAAAAACTACCGTTGCCACATCCTTGATCTCCACCATAATCCACTGCCGGTCGGTTTTGAGGGCGAACTGTGCATCGCCGGCAGCGGCCTGGCGCACGGTTACCTGCATCAAGAGGCGCTGAGCGCAGAGAAGTTCATTATCTGTCGGCTGCCGTATATGGCGGCCGAAGAGCGTCTTTATCGAACCGGCGACATCGCCAAATGGGACGAACAGGGCAACATTATTTTCGTCGGCCGCCGTGATCACCAGGTGAAGATACGCGGAGTGCGCATCGAGATGGGAGAAGTGGAAAGCGCCGTCCGCAGTCATCCACTGGTTGAAAGCGCCTGCGTGGTCGCTCGCAGCCAGCCCTCGGGCAAAATTCTCGCCGCCTTCGTGCAACCCGCTTCGCCTGAGCTGACGATCGACGCGCTGCGCCACGCGTTAGTCACACTGCTCCACCCCGCCGCGATCCCCAGCGTCTTTATTTTCTTGCCGGCGCTGCCGCTGACCATCAATGGTAAGATCGCCCGCCAACAGTTGGAAAACTGGCCACTGGATGAGCGGAATGAGCGCCTGACGCCGCCGGAAACCGAAACGGAGGCCATTCTCGAGCGCATCGTGGCCAACGCGATCGGCTGTCCGCAAGCCGACGTCACCCAGGAGTTCATCAACCTGGGCGCGCACTCGCTGACCATGAGCAAAATCGTCGCGCTCGTCGCACGCGATCTTTGCTGCCACCTGAGCATCGCCGATCTGTTCCGCCACAATACGGTACGCAAACTGGCCGAATATATCGAGAATAAGGCCGTTGCCGCGGAGCGCGCCATCGCGATCTGCGACGAACGCCGCGCGCCGCTCAGCCCACAGCAGAACCTGCTTTGGTACCTAAGCGCATTGAATCCTGACGACTGCAGTTACAACCTGCCGCTGGCGATAGACATCCAGGGCCCGCTTGATCTGGGGCGCTTTGAGCAGGCGATCAATTTTATTTATGAAAAACATGAAAGCCTGCGCACTCGTTTCATCGAAACCGACGGTGTCGCCTATCAGTTGGCAGAACCACATACCCCGATTCGCCTTGCCGATCACTGGGTGGACGGCCAAACGCTGTCGGCAGAAAAGTGGGTGCGCCAACTGTGTGCCACGCCTTTCGACATCACCGCTCGCCCGCCGCTGGTGCTTCGGCTGGTCCAGTATCATCAGCAGCACCATGTTTTGATTTGGGTAAAACACAACATTATTACCGATGCCTGGAGCGAACAACTGATCCTTAACGATCTGTGGCAGCGCTATAACGAGCTCGACGATCACCACGGCTTAGACGCACCGCAACCGCAGATTCAAACTATCGATATCGTCAATAGCGGCATCGCGTCACCTGCGCCGGCGGATGTTGCTTATTGGCAACAGCAACTGCAAGACTGCCGCGAACTGGACTTCCCGCTGGATAAACCGCGCCCGCTAATGCCGACGCGCGCCGGAGAGCGCATCCATTATCAGCTGCAGCCTGACGTAGTCGGTCTGCTGGCGTCACGGGGCAAAGCGCTGGGCGCCACGCCTTTCGCCTTGCTCTGCGCGGCATTAAGTTTGCTGCTCAGCCGTTATACCCAGCAGCAGGATATCGTCATCGGCACCGCCATCGCAGCGCGGGATAACCTGGATCAGGCGCAGGTCAGCGGCTTCCACGTCAATACCGTACCGCTGCGTATCCGACTGAGCGAACAGGACACTCTGGCCGGACTGATCGGTAACATGATGGAAACCTGCATCGGCGCCTACCAGCATCAGCAGCTCTCCTTCGACCGGATCTTGCACCAGATCGAATACGAACGGATGTCGAATAAAAATCCGTTATTCCAGATCATGGCTATCCTGCAGAATGCCGGTGACGTATGCCAACAAAACCTGCGCGATTGCACGCTGCATCGCTTGCCGCTTTCGTCCGGCTTCTCGATGTTCGATATGACCTGGAACTTCAGTGTGGAACAGGACGCCGTCACCATCGAGCTCGATTACGCCAGCGAACTGTTTTATCCCGCCAGCATGCAAATGCTGTTGGACAACTATCAGCAAACGCTGCGGCAACTGCTCACCCTGCCGGCCAATACGGCGCAGCTTGCCCTCAACCCGCTATGCGAACGGGAACAACATTGGCTGCAACAGTTGGCCGTCAACGCCGACGCAGGTTCACGTGACTCGCTGCTGATGCACATTGGCCGGTTGGCGCATACTCAGCCTGACAGCCTCGCCGTCAGCTGCGAACGGCAACAGTACAGCTACCGTCAGCTGTGGGCGCAGTCTGAGCGCGTTGCGCATGCATTGCTGCGCATCGACAGCCGGCCTTTCTCGGTCGGCGTCATGATGGAGAAAAGTTGCCACGTCGCCGTGCTCCTGCTCGGCGTGCTGAGAGCCGGCAAACACTACGTGCCGATTGACGTACACTACCCGGCCGACCGCGTGAGCTACATGATCGAGAACGCGCAAGCCCGGTTGCTGGTGACCGATGGTGAGCCAGAGCAAGGTTGGGCCAGTCCCGCCGTCGGTTTCGACTCGCTGGTTTCTCATCCTGCAGCGGCCGACGCGTTGCCGATCCCAGCCGACGATACGCTGGCCTACATCATGTACACCTCAGGCTCAACCGGTAACCCCAAAGGGGTGATGATCACGCATGGCAACCTGAACAATTTCACCAACGACTTCGTCGGGCGGCTGGCGCTGAGCGCGCGCGATAAGGTGCTCAGCCTGACCAGCATCAGTTTCGATATTTTTGGGTTGGAACTGTTCTGCTCGCTGGCCGGCGGCGCGCACGTCACGCTATGTCCACGAGAAACCGCCATGGATCCGGTCAAGCTGTATCACTTTATCGAGCGACAGCAGCCCAGCGTGATTCAAGCAACACCTACCGTCTGGAGTACCATCGTCCACCACCTGCCGGCGGCGAGCCAACGCCCCCTGACCGTGCTATGCGGCGGCGAGAAAATGCCGGCGGCCCTGTTGACGCAATTGCGACGCATCGCGACACGGGTGCTACAGGTGTATGGCCCGACGGAAACCACCATCTGGTCGACCTGCGCCGATCTGACTCACGAAGGCGCAAGCGACTGTATCGGCACGCCGATCCAGGCGACTGAGGTTCTGGTCATGGATCAGGCCGGCAACCCGCTGCCAAGCGGCGCATTTGGTGAGCTGTGGCTGGGCGGCGCAGGGGTATCGCCGGGGTATTGGCGCAACCCGACGCTGAGCGATAAGGTCTTTCTACGGCGTCAGGCGTTCGGCGCCGAGCGCTATATGTACCGCACCGGCGACATTGTGCGTTTTAATCGACAGGGGCAGCTGGAGTATCTCGGCCGGAACGATCACCAGGTCAAAATTCGCGGACACCGTATTGAGTTGAGCGAAATCGATTTCAGTCTATCGTCCCTCGACAATATCGAGCGGTCACTCAGTTTAATTGTCGGTGAAGGCCAGCAGGCCCGCATCGTCAGCTACCTGCAGTTAACGCCAGGCGAAGAGCTGAATGAAAAAGCGGTACGCACGGCGCTGAAAGCCCGTTTGCCGAATATCATGATCCCGTCCGGTTTTGTGGTGCTGTCGGCCTTCCCGCTCACCAACAACAACAAAATCGACATCCGTCGGCTACCGGCACCGGAAACCCGCTACTCGGCTTCCGAAGCGGACTACACGCCCGCGGCCAACGAGGCGGAAAGCGCCATGCAGCATATCTGGCAACAAGTATTGTCACAGACGCAGATCAGCGTCTGCGACAGCTTCTTCAGCCTGGGTGGAAATTCACTGCAGATCCCGCAGCTGCTGCACGCCATTCGTCAACAGATGGGCGTCTCGCTGACTATCCGTGAATTCATCATGCACAGCCAGATCCGCGAACTTACCGCGCTGGCCTTGAGCAAAACTGCCGAGGTCGCCGATGAAACGCATTGAGGTGTACCACCAAGGGCGTTGTCATCACCTTGACCACCGAGAGCCGCTGCGGCTCTCGGCCAGGCTGGACTTCGCCGATAACCCAACCAACCTTTATGGTGTGGCCCCCGCCGACTCGGCGCCGCTGAGTTACGGCGATACCGTCGCCAGCGTGCGTCATGGCGGGGTCTGCAACGCCGAGCGCATCAGCCTGGTGCCGCACTGCCATGGTACGCACACCGAATGCATCGGCCATATTCTTCCTGAAACGCGCAACGTGGCTGACTTGCCGCTTGAACCGTTCATTGCCGCCACCCTGATTCGCGTCAGGCCGCAGCGAGCGGACGCGACCGCGGAGAGCTATAACGCCAGCGCTGCCTGTGAAGATTGGCTGATTACCCGGGCGGCGCTCGATGACGCGTTGGCGCCGTTGTCGGGCGACTACCTGCAGGCTTTGGTGATTGCGGTCGAGGCGCCGAGCGAATTCCGCGCCGCGTCCTGCGCGCCCTACTTCAGCCATCAAGCCTTGGCGCGCATCGTCGAACTCGGCGTCCAGCATCTGTTGGTGGACATTCCGTCGATCGACCGTCTATACGACGGCGGACGCATGGACAACCATCGCCGTTTTTGGGGGCTTGAGGCCCCCGAAAGGCCGCAAGAAGGGCGCAAATACGCCTCCGTGACCGAGCTGATTCAGGTTCCCGCGCAGGCCATGGCGGGACACTATTTTCTGACCATTCAACTGCCGGATCTGAGCGGGGATGCCCTTCCCAGCCGGCCCATCTTATTTTCGTTTTCTACAGGGAAAGTGACATCATGAATTACGCCAGCTATCTGCAGCTAAACCAGCTGCTGTCGCTGCAACAGCCAGCCTCGCCGTCTGCGGAACACCGCAATGAAAACTTGTTTATCATCACTCATCAAACCTACGAGCTCTGGTTCAAGCAGCTGATCGATGAACTTCATCTGGCGATCGCGCAGATCGAAGAAGGAGATATACCCGCGGCGATCGAAACGATGACGCGCGTCAATGCCATTACCCAAACCGTGGTGAATCAGATCGCCGTGATTTGCACGCTGAAGTTTCACGAATTCCAGCGTTTTCGCAGCTATCTCGGCACCGCCAGCGGTTTTCAATCCTACCAGTTCGCCGGCATAGAAGCGCTGCTCGGCAAGGAAAATCCGAAAAAACTACAGCAGTATCAGGGTGATGAAGAGGCACAGCGCCGATTGGCGGCTATCATCCAACCGGTTTCACTATGGCAGGCAATACGCGGCCATCTGATGCGTCTCAATGACCAGCCCAATCAGGCGGCGCAAGGCTTCGACGACATCATCAGGCAATCGCTGACGCGTTCGAGCTGCGAGTCGCTGCTGCTCAATCAACTGCTGGATTTGGATTCACTGCTGCAGGAGTGGCGTTACCGCCATGTGAAACTGGTGGAACGTACTATCGGGCAGCGGAAAGGTACCGGCGGTTCATCGGGTTCAGACTATCTGAAATCTACGCTGTTCACGCCGATCTTCGATGAATTGTGGAACGCCATCAACTGAATGCGTTTCTTAACGCCAAGGAAGCTCAGGCTTCCTTGGCCCCCTGAAAATACGGATTTCGCCATGCATTGCACCCACTTCCCCAACGCCCCACGCAGCTTGAAACCGCTGACGCCAGGGCGCCAGGGCAGCCTGCGGCTGATCGCTTTTCCTCATGCCGGCGCCGGCGCCACTGCCTTTCAGGGGTGGAGCCCCTCGTTGCATCAGGATATCGAACTCTATGCCGTGCAATACCCCGGTCGAGAGGAGCGGGCAAACGAAGCGCCGCTCTGTCACCCCCAATCACTCATCAATCAACTGATGCCGGCACTGCAGCCACTGCAGGACAAACCGCTGATCTTTTTCGGCCACAGTCTTGGCGGACGGGTTGCGCTGGCATTAGCGACGGCGCTGTCTCAGCCGCCGCTGCAGTTGATCATTTCCGCCAGTTCATCGCCCTTCCTGGCACGCCACAGTTCGTTGCTGAGAATGCCGCGTGCCGCTTTGTTGAACGCGCTATGTACCGGCGAGGGTCTGGATGCGTCGCTCATCGGCGACAGCACGCTGCTCGATTACTATCTGCCGCTGATCCGTGCCGATCTGATGCTGTCCAGCCAATTGCTTTTCCCTGAGCAACCGGGTTACCCCGCCCCGCTGGCGATGTTTTATGGTGAAAACGACGAGCTGATCGATCGACAGGATTTGCTCGACTGGCGCCGGATCGCGCAAGGCGATTTTCAGCAGCGCACTTTTGCCGGCGGGCATATGTATATCACCACGCAGCGCGATGCCGTGATAGCCGGCATTCACCAGTTGCTGGCAGGCCACCTGAGTGAACCGGCCAGCATATAGCCGTCAGGCGTTTTCACTCTCAGGCATCGCCAAACGACGCTCGTTGTGCACCACCCGCCACGCCAACAGCAGCACGCAGAGGCTGCAGAGCGACAGCACGGCGCCCAGGTGCTGCGACAGCCCCGCCAGCACCAAGCCACCGCCGAGCATCAGGTAATACATCAGGCCAAGGATGGCGCCGGCGGTGCCCATGCAGTCTTTATAATGGCGCAGCGCGCGCGCCAGAATATTGGGAATGGCGATGCCGTACGCCATCACCACCAGCATCATCGGCAGAACGAACCACAAGCTCCCTTCCAGCAGCAGTACCAGCAGGCCGCCGGTCAGCGATAATCCGCAGGCCAGCATCAACAGCGCGGGGAACAGCCAGTGCTTGCCGATCAAAAACTTGTTGATCGCCGCGCCGATACCCACCCCGGCCGCCAACACCAAACCGGTATAACCGAACCACTGTGCCGGCAGCGCCAACGCCGAGAAGTGGAATGGCGCCAGCTGGTAATAGCTGAACATGCAAATATTGAACAACGCCACCAACAGCGCGCTGAGCCAAATATCCCCGTCCTTGACCATCCGTCCCAGCGTGCCGAAAAATGAATTCTTCACCACCTGCTGCGGACGCGTCTCCGGCAGTTGCCAACCGGCATAGCCCAGCAACAGCGCCGCCAACAGCGCCAAACCGCCGAACACCCCCTGATAGCCCCAATAGTGAGTCAGCACTGCGCCGCTCAACACGCCAACCGCCGGGCTGATCGCCATGGCGATCCCCATCACCGAGAACACCCGTGCCAATTCATAACCGTCGAAGCGATCGCGAATCGCCGTTTGCGTCCCGACTGAACCGACCGCCGCGCCAAAGGCAGCCAGTACACGCGCCGCCAGCAGCACGCTGAAGCTGCCGCTGAACAGCGCGATGATAGAAGCCAGCAGATAGAGCGTCAGCCCGGCCAAAATGGTGGGACGGCGTCCGATAACGTCGCACATCCGTCCCCATACCACCACGCCGAGCGCAAAGGCGAAAAAGTAACAAGAGAGCGTTTGCGCCGCCATTTCCGCACTGACACGGAAACCGTGCGCAATATGCGTCAATGCAGGGCTGTAGATGGTCTCCACCACCTGGGGAAACATCATCATCGACGTCGCCAACGTCAGCGTCAGTTTACGTTGCATAACAGATCCTGTAGCCAAGAATAGGCTGCACAAGGTAGCATCTGGTCTCAGCGCCGATTACAATATAAAAGACAATAAATTTACAAAATCGGACAGACTATGGCGTGGCTTCAGGCGCAGGACAGTTTTAATCCGGATACGCTCGACAACGGGGTGCTCGGGATCGCCGCCGAACTGGCGCAGCACGACTCGGGCACGCATTGGCATGACAGGGGGCAGTTGCTGTTCTGTCAGCAAGGCAGCATGCGCATCACGCTCAACCAAAGCATCTGCATGCTGCCGCCGGGCAGAGTCGCCTGGATCCCGCCGCAGGTAGCTCACCGCGTTCAGGTCAACGGCGTCGTCGGTTACCGTTCGCTTTATCTCGACGCCGATCGCTATGCCTGTCTGCCTGCGCAGCTTGCCGTACTGACAGCCTCGCCGCTGCTGCGCGAGGTGTTGGAACGCATCGCGTTCGCCGCCTTCGACACCGACTGGCAGCATGGGCCTTACGCCAATATTCTGGCGGTCTGCCTGGACGAGATCGCCGCCGCGCCGCGCGAACTGACGCTGCTGCCGCTGCCCAGCGACCGCCGCCTGCGCCATCTGGCCAATCTGGACATGCTTCCGCCGCTGCACGAGCTATCGCGCTATAGCGGCGCTTCCGAGAAAACCATTAGCCGGATTTTCCGCCGTGAAACCGGGCTCGGTTATCAACAATGGCGTCAGCAATGGCGCCTGATCAAAGCGATAGAGATGCTGGCCGCAGGGATGAGCCAATCCGACGTCGCCGGTCGGCTGGCGTTTTCCAGCGACAGCGCCTTCGCCACTTTTTTCAAGAATATGGCGGGCTGCCCGCCGAGGGCGTATATGGAGAGAAGAAAGTAAGACGCCGTTTAAAACGGCAACGCTGACAAAAGGCGTTGATGCAGAGGAGAAAAGCGAGGGGGGAACGGCGCCCCCGCGACAAGCGAGAGCGCCGTTCCGCGACGCCCCTAGCGATAGACGATTTCGCCCTTCGGCTCGTAGGCCGCCGCATCCAGCGGCGAGTGTTTCTCGATGTACTGCTTCAGCACTTCGGCATCGATAAAGCCGGTGTTGACGTAGCTCGGCAGCCCGTCCAGCTTCGGATAGCCGTCGCCGCCCAGCGCGTTGAAGTTCAGCGTCGCCATGCGGTATGTTTTATCCGCCTGCAGCGGCTGGCCGTTGATCTTCACCTCGCTGACGCCCTTGCCGTCCGCCACCAGGCTGACGTTGGCGAACTGGGCATAGGCGCCGGAATCCGGCTTCATGTTGGCCACCACCGCCAGATACTGTTCAACCTCGCGGCCTTTCATATCGACATGCACCAGCGTGTTGCCGAACGGCTGCACCTTGAGCACGTTCTTGTAGGTGATATCGCCGCTTTCAATCGAATCGCGCACCCCGCCGCCGCTCATCACGGCGAAGTCGGCGTCGGCGCGCTCCCTCTGCGCCGCCAGCATCACCCGCGCCAGGTTGGTCTGCACGAAGCGCACCTTGCTGCGATCGCCTTCAAGCTTGCCGTTGACGCTGCCGATCTTCACGCCCAGCTGCGCCTTGCCCTTATCCTGGAACGGCGTCAGCAGCTTCATCATGGTCGGATCTTCCGCAATCTGCTGGGTGTAGTACACGCGCTCGCTGGTGCCGTCGGCTTTCTCCACCTTCTTCTTCAGGTTCACCGGGATCAGCTGATAATGCACCAGCTTCAGCTCGCCGTTGCGGAATTCGAAATCGGCGCGCCCGACGTATTTGCCCCACTCGTGCGCCTGCACGATCCAGGTGCCGTTCTGACGATCCGGCGAGCATGGCGTGCCCGGTACGTAATCCGCCTGTTTGCGGTTGTCGCCGGCCATGCACACCGGATCCTGCGAGTGGCCGCCGACGATCATGTCGAGATATCCTGCCGGCAGGCTGCGCGCCATCTCCACGTCGCCCGGCGCGTTAGAGCCATGCTCGCCGTTGTCGTAGTGCCCCATATGGGTGGCGGCGATGATCACGTCCGGCTTCTCGTCCTTGCGCAGTTGCTCCACCACCTGCTTCGCTTCCTGCGCCGGCACGCGGAACTCCATGTCGGTGAAGTACTCCGGATTGCCTATCTTGGCGGTGTCGTCGGTCGTCAGGCCGATCACGGCAATCTTGATACCCTGTTTGTCGAACAAGGCGTAAGGCTTGAACAGGCGCTGGCCTGTGCTTTTCTGGTAGATGTTGGCAGACAAGAGCGGGAAGGTCGCCCACTTCTCCTGCTGGCGCAGCACGCTCAGCGGGTTGTCGAATTCGTGGTTGCCGATCGCCATCGCGTCGTAACCCACCAGGTTCATGCCGCGGAAGTCCGGCTCGGCGTCCTGCAGATCCGATTCCGGCACGCCGGTGTTGATATCGCCGCCAGACAGCAACAGCAGGCTGCCGCCCTGCGCCGCCACTTCGCGGCGAATGCCGTCCACCAGGGTTTTCTGCGCGCCCAGACCGTATTCGCCGTGATCGTTCTGCCAGAAGTGACCGTGATGATCGTTGGTGTGCAGAATGGTGATGGCGTAGGTCTTATCCTTTTCCCAGGCACTGGCGACCCCCGACAGCAACGTCAGGGAAACGGCCAGCGCGCATGCGGTGGTTTTGAGCGAAAAACGCATGGCGGATCTCCGTGTATTCAATAGCTTTTATGATGAGGGCGGAATTGTAGCGCGAATTAATGACAGCTGATTTCAAATTTTTGCGATGTGAGTCTGATTATTTCAGATATGGTAAAAATTGGGCGCCCTGCCTAAGATGTCATCTCTGTGCTCAACAACTTCTCAGGCTAATAATAATATGACCGACAGTAGCCAAAGCGCGATGCCGCCCGCCAAGGGCAGTGCGGTGAAAGGCACCGCCTTCTCCATCCTCGGCGCCATCAGCGTGTCTCACCTGCTCAACGATATGATCCAGTCGCTGATCCTGGCGATTTACCCGATCCTGCAAGCCGATTTCCACCTCAGCTTCGTGCAGATCGGTATGATCACCCTGACCTATCAGCTAACGGCTTCCCTGCTGCAACCGCTGATCGGCTATTACACCGATAAACACCCGCAGCCTTACTCGCTGCCTATCGGCATGGGCTTTACCCTGTCCGGTCTGCTGCTGCTGTCGGTGGCGAACACCTTCCCGCTGGTGCTGCTGGCGGCGGCGCTGGTGGGCACCGGCTCATCGGTGTTCCACCCGGAATCCTCGCGCGTGGCGCGCATGGCCTCCGGCGGGCGGCACGGCCTGGCGCAGTCGCTGTTCCAGGTCGGCGGCAACTTCGGCAGCTCGCTCGGCCCACTGCTGGCCGCGCTGATCATCGCGCCTTACGGCAAGGGCAACGTCGCCTGGTTCACGCTGGCGGCGCTGCTGGCGATCGTGGTATTGCTGCAGGTCAGCAAGTGGTACCAACATCAGCATCGGGCGGCGAAAGGGCAGCCGAAAAGCCCCGCAATGCTGAAACCGCTGCCAAAACGTACCGTGGCCTACTCGCTGGGCATTCTGCTGGTGCTGATTTTCTCTAAATACTTCTATCTGGCCAGCATCAGCAGCTATTACACCTTTTATCTGATACATAAGTTCGGCGTTTCGGTGCAGAATGCGCAAATTCACCTGTTCGCCTTCCTGTTCGCGGTGGCCGCTGGAACCATCATCGGCGGGCCTCTTGGCGACAAGATAGGGAGAAAATACGTTATTTGGGGCTCAATCCTTGGTGCAGCGCCATTTACGCTTATTTTACCCCATGCATCCCTGTACTGGACCGGCATTTTGACGGTGATCATCGGGGTTATTCTCGCCTCGGCGTTCTCCGCCATCCTGGTCTACGCACAGGAGCTGATCCCCGGAAAAGTCGGCATGGTTTCCGGTTTATTCTTCGGTTTTGCTTTCGGTATGGGCGGGTTAGGCGCGGCAGTTCTTGGCTATGTCGCGGATTTGACCAGTATCGAGCTGGTCTACCAAATCTGTGCTTTCCTGCCGCTGATCGGCATTATCACCGCGCTACTGCCCAATATGGAGCATAAAGCGCAATAACCCCGCTGAATGCCCGGATGAAATTATTTATTCATCCGGGTTATCCCACGGATAAACCAATGTTATTTGGCTTATCTGACACAAAATCGCCTCATTGCCTCGCCTTAAGTGAAATCCTCTGCTTTTTTACAAAAAAGGCCAAATTAGCCAAGCAAGCCGCGAACAAATGCAATAAACTAAATGTATCTTTTCGTAACTTTGTTGCGTTTCTCCCGTGCCGCGATGCATAGCCAGAAGGAGTATGGATGCATAATTCAACACCGCTCATTACCACCATCGTCGGAGGGTTAGTACTCGCCTTCCTCCTCGGTATGCTGGCGAACCGCCTGCGCATCTCCCCTCTGGTGGGGTATCTGGCCGCAGGGGTGCTCGCCGGCCCGTTCACCCCCGGTTTCGTCGCCGATACCTCACTGGCGCCGGAACTGGCGGAAATCGGCGTTATCCTGTTGATGTTCGGTGTTGGCCTGCACTTCTCTTTGAAAGACCTCCTCGCAGTAAAATCTATCGCCATACCCGGCGCCGTAGCGCAGATAGCCGTCGCTACCCTGCTCGGCATGGGGCTGTCCAAGCTGCTCGGCTGGGATCTGATCTCCGGCCTGGTGTTCGGCCTCTGTCTCTCCACCGCCAGCACCGTGGTGCTGCTGCGCGCGCTGGAGGAACGGCAACTGATCGACAGCCAGCGCGGGCAAATCGCCATCGGCTGGCTGATCGTCGAAGATTTGGCGATGGTGCTGACGCTGGTATTACTGCCCGCCTTCGGCAATATGCTGGGCAACGACAACGCCAGCAGCAGCCAGCTGCTGATGGAGCTGGCGCTGACCATCGGTAAGGTCATCGCCTTCATTGCGTTGATGATCGTGGTCGGCCGCCGCCTGGTGCCGTGGATCCTGTCGAAAACCGCCAGCACCGGCTCGCGCGAGCTGTTCACCCTGGCGGTATTGGCGCTGGCGCTCGGCATCGCCTACGGCGCGGTGAAGCTGTTCGACGTCTCCTTCGCGCTGGGCGCCTTCTTCGCCGGCATGGTGCTGAACGAGTCCGAGCTGAGCCACCGCGCGGCGCACGACACCCTGCCGCTGCGCGACGCGTTCGCCGTGCTGTTCTTCGTCTCGGTTGGCATGCTGTTCGATCCGATGATCGTGATTAACGAACCGCTGGCGGTGCTGGCGACGCTGGCGATCATCGTGTTCGGCAAATCCGCCGCCGCGTTCCTGCTGGTGAAAATGTTCGGCCACTCCAAGCGCACCGCGCTGACCATCTCCGCCAGCCTGGCGCAGATCGGCGAGTTCGCCTTTATTCTGGCGGGCCTCGGCATCGCGCTGGGCATGATGTCGGAACACGGGCGCAATCTGGTGCTGGCCGGCGCCATTCTGTCCATCATGCTCAACCCGCTGCTGTTCACCCTGCTGGAGCGCTATCTGGCCAAAACCGAAACCATCGAAGAGCAAATTCTCGAAGAGGCGGTGGAAGAAGAGAAGCAGATCCCGGTGGACATGTGCAACCATGCGCTGGTGGTCGGCTACGGCCGCGTCGGCAGCCTGCTGGGCGGCAAACTGGCCGAGGCGGGCATTCCGCTGGTGGTGATCGAGAACTCCCGCCCGCGGGTGGAAGCGCTGCGCGAGCAGGGTATCAAGACGGTGCTGGGCAACGCCGCCAATCCGGAAGTGATGGATCTGGCGCGGCTCGACTGCGCGCGCTGGCTGCTGCTGACCATCCCGAACGGCTATGAGGCCGGCGAGATCGTCGCCTCGGCGCGCGCTAAGCGGCCGAACATCGAGATCATCGCCCGCGCCCACTACGACGACGAGGTGGCCTACATCACCGATCGCGGCGCCAATCAGGTGGTGATGGGCGAACGGGAGATCGCCAACAGCATGCTGAACATCCTGCAGTTGGATACCCTGAGCGAAGAAGAAAAAATGGGGGGCTGCCCGATCTGAGGCACCGCGCACAAAAAAAGGTCCGGCATGCCGGACCTTTTCTTTTTCAGCGGGTTAACGCTCCCAATAGGACTCTTCCAGGCTGTCTTCGCGCTCCGGCAGGCCACGAGTGAGACGCGGCGAATGCTGGTTCAACACCTGGTAGCTGACGCGGTTGGCGTATTTGCACACCTGCGCCAACGAAGAGTATGTCAGGTAACTGCGCACGTGCTTGCTCGAGTTTGGCACGTTGTGGCGGTGATAACCGTTGGCGGCGATATCGTGCAGCAACGCCGACAGCGCGCCGTCGCCGGCGCCGTTGGTGTTCATGATCTTCTCCGGCCCGCCCATATACGGCGCGATGTGCGAGTAAACGCGCAGCGGATGCTCACAGTGTTCGCGGCGCATGGCGCGGCTGAACTCGTAGCGGTTGAACTCGGCGATATGCCCCGGCAACAGCGGGTGCTGGGTCTGACGCTTGTTGGCCTCTTCGGTGTAGCCCGCCATATACAGGCCGTTCGGCCCGGCGGTGCACAGCACCAGATCCACCCACTCCAGCGCCATGTCCGAGGCGGTCAGCGGATCGCTCAGCCCGGTCAGCTCCAGCGCTTCGTCTTCGTTCATCGCCAGAATGGTCACATTTTCCTTCAGGAAGTCGCGCCACCACTGCGGGTTGTCGGCGATCACGTACTTGGTGCCCAGGGTCAGCACCACCGGCACATCGTGCTTTTTGGCGTATTCGATCGCCTGCAGGGTAGCCTCCTTTATCGGCTCCCCTTCCTTGCAGCGCACCAGATAAGAGCTCAGCACCAGCGCCGACGCGCCGGCGATCACCTCTTCAGGGATGCTTTCCGGGCGCAGCTGGTTCATCTGGCCGGGGTTGATGGCGAAGGTGCGCTCGCCGCTTTCGCCGATCAGCGTGAAACAGCGGCCGATGGCGCCGTCAACGCCCTGCAGATAGTTAAGATCGGTGCGGCTGGAGGTATTGCACAGATAACGGTAGGCGTAGCTGCCGATTTTCACGTTGCTGCACATCACGCCGAGCAGCACCGAGCGGTCATCCGCCAGCACCGAATAGTTGTGCATGGTGTTGCCGATGGTGCCGCCGGCGAACTGATGGGTGACCAGGTTGTTTTCATTCAATTCCTGATACAGCGCCTCGGCGACGTCATCTTCGATCACCAGAGAGTGGCCCAGGCTCAGGCCGTAGCGCTGGACAAAAGCGTCGTCCACTTTCGCCTCGATATCCACCAGCGTCTGGTCGATGCCGACGATATACGAGGTGCTGATTTCACTTTCGGGCTGGGCCTGCTGCAGAAGCGGATCGCGGGCGCTCACCGGGAAATAGTGTTTGGACTTGCGTTTACCAGGAAATTTCATGTGATTGGTGGTGGTGGCGGTTTAACAAGCGGAGAATGTTAACACATCCCCGCCCGATCACGATGCATCTAATAGACAGATTATGGATGATTACAGACGCTGCGCCACCAGTTGCTGCATCATGTCAATATGCGCCGGCTCGTCGTTCAACGCAGAGATGTATTCAAACTTCTCGCCGCCGGCCTTAAGGAAGATCTCGCGGTTCTGCTCTTTAATTTCTTCCAGCGTTTCCAGGCAGTCCGCCGAGAAACCAGGGCAGATCAGCTGAATGTGCTTCACGCCCTGCGCCGGCAGCCCCTTCAGGGTCTCATCGGTATACGGCGTCAGCCAAGGCTCGCGGCCGAAGCGCGATTGGTACGTCATCATCACCCGCTCCGGCGCCAGCGGCAGCGTGGCGCTCAGCGCACGCAGCGTATCCTCGCAGCGCTGCGGGTAGTCATCGCCCAGCCGCGCATAACGTTTGGGGATGCCGTGGAACGACAGCACCAGCCGATCCGGCTGGCCGTGTTCGGCGAACGAACGCTCCACGCTTTGTTGCAGCGCGGCGATATAGGCCGGGTGTTCGGCGTAATCGCGAATGAAGGCCACAGAAGGCAAGCGGCGATAGCCTTTCAGCACCCGGGCTACGCCGTCCCATACCGCCGCGCTGGTGGAACAGGAATATTGCGGATAGAGCGGCAGCACCACCAGGTTGGTCACGCCCTGCGCCAGCAGCTTGTCGATGGCTTCCGCCAGGCTCGGCGAACCGTAGCTCATGCCCAGCTCCACCGGCGTATTCGGCATGCGCGCCGCCAGCGCCCGCTGTTGGCGACGGCTGTACACCAGCAGCGGCGACCCCTCTTCCATCCACACCGACTGATAGAGTTTAGCCACGCGCGGCGAACGGATCGGCAAGATCGCGCCGTTGAGGATCGGCCACCAGATCAGAGGCGCCGTGTCGACCACGCGATCGTCACTGAGGAATTCCTTCAGATAGCGTTTGACCGCCGACGAGGTCGGCGCATCTGGCGTGCCCAGGTTCACCAGCAATACGCCGTGTTTCTCTTGCTTCATCTCAGTTCCCCTCATTTCCTTTCCGGCCGGCATTCCGTTCTGGGTCGGGATGTCAGCAGCCATTAATGCCGGCTATTGTAACGGAAAAGTCCTGCATCGAAACCGATAACAGCAACAGGCTATGCCTGTGGGCTTCTTCCCTGCGCCAGCTGCCATACCGCCGCCACGTTGCGCGCCGTCACCTGCAGATTGCGATCGGCGTCCGTCAGCGCTTCTTCCAGCGTCACAATGCGATCGAGCACCGAAAACGCCGCATCGATGCCGTGCTGATGCACCACCGAATAATCCGGCGTCAGGCTGCCGGCGATGGCGATCACCGGCACGCCGTGGCGCTTGGCCACCCGCGCCACGCCGATCGGCGTTTTGCCGTGAATCGACTGGCTGTCCAGCCGCCCTTCGCCGGTGATCACCAGATCGGCATCGCGCACCGCCTCATCCAGACGCAGAGTTTCAGTGACGATTTCGATGCCCGGCCGCAAGCGCGCGTTGAGCATGCCGAGCAGCGCCGCCCCCATGCCACCCGCCGCCCCCGCGCCCGGCTGGGTGAGCACGGCGCGGCCGGTTTCCCGTTCCAGCAGATCGCCGTAGTGGTGCAGCGCCGCATCGAGCTGCGCCACCATCTCCGGCGTCGCCCCCTTCTGCGGCCCGAACACCGCCGAGGCGCCCTTTTCGCCGCACAGCGGGTTATCGACGTCGCAGGCGGCGGTCACGCTCACCCGTTGCCAGCGCGCGTCCAGCCCGGCGAGATCGAGGTGCGCCAGCTGCGCCAGCGCCGCGCCGCCCACCGGCAGCGGGCGACGATCCTTATCCAGCAACTTCACGCCCAGCGCCTGCATCATCCCGGCGCCGCCGTCGTTGGTGGCGCTGCCGCCGATGCCGAGAATGATCGCCTTCACGCCGCGTTCCAGCGCCGCCAACATCAGTTCGCCGGTGCCGTAACTGGTGGTGATGCGCGGATCGCGCCGATTAGGCGGCGCCAGATGCAGCCCGGAGGCGGCGGCCATTTCAATCACCGCGGTTTCACCGTCGCCCAGCAGGCCATAAAATCCCTGCACCGGCTCCCCCAGCGGGCCGGTGACCGTCACCTGAACGATTTCACCGCCGGTGGCCGCCACCATCGACTCCACCGTGCCTTCACCACCGTCCGCCATCGGCAGCTTCACGTAGTGCGCCTGCGGGTAAATCTGACGGAATCCCCGCTCAATGGCGTCGGCGACGCCGAGCGCGCTCAGGCTCTCTTTGAAAGAATCCGGGGCAATAACCACTTTTTTCAGCGTTTTCATCACTGTTCCTTATCCCGCCAGGTTAAATACGCCAAACATCAGCGCCGAGATTGCCGCGATGGTGAACCCCACCAGCGTTTCATACGGCAACAGCTTGAGCCGCTCGTGCACCGCCATATTGACGCTGCCGCCGGTGGCGTGGAAGAAGCTGCCGTGCGGCAGGTGATCCAGCACCGTGGCGCCCGCATGGATCATCGCCGCGCCGGCCAATCCGCTCACCCCCAGCTCAAGCAGCGTGGAGCTGAACACCCCGGAAGCCACGGCGGTGCCGGCGGTGGTCGAGGCGGTCGCCATCGACATCAGCGCGCCGGACAGCGGCGCCAGCAGCCAGGCCGGCAGCCCGGTGTGCGTCAAACCGGTAATCAAGACATCCTTCAGCGCCGAGTTGGCGATAATGCCCGCCAGCGTGCCGGTGCCGAGCAGCATGATCGCCACCGGCGCCATGCGCGACAGGCCGGAGACCATAAACTGATTGCACTGACGAATGCGCCCCATCAGCAGCGCGCCCGCCAAACCGCCGGCCGGCAGCGCGATCAGCGGATCAACGGCGATACCGGCGATCGGCCGCAGCGACAGCAGCAGGATCGCCACCAGCGGCGCGCTGATCGCCGCAGCGAAGCCCGGCCGCGCCCCTTCGGCATGCTGAGTCAGCTCTTCAGCCATCACCCTGCCGCCTTTATCGCTCAGGCGACGCGCCAGCAGATAGGCCACCACCAGGCCGCACAGCCCCGGCACGATGCCGGCCATCATCACCGAGGTGAGCGGCACGTGGAAGTTGTCCGCCGCCGCGATGGTGTTCGGGTTGGGCGACATCACGTTGCCGGCCTTGCCGCCGCCGATCATCGCCAGCAGGATCGCCGCACGAGAAATGCCGGCCTTTTGGGCGATCGACAGCGCGATCGGCGCGACGGTGATCACCGCCACGTCGATAAACACCCCCACCGCCGTCAGGATCAGTGTAGCCACCGCCAGCGCCAGCAGCGCGCGGGTTTCCCCCACCTTGCGTACGATAGTTTCGGCGATGGTGTGCGCCGCGCCGGATTCGATCAGCACCCCGGCCAATACCCCCGCCGCCAGAATGCGCATCACGGCGTTGGTGATGCCCTGCGCCCCGCCGATCATCAGCGTCACGGTCTGCACCAGATCGGCGCCGCCGCACAGCCCACCCGCCAGCGCGCCGGCAATCATGCCGTAAGCCGGTGGAACCTTGCGTAGAATCAGGACGATGGCGACGGCTAACGCCACCAGCGCCCCCAGAGTGGATACGGTTGTCATTGTTGTTTTCTCCGTGGTTGATGTGCAGGCCAACATATCCCGCGCGCCCGGCGTTGGCCTGAGGGGAAACAACAAAAAATCGCCGAAGGAACGGCGCGGAATTTGTGGGTTGGCACAACTCAGTCGTGCATCAGCATGCCGATATACAACCGCAGAGAGTCAGTTAATTGATTGATTTTCATACCGGTTATGGCTTCGATGCGCTGCAGGCGATAGCGCAGGGTATTGACGTGAATATGCAGCTGCGCGGCGGCCTGCGTCTGATCACAATTCTGCGAAAAATAGTGGCGCAGCGTGGCGCGCAGCACGCCTTTTTCATCCTGTTCCTCCAGCGTCCGCCAGGGGCGCCCCAGCTCTTGCGCTCGCCAGTCCTCCCCGAGATCGCACAGCAGCGACGGCAGCGGATAGTCGTGGTAGAACAGCGTGGCGTGACGCAATTTCAGGCGCTGCGCCATCGCCTGGGTGGCGCGCGCGGTCAGGCTGGAGCGGTAGGCGCTTTGCGGATCGTCGTAGAAACCGCCGACGATCAGCCGCACCCGAAAGCGGTGCTTGAGCTGGTTTTGCAGACGCTGCGCCTGTTGGCGCTCCAGCTTCAGGCTCCACTCGCCTTGCGCCATGCTGGCCGGGCGCAGCAGGGTCATTTCATTGAAGCAGGTAATGGCGATCAACGCATCGCGCTGGGTGGCCTCAAGCTCAGCCAGCAGTTCGCGCAGCAGGTGCGGCTGCGCCTCTTGCAGCTCGACGATCCAGACGATGCGCGCCTGGCGCAGATCCAATCCCAGATACGCCGCCATCGCTTCCAGCGACGCCGTGTTCGGCTGCGGCTGCAACAGCTGGTTCGCCAGCTCTTCCCGGTAGCGTTTTTCCCACTGGTGCTGATCCAGCAGCGCCGCCTGCTCCACCATCATCTCCGCCGCCATTTTGACCAACTCGGCGTAGGCGCGCACCTCGGCCGGCTCGCCGGAAATGCCGATCACTCCCACCCGCTGATTGCGAAAGCTGAACGGCAGGTTGATGCCGGGCCGCACGCCCTTCAAGTGTTCGGCGGTGGCGCGGTCGATTTCCACCACCCGATTCTCCGCCAGCGCCAGCACCGCGCCTTCATGACGCTGGAACAGGCGCTGTGGGTTGCCGGAAGCGATGATCACGCCGTTGCTGTCCATCACGTTGACGGAATGGCTGATGATGCCCATCGCCCGCTGGACGATCTGGCGCGCGGTGGCTTCCGCCAGAAGTTTGGTCTGTCTGAGCATGCCGGCTCCCTGCTGAGGATGAAAATGCAGGCTTGTTATACGTCATTTGGCGCGGGCGATTAACGGTCACGGCCGCAACAAGCCGCCGCGATCACAATTTAACGGGAAAACGGCAAAAAAAACGCCGGGCCACAGGCCCGGCGTCATGCACAGCCAGCTTGCTATCAACCGAGGATAGTCGCCAGCTCTGCGCTCACTTCGGCCACCTTGCGGGTGCCGTCGATTTTGCGGTATTGGGTGTTGCCCGCTGCCGCTTCTTTGCTGTAGTAAGAGATCAGCGGCGCGGTCATCTGATGGTATTCCACCAGGCGCTTGCGCACGGTCTCTTCCTGATCGTCCTTGCGCGTGGTCAGCTCTTCGCCGGTCACGTCGTCTTTGCCTTCCACCTGCGGCGGATTGAACTTCACGTGGTATACGCGGCCGGACGGCGCGTGCACGCGGCGGCCAACGATGCGGTCAACGATCAGCTCGTCCGGCACGTCGAACTCCAGCACGAAGTCCACGTTGATGCCGGCTTCTTTCATCGCGTCAGCCTGCGGAATGGTGCGCGGGAAGCCGTCCAACAGGAAGCCCTTGCGGCAATCTTCCTGAGCGATGCGCTCTTTGACCAGCGCGATCACCAGCTCATCGGTCACCAGCTTGCCGGCGTCCATGATCTCTTTCGCCTGCTTGCCCAGTTCACTGCCGGCCTTCACGGCTGCGCGCAACATATCACCGGTGGAGATTTGCGGAATGCCGTATTTCTCCATGATGAATTGAGCCTGAGTACCTTTACCAGCGCCCGGAGCGCCCAGCAGAATGATACGCATTGCGTAAATCCCCTTGCTATGTAGTTTTTATAAAATTGCGAAAACGCTCAACGATACCATTTCAGGGGGGGCAGGCTCAAGGCGCGCGAAGGAAATCGATTGCGGAACATGCAAAAATTCAAGCGAACAAAAGAGGGGAAAATGCGGGGAAAAACCGGAAATGCGCCCCTAACGGTGCCGTTAAGGGCGCATATAATCAACTTCAGGCGGACAGCAACTTGTTCATGCGGCGGATGAACAGGTTCGGATCCTCCAGCGTGCCGCGTTCAGCCAACAGCGCCTGATCCAAAAGCAGGTCGATCCACTCGGCGAAATGTTCGTTATCGCCCACGTCGGATGCGCGTTTGACCAACGCATGCTCAGGATTAAGCTCGAAAATGTACTTCACTTCCGGCGCCTGCTGGCCCGCAGCGGCGAACAGCTTGGCCATCTGGGTGCTCATTTCGTCGGCGTCGGTTACCACGATCGCCGGCGTATCGGTCAGGCGGTGCGTCAGACGCACATCCTTCACGCGGTCGCCCAGCAGGGTTTTCACGCGTTCGATGAACGGTTCCAACTGCTTCTCGGCCGCCTTCTGCTCTTCGGTTTCATCCGCCAGTTTATCCAGCGTTTCATCCGCCTTGCTGACCGACTGGAACGGCTTGCCGTCGAACTCGGTCAGGTAGCTCATCATCCACTCGTCGATGCGATCGGACAACAGCAGCACTTCGATACCTTTCTTGCGGAACAGCTCCAGATGCGGGCTGCTCTTGGCGGCGGCGTAGCTGTCGGCGGTGATGTAGTAAATCTTTTCCTGCCCTTCCGCCATGCGGCCGACATACTCTTCCAGCGACACGGTCTGCGCCGAGCTGTCGCCGTGGGTGGTGGCGAAGCGCAGCAGTTTGGCGATCGCTTCCTGGTTGCCGTTATCTTCCGCCGGGCCTTCTTTCAGCACCAGACCGAACTGCTGCCAGAATTTCTGGTAGCCTTCGGCGTCGTCTTTGGCCAGCTTATCCAGCATCTGCAGCACGCGCTTGGTCAGCGCGCCGCGCAGGTTCTGCGTCACGCGGCTATCTTGCAGGATCTCGCGCGATACGTTCAGCGGCAGATCGTTGGAATCGATCAGGCCGCGCACGAAGCGCAGATAGTTCGGCATGAACTGCTCGGCGTCGTCCATGATGAACACGCGCTGCACGTACAGCTTCAGGCCGTGCTTGTGATCGCGGTTCCACATGTCCCACGGCGCCTGCGCCGGGATATACAGCAGGCTGGTATATTCCTGCTTGCCTTCCACCCGATTGTGGCTCCAGCTCAGCGGATCGGTGAAATCGTGGGCGATGTGCTTGTAAAACTCTTTGTACTCTTCGTCGGTCACGTCAGCCTTGCTGCGGGTCCACAGGGCCTGCGCCTTGTTGATCTTCTCCCAGGTGACGGTGCCGTCTTCTTCATTCTTGCTTTCGATCTCCACCGGCAAGGCGATGTGATCGGAATATTTGCCGATCACCGAACGCAGGCGCCAGGCATCGAGGTACTCATCTTCGCCTTCGCGCAGATGCAGGGTGATTTCGGTGCCGCGGGTTTCTTTGGTGATGTCGGCGATGGTGTAGTCGCCTTCACCGGCGGACTCCCAGAACACGCCCTCGTCATCGGCGGCGCCGGCCGCGCGGGTACGCACGGTCACTTTGTCCGCCACGATGAACGCCGAGTAGAAACCAACGCCGAACTGGCCGATCAGTTGGCTGTCTTTCGCCTGGTCGGAACCGATGGATTCCAGGAACGCTTTGGTGCCCGATTTGGCGATGGTGCCGAGGTTTTCGATCACTTCTTCGCGGCGCATACCGATGCCGTTGTCGGCAATAGTCAGGGTGCGCTGCTCTTTATCGAAGGACAAACGCACGCGCAGCTCACCGTCGCCGGCATACAGCTCCGGCGCGGACAGAGCGCGGAAGCGCAGCTTGTCGGCGGCGTCAGAGGCGTTGGAGATCAGCTCGCGCAGAAAAATTTCTTTGTTGGAGTACAGCGAATGGATCATCAAATGAAGCAGCTGTTTTACTTCAGACTGGAACCCGCGGGTTTCTTGACCTTTCATACTCATTGATTACCTCAAAGACAATGGCTACCAAAATCGAACAATGAGGATCAGATGAGGGTCAGGGTCTTGTTTTTCAAGCGGACGGCGGGAAATTTTTGGCAAAAAACAATGGGGCCGGGCGGCCCCATCCGGGAAAACATCAGAACTTGATGGCGTGGCGCCCCGCCAGCGAATGCGACAGCGTGGTGCCGTCGACCATCTCCAGCTCGCCGCCCACCGGCACGCCGTGGGCGATGCGGCTGGCGAGCACGCCATACTGGCCACACATCTCGGCGATATAGTTGGCGGTCGCCTCCCCTTCCACCGTCGGGTTGGTGGCGAGGATCACTTCGGTGATGCTTTCCTTTTCCAGCCGTTGCTCCAGGCGATCCAGACCGATATCGCCCGGCCCGATGCCGTCCAGCGGCGACAGATGCCCCATCAGCACAAAGTAGCGCCCGGCGAACTGGCCGGTCTGCTCGATGGCGTGGATATCCGCCGGGCTTTCCACCACGCAAATCTGGCCGTTTTGCTGGCGGCGCGGATTGGCGCAAATGGTGCAGACGTCCTGCTCGGTGAAGGTGCGGCAATCGGCGCAGTGGCCGATCTCCGACATCGCGCGCGTCAACGCCTGCGCCAGGCGCATGCCGCCGCTGCGATCGCGCTGCAGCAGCTGAAACGCCATGCGCTGCGCCGATTTCGGGCCGACGCCCGGCAGGCAGCGCAGCGCCTCCATCAGGGATTCAAGGAGCGGGCTGGTTTGCATCAGAACGGCATCTTGAAGCCAGGCGGCAACTGCATGCCGCTGGAGACGGAGGCCATTTTCTCTTTCTGGGTCTCTTCGATGCGGCGCGCGGCGTCGTTAAACGCAGCGGCGATCAGATCTTCCAGCATCTCTTTGTCGTCTTCCATCAGGCTTGGATCGATTTCCACGCGGCGGCAGTTGTGCGCGCCATTGATGGTGACTTTCACCAGGCCGGCGCCAGATTCGCCGGTCACTTCCAATTTGGCGACTTCTTCCTGCATCTGCTGCATTTTTTCTTGCATTTGCTGGGCTTGCTTCATCAGGTTGCCCAGACCGCCTTTACCAAACATAGTCGTCTCTCGTCGCTAGGGCCGCGCACATCGCGCAGCGTTTAAAGGGGGCGAATACTCTCTTCATCCAGATCCGCGTCGAAGAATCGGCGCAGCGTCTGAATGTTGGTATCCGCTTCGATGGACTGGCGCGCCTGCGCCAGCTTTTCCTCATAGATGGCTTGTCGCCATTCCAGCGGGGTGCGCTCCGCCGGATTATCGTCCTCCACCACGGTCAGCTCGATCGGACCGCCGTACAGCTCACCGAGCGCGTCGGCCAGCGTCTTCTGCGCCGAAGGCGAATTCAGATGGCGCTGCGAAGACCGCAGATGGAGGCTAATCTTGCCCGGCTCCGGCTGCTGCTTGAAGGCGTTCAACGCCAGCTGCTGCACCAGTTTCGGGATCTTAAGCTTATCGATTTCCGCCGCCCAGGCATCGCGCTCCAGCGACTCCACCACCAGCTTGGCGGCCAGCTCCGGCGTTTTCTCGTGCTCCAACGCCGTGCGCAGCGCTTTCGGCGTCGCCAGCGGTTCCGGCGCCGCCTCGGGCTCGGTCTGCGCGCGCCAACGATAGGCTTCCGGTTTCGCCGGTTTTTCCGGCACCTTCTTCTCCGCCAGGCGCTGCTGGCTGCGCTCGGTCACGGAAGCCAAACGCCCCAGCGCCGAGTTTGCCGGCCGCGCTATTCCTGGCGCCGCCGGCTCATTCTTTTTTGGTGTGGATGCTCCCTGCTGCCGTTGCAGCTGGGACCGCGCTTTCAACAGCTGGGCGGTGGCATCCGGTAAAGGAGTCGATGATTGTCGCTGCGGCGCGGCCGGCTGCCCTAGCGGCGGCGGCGCGTCCTGAAACTGCGGCGGCTGTGGCGATGCGGCCTGCTGCGGCTGCGCCATCGGCGCCGGCGCGGTCTGCACCAACGCCACCGGCTCCGGGATCACCGCTTTCGGGTGAAACGCCAGCGCGCGCAGTAGGGTCATCTCAACCCCCATGCGGCGATCCGGCGCATAGGCCAGCTCTTTGCGGCCCACCAACAGCGTCTGGTAGTAAAGTTGCACATCGGCCGGCGGCAGAGTGCGCGCCAGCTCGCGCAGCCGTTGCTCCACGGCGGCGTATTGGTTGTCGAGTATCGAAGGCAACAGCTGCACCATCGCAATGCGATGCAGCAGCGCCAGCGTCTCCACCAGCAAGTTTTCCCAGTCCACACCGCGCGAAGCGGCCTGCGCGACCTGCGCCATCACCTTTTCACCGTCGGCGCTGACCAGCGCTTCGAGGATCGCCAGCGGCTGCTCGTCATCGAGCGTGCCGAGCATCTGGCTGACAGTGGCGGCGGTCACCTGCCCCTGCCCCATAGCGATCGCCTGATCGGTCAGGCTCAGCGCGTCGCGCATGCTGCCATCGGCGGCGCGCGCCAGCAGCTGCAGCGCGCGGGCGTCGCTGGTGATCTGCTCCGCCGTCAGCACCGTTTCCAGCTGCTGACGGATCTGATCGACGTCCAGCGCTTTGAGGTGAAACTGCAGGCAGCGGGAAAGAATGGTCACCGGCAATTTTTGCGGATCGGTGGTGGCCAACAGGAATTTGACGTGCGGCGGCGGCTCTTCCAGCGTCTTCAGCAACGCGTTGAAGCTGTGGCGCGAGAGCATGTGCACTTCATCGATCAGGTAGACCTTGAAGCGGCCGCGCGCCGGCGCGTACTGAACGTTGTCCAGCAAATCGCGGGTATCTTCCACCTTGGTTCGGGAAGCGGCGTCGATCTCGATCAGATCGACGAAGCGCCCCTGCTCGATCTCGCGGCAGTTGTCGCATTGGCCGCACGGCGTGGCGGTAATGCCGGTTTCACAGTTCAGGCCTTTGGCCAGCAAGCGGGCGATGGTGGTTTTCCCCACGCCGCGCGTGCCCGAGAACAGATAGGCGTGATGGATCCGCCCCAGCGAGAGGCCGTTGGCCAGCGCGGTCAGGACATGTTCCTGGCCGACCACGTCTGCGAACGTTTGAGGGCGCCACTTACGGGCGAGAACCTGATAGCTCATTAATACCGGAGAAGTCGAGGAATCTGGAGGGTCATGCTAACACAGCCCCGCGGCAATCCGCGAGGCCGTTGTGCCCAAGGGGCGATGCCGCATCAATGACCGGCGAAGTCCACCAGGCAGTAGCAGTCGATGCCCAGCTTGTTCAGTCGCGCTTCTCCGCCCAGATCCGGCAGGTTGATGATGAACGCGGCGTCTTTCACTTCACCGCCCAGACGGCGGATCAGTTTGGTGGTCGCTTCAATGGTGCCGCCGGTCGCCAGCAGATCGTCCACCACCAGCACTTTGTCGCCCGCGGTGATGGCGTCGGTGTGGATCTCCAGCTTGTCGGTGCCGTACTCCAGCTCATAGCTTTCGCTGAGCGTGGCGCGCGGCAGTTTGCCCGGTTTGCGCACCGGCACGAAACCGACGCCCAACGCCAGAGCGACGGGCGCGCCGAACAGGAAACCACGCGCTTCGGTACCCACCACCTTGGTCACGCCCGCTTCGCGATAGCGCTCAACCAGCAGCTCGATGCTGGCGGCGTAGGCCAACGGGTTTTCCAGCAGGCTGGTCACGTCGCGGAACAGGATGCCCGGCTTCGGATAATCCGGGATGGTTTTGATACTGTCTTTAATAAACTGAAGCTGCTGCGCAGTAGCGGTCATAATTGTTGCCTGATAAAGCTGCCTGAAAACCGGCGCGCCGCTCACCCGCCGCCCCTGGGTGAAACACACCGGAGAAAAAATGGCAGGCGATCCGCGCACGAAAACGCCCAAATCTATGCAAACTGGCGGACAAATGCAACTCTCCCCTGCATCTTTCAACCCGCAGCGTTGTTGACCGCACGCATTACTTACCTAAGTAAGCTCCCGGGGATGCCTGCGTTTGTCGCCTGGCTGCGGCTTGAAAGCTATTGGGGAGTTTAAGGTACAATCAGCGCTGTTTTTGTTGCGGCAGATCAATAACCGGCAGGCGCAGCATAAAGGTCAGCAAAATGGCCAACATCAGCAGCAACAGCCCGCGCACCCACCAGATTTTCACCAGCCACAGCGAACAGGCGAAGGTCAGCACGATCACCAGCACCGCTTTCCACTTCGCCCCCGGCGGCAGCGCGCGATGCTGCTGCCAATGGCGCAGATAAGGGCCAAACCAGGAACGGTACAGCAGCCAGTGATGAAAGCGCGGCGAAGAGCGGGCGAAGCACCAGGCGGCCAACAGCAGGAACGGCGTGGTCGGCAACAGCGGCAACACCACGCCCAACGTCGCCAGCACCACCGCCAACCAGCCCAAAATGATCAATAACCCACGCGTCATGCGGTTCTTCGCTCCTCAATCGGTTGCGGCTTACTGTAGCATCGGCGCCGCGCCGGCGGAATATGCATGCGGCGCTTGTTTCAGGACGGCATCGCGGGCAAGCTTACGCCTGTTGAAATCAAGAGGGAGCTTATGTGAGCACTCAGCGTCTATTACAGGTGTTGGCACAGCAGATCGCGGCGCTGGCGGCCGAAGTGACCCCGCGCGGCGATGTGCCAATCCCGCAGGCGCGGTTCGACGCCGCCCTGTTCGCCAACCGCGGCACGCGGCTGCGCGACTACCTGGCCGAAGTGGAGAAAAACTTCGCCCAGCTGCAAAACGCCGCTAACGACAGCCGCGCCAGCCAGGTGGCCTTTCTGGCCGAAAAACTGGTGGCTCAGATCGCCGCCCTGCAGCGCGAGCTGGCGACCCAGGCGCTGCGGCGCAAGAATCAGCCGAAGGAAGCTCCCGAGGTCGATCTCTACCACAAGTTGGCCGAGCATCAGGATTACGAGCGCCGGCTGATCGCCATGATTCAGGATCGGGAAAGCCTGCTGGGGCGCCAGACCACGCTGGCGGCGCAGCAAAAGCTGCAGCACGAGCTGGCGGCCCTGGAGGGGCGGCTGATGCGCTGTCGTCAGGCGTTGGCGCGCATCGAGCGCAATATCGAGCGCAAAGAAAACGGTTTTTGAAGATTTATCACAATATTTTAATGATTATTCCCCGGTTGCGCGCCGGGTTCACTATACTCTGCCGATACCCGAGTTATTCATCCCATTAATTAAATAAGCGCAGGTGCTATGTCTCTGGAAAACGCCTCACCCGAACTGCAGCTGGCGGTAGACTTGATTTACCTGCTGGAATGCAACGAGATCGATCCGGCCACCGCGCTGGCGGCGCTGGATATCGTCAAACGGGATTATCAGGAAAAGCTGCAGCGCGCCGGCGTCACCTCTCCCTATCTGCCTGCCGGACAGTAACCGGGGACAGCGCCGCTGTCCCTTTCGCCTCTCATTGCTTATCCGCCGCCGTCTGGCCGCCGTCGTCCGGCGATAGCGTTCTTTTCACTTCCTGCACTTCATTGCCCTGCTGGTTATGCAGATACACCTCCAGCTGATTGAAGGCGATGTCGATGCCGTTTTCCCGGCACAAGCGGTCGATTGAGCGATTCAGTTCGTCCACCGTGTAGCTGCGATCGCGCAGTTCCCGCACATAGAGCCGCAGTTCGTGATCCAGCGTGCTGGCGCCGAAGTTGAGGAAGAACACCTGCGGTTCGGGATCGGTCATCACCCGCGGGTTGTCGTGCGCCGCCTGCAGCAGCACCTTTTTCACCTTGTCCAGATCGGAGCCGTAGGCCACGCCGACCTTGATCAGCACGCGGGTGATGGTATCGGACAGCGACCAGTTGATCAGACGCTCGGTGACGAACGCCTTGTTCGGAATGATCACCTCTTTGCGATCGAAGTCGGTAATGGTGGTGGCGCGAATGCGGATCTTGCTGACCGAACCGGAGAAGGTGCCGATGGTGATGGTATCGCCGATGCGGATCGGGCGTTCGAACAGAATGATCAGGCCGGAGACGAAGTTGGCGAAGATCTCTTGCAGGCCGAAACCCAGCCCGACCGTCAGACCGGCGGCCAGCCATTGCAGTTTGTCCCAGGATACGCCGAGCGATCCCAGCGCAACCACGGCGCCCACGGCGGTAATCAGGTAAGTGAGCACGGTGGTGATGGCATAAGACGCCCCCTGCCGCAGTTGCAACCGCGACAGCACCACCACCTCCAGCAAACCGGGCAAGTTGCGGGTGAGCACGTAGGCGACAATCACTGCGGCGATCGCCACCATCATGTTGCCCAGCGTCACCGCCTGCGACACGCTGCTGCCCGCCACGGTGCTGGTGTAATGCCACAGCGTGATGCTGTCCAGATAAGCGATGACCGTCACCAGATCCGACCAAATGGCGTAGAAGGCGCTGGCGAAGATGGCGAACAGCACCAGGGTGGTCAGGCGCAGCGACTGCTGGTTGATCTGATCGAGCGCCAGCGGCGGCTCTTCCACCACCGGTTCGCCGCCTTCGGCTCCTTCTTTCGCCACGTTTTGCCGCCGCGCCAACGCGCGCCGGTAAGCCAGACGCCGCGCCGCCACGCTCAGGCCGCGCAGCGCGGTCAGGTATACGATATTCCACAGGAAAAACAGATACAGGCTGTCTATCCAGCGGCTGGCCAGCCGCAGCGTGGTATAGAAGTAGCCGGCGAACATCAGCCCCAGCAGGATCAGCGGCGTGGCGGCCAGCGCGGTGACCACCACCAGCCGCACGGCGTGCGAGCCTTTTTCACGCCAGCTGTCGCGGCACAGCGGGAACACCAGCACCGTGAGCAGCGCCAGCGTCAACATCACCACGATCTGGCCGATCACGTCTTCCACCAGACGCAGCGGCGCTTTCTCGCCCAATACCGACCAGAAGATCAACGGCTGCAGCGCCAACCCCAGCCGCAGCGTCTGACGGCGGTAATGCGCGCACAGGTTGGCGCCGAAGTTGAAATGCCGCTCGGCGATGCCGCCCGGTTTCAGCATGCGATAGCTGAAGCCGAACACCAGCCACGACAGCGCCAGCTGCTGCGACAATGCCCATATAAAGTCGCTGATGCCGAAATCCGCGCGATACATCCAGAAACCGACGCCGAGGAGTAACGCGGCGCCGGGCAACACTTTCAGCAAGGTCAGCGCGATGGCCTTCGGCGTGTGCAGTTGGCCGTCGCGCTTAAGTTGCCCCACGTCGTTGGCCAGCTTTTGCAAATGGCCGTCGATCAGCCGGTAGCGCCAGCGCAATACCCCGATCGCCAACAGCATCGGGATCAGGAACACCAGCGCATTCAACCCGCCCTGCACCAGCTTGCCGCCGTCGAATTTGAGATCGAGCCCGGCAATCTGATCGCGCACCGCCTCCGGCATCGCCTTCAGCCACGCCAGATCGACCGGCTTGTTGCTGTTGACCCAGAAAATCTGCTGGGTCAGCGTATCTTGCAGCGAACCGTAAACGCTGGTCAGCTGCTGCTGATTGATCTGCAGGTTGATCGACAGCGACAGCTGGTTGCTGAGCTGCTTGTTCAGCTGATCCAGCAGTTCGCGGCGCATATCGACGATCTCGTTTAACGCGTCGATCACCTCCGGGCCGGCCTTTTCCTTGCTTTCGGCCACCAGCTGGTTGATGTAATCCTCTCCTTTGAACAGATCGTCGCGTTGCTGATTGATATCGAACTGCTCCAGCCGCAAATCGGCGATGCGCGTGTCCATATCCGCCAACAGCGTGCCCTGCGGCAGGCTCTGCTGCTGCTGATACAGGATGCGCGACAGCACCAGGCTGCCCTTCAGCACCTGGATCTGTTCTTTAAGGTTACGCTCCGCCTGCAGCCCGCGGTCGAGCCAGTTTTTGACCCGAATGTTCTGCTGGAACAGGGTGTTGCTCTCTTCGGTGGCGGCGATCAGCCGCTGGCTCAGCTGGCGGTTGACGTCCAGTTGCTTGCTGACCAGTTGATCGTGCTGAATATCGGTGGCGTCTTCCGGGTTCTGCGCCTCTTTGGCGGTCTTTTCAGACAGCGTCAAACGTTTGCTGTTGACGATCTCCTGCAGCAACTGCACCGAGCGATCCAGCGCGTCGATATGCGCCGTGGTGTAATCACGCTGTTTTTGCAGCAGATCCTGCAGCGTGGTATTGGCTTCCAGACTTTTGCGCTGTAGCTCCAGCTGCGCGTTGAGCAACGCCTGTTCGGTGGTCAGCATCACCTGCTGGCTGTTGCGCAGCGAATCTTGCCCCGGCGTCTGGCCGCTGAGCTGGCTGCGGATCTCCTGCAGGCGCTGCGAAGCGGCGTACATGGTGCTTTGTACTCGTTCAGGCTGGGTTTGCAGCGACACCAGTTGGCTGTTGTAAGTAGAGAGGCTCTCCTGCGCGCTTTGCAGCTCGTCGAGCGTTTGATACAACCGGCTTTCCAATTGGCGCAGCGACAGCGGCAACAGCGCGGCGCGCGCCGCCGCATTGTCTACCGGCTGCTTCAGCGCATCCAGTTCGGCGGTCACCTGACTGAGTTTCGCCGGCGCCTGCTGCACCTGCTGTTTAAGCTGCGCCGCGTCCTGCCGATTGCGCTCGATGGCGTCCAGCAGCTCCAGCGTGCGGGTTAAATCCTGTTGGGACAGCTTTTCGACCGGCGTCAGGGCTTTTTGCTTGTTCAGCGCTTCCAGCTGGCTTTGCACTTCGCTGCGCTGCGGCAAATCGCCGTTCAGCGCCGCCTGCACCGGCAAGCTCAGCGTGCAAATCAGGAAAAGGAGTGTCGCGGCGGCGATGCGCCGACAAACGAGCGCGGCGTCAGAGAGGGCAGAGTCAACCAGCGATGCATGATTTAGCTTCGGATCGGTTAAGAAGCCTGAAGATTATCACGATCGCCGGCGGGCAACGAACAACAAAAACGTTGCCGATGATGTCCCGTTGTCGCGAAATCAGAAAGTGAGCACTTTCTCCGCCGCCAGCGTCCACTGCGCCAGTTCGACCAGCGTGCCGATCTCCACGCCGTCCGCCAGCGGCAAGCGGCTGACGCCGCGCGCGTCGGCGCAGGTCTTGCACAGCTTGACCGGCACCTGCTGCGCGGTGAGGATCTCCAGCATCTGCTGCAGATGGTATCCTTCGTGCGGCTGCTGTCCTGCCAGCCCGGCCACCACCGCGTCGGACATCAGAAACAGCCGCAGGTCGAGACTGCTTTGCTGCTCTTTCAGCGCGATGGCCAACCGCAGCGCATTGAACAAGGATTCATGGCCATAGGCGGCGCCGTTGGCGATGAGAACAACTGATGACATGAAATCTCTCCTTATAAAGGAAGGCGGTCGACGTCGGGGTTGAGGCGCAAGGTGGGGCAAAACTGCAGCATCTCCAAAAACGCATCGACCAGCGCTTCGGCTTCGGCCCGCAGATCGAAACTTTCCGGCATAAACAGCCAGTTTTCCATCAGGCCGGTGATATAACCGCGCAGGATGATCGCCGCACGGCGGGTATGCAAATCGGCGGGCAATTGCTCGTGGTGAATGCAGTTATACAGCACCGCTTCGATGCGTTCATAGCCGGCGAGGTACAACACCTTGCGCGAATCCAGCAGCGGCATCATTTCACCGACAAACTCGCATTTGTGGAATATAATCTCCATCAACGCCCGCCTGCGGCCGTCTTCAACCGTAGACGTCAGAATGTAAATCAGAATTTCCCGGATAACCCGCAGTGGATTATCGGGAAACTTTGCCTGATACTCTGTTTCGAGCTGGTCAATTTTCGGCTCGGTAGATTCCCAAACTTCATTAAACAGGTCTACCTTATTCTTGAAGTGCCAGTAAATGGCTCCACGCGTAACCCCGGCAGCGGTGGCAATATCTGTCAGTGACGTTGCAGCAACGCCACGTTCAGAGAACTCTCTCACCGCAGCATCGAGGATTTGCTGCCGGGTTTCTTGCGCCTGCTGTTTGGTTTTTCGTGCCATGGCATTGTTATTTAGGGGGAGTGTGATTTACATACATTCGCGAATGTATGTACCATAGCACGCACATATAATTAACGCAGCAATGGGTTTTAAAGCTTGTGATCCATTGATCATTTTGAAATCGGACACTTGAGGTTTTTCTATGAACAAAAACAGAGGGTTAACGCCTCTGGCGGCCGTTCTGATGCTTTCAGGCAGCTTAGTGCTAACAGGATGTAACGATAAAGAAACCCAACAGCAAGGCGCCCAACAGCAGGCTCCTGAAGTGGGCGTAGTCACTTTGAAGGCCGAGCCTCTCAATATCACTACCGATCTTCCTGGCCGCACCGCTGCGTATCGCATCGCCGAAGTTCGCCCTCAGGTCAGCGGCATCATCCTGAAGCGTAACTTCGTTGAAGGCAGCGATATCAAGGCCGGGACGTCTCTGTACCAAATCGATCCCGCGACCTATCAGGCCAGCTACGACAGCGCGAAAGGCGATTTGGCCAAAGCGCAGGCCAGCGCTTCCATCGCACGCGTGACGGTAAACCGCTACAAGCCATTGCTGGGCACCAGCTACATCAGCAAACAGGACTATGACAACGCCGTGTCCACGCTGCAGCAAGCGGATGCCGCCGTGGTGGCCGCCAAGGCCGCCGTGGAAACCGCGCGCATCAACCTGGCGTACACCAAGGTGACCTCTCCGATCTCCGGCCGCATCGGCAAATCCGCCGTGACCGAAGGCGCGCTGGTCAGCAACGGCCAGGCAACCGCCCTGTCCACCGTGCAGCAGCTGGATCCGATGTATGTCGACGTCACCCAGTCGAGCACCGACTTCCTGCGCCTGAAGCAAGAACTGGCCAGCGGCGCGCTGAAGCAGGAAAACGGCAAGGCCAAAGTGAAACTGATGCTGGAAAACGGCACCGAATACGCGCAGGAAGGCACGCTGGAGTTCTCCGACGTCACCGTCGATGAGACCACCGGCTCCATCACCATTCGCGCCCTGTTCCCTAACCCGAACGATACGCTGTTGCCTGGCATGTTCGTGCGCGCCCGTCTGGACGAAGGCGTACGCAGCGATGCATTGCTGGTGCCTCAACAAGGCGTCACCCGCAACCCGCGCGGCGACGCGACGGCGTTGGTGGTAGGGGCAGACAACAAAGTTGAGCTGCGCACGCTGAAGGCGGACCAGGCGATTGGCGACAAATGGCTGGTTACCGATGGCCTGAAAGCCGGCGATCGCGTCATCGTCACCGGCCTGATGAAAGTGCATCCGGGCGCGCAGGTAAAAGTGCAGGAAGTTGACACTCAGGCGCAAAAACAGCCGCAGTCTGAAGCGCAGAAGTCATAAAAAGGAGCCTGTAATACATGGCTAAGTTCTTTATAGACCGCCCAATTTTCGCCTGGGTAATCGCCATCATCGTCATGTTGGCGGGGGTGCTTGCAATAATGAAACTGCCAATCGCGCAGTATCCCACTATTGCACCGCCGGCGGTGAGTATTTCCGCCAACTACCCGGGCGCAGATGCCAAAACGGTGCAGGATACCGTCACACAGATTATCGAACAGAACATGAACGGTATCGATAACCTGATGTACATGTCCTCCACCAGTGATTCCTCTGGTAGCGTCACCATTACCCTGACGTTTGAGTCCGGCACCGATCCTGACATCGCGCAGGTTCAGGTCCAGAACAAACTGTCGCTGGCCACCCCGCTGCTGCCGCAAGAAGTTCAGCAGCAGGGCCTGAAAGTAGAAAAATCCAGCAGCAGCTTCCTGATGGTGGCCGGCTTCGTTTCCGACGATCCGAACATGACTCAGGACGATATTGCGGACTACGTGGCGTCCAACATCAAGGACCCGATCAGCCGTTCGTCCGGCGTGGGTGAAGTGCAGTTGTTCGGTGCCCAGTACGCGATGCGCATCTGGCTGGATCCGAACAAGCTGAACAACTACCAGCTGACGACCACGGACGTAACCTCCGCCATCACCGAGCAGAACAACCAGATCGCCGCTGGCCAGCTGGGCGGCCTGCCGCCGGTGCCGGGGCAGCAGTTGAACGCCTCGATCATCGCGCAGACCCGTCTGACTTCGCCGGAAGAGTTCGGCAAGATCCTGCTGAAGGTGAATACCGACGGTTCCCAGGTACGCCTGCGCGACGTCGCTCACATCGAGCGCGGCGCGGAAAGCTACGCGGTTACCGCTCGTTATAACGGCAAGCCTGCCGCCGGTCTGGGTATCAAACTGGCTACCGGTGCCAACGCCCTGAACACCGCCAAAGGTGTGAAAGACGAGTTGGCCAAGATGGCGCCATTCTTCCCGCAAGGGATGAAAGTGGTTTATCCGTACGACACCACCCCATTCGTTAAGATCTCTATCAACGAAGTGGTGAAAACGCTGATCGAAGCCATCATCCTGGTATTCCTGGTGATGTATCTATTCCTGCAGAACTTCCGCGCGACGCTGATCCCAACCATCGCGGTGCCGGTGGTACTGCTGGGGACCTTTGCGATCCTTGCGGCGTTCGGCTTCTCGATAAACACCCTGACGATGTTCGGCATGGTGTTGGCGATCGGCCTGCTGGTGGATGACGCCATCGTGGTGGTGGAAAACGTCGAGCGCGTCATGTCCGAAGAGGGGCTGCCGCCGAAAGAAGCTACCCGTAAATCGATGGGCCAGATCCAGGGCGCGCTGGTGGGTATCGCCATGGTGCTGTCGGCGGTATTCGTGCCGATGGCGTTCTTCGGCGGTTCAACCGGCGCCATCTATCGTCAGTTCTCGATCACCATCGTGTCCGCGATGGCGCTGTCGGTGCTGGTGGCCTTGATCCTGACGCCGGCGCTGTGCGCCACCCTGCTCAAACCGATCCCGAAAGGCGATCACGGGGTCAAAACGGGCTTCTTCGGCTGGTTTAACCGCATGTTCGAGAAGAGCACGCATCACTATACCGACAGCGTGGGCAACATCCTGCGCAGCACCGGCCGCTACCTGATCATCTACCTGCTGATCGTGGTTGGCATGGGCCTGCTGTTCCTGCGCCTGCCTTCTTCGTTCCTGCCGGATGAAGATCAGGGCATCCTGTTGACCATGGTGCAGTTGCCTGCCGGCGCCACCGAATCCCGCACCAACAAGGTGTTGGAAGAAGTCTCCGACTACTTCCTGAACAAGGAAAAGGACAACGTGGTTTCGGTGTTTACCGTCGCGGGCTTCGGCTTCAACGGTAACGGCCAGAACAACGGCCTGGCATTCGTCAGCCTGAAAGACTGGGGCGAGCGGCCGGGAGCCGGGAACAAGGTCGAAGCGATCGCGGGTCGCGCCATGGGCGCCTTCTCGCAGATTAAAGAAGGCCTGGTGTTCCCGTTCAACCTGCCGGCGATCATCGAACTCGGTACCGCAACCGGCTTCGACTTCGAGCTGATTGACCAGGGCGGCCTGGGGCACGAAAAACTGACCGAAGCGCGTAACCAGCTGTTGGGCATGGTTGCTCAGCATCCGGACGTGCTGGTGGGCGTGCGCCCGAACGGCCTGGAAGATACGCCGCAGTTCAAACTGATCGTCGATCAGGAGAAAGCCAAGGCGTTGGGCGTGAGCATCACCACCATTAACAGCACGCTGAGCACCGCGCTGGGTGGCTCGTACGTCAACGACTTCATCGACCGCGGTCGTGTGAAGAAGGTGTACGTACAGGCCGAAGCGCCGTTCCGCATGCTGCCGGAAGACATCAACAAGTGGTACGTGCGCGGTACCAGCGGCCAGATGGTGCCATTCTCCGCCTTCTCTTCGGCGAAATGGGAATACGGCTCACCGCGTCTGGAACGCTATAACGGCTTGCCGTCGATGGAAATTCTGGGCCAGGCCGCACCGGGCAAGAGTACCGGTGAAGCGATGAACCTGATGGAACAGCTGGCGTCCAAACTGCCAAGCGGCATCGGTTACGACTGGACCGGCATGTCCTATCAGGAACGTCTGTCGGGCAACCAGGCGCCGGCGTTGTACGCCATCTCGATTCTGGTGGTGTTCCTGTGTCTGGCGGCGCTGTATGAAAGCTGGTCCGTGCCGTTCTCGGTCATGCTGGTATTGCCGCTGGGGGTTATCGGTGCGTTGTTGGCCGCGACGATGCGTGGCATGAATAACGACGTGTACTTCCAGGTGGGGCTGTTGACCACCATCGGTCTATCGGCGAAGAACGCCATCCTGATCGTGGAATTCGCCAAGGATCTGATGGAGAAAGAAGGCAAAGGTCTGATCGAAGCGACGTTGGAAGCGGTGCGTATGCGTCTGCGTCCAATCCTGATGACGTCTCTGGCCTTCATCCTCGGGGTTCTGCCGCTGGTTATCAGCAGCGGCGCAGGCTCCGGCGCACAGAACGCGGTAGGTACCGGCGTAATGGGCGGGATGATCACCGCGACCGTATTGGCGATCTTCTTCGTACCGGTGTTCTTCGTGGTGGTTCGCCGCCGCTTCAGCAAGAAGAACGAAGACCTGGAACACAGCCACCCGGTAGAGCATCACTGATCGTTCAGTGAAGGGAGCTCTACCCGATAATCGAAAAGGCCGCGCATGCGGCCTTTTTCTTTTGCTTCAGTTGTTTAATGCAAACCGTTCTCATTAATTCACTCGTGTGTGCAATTTACGCTTGATCGTGATGCCCGGTCGGCGCATAATTGTTGTTATAGTATAACATTACATGAGAGAGCCATTATGAAACCCGGCATCCATCCCGATTATCGCACCGTGGTGTTCCACGACGTCAGCGCCAACACCTACTTCAAAGTGGGATCGACCATCAAAACCGATCGCACCATCGAGCTGGACGGCGAAAGCTGGCCGTATGTCACCCTCGACGTCTCTTCCGCTTCGCATCCGTATTACACCGGCAAGCAGAAAGACTATTCCAAAGAAGGCAGCACGGCGCGCTTCCAGCAGCGCTTTGGCCGCTTTATCGGCAATAAGTAACAAGGAAACCCCATGCAGGTATTGAGTTCATTGCGTTCGGCGAAAAATCGCCATCCGGATTGCAAAGTCGTGCGTCGTCGTGGCCGCATCTATGTGATCTGTAAAAGCAATCCGCGATTCAAAGCGGTACAGGGACGTAAGAAAAAGCGTTAACTCCAAAGTGTCATCTGTCGCAAAGCCCCGTTGCTGCTCAACGGGGCTTTTTTTATGGCGAGAAAGTACCTGCAAGCTGCCCCCGCCGGCAAGCGGGGGCGGAGATTACTTCATGCTGCTCAGCAGCGCGTCGACATTGTGCTTGAACGCCTGCTCATAGGTGGCCGCAGGGCCGCCCACGCGCGAGAGCGCTTCAGGGTACAGCTCGCCGCCCGCCTTGGCGCCGGTGGCGGCGGCAATCTGTTTCACCAGCCGCGGATCGGTCTGGTTTTCGATAAAGTAAGCGTTAACTTTTTCCTGTTTGATTTGCTTGATCAGGCCGGCCACATCGCTGGCGCTGGCTTCGGCCTCGGTGGAAAATCCGACCGGCGCAAGGAAGGTGACGCCATACTCTTGCCCAAAGTAACCAAAGGCATCATGGCTGGTGAGCACCTTACGTTTCTGCGGCGGCACAGCGGCGAACTGGGTTTTGGCCCACAGATCCAGCTTTTGCAACTGCTGAATATATTCGGCGCCGCGCTGGCGAAAATAGTTGGCATCCTCGGGATCGGCGGCGATCAGGGCGTTCATCACATTGGTGGCGTACTGCACGCCGTTTTTCATGCTGTTCCAGGCGTGGGGATCGGTAATCGGTTTGCCGTCCTCCTCCATTTGGCGGGTGTTGATGCCCTGTGACGCGGTAATCACCTGTCCTTTATAACCCGAAGCGCTGACCAGGCGATCGATCCACCCTTCCAGCCCCAGGCCGCTGACGAACACCACGTCGGCCTGCGCCAACGTCTTGCCGTCCTGCGGTGAAGGCTCGAAGCTGTGCGGATCGCCATCCGGCCCCACCAGTGTGCTAACCTTGACGTGATCGCCCCCTACCTGTTTAACGATATCTCCCAGAATGGAAAAGCTGGCGACGGCGTCGACGGTCTTCGCCATCGCCAATGGGCTGGCCAGCAGAGCAGCGACCGCCAGCGATATAGGTAAACGTTTCATATTTTCTCCTTGCAAATGGCACTTCTCAACGGCGCGCAAAGGCGTAAATGCCTCCACGCGTTCCAAACAGGATCGAGACAAAGAAGATGACGCTGGCGCTGAGCACGATCGCCGGACCGGCAGGCAGCGAAGCGTAGTAGGACCACACCAGCCCAATCAGGCTGGACAGCGCGCCGATGCCCATCGCCACCGCCAGCATCTGCGGCAGATTGCGCGCCCAGAAGCGTGCGCTGGCGGCGGGCAGCATCATCAGCCCCACCGACATCAGGGTGCCGAGGATCTGGAACCCCGCCACCAGATTGACCACCACCAGCGCCAAAAACAGGCCGTGGATCAGCGCCAACCGGCGCGGCGCGTTAACGCGCAGGAAAGTGACGTCGAAGGACTCGATCACCAACGCGCGGTACAGCACCGCCAGCGCCAGCAGCGACACCGTGGCGATCGCACCGACCATCAGCATCGCCTGCGCATCCACCGCCAGAATCGAACCGAACAGCACGTGCAGCAGATCCACGCTGGAACCGCGCAGCGAGACCAACGTGACCCCGAGCGCCAGCGACCCCAGATAGAATCCGGCGAAGCTGGCGTCCTCTTTCAGCGGCGTGCGGCGGCTCACCAGGCCGGACAACATCGCCACCGCCAGCCCGGCGATAAAGCCGCCCACGCCCATGGCCACCAGCGACATGCCGGAAATCAGATAACCGATTGCCGCGCCGGGCAACACCGCGTGGGACAACGCATCCCCCACCAGGCTCATGCGGCGCAGCAACAGAAACACCCCCAGCGGGGCGGCGCTGAGCGATAGCGCCAGACACGCCATCAATGCGCGGCGCATAAAACCGAAAGAGAGAAAAGGGTCGATAAGCCCATGCAACAGCATCATGGCGCCACCACCCGCAGGCCCGGCTGCCGTTCGGCGGCGAGATACCGCGGCACCTGTTCCAGCACGCGCTCGGCCGCGCCCCAATGACACGCCTGCGGGGTCAGCAACAGCACCTGCGGAAAATGCTCGGCGACCATCGACATGTCATGCAGGACGGCGATCACCGTTCTCCCCTGCTGGTGCAGCTGCGCGATCACCTGCAGCAGGATCTGCGTAGTGGCGCTGTCGATGCCGGTGAAGGGTTCATCCAGCAGGATCAACGGCGCCTGTTGGACCAACAGGCGCGCAAACAGCACCCGCTGCAGCTGGCCGCCGGAGAGCTCACCCACCGGACTGTGCGCCAGCGCGCTCATGCCGACGCTCGCCAGCGCCTCATTAACCTGGCTCGCCGCACGCTGGTTCATACCACCGAACATGCCGCTTTGCGGCCAACATCCCATCGCCACCAGATCGCTCACCGCGATCGGGAATTGCCGATCCAGCTCCGCCTGCTGCGGTAAATAAGCCTTGCGCAGCGGCTTTTCACCGCTAAAGTCCAGGCGACCCGCCAAGGGCGGCAACAAACCGGCGAGCGTTTTCAGCAACGTCGATTTCCCTGCCCCGTTGACGCCCACCACCGCGGTTAACGAACCGGCGCTAAACTGCCCGCTCAGCGGCGGGAAAAGCGGCGTGGCGCCATAGCCTATCGCCAGCTGACGTAATGAAATCATGGCAGCGACACCGCCCAAAAAATGCCGAGCCACAGCAGAGCCAACAAAACGATAGCGCCCGCGCAGCGCAGGGCCGCAGAGGTGGTGAACAACGAATTCAGTGACGACGCGGCGTCATTTTGCGAAGTGGGAATCAAGGGAATAACCAAAGCAGCAGATTTGTAGTTACAATATAACATCACAATAAATAACTTGTCTCAAGCGTTGCCGGACTCATTAATGCAACGGAACGTAACAGCTCGTCGCGCAGCAGGTCTCCCCCCTCACCCCCTTGGGATATTCCCGTTCGGCAAAAATGTTGGCGGAAGGTAAAAAAACAGCGGTAAATCGAAAAATTTACCGGCGCGAGTGGAAAAGGAGTAAGATGAGCAGATAACATTGTTGTTGGCCGAGATTAATGCTTGTTACCCTTGCCTGTAACCTGGACGTCAACGCACTTTCTGTTAAAAAATTAAAGAAAGTGATTAATGACAATATTGCGGAGTTAGTGCCGGCGCTGACCAGCGGACTCAGTTTTTATTCTGAAAGCGCACGCTATGCCGAAGATTCATTAGAAATACTTGATATAGTGCAACAAGGTGACAGCGATTATTCAATGAGTTATCGCTATAAGTGGGGCATTTTTAATGCTTGCCTGGATATCAACAGCGAAGACACGATCAGCGATAGCGTCCGGTTCCGCGTGGCGCAACGGGGTTTAATCTTCGACATCATTGATAACTCACGCCCATCAACCGCGGATGAATTGTAAGTTTACGTAATAACTGCAGGCCAAACGCGAAAAAATGATTTATATTCATTTTACGGGAAGTTTATTTAACCACCGTTAAGCTGCCTCCGTTCATGATGTAAATCAGCTTACTCACATAGTGTTATCAACACCGCCATTAAGACTTACGGAGGGGATGATATGGATGAGTATTCGCCTAAGCGACACGACATTGCTCAACTCAAATTCTTGTGCGAAAATTTGTATGATGAAGGTATCGCCACCCTGGGAGACAGCCACCACGGGTGGGTCAACGATCCGACATCCTCCGTCAACCTTCAGCTTAATGAGTTGATCGAACATATCGCTTCGTTTGTGATGAGTTATAAAATTAAATACATGGACGAATCCGATTTGTCGGAGTTAGTCGAGGAATATCTCGACGATACCTATACGCTGTTCAGCAGCTACGGTATCAATGATTCCGACCTGCGCCGCTGGCAAAAAACCAAGGCGAGATTATTCAGAATGTTCTCAGGAGAGGACATCTGTACGACAATGAAAACTTAGGGGATAATTATTCCCGAGCTATTTTACGGTTATTAAACTAAAAGGCCACCATGACTAAAACCGACTATCTGATGCGTTTACGTAAATGCACCACGATTGATACTCTCGAACGTGTTATTGAAAAAAATAAGTACGAGCTTTCCGATGATGAACTGGAGCTGTTTTACTCAGCCGCCGATCATCGTTTGGCGGAGCTGACCATGAACAAGCTGTATGACAAAATCCCCACCTCCGTTTGGAAATATGTCAGATAATCAGCCCCCAACGCGTTGAGCCGATGCTTTTATCGGCTTCAATGTTCAAGTTGAATAGGTCATTTTCCTATTGACAACGAAATGTTAATTACGCTCATCTTTGCCGTTAATAATAAATAGCAACAATTCTCGGTTAATGCCCGGGGTATTACGCCTTAACGCTATTCACGCGTGAAGACGCTCGCCTCACATTGCCTGTGTGGTGCAAATCGCGGCGAATATCCCTGAGGCCATCGCTGCCACGCCGCCGCGCCGGGCGGCGTGATCCATCACCGCCAGGCTCAGAGCATACGGCGCAAAATCGCCCGCCGGGCGAAACAGTGATGCTTAATCACCGCCGCGATGTGCAGCACAATCATGGCCGACAGCGCGATGCATGAATAACGGTGCACGGCGAAAAAGAAACGATTAACCTCAAGATTCGCAATCGGACGGGGAAAATCGATCGCGCCGAAAACCGCAAAGCCGTGCTCCAGCATGAGAAAGCCGCTAAGCAACACCACGAAAATCAGCAGGTAGAATATTTCGTGCAGCAAATGCACCAACCCCTTCTCGCGCCCTTGCAGCATATTGCCATAAGGCACTTTAGGCCGAAAAAAACGCCAGATAAAGCGCGCCGCCATCAGCGGTGTCAGCACCAAGGCCAACGACATATTGGTCACGGAGAAAAAGGCGAAGATGCGCGCATCCGTCATAAAATGCAGTGAATAACCCACGATCATGACGTAGATCATCACGGCGGCAATGCCCCAATGCAGTAACCGACTGAAAAGATCGTAACGGGCAGGTTCGTGTGACATAAAGCTCCTTTAAAAGCGGCCATCATTGGCCGCTTGACTATCCGATTCGCACTTACTTTTTCACGACCCAGGCGTCCTGCCAGTTGGATCCCACGCCCGGCTCAAACTGCGTCGCGCCGCTGTTCCACTGCATGCAGTAACCGCTGTAAGGGAAAGGTTTGCACTGATAAACCTTGCCGTCTTTCGGTTGCAGCACCGTGGTACCGGCGGTGTATTTACTCAGCGCGTTCGGGAAGACGAAGTTGTAGTCGCCATTGCCGCCACCGCCGGTGGATTCAGCTTCCAGATTGAAGTTTTCGATATCCGGCTGAATGCTCTGCCCATTGTCGTTGCTGGCGATCACTTTCAGCATGTGGTGGCCCTCGCTGACGTTGTTCAGCGCGATGGTCAGCGGCTGGCTGGCGTCTTCCAGCGTCTCTTTCACGTAGCCTTTTTCCGTCTGGCCGTGATCGTAAACGCGCGCTTCAACGGTCAATTTGCCTTTAACCTCGGCATTGAAGGTCAGCTGAGCTTTACCGTCCTTGATCTTGGTGCTGGACAGGTTGCCGATGCGGATCTCTTCGGTGATAGCCGGCGTTTCTTCCTCATAGGAGATCACCACACTCTTCATCGTGCTGCCTTGTTTGGCGAAGACCGCATTATTGCCAAACACCGGATTGACGTTGCCTTTAGCGTCTTTCACCCCGGCACGCACCGCTTTCTGTTCGGCGTTGATCTTGCTGGCCAACGCGTGGCTCCAGCGGTTTTTGTCGGTCAGCGCCTCACTGTCGATCGCCAGCTCGGTTTTCATCGTCAGCACTTCACCGTCCGCATCGAAGAAGCGGGCGATCACCTTGTCGCCAACCTGCAGGTTTTTGCCGGTGAGAGAGCCTTGCAGCTGCTTGCGCCATTCGGACACGACGCCGTCGTCCTCGAAGTTGACGTCAACCACCTGATAGAAACTGTTCACCGTGTCATTGATTTCCCACACGCCATAAATCACCTGATAGCCGGTTCTCTCCGGCACTACGCACTGGTGCACTTCGCGATCTTTTGGCGCCTGAGCATGGCCATCGACTTCACAGAACGGCTCTTTTTCGAAAGCCTCGCGCGACAGCGGCTTATTCACGTCCCAGTCTTGTTTGGTGATGTAATAACGCCAGTTATTGGTTTTGTGCTTGGCGGTGTGGTACCAGGTGAACGTCTGCGGTCCCGGCTTCATGGTGTTCAACGCCCAGACGTTGACGCCCTGACGATCCAGCGGCTCGAAACCGCCCACCCCGCCGCTGGCCAGCTGACCGTCGCGCGGCGTCGCGCCGCCAGGGAAGCCGGAAACCTGCTCGACGCTCTGCGGTTCCCACTGCGCTCGGCCGCAGTCGGTGTTGCTGCCCAGCTTGCACTTGTAAGCGCGGCTCTCGGGCACTTCGATATAACCGTGCGACCAGGCGGCCGAGGAGGCAGTGAGCGCTGCCATCATCAGGGCGATTTTGGATAATTTCATTACGACTCCAGTTAAATTTATTGGATTCCAACTGAGTGAGAAGAAACTCAAAGAGATGCGGCGATACCGCGAGAGGAATAATAAGTAGAAGCCCTGAACGCCCGGCACTTAGAATGCATTAAAATAATAAAACCTAATGCCGTCAGAATATTAAACCGCATGATAAAGGGTTAAAATATTCCTGACCTCATAAAGCGCCGCCATGCGGCGCAAGAAAATACCGACACCGCGCCACTTCCACAGGGAAAATAACGTGACATTGAAAAACATCGCCACGGCGTTCATGGCATGCCTGCTGTTATCCGGCTGTCAGCACGCCGCCAAATCGGCCCCTGACGCCGCCATCCAGCGCGACCAGCTGTCATCGCTGGTCGGCGCCGGCCAGTTTCTGAGAGAACGCTGCAACCGCGCCGATATCCCGGCCAACGACCCACTCGCGGCGGCGGCGTTGCAGGCGGCGGAGAGAAAAGGCTGGGCGCCGGCGCTTAATCGCACCCAGTTGCTTGACGCAGGCAAAAACGTCGCCGCGCAGCTGGAGGCCGACGCCACGCCGTTGCAAGAGAAGTGCAGCGGACTCAACCGAACGCTGGCGCCGTTTTTAGCCCAGCTCCGTTAACCCGCCAGCGGTAGCGCAAGCCACTGGCAGGCTACCGCGCCGGCGCCCGCCACCGCCAAACCCGGGCCAAAAGGCAGGGGCTGCGCCCCATCGCCGCCGCGCCACACCCGCAGCAGCAGCCACAGCAGGCTGCCGGTGGCGGCAAACAGCAGAATCGACGGCAAAACGGCATAGCCGCCCCAGGCGCCGAGCGCCGCCAGCAGTTTAAAATCGCCGTATCCCAGCCCCTCGCGGCCGGTCGCGAGACGAAATCCCCAATACAGCAGCCACAGCGTCAAATACCCCGCCAGCGCGCCGATGACCGCCGTCGGCAAAAATGCCGGGTGCGCCAGGCAATGCCACAACAGCCCGGCCCACAGCAGCGACAGCGTCAGGCAATCCGGCAACAGCTGACAATCGCTGTCGATCGCCGCCAAGGCCAGCAGCAATGCAGCAAACGCCAACATGAAAACCCAATCCACACCGATGCCGACGCGCCAGGCCAGCGTTATTCCCATTAGCATCAGCAATAGCTCCACCAGTGGATAACGGATGGAAATAGGCGTGCGACAATAACGACAGCGACCGCGCAACAGCAGCCAACTTAATAAAGGAATATTATCGAGCGCCGATATTTTCATTGTGCAACACGGGCAGAATGAACGCGGCAAAAAGAGATTAAATCGTTCGGCCTGCGCCATTTCCATTTCGCGCTCAAGCATGACAGGCAGCCGATAAACGACCACATTGATAAAACTGCCGATGCACAGGCTCAACACGGCGCTAAATAGCAGCCAGTGTTCATCGGCCACTGCGTTTATTGCGGATAGCATGGCTCTCTGGATCCTCTATTGTCGTCGCGTGGGTGACATCCCGGTTGCGCCGTTACCCGCAGTTGGCTGATTTGCACCACGCCCGGCGCCTGCCCCGCACGTTCTGCGGCGAGTGAGAGCACGCGGATCCCGTGCTCGCGTTGCAGGGCGGCCAGCCACGGCAACAGGCGTTCAAACGGCACCGGTGGCAGCGTGACCCGCACATCCGCTTCACTTTCCGTCAGTTCGGCGATGGCGATGCGATATGCCAGCGCACTCTGTCGCAGTCGCTCCGGCAGTTGCTCGCGCGCGGCGACGCTCTGCGGCAAACGCGCCTGCAATTGTTGGATGACGCGCGCCTGCTCCCGCAGCGCCGCCAGCCGTTGTGCGTTTTTTTGCGCCTGTGAAAATTGATACAGGCAGTAGCCGCAGGCCATCAGCATCAACAGGCTTAACAGCACTGCCCGCCGCAGCGCCTTATCGCGCCAACCGATGTTCATCGCTCACCTCTCACCGTCAGGATCGCCTGGTTAGGCGCGCTTCCCTCGCTGAACGTCATGCTGACGCCACCGGCGTTGACCGGCGCCGGCAGCGGCGCGTCGTTTCTGTTTACCGTCACCACCAAACGATCGTCGGCGGCGTCGAAAGCCAGCGCCTGCAACTGCGGAGGTTCCCAGACAGCAAGCGCCTCGGCCGCGTAGGGCAACAGCCTGAACAGCTGCGGCGCATTCAGGGTGTCTTGCATACGCCGTGCCCACGCTTGCGCCGCCCGTTCGGCGAACGCCGGCGCGGTCTCGCCACTCGGCAGCAGGCGCTGAGTCAGCGCCGTTATCTGGCTTTCGCTCTGTCTGGCCTTCAATTGGTGATGCAAGCCCCCCACCAGCAGCGAACCGCTGAGCAGCAGCATCGCGCAGGCGGTCTTATCGGGCAGACGGCGCGGCCAGCGCACGCCCGGTTTGAAACGCCCCTGCAACAGCGTGGATGTGCTGTTCCAGGCCTCTTCCGCCAATCGCCACAGCGGATCCTCATCGATACGCGCCGTTTCCCAGCCCGCCGGCACCTCTCCGCCACGGTGCAGACACCAATCCGGCGTCGGCCACGGGACGCTGTCCCCCCAGGCATCGGGCAACTGCATGCCCTGCATGCCCCCCGTTCGGAGCAACCAGTGTCCGCGCCAGCGCAGTGCGCTGCATTGGTTCGGCAACGGCAACGCCAGCACGTCGGGCAGCAGGGCATCGACGCGAATGCCGCAGGCGTTGAGGCTATCGACCCAGCCTTGCATCTGCGCCAGCGCAACGCCGGCGATAGTGAAATCGCGCTGCACCTTGCCCAGCACCGCCCAATGCATCTGCTCGACATCGGTCAACAATCCGGTCTCATGGGAGTACGCCAGCGCCAGCGGCGTCGCCTGCCGGGCCTTGCCCTGGAATGTCGTTTGTCTCAGCACCACATGACGGGCAGGTACCAGCACCACAACCCGGCTGCCCTGCGCCATAGCCGCCAACTCACTACCGCCTTCGGCCAGATCGAGGCGGGCGGCAAAGCGGCAGCGCGTCTCGCCGACGCGGCCCCAGCGCACATCGGCCATCGCATCATCGTCCAGCGCGATAAGCAGGATGGTGTTCGCCATCGTTTACCCTTCCCCTCTGTCGAACCGACGTCCGCTGACCGTGACGCCTGACGGGCCCGGCTGCAACGCGCTGACCAGCCGATAGCGTCCGTCGTTCAGCCTAAGCTGCAGCTGCGCAATCCAGCGGTTATCGTCGAAAATAAGTCGCTCGCCAAGGCCATCCTCGCCCAGCGCCTGCAGCGCTTTTTCCTGCGACAAAAACGCCAGCGTCTGCCAGCCCTGCGGCGGGCGGGCCGCCAGCAGCGCCCGCAGCCGCTCATCGCTCAGCGCGTTCATCAACATCGCCCGCAGCAGCGGCAGCTGAGCTTCGTTCACGGCGTCCGGATTGAGGCGCAGCTCGGCATCCGGCGCCGCACAAAGCAGCGGCGCAAGACGCAGATAAAGCTCGCGGTCGATGCCGGCCAGCTCCCGCAGCTCGCTGACATCCCCCATCAGATATCCTTCGCCATAGGCTCTGGCGACGATCGCATCGGCAATCGCGCCCGCCTGGGCAGCGGCGATCCCCTGATTGTTCAATAGCAGCATGAATATTCGTCTCTCCTTATTGGGGGTTCCCCCCTCGCTATCGCCGACATCCGCCGGGCGGGCGGCGCGGATCAGGGCGTTGAGGTTGAAACAGGCGTCAACGCGGCGCAGACGTATCGCCACTTCCCCCTCTTCGGTGCGCATGCTGAAGGTCGCCCCTGATGCCCCCCACGCCTTCCGCTGCTCTCCCGCCTGCTGCAGCCGCTGCCGGGCGTAGCTCTCGCCGCCCAGCAGCAACCATTTCGCCCGCAGCCGATCCTGCTGCGACTGGGTGCGCGCCAGCGAACGCTGCCAGTTATCGTTGATATTGACCGCCACGATCGCCATCAGCGACATCATCAGCAACACCATCAACAGCGCCATACCGCGTTGTTTATTCATAATGGCCTCGCGGCAGGCAACGTGACGATGCGCCGGACTTCTCCCAGCGCGGGGGTGTCGATGGCGATCTCCACCGCCTGCGGCAGCAGCCCGCCGGCGCGCCAGGCCGTCAACCATTCGCCCTGCCGGTAAAAACGCAGTTGGAACCGCGTCACCTCAGACAACAGCAGCACGCTGCGCGCCGCCGCCTGCGGGCTGCTCAAATTCGGGTAACTGAGGCGTTCGAGCCGCCCCTGCCGGTAGCGATACGCCACCCGCTCCTGCGTGGCGCGCGGCAATCGGGCCTGGGGGTTCGGCCAGCCGTTTCGGATCAGCAGCAGCTGAAAATCGCCGCCTTCCTCTCCCGCCGTCTGCAGCACCGCAAACTCCGGCGCCGCCGGCCAGCGTTTATCGCCGGTCGGCGCGCGCGCCTGCGCCTGCGTCAAATCGCGCTCGACGATCGCCAGCGCCCGTTGCAGCTGGGTCAACTGCGTCGATTTGCGCTGGGTGATTTCGTCGTTTTTCAGCACGCCTCTGAAGACCGTCAATGCGGTGAGCGACAGCATGGCGAACAGGGCGATGGCCAACAGCATTTCCACCAGCGTAAAACCCCGTTGCAAAGCGCGCTTCACAACAACGCCCTGTAGGTGAGCATCTCCACCAGCGCATTGCGATCCTGCGGGTCGCGCCTGACTTCAATCGCGATCGCCCGCATCCCGGCGTCGCTGGTCTCCCGCCCGCGATAGCGCCAGTGCCAGGTTTCACCGGCCATCACCGTGGTGCCCGAATGCCAGGCGAGCGTCGGTGGGCGGGGATCGAGCTGCAGCAGCGTCAGCTGGTTGTCCGCCACCCACAGCGCCACGGTCTTGGCTTCGATCGCGCTCAGGCTACGCACCTGGCCGCCGGTGCTGTTGATCAGCGCCAGACAGCCGATGGCGAAGATCATCAGGGCCACCATCACTTCCAGCAGCGTCATGCCCTGCTGGCGTCTCATTTTCCGCGTCATCGCAACGAATGTCCGTCGTTTCAAATACAAAGTAACCGGGCGCCTGCAATCGCCACAGACACTTGCCCTGCGATAGTTCCACGCTGAATGCCGTGGTTTCGCCCCCCGGATACAACCACACCTGCGGCAGCGCCGCCTCTGCGGCGAGCGCGACGGTTTGCCCTTCAACGCTCAGCCGCAGCGCGACGCCGTCCGGCAGAGCGTACTGTTCCCGGCTCTCCCGCCCCGCTTCGGCGACGCTGCGCCAACCGCCGTCATCGAACGCCACGCCATACCTCACCCCTTCGCGCTCGGCCCGCTCGGCGAGGGCATTAAGCCAATGGCTCAATCGCTCCCCCTGCTGCGCCAACGGCTTCTCATCCGCTGGAAAACTCAGCATCACCAGGCCGCTGGTCACCCCCAGCAGCAGCAATACCAACATGGTCTCCAGCAGCGTAAAACCGCGTATGCGCCTCATGGCGCGTCGGCCACCCAGTTACCGATGTCATCATCGGTATCAGCGACGCCGTCCGGCCCCAGCGTGAACACATCCAGCTTGCCATGGCGCCCCGGGTTGCGCAGACGATAAGCTTGCCCCCAGGGGTCTTGCGGCAAGCGGCGGATATAACCGTCTTCGGGATAATTCCTTGGGATCGGCGCCAGCGTCGGCCGGGTCACCAGCGCCGCCAGCCCCTGCTCCGCGCTGGGATAACGGCCGTTATCCAGCTTGTACATATCCAGCGCGTTCTCCAGCGCGACGATATCGCTGGCGGCCTTTTGCCGATCGGCCTTCTCCTTGTTACCCATCAGGCTTGGGATGGTCAGGCTGGCCAACAGCCCCAGAATGACGATCACCACCATGATTTCCAGCAGCGTGAACCCACGCTGCCGGGACCTGCGCAAATTGCTGATATGACTCACCTTACTCTCCATTAACGGCATGATTAACCGACCATATTATTGAGCTGCAATATCGGCTGCAGGATGGCCAAAATGATAAACAGCACCGAACCGGCCATCGCGATCACCAATAAAGGCTCAAACAGCCCCAGCGCCAGCGTGATTTGCCGGCTGAAGGCCTCCTGCTGCATCGCCGCCGCCCGTTCGAGCATCATGTCCAGTTCGCCGCTGCGCTCGCCGGACATGATCATGTGTCGCATCATCGGCGAGAACAGCGCGGTACCTTCAAGCGACGGCGACAATCCTTCCCCCTCTCGCACCCGCTCCATCGCCGCCAGCAGGCGCTCACGGGCAGCCTCGTTGCCCAACACGCCGGCGCTGATGCGCATCGCCTCCAGCAACGGCACGGCACTGGCGTTCAAAATGCTCAGCGTTTTGGCGTAGCGCGCGGTATTCACCGCCAGCGACAGCTTGCCGACCACCGGCAGCCGCAGGATGAACGCATGCCAGCGTGCGCGCCGCGCCGGATCCCGCAGGCGATAACGGAAAGCGCCAAGGCCCGCCAGCGCCGCCATCAACACCGCCGCCCCCCATTGTCGCAATCCGTCGCTGGCGCCGAGCAGCATCCGGGTCGACAGCGGCAAGGTCTGCTTCATATGCACAAACTGTTCGATCACCTTCGGCACCACTGCCGTCAGCAAGATAGCCACCACGCCAATCGCCACCGCCGTCAGCACCATCGGGTACACCAACGCCTGTACGATCTTGTTCTTCATGTGCTGGCGCTGTTCGACATAGTCAGCCAGCCGTTCCAGCACCGGCCCCAGATGGCCGGCAATCTCACCGGCCGCCACCATGGCGCAATAGAGACGGTCAAAAATCTGCGGATACTGCCCCAGCGCCTGCGCCAGCGGGAAACCCTCCAGAATGCGCTGCCTCACCTGAGTCAACGCCGCCTGCAGGCCTTTTTTCTCCGTTTGCCGCGCCACCGCCATCAGCGCCTCTTCCAGCGGCAGCGCGGCGGACAGCAGCGTCGCCAGTTGCCGGGTGAGCAGCGCCAGATCGCCGCTGCTCACGCCGCTCATCCAACGGCCGGCAAGCAGGCCGGCAAGAGCGGATCGCCTGCGCGCCTGCACCGCCAGCACCTGCCACCCCTTCTCACGCAACCGATCGCGGGCCTGACGCAGAGAATCCGCCTCCAACACGCCACGCCGGGCGCGCCCCTCACGATCGCAGGCGCGATAATCAAACTTCATCGCCATCCCCTTCGCGCGTCACCCGCAACACTTCTTCCAGGCTGGTCTCTCCGGCGCTCATTTTGGCGATCCCATCCTGACGCAGCGGCTGATAGCGCTCCCCGGCCAGCCTGGCGATGTCCAGCTCACCGTCGCTACGGTGGATTGCCCTGCGCATCGGTTCATCCAGCACCAACAGTTCATGCAAACCGATTCGGCCGCGATAGCCCTGCCCGCCGCAGACCTCGCATCCTATCGGGCGCCAGCAGGTCAGCGCCTGCGTCGACGCCAGCCCCAGTTGGCGCCGCTGCGCGTCAGGCAGCGCATAAGGCTCGCGACAGTGCGGGCAAAGCCGGCGCACCAGGCGCTGCGCCAACACGCCGCTCAGCGAGCTGGAAAGCAAAAACGGTTCAACGCCCATGTCCCGCAGCCGGGTCACGGCGCCGATCGCCGTGTTGGTATGCAGGGTCGACAGCACCAGATGCCCGGTCAATGAGGCCTGCACCGCGATCTGCGCCGTTTCACCGTCGCGGATCTCGCCGATCAACACCACATCGGGATCCTGACGCAGCAGCGCGCGCAGCCCGCGCGCGAAGGTCATGTCCACCTTGGGGTTCACCTGCGTCTGCGCGATGCCGGCCAGTTCATACTCGACGGGATCTTCGATCGTCATGATGTTGCGCTGTTCGTCATTGATCTGGTTCAGCAAGGTATAGAGCGTGGTGCTCTTGCCCGAACCGGTCGGGCCGGTGACCAGAATAATGCCGTGCGGCTGGCGGATCAGGCGCAGCAACGCCTGTTGGTGCGCCGCCGCCATGCCCAGGCTGGGCAGTTCGAGCCGCACGCCCTGTTTATCCAACAGGCGCATGACCACGCGTTCGCCGTGGCTGGCCGGCATCACCGACACCCGCACGTCGATCGCCCGCCCGCCAACCTTCAGCGCCATGCGCCCATCCTGCGGCACGCGCTTCTCGGCGATATCCAGCTTCGACATGACCTTGATGCGCGACACCAGCAGCGCCGCCAGCTTGCGCTGCGGCGCCAGAATGCGGCGCAGCGCGCCGTCAATACGAAAACGGATCACCAGCTCGCTCTGGTAGGTTTCGATGTGAATATCGGAGGCGCGCTCTTTGATCGCCTCACTCAGCAAGGCGTTAATCAGGCGGATAATCGGCGCATCGTCCTGTTCGTCCAACAGGTCTTGCTGCTGCGGCAGCTCTTCCGCCAACGCATAGAAATCCAGTTCGCCGCCCAGATCGTCGATCATTTTCTGCGCCTGGCCGCTTTCCCGCTGATAGTGCGCCACCAGCCGTTGTTCAAAGGCCTCCGTGTCCAGCCGGGCCAGCGTCGGCTCACCGGGCAGGCAGCGGTACGCCTCCATCAACGCGGCCTGGCGGGTCTCGGGGTGACAATACAGTTGGATGCCGCTCTGCCCGTCGACGGCCAGCACGCCATGCTGCCGCGCCCAGCCAAAAGGCAGCCGCGGCCCCACAGAACGGGGCTTCACGGGCGCGCTCCGCGCGAATAAAACGCCTCGATACGCGCGACGGTGGCGAGGAACGCCCGATTGTCGATCGCCTTCTTATCGCCGGCGATCTCGCTGCGCAGTGCGTTATTCAGCTCACGATCGTCCTGCTGCTCGGCGTCGAACTTGCCTAACTTGCGCTGGCTCTGCCGGGCATACCCCTCGGTGCTGCGAATGATGGTCGGGCGGATAAACAGCATCAAATTACGCTTGCTCGCTTTGGTGGCGTTCGAGCGAAACAGCGCCCCCACCAGCGGGATCTTGCCCAGGATCGGCACGCTGCTCTCCAGCTCCGAGTTGGACTTGTCCAGCAGCCCGCCCACCACCACGGTCTCACCGCTGTCCACCAGCACCGTATTGTTGACCGTGCGGATATTGAAGGTCGCCCCCAGCGAATCCGGCGTAGCGCCGGCGCTGTCGGCAACGCTGGAGACCTCCTGCTCGATCTGCATCAGCACGGACTGGCCCTGATTGATCTGCGGTTTGACCTTGAGCTTGATGCCCACCGTTTTGCGCGACACGGTATTGAAGACGTTATCGCTGTTGGTGGTTTGCGAACCGGTGAGGATCGGCACATCCTGCCCGACGCTGAACTCCGCCTCGGCGTTATCGAGCGTAACGATGCTCGGCGTAGCCAGGATATTGTTTTGGTTGTTGCTGGCGATGGCGGACAGCAATACGCCCCAGTTGCCGCTGTAGAAACCGGTCATCAGGCCGTTGGCCTTGCCGAACACATCGCTCATGCCGTTTTCGAACCCCGCCGAGATGCCGGGCGCCTGGCCGGCGAACTGCGTGCCGCCGCCGTATTTGTTGGCCCACTGCACGCCGATGTTCAGCCCCTGCCCATCCTGCACTTCGACGATCACCGCTTCGACCAGCACCTGCGCGCGCCGCACATCCAGCTTGGCGACCACCGCCTCCAGATCGCGCATCACGTCCGGCGCGGCGGTGATGATCAGCGCATTGGTCTGCTCATCGGCCTTGATCACCACATTTTTCAACAGCGCCACGTTGGCGGCGGCGCTCTCTTTCTCGTTTTGCAGGCCCGCGCTCACGCCGGTCAGCACCTCGACCAGGCTCTGCGCCTTGGCGTATTTGAGCGGAATGACCTGGGTATTGCCTTGGGTGACACTCTTGTTATCCAACTGCTCAATCAGTTCTTTGGCGTGTTCGCGGGCCCGATCGTCCCCGGCGATCATCACGCTGTTGGTGCGCTCATCCGCCACCAGACGCAGCGAGCCGGCCCCGGCCATACGCCGTTTGCCCTCTTCGCGAAACAGTTCGTTCACCATCCGCGCGATCTCCGGCGCCGCCGCATGCTTCAGCGCGAAGGTCTCCACCTGATTGCCGTCGTCCTGATCCATCTCCCTCACAAGGTCGAGTAGGCCGTTGACCACCCCGGCTCGGCCGGTGATCAACAGCGCATTGCCCTGCTCGTAATGCGCCACGCTGCCCACGCCGATGCTGTCGTTAAGCTGGCGCAAGATCGGAGAAACGTCTTTGGCCGCGATATTGCGCAGCGGTACCACCCGCATCACCACTTCATCCCCTTCGGCGATCGCCTCGCCGCCGCTTTGCGACAGCGCGGCTCTTTTTCCCTCTTTGGCGGCGATCACCTTCAGGATATTGTTGGGCATGCCGATGACCGTATAGCCGTAGACGTCCAGCACATTGAGAAAGAACTGGTAATATTGCTTCTCGTCGAGCTGTTCGTAGCTGCGCACCGTAACCTTACCTTTCACCGCCGGATCGATAATGATGGTCTTGCTCAGGTTTTTACTGACCGTATTGATAAATTCCTGAATGTCCGTGCCTTTGAAATTGGCGGAGAATTGCTCCGCACGCGCCAGGCCCCCCAGGGCAATCATGACAGCCGCCGCCGCTAACGCGCGCCATAAACCGGCGCTCCAGCCTGCGCGGGAACGAAAAATAAAATGCGTCATCACAGTGTTGCCTTATGCTGTAAAACACCCCACGCCGAAGCGGTGCGCCGGCTACTCTTTAAACGTCAGCGCGGCGTAATAACCGTTTTCATCGAGCAGTATTTTGTTTTTTAATATCCGCACGATAACGGCATTGCTGCCGACCAGCCGGTCGCCAACGCCATACCCGGTTTGCTTACCGCCATGTTCCACGATAACCAGGCTTTTTTCGGCGTTATCACTGAACAGCAGACCGGTTATCTTGCCGAGCGCCGCGGCCTCCGGCGCGTTAGCCAGCAGCTCGGCGCCGATCGCCCACTCGCCGACCTTATACCCGCGCGCCTTTTCGCCGCTTTTCGCCGCCTGATAACGGCCAAACCAGTGTGCGTCGTTAATTTTCTTGATGTCATCTTCCTGGGGAAAGACGCCATGGCGCACTTGCTCACGCCCACTTTCAAGGTGCGGCTCAACGGGTTCGTTATTCACGGTTATCATTCGCCACACCTGAGAAAGCATGAACGTCAAATTAGCCAGGAAGAAAAGTAGAATAAAAAAGTCTATTAACCGCTTGCTCACTGGCCCCCCGGTTATTCAACGGCGCCAACGCTAAGCGGAAATGCCCAACACCATCGCCACGGAAAACAGCAGCGTGATGGCCAGCGCCACTTTATAATTTACGGCGTCCAGCCACGTTCGCCGCTGTTTATTAGCCGCCGGTGCCAAGCATTGCTCCCGCGTATTCGCGCGTTCGCAGGCCTGGAAACTCAGCATCACGCCAAATCGGGGAATGGTTTTGATCACCTCGCCCGGAATACCGTGGCGGGAGAGCAAAGCTCGGCATTGGAATATCATTTGATAATAGTTATTGTCGCTGATGGTCTCATGGTTGCAGAACCAGACTGCGCGAATAATGTCATTTTTCTTATAGATGCCACTCAACAGGCACAGCATGAAACGCCGCTGCAATTCGGTCATTTCGATGAGCACATTCTCTTTTTTAAATAACAGCGTCTTTTCATTGTTGTTTAAGATCACCAACTCATTTTCCAACAGAGTCTCGTTCAGGGCAATGCTATGTATGTCCATCTCTCGCCTATCAGTTTAATGAAGTCCAAAGGCTCCCTGTGCCATTACCTTTGCACGCATGCGGCAGATGCATTTTCAACGCAAACAAGTGATTCGCCGTGTTAAGAGCCGGCTCAATTAATCATGTTAAAAATATTCATGCAACTTATTTATTTAAAATAAACAATATAAAATTAATCTAACAAAACAACACAAGCCAAAAACCATTAAGTCATTTAAAAACATGGTGATAGAAGAATTTATAAAATAAGTGAACCGCCATTAAATTCGATTAGTGATGCGAAAAATAGACAATGACCGATAATAACTCATGTTATTAGTTATGCGCTAAAAAGACGGTGGAACGCTATAAACGGCAAATAAAATACATCTTTATCGGAGGGGGCAATAAAGTAAACGTCAGGATTCAATATTGCATAAGAACATCGGCGAATAGGCATTGCTAAACATCAACGTGTTTTTATCAATGCTGCGAATATGATAAAATGTCGACTCATTGCTGAAAAAGTAGGTATAAATCTCTTCCGGTAAGGTATCACGCGGCGAATAGTTGACCTCGCCATACTGAAAGCGATAAAAACTCCCCTGCGAAACATAGCTGAAGTTAACCCGCCGATTGACGAAGTATTTCTTTTCACCGTCGTTGGCTAACCCCGACAGGACCATCACGCCCTTATCGCCGGACAAAAAGATGTAGTTTATTTTCAGCGACAGCTGAATGTCGTTATGGGCCGCCTGCGCGTCCAGTGAATTGAAATAATTGAACGTGGCGTTCGCTTCGCAGGAAAAATCACTGAAGTCATGATGGCTGCGTATCAGGGAATACATCACGCTGCCGGTCAACACGCACAGGCCGACCAGCGTGGCTGACAGAATATTTAACTTTTTTTCCATGCCCGAATGTACTCGCTCTCACAGTTATGCAAAACAGCCGCACTGTCCTTCGTGCATTTGGCGATAAACTGGCGTCCGCTGTCTTCATTGGCATTTTGAGAACGGTTAACCTTGGTAATGACGACCTCGCCGGATCGGCAATGTCGGCCATACAAATCTTTCCTGACCAGAAACTGCAAGTAGCCGTCCTGGTGATTCGCCAAAAAATGGCCGGCATAGTAGATCGGGCAACCGTTCACCGTGCCGACGTAGGACAATACCTGCTTCTTTTCACTGTCGCGATGGTGCTTGTAATAGATGAAGCACAGCGCCAGAAAAGATAAGGGTACGACGATCGATAAACTGCGCAGCAGAATAAAAAAATAGTGATGGGTGTTTTTTGTCGTTGCGGCAGGTGACGCCAACGTCACCGCGGCATCGGCAAGCTGAGGGGGCTCGGGTAAATCAATCCGCAGTCGGTCGACAGGTATTATTCGATTAAGTCTATACCCCTTTTTGGATAGGGTAACGATGAGGCGCTCGTTGAAACCGACAGACGTCAATGCGCGTCGGGTCAGGCTGATATATTGATTTAACGTCGCGGAAGAGGCGCTCAAGCCGTGATCGGTCCAAACCTGCTGCAACAGCGTCTCGCGGCTCACCGTCTCATGGCCGTGTTCAAGCAAGCATTTGAATACTCTGGCATTGACGCTGGATAAGAAAACTTCCCGCCCCTTCTTTAAACTTTTCAATGAACCGTTTTCAGTATTAAATGTAATATCTTTATCAATGATATAAATCATGTTTAGCCTGACAGCGCACACGGGTTATTATTTAAACTTATTGAGCCAGTTCGACGACCGCCGCTAAGCGCGGATAGTTTTTTTGCACAGAGAAAAAACAATACTAACGTCATCCCAACAGGTGCGCAACTTTAAGAATTTTCCCCATCTCTCCATCCTTATTTGTCCCACAAATGGCGGTATACGCGTTATTTTTTCGCCGTCATCGGATCTGTTGGCAACAATACATTTCTATCAGGGGGATAAAGGCTAAAACGGTGCAGAGGACACGCTTCGCGATCGCGACGTGAAAGTAACGCCTGTTCAGCGTATCGACTTGATGAATAACGGGGAAGAGCGTTTTTGCGGGACGCAAATGGGTGGGGACCCTGCCAGCTACATCCCGGCACACACGTCACCTGCTGCGGCTGCTTCCTTCCGGACCTGACCGAGTTCACAAGTTAGTGTTGCGGGAGAACCAACAGGGCCCCCATTGACGGCTTCTGTACTCCGAAGCGGTGGGCATTATCGGCGATGCCCCATCAAATAGCAAGCCAACCGGGGCCAACCGCTGTTTTCTTGCCCACCTGCATTGTGGCACACTCTCCGCCTGGGTTTTGACTCGCGCAGGAACTGCAACATGCAACCAGAAGACGCCTCTTTCAGCCAGCGGGTATTCCATATCGTGGCCGCTATTCCGTACGGCAAAGTCACCACCTACGGTGAAGTCGCCCGTCTGGCCGGTTCGCCGCGCGCCGCGCGTCAGGTCGGCGGCGTGCTGCGGCGTTTGCCGGAAGGCAGCACGCTGCCGTGGCACCGCGTAATCAACCGGCACGGGCAAATCTCGCAACAGGGGGAGGATTTTCAACGGCAACGGCAGGCATTGCTGGCGGAGGGGATTATTTTCGGCCCGCACAGCACGGTCGATTTCGATCGCTACGGCTGGCGCTGGTAAAAAAAAACAGCCTTTGGCCGAAGCGCAAAGGCTGTTGATTGGGTCTTGCCGTACCGCAGCAGAATTACTGCATCGCGCTTGGCGCAGCCTGCATCGGCACGCCCTGCACCGGAACCAGCAGCAGATCGGCGCGGGTGCCGTTGCGGTTAACCACTTCCTGGATCGTGTCGGTAATGAACATCAGTCGCCCGTTGACCGTCACCGCCGCGCTCAGAATGATGCGCGCATTCGGTTGGATATCAGACGGGTTGTACGGCAGCGTAAAGTTGAACGGCGCTTGTTGCCCTTCGGTACGTATCGCGCGCTGTGCAATCACTTTGGACGGCGCATCCGCCAGCGAGGCATCAGAGAGGGTGACAGTCAGTACGGCGTCCGGCGGCAGCGCAATGCGCTGACGTATATTAACCGAACCTGTCACCGCCGGCCCCTGAATCTGCGTTTGCGCAGCCGCCGGGTTGCCGGCCGCCGGTGTAGGCACATCAGCACTCTTTTGCGCGCATCCTGCCAGCGTGATCGTCAGTGCTGCGGCACCGCCTACGATTTGCCAGAGTTTCATGGATCGGTCTCCTTTTTTATTATCAACACGTTGGTGGCTTTCACCACCTCACTCATTAAACTTAGCACAAAACACTGATAAATCCACTTTGCCCCGCCTATTAATCACTTAGCCAGCCTAATGCGCTCACTATTAAGAGCATTCTCATCGGCCCTTTAACGCAAGATATTGACGCCGCGCCGTGATATTCCGCACACTGCGCAAAATGATTATTAGAAAGGTAACAATTTTATGAGCCAGGCATTGCAAAACCTCCTCGATCTGTTGGATCTGGAGAAAATCGAAGAAGGGCTGTTCCGCGGCCAAAGCGAAGATCTGGGGCTGCGCCAGGTGTTCGGCGGGCAAGTGGTCGGCCAGGCGCTGTACGCCGCCAAACAGACGGTGCCGGACGAGCGCAGCGTGCACTCGTTCCACAGCTACTTCCTGCGCCCGGGCGACAGCAGCAAGCCGATCGTCTACGACGTAGAAACCCTGCGCGACGGCAACAGCTTCAGCGCCCGTCGCGTCAGCGCCATCCAGCACGGCAAACCTATCTTCTATATGACCGCCTCCTTCCAGAGCCCGGAAGAAGGTTTCGAGCACCAGAACCAGATGCCGGACGTGCCGCCGCCGGAAGGGCTGCTGTCCGAATCAGAGATTGCTCAGAAGCTGGCGCCGATGCTGCCGACCAAAGTACGCGAAAAATTTATCGGTCAGAAACCGATCGAAATGCGCCCGGTGAAATTCCACAACCCGTTGAAGGGCAGCGTGGAAGAACCGCATCGCTACGTGTGGTTCCGCGCCAACGGCAGCATGCCGGACGATGCGCGCATCCACCAATATCTGCTGGGCTACGCATCGGACTTTAACTTCCTGCCGACGGCACTGCAGCCGCACGGCGTCGGCTTCCTCGAGCCGGGCATGCAGGTGGCCACCATCGACCATTCGATGTGGTTCCACCGCCCGTTCCGCATGGATGATTGGCTGCTGTACGCGGTGGAAAGCTCCTCCGCCTCCGGCGCTCGCGGCTTTGTGCGCGGCCAGATCTACACCCGCGACGGCGTGCTGGTCGCCACCACCGTACAGGAAGGGGTGATTCGCCAACGCGACGCCTGATTTGCGGCATAAAGAAAGGGGCGATGTTTCCATCGCCCCTTTTTGCTTCATCATTATTTTCGTATTTAGCGCACTGCCCTGCTTCGAGTCTTACTGGTTGTAGGCGCTCTCGCCGTGGCTGTTGACGTCCAACCCTTCGCGCTCCTGCTCTTCCGGCACTCTCAGCCCCACCATCGCGCCCGCGATCTTGAAGGCGATAAAGGCGGCGACGCTTGACCACACCAGCGTAATCACGACGCTCAGCAGCTGGATCCACACCTGATGCCCCATCGTCACCCCTTCGGCATAGCCGGTGCCGCCGAGGGAAGAAGCGGTGAACACGCCGGTCAGCAGACAGCCGACGATGCCGCACACGCCGTGCACGCCGAACACGTCGCAGGTGTCGTCCACTTTCAGCCATTTCTTCAACGTCACTACGCCCCACAGGCCTGCGACGCCCCCCACCAGGCCGATGATCAACGCGCCGCCCACGCCCACGGTGCCCGCCGCCGGCGTAACGGCAACCAGCCCGGCGATCATGCCGGAGCAGGCGCCCAGCAACGAAGGCTTGCCGCGCAGCACCCACTCGGCGAAGGTCCAGGACAGAATGGCGCCCGCAGTAGCCACCACAGTGTTCAGGAATGCCAAGGCCGCGATGCCGTTAGCCGCGCTGGCGGAACCGGCGTTAAAGCCGAACCAGCCGATATACAAGATGGACGCGCCGGTAAACACCATCGGCAGGTTATGCGGTTTGAACGCCTCTTTACCGAAGCCGGCGCGTTTGCCGAGCAGATAGGCGCCGATCAGCCCGGCGCTGGCGGCGTTGATGTGCACCACGGTGCCGCCGGCGAAGTCCAGCGCACCGTCGGTGGCCAGATAGCCACCGCCCCACACCATGTGTGCGATCGGCAGGTAAGACAGGGTGAACCACAGGATCGCGAAGATCAGCACCGCCGAGAAGCGAATGCGTTCGGCGAAGCCCCCCACCACCAGCGCCACGGTAATGCAGGCGAAGGAGGCCTGGAAAGCGACGTGGATCATCTGGCTGATGCTGCCGGTGACGCTGTCGATGCCGATGCCTTTCAGCATCGCCGTCTGGAATCCGCCGAACACCGCATTGCCTTCGCTGAACGCCAGGCTGTAGCCATACAGCACCCACAGCACGCAGACCAGCGCGAAGGTGACGGTGACCTGCGTCAGCATCGACAGCACGTTTTTGCCGCGCAGCAGGCCGCCGTAAAACAGCGCGATGCCGGGCAGCGTCATGAACAGCACCAACGCGGTGCAGATCATCATAAAGGCGTTGTCGGCCTTATCGGCGACCGCCGGGGCGGCCAGGGCCAAAGAAGGAACCAGGGTTACCGAACTCAGGCCCAACATGGATAACAGTCTTTTCATTATCAATCATCCCCATCACTTAACTGAGTTCGCGGTTACAGTGCCGATTCGTCGGTTTCGCCGGTGCGAATACGGATCACGCGTTGCAATTCGGCAACGAAAATTTTGCCGTCGCCGATTTTGCCGGTGTAGGCGGCTTTGCTAATGACATCAACCACTTCATCCAACTGATCGTCGGCGATGGCGATATCGATTTTGACCTTGGGCAGGAAATTGACGTTATATTCGGCGCCGCGATACAGCTCGGCGTGCCCTTTCTGGCGGCCAAAGCCCTTCACTTCGGTTACGGTCAACCCCTGAATGCCCACGGAGGACAAGGCCTCGCGCACGTCCTCCAGCTTGAACGGTTTGATTACCACGGTCACCAGCTTCATATTGCCTCTCCACGAATTAAGCCCAAACTCACCCCGGTACACCTCATATGTAGCAAGGGCTGTGCCAAATTTTATTTTGCATGGCGATTCAGCGGATTAGCGGGCACGCGGGCGCCGCCGCGGCGCGGTACAGTACCGATACTTTGAATGGGTTAAATAATGCGCACTGATTTGGTGCGCGTCGCGTCGAAAAAGTGCAGAAAGGGGGCGTAGCCTGGCGGAGTTGCCTGCTTGTGGTGCGTTGGGAAAAATAAGGGCCGCGATCGCGGCCCGTGGGATCAGGCGGGTTGGCTCTCGTCGCGCACCGCTTCAGCCAACTGCTCGCCCGCCAGCTGCAGCTGATACATCTGGTAGTAGCGCCCCTGCTGCGCCAGCAGCTGTTGATGGTTGCCCTGCTCCACCGCCTGGCCGCGATGCAGCACCAGAATGGAATCGGCATCGACGATCGTCGAGAGGCGGTGAGCGATCACCACCAGCGTGGTGTGCTCGCGGATCACGCGCAGCGCCCGCTGGATAGCCTGCTCGGTGCCCGAGTCGATGTTGGCGGTCGCCTCGTCGAGGATCAGGATCTGCGGCGCCTGCACCAATACCCGCGCCATCGCCAGCAGCTGTTTCTGCCCGACCGACAGGTTATTGCCCTGCTCCCCCAGCCGGGTATGGATACCCTGTGGGAAGCCGCGCACCAGACTCGCCAGCTGCACCGTTTCCAGCGCCCGCCAGACGGCTTCTTCATCGATGTTGCGCCCCAGCGTCACGTTGGCCAGCACCGAATCGGCGATCACCACCGGATCCTGTTGCACCATCGCCACGCCCTGGCGCAGCGTGCGGTGCGACAGGCTGGAGAGCGGACGGCCGTCGAGACGCACTTCCCCTTCGCTGACCGGGTAATAGCCCATCAGCAGGTTAGCCAGCGTGCTCTTGCCGCTGCCGGTGTGGCCGACCAGCGCCACGAAGCCGCGTGAGGGCACCGCCAGCGAAATATGCTGCAGCACCTTTTTATCCGCACGGTAGGCGAAGCTCAGATCGGTGATGTCGATGCTGCCGCTGGCCAACGGACGATCGTCTGCGCCGTAGCTTTGCTGGCTGCGATCCATCAGTTCGAAAATACGTTCGCCGGCCACCACCGCCTGCTGCAGGATCGACTGTTGTGACGTCAACTCGATCAGCGGTTCGTTCAAACGCCCCAGGTAGTTGATGAAGGCATAGAGCACGCCGACGCCAATCACGCCTTCGCCGCTGAAGCCGAACAACATCAGCAAACCGCACAGCACCAGCGCCGAAAATAGACTGAGCAGCGGCCGCAGCAGAAAACCGTCGAGCCGCAGCGTCTGCATGCGCGCGAGATAGTGCGACTGGCTGGCGGCGCTCATGCGTTCGCCGAAGCGCACCTGCTGGCGGAATTGCTGGATCACACCCATGCCGTTGATCACTTCGTTGAAACCGTCGTTGATGTCCGCCAGATAACTGCGCACCCGGCGCACAATCGGCGTGCTGTAATATTGATAGATGCCCATCACCACGAACACCGCCGGGAAGATGCAGATAGCCACTAACGCCATGCGCCAGTCGAGGCTGAACATCGCCACCAGCATAGCGCCGATCAGCGCGGCGCTTTTCAGCACCGTGGATACCACCATCACGTACAGGTCCTTGATCACTTCGGTGTCGTTGGTGACGCGCGAGATCAATTGCCCGACCGGTTGCGTGTCGAAGGCGCTGAGCGGCTGGCGCAGCGCGGCGTCCATCACGTCGGTACGCAGCCGCTGCACCACGCCTACCGCCGCCTGGTTGAACAACAGCGCCTGGAAGTAGTGCAGCGCCGCCGCCAGCAGCTCCAGCAGAATGTAGGCCGCCGCCAGCCCGCCGACAATCATCAGCGGCAGTTGCCCTTTGGCGACGTAATTATCGATAAAATAGCTGACCAGGATCGGCCCGGCGACTTCCGCCGCCGCCGCCACCCACAGCATCAGCACCGCCATCCCCAGCGGTTTGCGGTACGGCGAGCCGTAGGCCAGTAGCCGCTTCAACGTCGGCCACAGCTTTTGCACTTTATTCATCGGCCAACGCCTCCTCGCCGTTTTCCGGCGCTTCGTCCAGCGCCGCTTCCAGCTGCTGATAACGGTACATATCGCGATACCAGCCCGGCTGCGCTGCCAGCGCCGCCGGATCGCCGCGCTGCGCCACGCCGCCGTGCTGCATCACCAGGATTTCGCTGGCCTCGGTCAATGCCGACAGCCGGTGCGCGCTGATGATCACCGTGCGATCTTGCCCCCAGCTGCGCAGGTTGTGCAGGATCTGGTGCTCGGTACGGCCGTCCACCGCCGACAACGCATCGTCGAGGATCAGGATCTCCGCATCCAGCAGCAACGCACGCGCGATGGAGATGCGCTGTTTCTGGCCGCCCGACAGCATCACGCCGCGTTCGCCCACTTCGGTGTCATAGCCCTGCGGCAGCCGCAGAATGTCCTCATGGACGCTGGCCAGCCGTGCCGCCTGTTCAATCTGCGCCTGCGTCGCCCCCGGCTGGCCCAGCGCGATGTTGTTCGCCACGGTATCGGAGAACAGGAACGGCGTCTGGCTCACCACCGACAGCCGCGAACGCCAGTCGTCAAGCCTGACCTGCGGAAGCGGCAGGCCGTGATAGCGGATCTGCCCTTGGTCGACGTCGAACTGCCGCTGGATCAGCGACAGTAATGTCGACTTACCGGCCCCGGTCGGCCCGCACAGCCCCAGCATCTGCCCCGGCTTCAACGTCAGCGCCACGTCATGCAGCGCCGGGTGCGGGTTTTCCGGGTAGTGGAACGCGCGGATATCCACCTCCAGCACGCCGCGCCCGGCCGGCAACGCCTGCGGGCCATCCTGCACCGCCGGCGCCTCGTCGAGCAGGCTGCGGATACGGCTGTAGGCCGCGCTGCCGCGCTCGACGATGTTGAACATCCAGGCCAGCGCCAACATCGGCCAGATCATCAGGCCGAGGTACATCACAAAGCTGGTCAGTTGCCCGAGCGTCAGCGAACCGTTCACCACCATCCAGCTGCCGCCGCCGATGGCCAGCAGGTTAGAGGCGCCGATGGCGATATAAATGGTCGGATCGAAGCGCGCATCCACCCGCGCCACGTGCATGTTCTTGGCGCCGGTCTGCGCCGCGACGTCGGCGAAGCGGTTGGATTGGTGATCCTCCAACCCGAAGGCCTTGATCATGCGGATGCTGGTCATGCTTTCCTGCGCCTGATCGTTCAGGCTGGAAAACGCCGCCTGCGCCGATTTAAAGCGCTGGTGCAGCTGATCGCCGTAATATTTGATGGCGATCGCCATCAGCGGCATCGGGATTAACGCCAACACCGTCAGCTGCCAGCTGATTTGGGTGCTCATCACCACCAGCACCACCAACCCCATCACCAGCGAATCCACCAGCGTCAGCACGCCTTCACCGGCGGCAAACACCACACGATCCACGTCGTTGGTGGCGCGCGCCATCAGATCGCCGGTGCGGTGGCGCAGGTAGAACGCCGGGTTCTGCCGACTGAGCTGACGGTAAAAGTTTTCGCGCAGCTCGACCGCCAGCTGGTAGGAAGCGCCGAACAGCAGCACCCGCCACACATAGCGCAGCAGGTAAACGACGATCGCGGTGCCGATCATCAGCCCGAGCCAGGCCAACAGCACGCCGGTGGACATCTGTTTTTCGGTGACACCGTCCACGATGATGCCGACCAGTTTAGGCGGCAGCAGTTGCAGGATGGCGATGACGATCAGCAGCACCACCGCGCCCAGGTAGCGGCGCCACTCCCGGCGGAAGTACCAGCCGATTTGTGCAAATAATCTCACGCAGTTTGATTCCAGGGTTTTATGAGGTTTGTCTCTTTTTCCGCTTCAACGGAGCAGGATACCACCGTTGAGCCGCCCGTCCGGTGAACTTTTCACTCCGGCACCGGCAGCGCGGTGGTGTATTTGATTTTTTCCATGGCAAAGCTCGAGGTGACGTCGATAAGGCCCGGCACGCCGTTCACCAGGCGCTTGTAAAAACCGTCGTAGCTTTTCATGTCCGCCACTTCGACCTGCATCAGGTAGTCGTACTCTCCCGCCATACGGTAGAACGCCAGCACCTCGGGCATCTGACTGGTCAGCTGCACAAACGCCTGATACCACTCGCTGCTGTGCTGTTGGGTCTTGATCAGTACGAACGCCGTCAGCCCCAGGCCAAGCTTTTCGTTATCCAACAAGGCCACCCGGCCGCGGATATAGCCTTCGTCTTCCAGACGCTTCAGGCGCTTCCAGCACGGCGTAGAGGTCAAATTAACCGCATCGGCCAGCGCCTGCAGCGACTGGGTGCAATCTTGCTGCAGCATGCACAGCAGCTTACGGTCTGTTTTATCTAACATAGCGGCCACCTGGAGAAAAATTTTCTCCCATTAGGCGATTAAACAGGGAAAATGGCAATCCTTTTTTCCTGCCGACAGGCTATGCTACGCCATAAATCAGCCCCCTATTCTGAGGCCAAATCATGACAAACTCTTGGGTAAAATATGCTATCGGTGAAATAGAAGCGGATTTTCAACGCTCCGCCGATACGCACCTGATTCGCCTGAACCTGCCGGCGTTTCCCGGCATCTGCCTGTACCTGAAAGATGAGAGCACCCACCCGACCGGCAGCCTGAAACACCGCCTGGCGCGCTCGCTGTTCCTTTACGGCCTGTGCAACGGCTGGATCACCGAGAACACCACCATCATCGAGGCCTCTTCCGGCAGCACGGCGGTGTCCGAAGCCTACTTCGCGCGGCTGATCGGTCTGCCGTTCATCGCGGTGATGCCGTCCTGCACCGCACGCCGCAAGGTAGAACAGATCGCCTTTTACGGCGGCCGCTGTCACTTCGTCGATCACGCCGCCCAGATCTACGCCGCTTCCGAACAGCTGGCGAAAGAGCTGAACGGCCACTATATGGATCAGTTCACCTACGCCGAGCGCGCCACTGACTGGCGCGGCAACAACAATATCGCCGACAGCATCTTCCGCCAGATGGCGCGCGAACCTTTCCCGGTGCCGAAACACATCGTGATGAGCGCCGGCACCGGCGGCACCTCCGCCACGCTGGGGCGCTATATCCGTTATCAGGGGCACGACACCCGGTTGACGGTGGTCGATCCGGAAAACTCGGTGTTCTATGACTGCTTCCACCACGGCGATCGCACCCTGATCGGCAGCTGCGGCAGCCGTATCGAAGGCATCGGCCGCCCACGCGCCGAGCCGTCGTTCATCCCTGCGGTGGTCGATAACATGTTGCGGGTGCCGGACGCCGCCAGCGTCGCCACCATTCACTGGCTGGAGACCGTGCTTGGCCGCAAGGTCGGCGCCTCCACCGGCACCAACGTCTGGGGCGCGCTGCAATTGGCGAAGCAGATGCGGGAAAACGGCGAGCAAGGGGCGATCGTTACCCTGCTGTGCGACAGCGGCGAGCGCTACCTCGATACCTATTACAACCCGGAGTGGGTCAGCAACAACATTGGCGATCTGCAACCGTATCTGGCGCAGCTGGCGGATTTGTAACGCCGGGCGCAACGTAAAAAAAAGCCGGGTAGTCATACCCGGCCGGCTGTAAGGAGAACCTCATTATTCGGGGGAATAGGTGAGGCAAGGTGAACGCAGCCAATGTTGTAAATAATGAGCCACCGCCTGTTGTTGGCAGTGGCCGATAACCGGCAGCTGTGGCAGCAGGGATTTCAGCTGCGGCAGGGCGTTCCCCATCACCACGCCGTGTCCCACCGCGCCCAGCATCTCTTTGTCGTTCATCGCATCGCCGAACGCCATGCAGTCGGCCATCGTCAATCCCAGGTGACGGCTCAGCCGGTCCAGCGCCGCGCCCTTGTTGCAACCGAGCGGCAGCACCTCCAGGCAATCGTAAGCGGAGAAACACAGATCGGCCTCGCCGCCCAGCTGCGCCCGCAGCTGCACCTGCAATTCCAGCAACGCCTCATGCGGTGCAACAAAGCACACCTTGCTGTTGCCGAACGCCGGTAAGCGGCGCACGTCAGCCAGTTGGAAGCGAAAGCCGCTCAGGTGGTGCGCCTGCAGCATCTCTTCCGGCGCGGGGAACTCGGTCAGCCACCCTTCGTCGCGGAACACGTGCATGCTGGCGCGGGTGCGCCAATGATGATGCAGCACCTCTTCGGCGATCTCCGCCGGCAGATCGGTGGCGTGCAGCTGTTGGCCGCGGTTGTCATACACCCGCGTGCCGTTGCCGGTGATCAGATAACCCTGCAGCCCCAGCTGCGCCATGATCGGTTGCGCATCAAGGTAGTGCCGCCCGGTGGCGAACGTCACCACCATCTCCCGTTCCACCAGCTGGTTCAGCACCGCCAGCGTTTCCGGGCCAACCCGGTGATCCGGCATCAACAGCGTGCCGTCCATATCGAAAGCCGCCAGGCGATACATAAAGACCTCATGAATGTGAACGCGATTACAATCAGTGCAGTATGGGATGGTATTTGCGGAAGTAATAGTGAACAATTTGGGAAAACTGTTCCGGATTTCTGCTCATGCGCCTGGTTCACCGTCTCAGCCAATACCAACGCCTGTATCAACAGCTCGGCAACGCGCCGGTCGCCGTGACCATCGGCGAGCTGGCGGCAATGTTCTACTGCAGCGAACGCCATGCCCGCACGCTGGTGCAGCAGTTGCAGGATCAGGGCTGGCTGAGCTGGCATTCGCAGCCCGGCCGCGGCAAACGCGCCAGCCTGCACTGCCTGAAAACACCGGATGAGCTGCGCGCGCAGCTGTTGCAGCAGCTGTTGCAACAGGGCAATCATCAGGGGGCGCTGGAGATGGCGCAGCTCGATCCGCAGCACCTGCAGGATCTGCTCAGCCCGCACCTCGGCGGGCAATGGCAGGCCGGCAGCCCGACGCTGCGCATTCCCTATTACCGCACGCTGGAGGCGCTCGATCCGCTCACGCTGACCGGCCGCGCCGAGCAACATCTGGTGTCGACCCTGCACGCCGGGCTGACGCGCCTGATGACCGGTAACCCGGAGCCGCAGCCCGATCTGGCGCACCACTGGCAGATAAGCGATGGCGGCCTGCGCTGGCGTTTCTTTTTGCGTAGCCAGCTGCGCTGGCACAGCGGCGAACCGTTGACCGGCCAGCAACTGCTGCAAACGCTGGAAAAACTGCTGGGCCATCCGCGCAGCCAACCCAGCCTGAGCAGCGTCGCGAACGTCAGCCTGCCGCATCCGCTGTGCATTCAGTTCGACCTGCACCTACCGGACTATTGGCTGGCACACCGGCTGGCGGAGCTGCCTTGTCTGATGACGCACCCCGAACTGCCGGCCATCGGCGCCGGCCCATTTAAACTGGCGTTGAATGAACCGCAGTTGGTGAGGCTGGAACAGCATGCCGATTACCATCTGCAGCATCCGTATCTGGACACCATCGAATACTGGATCACGCCCGATCTGCCCATCACCGGCGCCGACGCCAGCTGCCGGCATCCGGTGCGCATCACCATCGGTCAGCAAGACGATTTGGCGCAGGCCCGGCCGGTGCAGCGCAGCATGAGCCTGGGCTGGTGTTATCTGGCGCTGAACCTGCGCCACGGCGTGCTGAGCGAAGCCCAGGGGCAAAAGCTGCTGATGCTGATCCAGCAGTCCGGCCTGCTCAGCCATCTGCCGATCCCCAACAGCGTGATCACCCCCAGCCATGAAATGCTGCCCGGCTGGCGCATCCCCAGCCAACGGATTGAAGAAGATGTCCCGCTGCCCGCTCGGCTAACATTGCTGTATCGGCCGCCGGTCGAGCTGGAAACGGTGACGGTCGCGCTACAGCGGCTGCTCGCGCAGCACGGCTGCGAGCTGGAAGTGCGCTACTACGCCGGCAAGCGCTGGCAAAGCGAGGAACAGATCGCCCAGGCCGACCTGCTGCTGGCGGACAACCTGATCGGCGAGGCGCCGGATGCGACGCTGGAGAGCTGGCTGCGGCAGGATCCGCTGTGGCGCGGCATCCTGACGGCAAGCCGCTGGCAGCAGCAACAGGAGACGCTGCGGGAGATCCAGCAGCTGCAGGCGCAGCCACTGCGCTTCGAACGGCTGCAGGCCTATTATCAACAGCTGATGGCCGCCGCCATCATCACGCCGCTGTTCCACTACCAGTATCAGATCAGCGCGCCGCCGCGCATGCATGGCGTGACGCTGACCGCCCATGGCTGGTTCGATTTTTGCCAGGCGTGGCTGCCGCCGCCGGTGGATGACGCACCGACCGGAGCCGAACCGCCCTGCGCCTGACGGCCCTTTCTGCTACTATTGTCGCCGCAACGCAATTTTTATCCTGCCGCCCGAATGTGTATCGGGAATGGCCAAAGCCCAAAAAGGTGATTTTATGAAGCGCGCGGTTGTCGTTTTCAGCGGTGGACAAGACTCCACGACCTGCTTGATCCAGGCATTGCAACAGTATGACGAAGTTCACTGCGTCACGTTCGATTACGGCCAGCGCCATCGCGCCGAAATTGAAGTGGCTCAGGAGCTGTCGGAGGCCCTCGGCGCCAAGGCGCACAAGGTGCTGGACGTGACGTTGCTCAATGAGCTGGCCATCAGCAGCCTGACTCGCGACAATATTCCGGTTCCCGCCTACGATCCCAATCAGAAAAACGCGCTGCCGAGCACCTTCGTGCCGGGCCGCAACATCCTGTTCCTGACGCTGGCGGCGATCTACGCCTACCAGGTGGAAGCGGAGGCGGTGATCACCGGCGTGTGTGAAACCGACTTCTCCGGCTACCCGGATTGCCGCAACGAGTTCGTCAAAGCGCTGAACCAGGCGGTGGTGTTGGGCATCGCCCGCGATATCCGCTTCGAAACGCCGTTGATGTGGCTGAACAAGGCCGAAACCTGGGCGCTGGCGGACTATTACCAGCAGTTGGATCGGGTGCGTCAGGATACGCTGACCTGCTACAACGGCATCAAGGGTGACGGCTGCGGCGAATGCGCCGCCTGCAACCTGCGCGCCAATGGCCTGACGCAATATCGCGCCAACCAGGCGGAAGTGATGGCGGCGTTGAAACAGAAGGCCGGTCTGGCCTGAGGCAGCGACGGCGGCAGCCTCCGCCGCCGGTGAGCTGACTGCGAATGTTATTTGGGCGTGAGCGCTTCCAGGTGCTCGCGCAATTCCCCTTCAATCGGCAGCGCGCGCTGCGTTTTCAGATCGACGCACACGAAAGTCAGCAGCGCGTCGGCCACCGGCGTCCCCGCCGGATCCTGCGTCACCTTCTGGCTCAGCACCCCGCTTTTGCCGTTGAGCTGCACCATCTGGCTGTCGATGCGCAGTTTATCCCCCAATACCGCCGGGCTGCGGTAATTGATATTGATGTTCACCACGATGAAAGCGATGTTGTTTTCCGTCATCCAGCGGAACCCTGCCTCGTTTTCCAGCCACTCCCAGCGCGCCTCCTCCAGAAACTCCAGATAGCGGGCATTGTTAACGTGCTGGTAGACATCAAGGTGATAACCGCGAACTTTGATAAAGGTTTGCATAGGGAACGATCGCTCCTGCCTGGTGATTACAGAAAGAGGGAGCCGCGTGGGCTCCCTCGCCCGTTTGGTCAACGCGCCAAACTGGTAAGACCTGTAAAATGTAGCAGAGTCGCCATTGCCTCAGCGGCATTTTGCCGCGCAGCCGCGACCGGGATCACATTTTCAGCCGAGTGCGGTTCTTCTCGAACAGCGCCGGTCCGATGCCCGGCACCTCCTGCAGTTGCTCAACCTGGGTGAATGGCCCGTTCTGTTCGCGATAGCGCACAATGCCTTCCGCCTTCTTCAGACCGACACCGCTCAAAGCCGCTGCGAGCTGTTCGGCGGTGGCCTGATTGATGCTGACCGCCGTCTCTTCGGCCGCCTTGGTCATCGCCTGTTGCCCGCCATTGCTCGTCGGGGTTGAGAGCATCGGCGCCCGCGCATCGGCTTTATCCGCCGCGGCGGCCGGCACCGCCAGGCATAACAACAGCGCGGCCAGCGCGGCTTTAACGTGATGACGGTAACCTGATAACGTTTTTTTCTCTGTATGTTGCATGCTGTATCCTCCTTGTGTGTGACAGCACGGCTACCTTGCCGCGGCGGCAGATATTCAGCAATCGGCGGATATCAGATGTGGAAAAGGCCGCGAAAGCGGCCTTTGTTTGTTGCACTGCGTTGCAGAAAAATGCGGCGATTACTGCGGCTGTTGCTCAGCGGCGCCCATTTTAATTTTGGCTTCTTTACGCAGGCTCGCCAGCAGCGAATCGAAGGAAACGCCGGTCGCGCCCTCTTCCATCTTGCCGACGAAGGTTTTCATTTCGTCTTCCGGCAGCGTGCCTGGCTTCACCGCATCGAGTGCGATCAGCACCACGTTGTCCTGGCGATCCTGCGACATGCCGTACACCGGTTTGCCGTCCTGCGGGTGCGGCAGCGCGAACACGCTCTCCACCAGCTGGCTGTCTTCCGGCGCGCGCGCCATCTTCTGTACGGCGCCAAAGCTCAGGCCGGCGGCTTTCATCGCCTCGTCGCCCTTGCCCTGCTTCAGCTCAACCAGCAGCTTCTCGCCCTGCAGTTTCGCTTCCTGCACCGCCTTGTTGCGCTTCACCAGATCCGCCACGCGGTCTTTTACCTGGTCGAACGGCTCGATGCCTTCCGGCTTGTGACCGCTCACGCGCACCACGAAGGCGCGGTCGCCGTCTACGGTGATCACGTCGGAGTTACTGCCCGGCGCGCCGTTCTCGCCGATCAGCGAACCGTCGAAGATCGCCTGCACCACCGGCTTGAAGTTCAGCGCTGCAGGGATGTTGTCACGGGTGAACCAGTCGGTTTGCGCCGCTTTCACGCCCGCCGCTTCTTCAGCCGAGGCCAGGGATTCGTTGTCGCTGGTCGCCGCTTCGCTCACCTTCTGCTGCAGCGCGTAATACGCATCTACCGCTTTCTCCTGCTTCACCTGCTTGGCGATAGCGTCATGCACTTCGCTCAGCGGCTTCAGTTTCTCTGGTTCGATGTCGTTCAAACGCACGATCAGGTAGCCGACGGAAGATTTCACCACGCCGGACAGCTGCCCTTTTTCAGTCAGGTTAGCCTGCTTCAGCTCGTCGGCGGTGGTTTCCGGCTCCAGCCAACCCAGTTCACCGCCGGTACGGCGTGAGATGATGTCGGTGGATTTTTCTTTCGCCAGCGTGGCGAAATCGGCGCCCTTCTTCAGCTCGTCCAGCGCCGCATTGGCTTCCGCCTCGGTTTTCAGCTGGATCACGCTGTAGTTTTTACGCTCCGGCTGGCCGTAGCTGCTCTTGTGCTGGTCGTAGTAAGCGCTGATGTCCTCTTCGCTCACTTTCACCTTGTCCTGCATGGACGCGGCGTCCAGCGGGATATAGCTCACCTTCACCTGCTCCGGGGCGATGAAGCTGTTCTTGTTCTGATCGTAATACGCCTTCAATTCGTCGTCGCCGGCGCTCTGTTTCGCCTGCAGCGCCTTCAGATCGATAGTCGCCAGACGCACGTCGCGCTCCTGCAGCACCAACGCCGCCATGGCTTGCGATTCGGACGGCAGCACGAAGCCGGATTCGCCGAAGGCCTGGATCAGCTGCTGATTGACCAGCTGCTGACGCATCGACTGCGCGAAGTTGTCGGCGGTGTAGCCCATACGGCCGATCAGGTCGAGGTACTTGGCGTTATCGAACTGGCCGTTGGTTTGGAAATAAGGCGCCTTGCGGATGGCGTCCTTGATCTGATCGTCGCTGACCGCCAGGCCCAGCTTCTTGGCGTATTGGTCGAGCAGCATGTTGTCGATCAACTGGGACAACACCTGACGGCGCATCTGCTGCATGTAGCCTTCGTTGCCGGCCAGCGCAGAGAACTGGTCACCCAGCTGCTGCTGCATGCGGCTACGCTCGCTTTGGAAAGCCTGTTCCAGCTGAGCGCGTTCGATCGTCTGACCATTTACTTTCGCAGCATAATCGCCGGAGCCGCCGATCAGGTAGTTACCCACCCCGGTCAGGACGAATGACAGGATGATCAGGGCCAGGATGATTTTGAGCACGACGTGATTGGCAGCCGCGCGTAAATTGTCCATCATAGTGTGACAACACTCCGCTGTGATGTGGATTAACAACCCTTGTGCAGGCGCGTTCCCTGCGACAAAAATAAAAAAAGCGCATCAGTCCGATGCGCCTTGTATCTTACCTTACCAGCACCGCTGCGTCAGGTGATTGTTTATTACAAAACCCTGTTACGCTAAACGGTTAGACGCCAAATCAGTTTACAGCGTCTTTCAGCGCTTTCCCTGCACGGAAGGCCGGCACTTTGGCTGCCGCGATCTTGATTTCTTTACCGGTTTGCGGGTTACGGCCGGTACGAGCCGAACGTTCACGCACGGTGAAGGAACCGAAACCAACCAGAGCCACGTCATCCCCAGCTTTCAGAGAGTCGGTAACGGAAGCGATTACTGCGTCTAAAGCACGTCCAGCTGCCGCTTTGGAAATATCAGCACCTGCGGCAATCTTGTCGATCAGTTGTGACTTATTCACTCTATCATCCCCTCTAGAATTCTATCGTCGCACCGAAAAATCCCTACGGTTGCGACAGCGCAGCTGTTATATCAATCCCATCGAACCTTGGCAAGCCACCGACTGCGTGGCAAAACGTGGGCCGACAGAGATCTAACTTAGCGGTACAAAAAAATACTGGCAAGTCCGAAATGGCTTGCCAGTATAAGTTTTATCAATGGTTTTTGCGATTCGTCACTATTTTGCCGCTACCGGCAGTGCGCCGAAGGCCGGGTTTTGCAACGCAATGTTCAAAACTTCATCGATTCGCTGCACCGGATGAATCTCCAGATCGGCGATTACATTGTCCGGGATCTCTTCCAGATCGCGCTTGTTCTCGTAAGGGATCAGCACGGTTTTGATGCCGCCGCGATGCGCCGCCAACAGTTTCTCTTTCAGGCCGCCGATCGGCAATACCTGGCCGCGCAGCGTGATCTCGCCGGTCATCGCCACATCGGCGCGTACCGGGTTGCCGGTCAGGCAGGAGACCAGCGCGGTGCACATCGCGATACCGGCGCTCGGGCCGTCTTTCGGCGTCGCCCCTTCCGGCACATGCACGTGGATGTCGCGCTTCTCGTAGAAATCGGCGTTGATGCCCAATTTCTCCGCGCGCGCGCGCACCACGGTCAGCGCTGCCTGAATCGATTCCTGCATCACTTCACCCAGGGAACCGGTGTAGGTCAGCTTGCCTTTGCCCGGCACGCAGGCGGTTTCGATGGTCAGCAGATCGCCGCCCACTTCCGTCCACGCCAGCCCGGTGACTTCGCCCACGCGGTTTTCGGTATCCGCACGGCCGTAATCGACGCGCTGCACGCCCAGGTAGTCCTTCAGGTTGTCGCCGTTGATCTCAATGTGCTTGCGCTTCTTGTCCATCAGCAGCGTTTTCACCGCTTTACGGCACAGTTTGGAGATTTCACGCTCCAGGCTGCGCACCCCGGCTTCGCGGGTGTAGAAGCGAATGATGCCGATGATGGCGCTGTCGTCGACCGTCAGCTCGCCTTTTTTCAGCGCGTTGCGCTCAAGCTGCTTCGGCAGCAGGTGCTGTTTGGCGATGTTGAGCTTTTCGTCCTCGGTATAACCCGACAGACGGATCACTTCCATACGGTCCAGCAGCGGCGCAGGGATGTTCATCGAGTTGGAGGTGGCGACGAACATCACGTCGGACAGATCGTAATCCACTTCCAGGTAGTGGTCGTTGAACGCCACGTTCTGTTCCGGATCCAGCACCTCCAGCAGAGCGGAAGCCGGATCGCCGCGCATGTCGGAAGACATCTTGTCGATCTCATCCAGCAGGAACAGCGGGTTCTTCACCCCAACCTTGGCCATTTTCTGGATCAGTTTGCCCGGCATCGATCCGATGTAGGTACGGCGGTGACCGCGGATTTCCGCTTCGTCACGCACGCCGCCCAACGCCATGCGCACGTACTGGCGCCCGGTCGCTTTGGCGATCGACTGCCCCAGCGAGGTTTTACCCACGCCCGGCGGCCCAACCAGACACAGGATCGGCCCTTTGATTTTGCTGACGCGGCTCTGCACCGCGAGGTACTCGAGGATGCGATCCTTGACGCGCTCCAGGCCGTAGTGATCGGTATCGAGCACTTCCTGCGCCTTGACCAGGTCTTTTTTCACCTTGCTGCGCGCGTTCCACGGCACCTGCAGCATCCAGTCGATGTAGCCGCGTACCACGGTCGCTTCCGCCGACATCGGCGACATCATCTTCAGCTTTTGCAGTTCCGCTTCGGTTTTCTCGCGCGCCTCTTTCGGCATTTTCGCCGCATCGATCTTACGCTTCAGCGCTTCGTGCTCGTCCGGCGCGTCGTCCATCTCGCCCAGTTCTTTCTGAATCGCCTTCATCTGCTCATTCAGATAGTACTCGCGCTGGCTCTTCTCCATCTGCTTCTTGACGCGGTTGCGGATGCGTTTCTCAACCTGCAGCAGGTCGATCTCCGACTCCATCATCGCCATCAGGTATTCCAGACGCTCGGTGATGTCGGACATCTCGAGCACCGACTGTTTGTCGCTGAGTTTCAGCGGCATGTGGGCGGCGATGGTGTCCGCCAGGCGCGCGGCGTCGTCGATGCTGTTCAGTGATGTCAGCACCTCCGGCGGGATTTTTTTGTTCAGTTTGATATAGCCTTCAAACTGATTGATCGCGGTGCGCACCAGCACTTCTTGCTCGCGCTCGTCGATAGCCGGCGATTCAAGGTATTCCGCCTGCGCGGCAAAATGCTCACCGCTGTCGGACAGCGTAGTGATGCGTGCGCGCTGCAGCCCCTCGACCAGCACTTTTACCGTGCCGTCCGGCAGCTTCAGCATCTGCAGGATCGACGCTACGGTGCCAACCGAGAACAAGTCGTTAATGCCAGGTTCATCCGTTGAGGCCTCTTTCTGTGCCACCAGCATGATCTTCTTATCGTGATCCATTGCGGCTTCGAGGCACCGAATCGATTTTTCCCGGCCAACAAATAACGGGATCACCATGTGCGGATAAACCACCACGTCGCGCAATGGCAAAACGGGGATTTCAATGCGTTCGGAACGCTCAGGGTTCATAGAGCTCTCTCTTAGTTTAATTTCCGCCAGGTTGAGGGGGAATCTCATGAGACGCAAGCATCTAACGTTTCATAAAATCTGGTTAATGAGTATATGGGGATGAATCTCTTACATTCAACGGCAAGAATGCAGGAAAAAGAAATGGGGGATGAAATCCCCCATTTTGCTGATAACGCGCTGGTTTAACTGGCTAATTATTCGCCAGACGCCTGGGCTTCCGGCTTGCCGTAAATCAGCAGCGGTTTGGATTGACCGGCGATCACCGACTCGTCGATCACCACTTTATCCACGCTGTCCATCGACGGCAGATCGTACATGGTATCGAGCAGCGCGCCTTCCACGATGGAACGCAGGCCGCGGGCGCCGGTTTTGCGCGCCATGGCTTTCTTGGCGATGGCGTTCAGCGCTTCGTCACGGAACTCCAGCTCCACGCCTTCCAGGTTGAACAGCGCCTGATACTGCTTGGTCAGAGCGTTCTTCGGCTCTTTCAGGATCTGAATCAGCGCGTCTTCGCTCAGCTCGCTCAGGGTCGCCACCACCGGCAGACGGCCGATGAACTCAGGGATCAGACCGAACTTGATCAGGTCTTCCGGTTCGGCCTGCAGCAACAGTTCGCCTTCAGTGGCCTTCTCGGACTCGCCCTTGACGGTCGCGCCGAAGCCGATGCCGGAGCCGGTGTTGACGCGCTGACCGATCACCTTATCCAGGCCGGCAAATGCGCCGCCGCAGATAAACAGGATCTTGGAGGTATCTACCTGCAGGAACTCCTGCTGCGGATGCTTGCGCCCGCCCTGCGGCGGAACCGCGGCGATAGTGCCTTCAATCAGCTTCAGCAGCGCCTGCTGCACGCCTTCACCCGAAACGTCACGCGTGATAGACGGGTTGTCGGACTTGCGGGAAATCTTATCGATTTCATCGATATAAACGATGCCGCGCTGCGCTTTCTGCACGTCATAGTCACATTTTTGCAACAGCTTCTGGATAATATTTTCCACGTCCTCGCCCACGTAACCGGCTTCGGTCAGCGTGGTGGCGTCAGCCATGGTGAACGGCACGTCCAGGAAGCGCGCCAGCGTTTCCGCCAGCAGAGTCTTGCCGCTGCCGGTCGGGCCAATCAGCAAGATGTTGCTCTTGCCCAACTCGATACCGTTGCTGGTATCGCCGTTGCGCAGGCGTTTGTAGTGGTTGTACACCGCAACCGCCAGCACTTTCTTCGCCTGCTCCTGACCGATGACATAGTCATCCAGGTGGTGGCGGATTTCGTGCGGCGTCGGCAGCGCACTGCGCTCACGATGCGGGGCAACTTCTTTAATCTCTTCGCGAATAATGTCGTTACACAGATCGACACATTCATCGCAGATATACACTGACGGCCCGGCAATCAGCTTACGCACTTCATGCTGGCTTTTGCCGCAAAAAGAGCAGTACAGCAGCTTTCCTGAACCGTCTTTGCGCTTATCTGTCATCAGTCAAACCTCTTCTTTAGTCTTGTCCCGCAGGAAAATCACGGCGGCAGTGCGCCCAAACTCATATCGGGAACGCCGGGGGGCTACAACAGAGCGAGCCCCTGCCCACTCTGATTACTATAGTCCATCGGCGCCGCGTGGTTCTAGCTGCGGTGTGTCAGAATGCCGTCAACCAGGCCGTATTCCACGGCTTCTTCCGCGGTCATAAAGCGATCGCGCTCGGTATCGCGCTCGATCTGCTCCAGCGGCTGGCCGGTATGCTCGGCCATCAGTTCATTCATGCGCGCTTTCACCTTGAGGATTTCACGCGCGTGGATTTCGATGTCCGTCGCCTGGCCCTGGTAGCCGCCCAGCGGCTGGTGAATCATCACGCGCGAGTTCGGCAGGCAGAATCGTTTGCCTTTGGCGCCCGCGGTCAGCAGGAAGGAGCCCATCGAGCACGCCTGCCCCATACAGATGGTGCTGACGTCCGGCTTGATGAACTTCATGGTGTCGTAAATCGACATGCCCGCGGTGATCACCCCGCCCGGCGAGTTGATGTAGAGGAAAATGTCTTTTTCCGGGCTTTCCGCTTCGAGGAACAGCATTTGCGCCACGATCAGGTTGGCCATGTGATCTTCCACCTGGCCGGTCAGGAAAATGATGCGCTCTTTCAGCAGGCGGGAATAGATGTCGTAAGAACGCTCCCCGCGTGAAGTCTGCTCTACCACCATCGGCACCAGCGCCATGTTCGGTGCAAATTGATCTCGTTCGCCACTGTATGACATTACCGTCTCCTAATAGAAATTGCCTTGGCGGCCAGGGTGTCACCCTAATACGCCGATTCTACTTGAGAACGGCCATGATGACTATGCTCAAGCATTCGACCCGCGCCACACGTACCCGACGGTTATTTCATCCCGCGCACTTTGGCAAACAGCCCCAGAATTATTCTTTACAGATTGGGGGAGCCCGGCGCGATTTCAAGCCCAGAGGCCGATTTTCTCCGCGCGCCGGAAACGATGCCGTTATTCTGACCGTTATCATGCCAGCCAGTTCCCCAGGCAACAGGGTAAATATAGTGCATATTGCCCCGCTTAACCTGAGATTAATCAGCAACGTGGCAAAAAGAAAAGCCCGCAACCTCAGGTTGCGGGCTTTTTCATCGTGCGCCGGTTCGCCAGGCGAAACCGGGGGCGCCGTTCATCGCGCCCGGCACGCAGGCATTACGCCTGTTGAGTTTGGTTCATCAGCTCGCTGAAGGTAGTGGCTTTTTCAGTCACTTTCGCTTTTGCCAGCAGGGCTTCAACCGCTTGCTCTTCCAGAGCCACGTTGCGCATGTTGTTCATCAGCTCTTTGTTTTTGCTGTAGAACTCAATGACTTCGCTCGGATCTTCGTAGGCGGAGGCCATTTCTTCGATCAGCGTCTTCACGCGGTCTTCGTCAGCTTTCAGATCGTTGGTGCTGATCACTTCGCCCAGCAGCAGGCCAACCACTACGCGGCGTTTGGCTTGCTCTTCGAACAGCTCGCGTGGCAGTTCCAGCGCTTGCTTCTCGTTGCCGCCGAAACGCTGTGCAGCCTGACGACGCAGCACGTCGATTTCGCCGTCGATCAGCGCAGCAGGCACGTCGATTTCGTTCGCGCTCACCAGGCCTTCGATCGCCTGAGACTTGATGCGGTTACGCACGGCGCCTTTCAGCTCGCGCTCCATGTTCTTGCGAACTTCGGTGCGCAGACCGGCAACGGAACCGTCCGCCACGCCGAAACGCTTGATGAACTCTTCGGTCAGTTCCGGCAGCTCGCGCTCTTCAACTTTCTTCAGCACGATAGCGAATTTGGCCGCTTTGCCCTTCAGGTTTTCCGCGTGGTAGTCTTCCGGGAAGTTCACGTCGATGGAGAACTCTTCGCCCGCTTTGTGACCGACCAGACCTTCTTCGAAGCCTGGGATCATGCGGCCCTGGCCCATTGCCAGCACGAAGTCGGACGCTTTGCCGCCTTCGAACTCTTCACCGTCGATAGAACCGGTGAAGTCAACGGTTACGCGATCTTCAGCTTCCGCCGCGCGATCGGTTTCTTTCCAGGTCGCCTGCTGCTTGCGCAGAGTGTCCAGCATCGCGTCGACGTCTTCGTCGTTCACTTCCACTACTGGTTTTTCAACTTCGATGTTTTCCAGGCCTTTCAGCTCAACGTCTGGATACACTTCGAATTCAACGGCGAAAGTGAAGTCTTCACCTTCTTTGTACTCGCCCGGCACGTAGTTTGGTGCGCCGGCCGGATTAATCTTTTCTTTGATGATCGCGTCAACGAAGCTGCGCTGCATCGCTTCGCCCAGCACGTCCTGACGAACAGAGGCGCCGTAACGCTGTTCCACGATGTTCATCGGCACTTTGCCTTTGCGGAAGCCGTCGATACGCACGCTTTTCGCTGCGTTGATCAGCTCTTTCTTCACCGCCTGCTTGATAGTATCAGCCGGTACAGTAATAGAGAGACGGCGCCCAAGGCCTTGAGTGGTTTCTACTGAAACTTGCATCTTGTTACCTCAAAAAAATCACAGTGCTCGGTCAACTCCGTTCCAAGAACCAGGACGGCTACAAATAAGAACCGAGTTCCCTGATGACAGAAGCGTCCCGAAACCATTCCGGAAAAATAAGACGCGACATTATAGCGGCGCATGCATGGCGAGTCGAGGAAAGCTAGGCGGCGCAGGCGCGCTAAAAATCACACTTTTGTCGATTCGATCGCCAAAAGGCCGCCAAAACAGACCGAACGTTGGCCATATTGCGCATCGGCCGTGTCGTCGTCAAAAACAGAAACGGCCCGCAGGCCGTTTCAAAATTCGTCAGTAGTAATACCCTAATTCGAGGGCAAAGTTCCACTGATACCTGAAAATTTCCCCCTCAGGCCAGCGTTCCGGCGCCGCGGCACGGCGGCGAGGCCGGCACGGTATCCTGCAACCCTTCCCACTCTTTGAGCGTATAGGTGTGCAGCGCCAGCGCGTGTACGCCATCGGCCAACTCTTCCGACAATACCCCGTAGATGGAGCGGTGACGCGTCAAAAACCGTTCGCCGACGAAGCGATCGCTGACCAATACCACTTTGAAATGACTTTCTGAACCCGCCGGAACGTTATGACGATAGCTTTCATCAACGACTTCCAGATACGCGGGCTCAAACGCCGCCCTTAACTTTGCTTCTATTTGCTCGCGAATCATAGGATCTCCTTACAACACCGGCAGAGGACCGTGCCCATCTAGTTCAATATTAGCCGGTTTTCCCCCGTTTAGACCATCGCCTGGACAAATTTCTCTTTTCTGCGGTCAGAGGATGGGCGTCATCCCCGCCGCTTGGGGGATTATCCGATTGAGCGGGCCAAAAAAGCGTGTTTTTATCAACGGCAGGTAAAAATTTGTCACTCAGGCGCCTTCCGCGCTTCCACCGCACGGCGGCGATGCTATGATGTCGGCAATTCGTTGTCGGCTATCCCGCTCTGATTATTGCTAAATCCATCAAGAATGAGACAGAAAACATGTTAAAGAAACTTTGTCTTCCTTTGCTGACCGCCCTGCTGCTGGCCGGCTGCGCGACCAGCAGCAACACCCTGAACGTCACGCCGAAAATCGTTCTGCCGCAGCAGGATCCTACCCTGCAGGGCATCACCATCAGCATCAACGGCGCGGATCAGCGCACCGATCAGGCGCTGGCCAAGGTGAACCGCGACGGCCAACTGGTCACGCTGACGCCGTCGCGCGATCTGCGTTTCCTGCTGCAGGAAGTGCTGGAGAAACAAATGGGCGCCCGCGGTTACATGATTGGCGCCGACGGCCCGGTCGCGCTGCAGGTGGTCGTCAATAATCTGTACGCGGACGTATCCGAAGGCAACCTGCGCTACAACATCACCACCAAAGCCGACATCTCGATCATCGCCCAGGCGAAGAACGGCAACAAGCAGGTGAAAAACTACCGCTCGACCTATAACGTGCAGGGCGCCTTCACGGCGACCAACGACAAGATCACCGACGCCGTCAACTCCGTGCTGGGCGACGTGATCGCCGACATGGCGCAGGACACCAGCGTCAACGACTTTATCAAGCAAAACGCGCGCTAATCGGCGCGCCTGGCGCCGCCCGGCGGATCGGGCGGCGCAGACAGGGAACTCATGTCGAAACACTATCTGAACATCTTCACCCAGCGTAACTCCGCCATTCTGCTGCTGCTGGGCTTCGCGTCGGGTCTGCCGCTGGCACTGACCTCCGGCACGCTGCAAGCCTGGATGACCGTCGAAAACATCGATCTGAAAACCATCGGCATCTTCTCGCTGGTGGGCCAGGCCTACGTCTTCAAATTCCTCTGGTCGCCCTTCATGGATCGCTATACCCCGCCGTTCCTCGGGCGGCGGCGCGGTTGGCTGCTGATCAGCCAGCTGCTGCTGGTGGCGGCGATCGTGGCGATGGGCTTTATGCAACCCGCGCAGCACCTGTGGTGGCTGGCGGCGTTGGCGGTGCTGGTGGCGTTCTGCTCCGCCTCGCAAGATATCGTGTTCGACGCCTATAAAACCGACCTGCTGAAAGCCGAAGAACGCGGCGCGGGCGCGGCGATATCGGTGCTGGGTTATCGGCTGGCAATGCTGGTTTCCGGCGGCCTGGCGCTGTGGCTGGCGGATCGCTATTTCGGCTGGCAAGCCACCTACTGGCTGATGGCCGGATTGATGCTGATCGGCGTGGCCGCCACGCTGATGGCGCCGGAACCGGATGAAAGCATCCCGGCGCCGCGCACCATGGAACAGGCGGTCGTCGCGCCGCTGCGCGATTTCTTCGGCCGCAACAACGCCTGGCTGATCCTGCTGCTGATCGTGATGTACAAAATGGGCGACGCCTTCGCCGGCAGCCTGAGCACCACCTTCCTGATCCGCGGCGTGGGATTCGACGCCGGCGAAGTGGGGCTGGTGAACAAAACACTCGGGCTGTTCGCCACCATCGTCGGCGCTCTGTTCGGCGGCGTGCTGATGCAGCGTCTCACCCTGTTCCGCGCCCTGATGCTGTTCGGCGTCCTGCAGGCGGTCTCCAATCTCGGCTATTGGATCCTGGCGGTGACCGACAAGAACCTGCTCACCATGGGCAGCGCCATCTTCCTTGAAAACCTGTGCGGCGGCATGGGTACCGCGGCCTTCGTCGCGCTGCTGATGACGCTGTGCAACCGTTCGTTCTCCGCCACCCAGTTCGCGCTGCTGTCGGCGCTGTCCGCCGTGGGCCGCGTTTATGTCGGCCCGATCGCCGGCTGGTTCGTCGAAGCCCATGGCTGGCCGCTGTTCTATCTGTTTTCGATCGCCGCCGCGCTGCCGGGCTTGCTGTTGCTCGGCGTCTGCCGCCAGACGCTGGAACACACCCAGGAGCATGGCGACTTTATGCCGCGCACCGCGTTTACCCAGGCTTACCGCTGGGCGCTGCGCCTGCTGACGCTGGGCTGCTCGCTGCTGGGGCTGTGGTTGCTGCTGCTGATCGCTAATGCGCTCGACTGGACGCAGGCGCCGCTGTTGGCCGACCGACTGCTGCAGATCGGCGCCGCATTGAGCCTGCTCGGCGTCGCGATGGGCAGCATGCTGGATTATCTGGCGCTGCGCCGCGCTCGTTTGGCGTAACCCGACCGGCCGGCGATTTTGCCGGCCGAAAAAAAAGCGATCCAGGGGTGTATTTATTTCGTTAAAAAAAGATAATCAGCGAGAAAATTATTTTTTATCCGACTGCGGCGCTCGGAAATAAAATTAAATTCACCTTTAAGACACAATTATTTTACATTAAATAAACCTTTTCTGCGTATTTCCCCGCCGCGCATTTCTTCGCCAGATTCATCATACCTTTAGTTTTCCTTAACATACGGACTGCTCGTCACGATTCAGCGTGCCAACGCGTTGTTGTCATTGGTAAATTGTCACGCAGGGTTACATCTGTGACCCCCTTAACAGAAAGTGTCAACAAGCCGCTGACACTCCCTTAAGCATGTTTACAGTACTGCAACCTTCCCGTAAAATGCCCGCACACATGAAACGACAATTGAGCCTTTGTTATTGAGGTCGTTAGATGAGACTTAAGAAATACAATAAAAGTATTGGGATGCTGTCATTAATTGCAGGCACTGTATTGCTCAGTGGCTGCGATATGGTTTTGATGAATCCCAAAGGAGCAATTGGTGTTGAGCAACGGACACTGATTATCACTGCAATCGCGTTGATGTTGATCGTGGTGGTGCCAGTTATCTTCATGGCGTTCGCCTTTGCCTGGAAGTATCGCGCTTCCAACAAAGACGCCAAGTACAGTCCGAACTGGGCCCACTCCAACAAGATCGAAGCGGTCGTCTGGACCATTCCTATCATTATCATCGCCATCCTTGGCACCATTACCTGGAAGACTACCCACGAACTCGACCCGTTCAAGCCGATTGTCACCGACAAGAAGCCGATGACGATCGAAGTGGTGTCGCTCGACTGGAAATGGCTGTTCATCTATCCGGAACAAGGCATTGCGACCGTTAATGAGCTGGCTTTCCCGAAAGATGTTCCAGTCGAATTCAAGATCACCTCTAACTCGGTAATGAACTCGTTCTTTATCCCGCAGTTGGGTGGACAGATTTATGCGATGGCCGGCATGCAGACCAAACTGCACCTGATCGGCAACGAAGCCGGTGCCTACAAGGGCATCTCCAGCAGCTACAGCGGCGCAGGCTTCTCCGGTATGAAATTCACCGCGATCGTTACCCCGACCGAAGGCGACTTCGATCAGTGGGTGGCCAAGGTGAAGGCATCGCCTAAAAACCTGAACACCACCGACGACTTTAACAAACTGGCAGAGCCGAGTGAAAACAACCCGGTCGAGTACTTTGCCGCTGTCAAACCGAATTTGTTCAAAGAAACAATTGCCAAATTCATGGGCGACATGGATATGCACAAGGGCGCTGGCGCGCACGAAGGCATGGACATGAGCCAAGGTATGGACATGGGTGAACATGCTGCTCACGCCGGAGCCGAGGAATAACTGATGTTGGGAAAATTAACACTTGATGCGGTTCCGTACCACGAACCGATCATCATGGTCACCGTAGCCGCAATTATCGTCGGGGGCCTGGCAGTGCTGGCGCTGCTGACCTATTTCGGCAAATGGAAGTGGCTGTGGAGCGAATGGCTGACTTCGGTCGACCATAAAAAAATTGGTATCATGTATATCGTCGTGGCGATGGTCATGCTGCTGCGCGGCTTCGCCGACGCCATCATGATGCGTAGCCAGCAGGCGTTGGCGTCCGCCGGCGAAGCCGGATTCCTGCCGCCGCACCACTACGACCAGATCTTCACCGCGCACGGCGTCATCATGATCTTCTTCATGGCGATGCCTTTCGTGGTTGGCCTGATGAACGTCGTGGTGCCGCTGCAAATCGGCGCGCGCGACGTCGCCTTCCCGTTCCTGAACTCCCTGAGCTTCTGGTTCTTCGTGGTGGGCGTTGTGCTGATCAACATCTCCCTGGGGGTCGGTGAATTCGCTCAGACCGGTTGGCTGGCGTATCCGCCGCTGTCAGGTAAAGAGTACAGTCCTGGCGTCGGGGTCGATTACTGGATCTGGAGTCTGCAGATTTCCGGTCTGGGTACCCTGCTGACCGGCGTGAACTTCTTCGCCACCATTCTGAAGATGCGTGCCCCTGGCATGCCTATGATGAAGATGCCGGTGTTCACCTGGGCGGCGCTGTGTACCAACGTCCTGATCATCGTTTCTTTCCCAATTCTGACCGTCACCATCGCGCTGCTGACCCTGGATCGCTATCTGGGCACCCATTTCTTCACCAATGATATGGGCGGCAACATGATGATGTACATCAACCTGATTTGGGCCTGGGGTCACCCAGAGGTGTACATTCTGGTTCTGCCGGTGTTCGGCGTGTTCTCCGAAGTCACCGCAACCTTCTCCAGAAAACGCCTGTTCGGCTATACCTCACTGGTATGGGCAACCATCGCGATCACCGTTCTGTCGTTCATCGTATGGCTGCACCACTTCTTCACCATGGGGTCCGGCGCGAACGTTAACGCCTTCTTCGGTATCGCCACCATGATCATTTCCATCCCGACCGGGGTGAAAATCTTCAACTGGCTGTTCACCATGTATCAGGGCCGCATCAAGCTCAACTCCGCAATGCTGTGGACCGTTGGCTTCATCATCACCTTCTCCGTGGGTGGTATGACCGGCGTTCTGCTGGCGGTGCCGGGCGCGAACTTCGTGCTGCACAACAGCCTGTTCCTGATCGCGCACTTCCACAACGTCATCATCGGCGGCGTGGTGTTCGGTTGCTTCGCGGGCCTGACCTACTGGTTCCCGAAATCCTTCGGCTTCACGCTGAACGAAAAATGGGGCATCCGCGCGTTCTGGTTCTGGATCATCGGCTTCTTCACCGCCTTCATGCCGCTGTACGCATTGGGCTTTATGGGCATGACCCGTCGTATCAGCCAGAACATCAACCCTGAGTTCCACCCTCTGCTGCTGGTTGCAGCCGGCGGTGCGGCGCTGATCGCCTGCGGCATCTTGTGCCAGCTGACCCAGATCTTCGTCAGTATCCGTGACCGCGAACAGAACCGCGATCTGACCGGTGACCCATGGGGCGCTCGTACTCTGGAGTGGTCAACGTCTTCTCCACCGCCGTTCTATAACTTTGCCGTAGTGCCGCAGATTCATGACCGTGATGAGTTCTGGGACATGAAAGAAAAAGGCGAAGCCTATAAGAAACCGGCTAAGTACGAACCGATTCATATGCCTAAGAACACCGGCGCCGGCGTTATCATCGCCTTCTTCAGCCTGGTATTCGGTTTCGCAATGATTTGGGAAATCTGGTGGATGGCTCTGGCCGGTTTCATCGGTATGATCGTCGTCTGGATCGGCAAGAGCTTCGATCACGATGTTGACTACTATGTGCAGGTTGATGAAATCGAGCGCATTGAGAACCAACACTACGAACAAATCCGTAAAGCAGGCGTGAACCATGTCAACTGAAACTCTGACCAATCATAACGCAGCCCATGCAGAGCATGGGCACCACGATGCGGGTGAGACCAAGGTCTTCGGATTCTGGATCTACCTGATGAGCGACTGTATTTTGTTTGCGAGCTTGTTCGCGACTTATGCAGTCCTGGTGAACGGGACCGCCGGCGGTCCCTCTGGCAAAGACATCTTCGACCTGAAGTTTGTCTTGGTCGAAACTTTCCTGCTGTTATTCAGCTCCATCACCTACGGCATGGCGATGATCGCCATGAACAAGGGTAAAGTTGGCGGTGTAAACACCTGGCTGTTCCTGACCTTCCTGTTCGGTCTGGGCTTCGTGGCGATGGAAATCTATGAATTCCATCACCTGATCGCCGAAGGCTTCGGTCCGGATCGCAGCGCGTTCCTGTCCAGCTTCTTCGCGCTGGTCGGCACCCACGGTCTGCACGTGACTTCCGGCCTGATTTGGATCATCGTGCTGATGATTCAGGTGAGCAAGTTCGGCCTGACCGCGACCAACAAAACCCGCCTGATGTGCCTGAGCCTGTTCTGGCACTTCCTGGACGTGGTCTGGATCTGCGTATTTACCGTTGTCTACCTGCTGGGGGTTATGTAATGAGCCATTCATCCCATGAAACCTCTCACGGCGGCGCAAGCCACGGCAGCGTGAAGTCATACCTGATCGGCTTTATCCTGTCGATCATCCTGACGGTAATTCCATTTGCGATGGTAATGAACGGCACTGCCTCTCATTCCACCATCCTGGCGGTTGTTGTCGGTATGGCGGTTATCCAGGTGATTGTTCACCTGGTTTACTTCCTGCACATGAACACCTCATCGGAAGAGCGCTGGAACCTGGTGGCATTGCTGTTCACCGCTATGATCATCGGTATCGTTGTTGTAGGTTCACTCTGGATTATGTACAACCTCAACATCAATATGATGGTCGATTAAGAGCTGAGCTGCACGTGATGATTAAGCAATACCTGCAAGTCACTAAACCAGGAATTATTTTCGGCAATTTAATTTCTGTCGTTGGGGGATTCCTGCTCGCTTCCAAAGGGAGCATCGACTATCCCCTGTTTCTCGCCACCCTGGTGGGTGTCTCGTTGGTGGTCGCGTCGGGCTGTGTGTTTAACAACTACATCGACCGCGACATCGACAAGAAGATGGAGAGAACGAAGAATCGGGTGCTGGTAAAAGGCCTGATCGCGCCGAGTGTCACCCTGGTTTATGCGACCGCGTTGGGTATTGTGGGCTTCGCGTTGCTGTATATCGCGGCCAACCCGCTGGCCATGTGGCTGGCGGTGATGGGCTTCGTGGTTTATGTCGGCGTTTACAGCCTGTACATGAAGCGCCACTCGGTCTACGGCACGCTGATCGGCAGCTTGTCGGGTGCCGCGCCGCCGGTTATCGGTTACTGCGCGGTCACCAACGAGTTCGACGCCGGCGCGTTGATCCTGCTGGCTATCTTTAGCCTGTGGCAGATGCCGCATTCTTATGCGATCGCTATCTTCCGCTTTAAAGATTACCAGGCGGCCAACATTCCGGTGCTGCCGGTGGTGAAAGGCATTTCCGTCGCCAAGAACCACATCACGGTCTACATCCTGGCGTTTATGATCGCCACGCTGATGCTGACCCTGGTGGGCTACGCCGGCTACAAATACCTGATCGTCGCTGCGGCGGTGAGCGTATGGTGGCTGGGCATGGCGCTGCGCGGTTACAAAACCGAAAACGACAGCGTCTGGGCGCGTAAACTGTTCGTGTTCTCCATCGTCGCCATCACCTCGCTGAGCGTGATGATGTCGATCGACTTCAGCGCCACGGCGGCGCCTGAAGCGCTGGTGACCTACGTTTGGTAAGCCAAATCATCTGTCAATGGGCCGCGTATGCGGCCCATTTTATTTGTCACGCCGAAAAGCGGCCAAACTGTAATATCTGTTAAACAACATTCGATTTACCCCCCCTGCCCTGCACACTAAAATGACGCAGCTTTACAGAAATCATGCCATCAGGCGCTGTCTCAACGTCTGATGGCATGGTTTTTACCGAGGTTTGATGTGAACGATAATTCAATGACCCCGCAGGAGCGCCGCGCCACCTGGGGATTGGGCACCGTATTCTCCCTGCGCATGCTCGGCATGTTTATGGTCTTGCCGGTGTTGACCACCTACGGCATGGCGCTCAACGGCGCCAGCGAAGCGCTGATCGGCATCGCCATCGGCATTTACGGCCTGGCGCAGGCGGTGTTTCAGATCCCGTTCGGCCTGGTGTCCGATCGCATCGGCCGCAAGCCGCTGATCGTCGGCGGCCTGCTGATCTTTGCCCTCGGCAGCGTGATCGCCGCGGTCACTGACTCTATCTGGGGCGTGATCCTCGGCCGCGCGTTGCAAGGCTCCGGCGCCATCGCCGCCGCGGTAATGGCGCTGCTCTCCGATCTGACCCGCGAGCAGAACCGCACCAAAGCGATGGCGTTTATCGGCGTCAGTTTCGGCATCACCTTCGCCATCGCCATGGTTCTGGGCCCTATCATCACTCACGCCTTGGGCTTGCACGCGCTGTTCTGGATGATCGCCGTGCTGGCGCTGGCCGGCATCGTCATCACCCTGGCGGTGGTGCCTTCCGCCGACACCCATCTGCTGAACCGCGAGTCCAGCATCGTGCGCGGCAGCTTCCGCAAAGTGCTGAGCAACTCGCGCCTGTTGAAACTCAATTTCGGCATCATGTGTCTGCACATTCTGCTGATGTCGAGCTTCGTGGCGCTGCCGCTGGCGATGGAAAAAGCCGGGCTGGCGGCCAGCGAACACTGGATCGTCTACCTGGTGACCATGCTGGTGTCGTTCGCCGCCGTGGTGCCGTTCATTATCTATGCCGAGAAATATCGCCGCATGAAGCAGGTGTTTATGGGCTGCGTGGCGGTGCTGTTCTGCGCCGAAGTGCTGCTGTGGCTCTCCGGCGCTCATCTATGGGGCATCATCGCCGGCGTGCAGCTGTTCTTTATGGCCTTCAACGTGATGGAAGCCATCCTGCCTTCGCTGATCAGCAAAGAATCGCCGGCCGGCTACAAGGGCACCGCGATGGGGGTGTACTCCACCAGCCAGTTTATCGGCGTGGCGATCGGCGGCAGCCTCGGCGGCTGGCTGTACGGTTTGCAGGGGGCAGGCTTGGTGTTTATCGCCGGCGCAGTATTGGCCGCCGTCTGGTTCCTGGTCAGCAGCACCATGAAAGAGCCGCCGTATGTCAGCAGCCTGCGCATTACGCTGTCGGAACTGGCGGTGAAGGATTCAGCGCTGGAAAGCCGCCTGAAGGCGCAGCCCGGCGTGGCCGAGGCGATCGTCGTGCCGGAAGAGCGCAGCGCCTACGTCAAAGTGGATACCAAGCAGACCAATCGCGGTCAGTTGGAAGCGCTGGTCAATTCGCTGTAAAAAATCAGGGCCGGCAATGCCGGCCCCGTCGAGATTAATCGCGGAAGTTCTTGAACTGGAACGGCTGGCCCAGATCGCCGCCGCGCACCAGCGCCATCACGCTCTGCAAGTCGTCGCGTGACTTGCCGGTCACCCGCACTTCTTCGCCCTGGATCTGCGCCTGCACCTTCAGCTTGCTGTCTTTGATCAGCTTGACGATTTTCTTCGCCACGCTGGTTTCAATCCCCTGCTTCAGCTTGGCTTCCACGCTGTAGGTTTTACCGCTGTGGGTAAACTCGTCCGGGATCTCCAGCGCGGCGCCGTCGATGCTGCGTTTGCTCAGCTTTTCGCGCAGAATGTCGAGCAGCTGCTGCACCTGAAAATCAGACTCGGTGGCAACCTTGATGCTTTGATTCTTCTCGTTTAGCTCAAAGCTGGCCGGCACGTTGCGAAAATCCCAGCGGGTGCCGAGATCGCGGGTGGCGTTCTCAACGGCGTTACGCACTTCCTGCATATCAATTTCGGAAACGATGTCGAAAGATGGCATACTTCTTCCTCCTGAATGAGTGCCTAATAGCTTAGGCGATTTTGATGCCGAGCATGATAACCGCTTTGCCGCCTCAGACAAAATCTGCTGAACGCACGCAGGGATAGCGCTTCAGGCTGCCATAAAGCCTATAGTTAGATCACGGTAATTGAGCGGTATTCCCGTGTTTCCAAGGAGACTGAATGAAAATAACCATTCTTGGTTGCGGCGCGCTCGGACAACTGTGGCTCTCCCGGCTGTATCAGCAGGGCCACGATGTACAGGGATGGCTAAGAGTGCCGCAGCCTTTTTGCGCCGTGAACGTGGTAGAGCCGGAAGGCGTCTCGTTTAATCGCAATTTGCCCACCAACGATCCGGAGCACCTCGCGCAAAGCGAGCTGCTGCTGGTGACGCTGAAAGCCTGGCAGGTATCCAGCGCGGTCAGCGCGCTGTTGCCGAAGCTGAGCCCCCGCTGCGCCATCTTGCTGCTGCACAACGGCATGGGCACTCAGGAAGAGCTGCCGCCGAACGGCCAGCCCATCTTGCAGGGCAGCACCACCCACGCCGCGCGCCACGAAGGCAGCACCATTATCCACGTCGCCACCGGCATCACCCACATCGGCCCCACCTCACCGGCCGCCCAGCACCTCAGCCACCTGGCGGAAGTGCTGCATCAGGCGCTGCCCGACGTCGCCTGGCACAACAACATCGCCTCGGCCAACTGGCGCAAGCTGGCGGTCAACTGCGTGATCAACCCGCTGACGGCGCTGTACGGCTGCCGCAACGGCGATCTGCAGCGCTACCCAGAGCAGATCGAAGCGCTGTGTCGTGAAGTCGCCAGCGTGATGGCCATGGAGGGTTACCACACCTCCTGCGAAGGCCTGATGCAATACGTGATGGACGTGATCCACAGCACCGCCGACAACGTTTCGTCGATGCTGCAGGATATCCGCAGCCAGCGGCATACCGAGATCGACTACATCACCGGCTACCTGCTGCGCCGCGCGCGCAGCCACGGCCTCACGCTGCCGGAGAATGCGCGGCTGTTTGAATTGATTAAACGAAAGGAAAATGAATATGAGCGTATCGGCGCTGGTCTGCCTGGCACCTGGTAGCGAAGAAACCGAAGCCGTCACCACCATCGATCTGCTGGTGCGGGCGGGCGTTAAAGTCACTACCGCCAGCGTCGCCGGCGACGGCGAGCTGACTATCGTTTGTTCGCGCGGCGTCAAGCTGCTGGCCGACGCGCCGCTGGTGGCGATCGTCGATGAGCCTTTCGACGCCATCGTGCTGCCCGGCGGCCTGCAGGGGGCGGAATGCTTCCGCGACAGTCCGCTGCTGGTGGAAAAAGTGCGGCAGATGCATCTGCAGGGCCACATCGTCGCCGCCATCTGCGCGGCCCCGGCGCTGGTGTTGCAGCACCACGATCTGTTCCCGATCGGCAACATGACCGGTTTCCCAGGTTTGAAAGATCGGATACCGGCGGATAAATGGATGGAGCGCCGCGTGGTGTACGACGCGCGCGTCAACCTGCTCACCAGCCAGGGGCCGGGCACCGCGATGGAGTTTGCGCTGAAGCTGATAGACCTGCTGCTCGGCAAGGCCAAAGCGGCGGAGATCGCCGCGCAGCTGGTGCTGATCCCTGGGATGTACGATTTCCGCGACTGAGCGGCTTGCCGATAAAAAAAGGGCTGAACACCGGTTCAGCCCCTCTCGTTTACGCCGCTGCCCGCGTTACGGGCGATAAACCTTCACGTTGCTGAAGCCCTGCTCCAGCAGGTACAGCGCCTGCAGGCGGCTCATTACGCCGCGCTCGCAGTACAGCAGATAGGTTTTGCTCTGATCCAGATCGCCGAACTGGGTGCTCAGCTTGTAGAACGGCAGCGCTTTCACTTCAACCTGTTCCAGCTGCAACGGCTTCTCTTCCTGCTCGTCGTTGGAACGGATATCCAGGATCACCTCGTCGGCGCCGAAGGCCGCGACGGTTTCCACTTCGGTCACCTGCTCCTGCGCCTGCTCGGCGATGGAGCGAATATCGACGTTCTTCGCCTCACTCACCACCCGATCGAGAATGCTGAAATCGAAGTGGCTTTCTTCCTCTTCAATCTTGGCCTTGACGGCTTTTACCGTCGGGCTCTTCGAAATCACGCCGCAGTATTCCGGCATGGTTTTGGCGAAGTCTTCGGTGCCGATTTCACGCGCCAGTTTGATGATGTGCTCTTTATCGTGCGAGATCAGCGGACGCAGGATCAGCGTATCGGACGCATTGTCGATCAAGCGCAGGTTGGTCAGCGTCTGGCTGGACACCTGCCCCAGCGCTTCACCGGTTACCAGCGCCTGCACGCCGTAGCGTTCGGCCACTTGCGAAGCGGCGCGCACCATCATGCGCTTGAGCACCACGCCCATCTGGCCGTCGTCGACTTTCTCCAGGATCTCGCCCACCACCGGTTCGAAGTCGATGGCGACGAAGCGCACTTTGTGCGAACTGGCGAAACGGTTCCACAGATAGTGCGCCACCTGCTTCACGCCAATCTCATGCGCGGCGCCGCCCAGGTTAAAGAAGCAGAAGTGCACGCGGCAGCCGCGACGCATCAGCATATAGCTGGACACGCCCGAGTCGAAACCGCCGGAAATCAGCGACATCACGTCTTCCTGAGTGCCGACCGGGTAACCGCCGATACCTTCGAGGCGGCGTTTAACCAGCATCAGCTTGTCGTCTTCGATCTCGAGGTTTACCGTGACCTGCGGGCGGGTCAGGTTAACGCGCGCGCTGTCGATATGCTGGTTCAGACCGCCGCCGACGTAGCGCTCCACGTCCTGCGAGTTGAAGGCCTGCTTGCCGCGGCGCTTGACGCGCACGCAGAAGGTTTTGCCTTCCAGCTGGGCGCGGTAGGCTTCCAGCGTCTGCTCGAAGATGTGGTGGATATCGGTATAAGCGCGATCTTCCACTTCCAGAATATGGTGGATGCCGGGGATCCGCGTCAGCGCGTCGGCGATGACCGGCCGCTGGTTTTCATCTTTGGCGCGAACTTCGATATGATCCCAGTGACGGACGACCGCCAGCGTTTCATCATACTGCTTCAGGACGTTGCGAATATTGGTCGAGAGAATCTTGATAAAGCGCAAGCGCACAGATTGGCTCTTGATGGTGATTTCCGGGAACAATTTAATGATAAACTTCATGGCGGTCTTTGTTGTCAGATAAGAATTACGGCGCGGAGTATATCACCATATCGCCGTGCTCTGCGCACAAAACCATACATGAGCGCCATGATTTGCTAATCAAGATCCGCTAGGATAGGCTCTGGCGCCACGGTTCACATGATGACGTAAAAAGAAAATTATGCCGAAAAAACCAGCACAATCAGCCAGTACAGAGCAAACAGCCAGCTTTGAAAGCGCCCTCGGCGAGCTGGAAAGCATCGTGACGCGTCTGGAGTCGGGCGAACTGCCGCTGGAAGACGCGCTGAACGAATTCGAACGCGGCGTGCAGCTGGCGCGTCAAGGCCAGCAGAAACTGCAACAGGCGGAACAGCGTGTGCAGATCCTCCTTAACGACAGCGCCGACGACGCGGCGTTGGCGCCTTTCACACCGGATACCGAGTAACCGACATGTCTGAGATCGTCCCATCGGCCGCTTTTGCCGATCAACTGCAGATTTTCCGCCGGCGCGCCGATCGCGCGCTGCTGGATTTCATCGCCCCGCTGCCGTTCAACGACGGCAACATGGTGGCGGCGATGCGTCATGGTGCCTTACTGGGCGGCAAGCGCCTGCGCCCGTTCCTGGTGTATACCACCGGCCAGATGTTCGGCGTATCGCTGACCAACCTGGACGCGCCGGCGGCGGCGGTGGAATGCATTCACGCCTACTCGCTGATCCACGACGATCTGCCGGCGATGGACGACGACGATCTGCGCCGCGGCCAGCCGACCTGCCACATTAAATTCGGCGAAGCCAACGCGATCCTGGCCGGCGATGCGCTGCAAACGCTGGCGTTTTCGATCCTGGCCGATGCCGAAATGCCCGACGTGGCGCTGCGCGATCGGCTGGCGATGGTCTCCGAACTGGCGGCAGCCAGCGGCGTCGCCGGCATGTGCGGCGGCCAATCGCTGGATCTGGAGGCCGAAGGCAAGCGTGTCGATCTGCAGGCGCTGGAGCAGATCCACCGCCACAAAACCGGTGCGCTGATCCGCGCCGCGGTGCGTCTGGGCGCGCTGAGCGCCGGCGAAGCAGGACGAGCGGCGCTGCCGCAGTTGGATCGTTATGCCGCTGCGGTCGGCCTGGCGTTCCAGGTGCAAGATGACATTTTGGACGTTGTCGGCGAGACTGAAAAGATCGGCAAGCGCCAGGGAGCGGACCAACAACACGGAAAGAGTACCTACCCGGCGTTACTCGGGCTTGACAGCGCGAAAGCAAAAGCGTGGGATCTCTATCAGGAAGCATTAGCTGCATTAGACACTTTGGCAGCGCAATCTTATAACACAGCGCCATTGCGAGCGTTAGCCAGCTTCATTATTGAACGCGACAATTAACGTGTGACGTTAACTCCTCTGATATGAGTATCGAATGAGTCTTGATATAGCCAAATACCCAACCCTGGCGCTAGCGGAAAACCCCGAGGAACTCCGCTCACTGCCCAAAGAGAGCTTGCCGAAGCTGTGCGATGAGCTGCGGCAATATCTGCTGAACAGCGTCAGTCGCTCCAGCGGCCACTTTGCCTCCGGGCTGGGTACCGTCGAACTGACGGTGGCGTTGCATTTCGTCTACAACACGCCGTTCGATCATCTGGTGTGGGACGTCGGCCACCAGGCCTACCCGCACAAAATCCTGACCGGCCGCCGCGACCGGATCGCCACTATCCGGCAAAAGAACGGGTTGCACCCCTTCCCGTGGCGCGCCGAAAGCGAATACGACGTGCTGTCGGTCGGCCATTCGTCAACCTCGATCAGCGCCGGCCTCGGCATGGCGGTGGCGGCAGAGCGTGAAGGCAAAGGCCGCCGCACGGTGTGCGTGATCGGCGATGGCGCCATCACCGCCGGCATGGCGTTCGAAGCGATGAACCACGCCGGCGACATCAATCCGGACATGCTGGTGGTGCTGAACGACAACGAGATGTCGATCTCGGAAAACGTCGGCGCGCTGAACAACCATCTGGCACAGCTGCTGTCCGGCAAGCTTTACTCCACCCTGCGCGAAGGCGGCAAGAAAGTGCTGGCCGGCGTGCCGCCGATCAAGGAGCTGGTGAAACGCACCGAAGAGCACCTGAAAGGCATGGTGGTGCCGGGTACGCTGTTCGAAGAGCTGGGCTTCAACTACATCGGCCCGGTAGACGGGCACGACGTACAGGGCCTGGTCGCCACGTTGAAAAACATGCGCGATCTGAAAGGCCCGCAGCTGTTGCACATCATGACCAAGAAAGGCCGCGGTTACGCGCCGGCGGAGAAGGATCCGATCAGCTTCCACGCGGTGCCGAAGTTCGATCCCGCCAGCGGCACGCTGCCGAAAAGCGCCGGCGGTCTGCCGACCTATTCGAAAATCTTCGGCGACTGGCTGTGTGAAACCGCCGCCAAAGACAGCTCACTGATGGCGATCACGCCGGCGATGCGCGAAGGTTCCGGCATGGTGCAGTTCTCGCGCGACTATCCGCAGCAATATTTCGATGTGGCGATCGCCGAGCAGCACGCGGTCACCTTCGCCGCCGGGCTGGCGATCGGCGGCTACAAGCCGGTGGTGGCGATCTATTCCACCTTCCTGCAACGCGCCTACGATCAGCTGATCCATGACGTGGCGATCCAAAACCTGCCGGTGATGTTCGCCATCGATCGCGGCGGCATCGTCGGCGCCGACGGCCAGACCCACCAGGGGGCGTTCGATCTGTCGTTCATGCGCTGCATCCCGACCATGGTGATCATGACGCCGAGCGACGAAAACGAATGCCGCCAGATGCTGTATACCGGCTATCACTACAACGACGGCCCGAGCGCCGTGCGCTATCCGCGCGGCACCGGCACCGGCGCTGTGCTGGAGCCGCTCAGCCTGCTGCCGATCGGCAAAGGCGTGGTGCGCCGCCAGGGGGAAAAGATCGCCATTCTCAACTTCGGCACCCTGCTGCCGGAGGCCGCTGCGGCGGCGGAAGCGCTCAACGCCACGCTGGTCGACATGCGCTTCGTCAAACCGCTGGACGAGCAGCTGGTGCTCGAACTGGCCGCCAGCCATGAAACGCTGGTCACGCTGGAAGAGAACGCCATCATGGGCGGCGCCGGCAGCGGCGTCAACGAACTGCTGATGGCCAAACGCCGTCCGGTGCCGGTGCTGAACCTCGGCCTGCCGGACAGCTTCGTCTCACAGGGCACCCAAGAAGAACTGCGCGCCGATCTGGGGCTGGACGCCGCCGGCATTCAGCGCCAAATCGAAACCTGGCTGGCGCAGTAATTCGCCACTCGCGCCTGATAAAACGCCTCCGCCTTCGGGGGCGTTTTCATTTCCGCCCTCCGGGATCCGCGCTACAGTTACTGTCTGAGCTGTGAATGGGAGGCAAGCATGAAATATCTCAAACTGGGCAACACCGATCTGAACGTCTCGCGCATCTGCCTGGGTTGCATGACCTACGGCGAACCGAGCCGCGGCAATCACGCCTGGACGCTGCCGGAAGAAAGCAGCCGCCCACTGTTGAAACAGGCGCTGGAAGCCGGCATCAACTTTTTCGACACCGCCAACAGCTATTCCGACGGCAGCAGCGAGGAGATCCTCGGCCGGGCGCTGCGCGACTATGCACGCCGCGAGGAGGTGGTGATCGCCACCAAGGTCTATTTCCCGCTGAGCAACCTGGAGCGCGGTTTGTCGCGCGCCAAGATCATGCAGTCCATCGACGACAGCCTGCGCCGTCTCGGCACCGACTATGTCGATTTGCTGCAAATCCATCGCTGGGATTACGAAACGCCGCTGGAAGAGACGCTGGAAGCGCTGCACGACGTGGTGAAAGCCGGTAAGGCGCGTTATATCGGCGCCTCTTCCATGTACGCCTGGCAGTTCGCCAAGGCGCTGTATACCGCCGATCTGCACGGCTGGACGCGCTTCGTCAGCATGCAGGATCAATACAACCTGATCCAGCGCGAAGAAGAGCGCGAGATGCACCCGCTGTGCGCCGCCGAAGGCATCGCCGTACTGCCGTGGAGCCCGCTGGCGCGCGGCCGCCTGACCCGCCCCTGGGGCGAAACCACCGCCCGCCTGGTCTCGGACCAATTCGGCAAAAGCCTGTACGATGAAACCGAAGGCATCGACGCCATTATCGCCGAGCGCGTCGCCAGCCTGGCGGAGGAACGCGGCGTGCCACGCGCGCAGATCGCGCTGGCCTGGCTGCTGAACAAGCCGGCGGTCAGCGCGCCGATCGTTGGCGCGTCACGCAGCGAGCAGTTGGACGACGCCATTGCCGCGGTCGATTTGAGTTTGTCGCCGCAAGAGGTGGCGGAGTTGGAAACGGCTTACGTGCCGCATCGGGTGACGGGATTTGAATAAGAGAAGCGGGCGCGAAGAACCGCGCCCGGCTGTCAGAACAGCCCGATCGGCCAGTGGTGCCCAATCAGGTAGATGATGCCCGCAGACAGCACGCCGGCGATGATATCGTCGACCATGATGCCCATGCCGCCATGCACGTTGCGGTCAAACCAGCGGATCGGCCACGGCTTCCACATATCCAGAATGCGAAAGATGACGAAACCGGCGGCGACCCAGCGCCAATCGTTGACCGGCAGCGCCATCAGCGTGATCCACATGCCGACGAACTCATCCCAGACGATGCTGCCGTGATCGTGCACCTTCATGTCTTTTGCCGTGCGGTGGCAAATATAGACGCCGATGCAAATGCTGAACATCACCGTCAGCGAGTAGAGCTGCCACGGCAGTTGGATCAGCAGCAGCCAGAACGGGATCGCCGCCAGCGATCCCATGGTGCCCGGCATCACCGGCGACAAACCGCTGCCGAAACCGGTGGCCAGCAGGTGCCACGGATTGCTCATCCGCAGCCGACGCTTGGCTTCATCCATGGGTGCCCGGCTCCGCGTTGAAATGATCGAACCCGGCCCAGTCCAGCACCACCGCCTCATCGTTGCGGTAATAGCGAATGCCTTCAGACAGCGGGCCAATCTGGCCGATACAGGTGTAATCGGCCCCGAGGTGGCTCAGCGCCACGTCCAGCGCGCCGCGGTTGATCTCCGGCACGGTGAAGCACAGCTCGTAGTCTTCGCCGCCCGCCAGCGCCCAACGCAGCGCCTGTTCGGCATCAGCATGGCTGCTCAGCGCCTGCGACATCGGCAGCTCGTCCAGCACGATGCGCGCGCCGCAGTCGCTGGCCTTCAGGATGTGCTTCAGATCGGAGATCAGGCCGTCGGAAAGATCGATTGCCGAGCTGGCCAGATCGCGCAGCGCCTGCCCCTGCAGCACCCGCGGCTGCGGACGCAGGTGGCGAGCGACCAGATAATCGCGCGCCGCGCTATCCGTCACCGCCAGGCGATCCTGCAGGATCGCCAAACCGGCGGCGCTGTCGCCCAGCGTGCCGGTCACATAGATCCAGTCGCCGATGCGCGCGCCGCTGCGGCTCAACGCCCGGCCGGCCGGGATCAGCCCCTGAATGGTCAAGGTCATGCTCAGCGGGCCGCGCGTGGTATCGCCGCCGATCAGCTGCATGCCGTAATAATTGAGTTGATCGAACAGGCTGTCGCTGAACGCCTTCAGCCAGGGTTCGTTCACCTCCGGCAGCGTCAGGGCCAGCGAGAGCCACGCCGGATCGGCGCCCATCGCCGCCAGATCGCTCAGATTGACCGCCAGCGCTTTATACCCGAGATCGGCCGGATCGATGTCCGGCAGGAAGTGAATGCCCGCGACCAACGTATCGGTACTGACGGCCACCAGCTGTTTTTCCGGCACTGCCAGCAGTGCGCAGTCATCTCCAATGCCCAACTGTACATCCCGGCGCACGCGCTTAAACCGGTCAAAATAGCGGGCAATGAGGTCAAATTCGCCGCATGCCATATCGATATTCCACTAGAAGAAATTAAGGCCGGGAATGCCGGCCTTAATGTTTTTACTTTTTCTTGCGAAGGGTTGGCGCCACTTTATCCAGCACCCCGTTCACAAACTTGTGGCTGTCTTCCGCGCCGAAGGTTTTCGCCAGCTCGATCGCTTCGTTGATCGCCACCTTGTAAGGGACATCCTCGCGCATTTTCAGTTCAAACAGCGCGACGCGCAGCACCGCGCGTTCCACCTGGCCCAGCTCTTCGAGCTGACGCGACAGGTAAGGCGCCATCAGTTCGTCCAGCATACCTGCATTCACTGCCGCGCCGGACAGCAACTCGCGAAAATAGGCGACGTCAACATCTTTGACATCCTGCTCCGTCAGGAACTGGTGTTCAACATCGGCAAGGTCGTTTTTAGACAACTGCCAAGAGTAAAGCGCTTGAACAGCGCACTCACGAGCGCGGCGACGAGCAGCAGGTTTCACGGAATTCCCCTTAACTAAATTCAGGCTTTAATAGCTTTGATAACATTAATCATTTCAAGTGCGGTCAACGCGGCTTCAGCGCCCTTGTTGCCCGCTTTGGTGCCGGCGCGTTCGATCGCCTGTTCGATGCTTTCGGTGGTCAGCACGCCAAAGGCAACCGGGATTTCGGCATTCATCGCAACGTTGCCGATGCCGGAGCTGGCTTCGCCCGCCACATATTCGAAGTGCGCGGTGCCCCCACGGATAACGGTGCCCAGCGCGATAACCGCGTCGTATTTGCCGGTTTTGGCCAATACGCTCGCCGTCAGCGGCAGCTCGTAAGCGCCCGGGACCCAGACAACGGTGATGTTGTCGTCAGCAACCTGACCAATGCGTTTCAGCGCGTCGATGGCGCCTTCCAGCAGGCTGTCGTTGATGAAATTGTTAAAACGTGCAATTGCGATCGCCACACGGGCATTTGGAGTAGCAACAACACCTTCGATAACTTTCATGGGCTTTCCTTAAAAATGGGTTCAATACCCCGCAGGGGGGCGGATTCTATCATATTCTTTCATCGCCTGCGCGGCGCTTTTGTAAAACCGGCGCGCGGGCGCGAGATTCAGTGTTTCGCCCGCAGGCGCAAACGCAGATCGGGGCCAACCTGGCGCACGTCGCTAAAGACGAATTCCGGTGCGTCGGCCAGACGCTCGAGGCCCGGCAAATGACACAGGCCGCGGCCATTATCGCCCAACAGTTTTGGCGCGATGTACAAAATGAGCTCATCCACCAGGCCGGCCTGCAGCAGCGCGCCGGCCAGCGTCGCCCCCGCCTCCACCCAGATTGAATTCACCTGGCGCTTGGCCAACAGCATCATCATCACCACCAGATCGACGCCGCCGCCGTGCGCCGGGCAGATAAACTGCTCAACGTCTTGCGGCCAGGCCTGTTCATCCGCCTGCAGCCGCGCCAGCCAGGTGGCGCCCGGCTGCTGCACCACGCGGTGCTGTGGGGTAATGCGATTTTGGCTGTCGAGCAGGATACGCAGCGGCTGACGCAGATTTTCGCGCGGATAGAGGCGCTGGGTCTCGGCATCCAGCTCATCCCAACGCACCGTCAGCGACGGATCGTCCGCCAGCACGGTGGCGCTGGTGCTGAGAATGGCGGCGCTCTGCGCACGCAGTCGCTGCACGTCCTGACGCGCTTCGGGTGAGGTGATCCACTGGCTTTCGCCGGAGGCCATCGCCGTGCGGCCGTCCAGCGACGCGCCCAGCTTCAGTTGCACATAGGGAAAACCGGTGCGCATGCGTTTGAGGAAGCCCAAGTTGACCGCTTCGGCCTCGGCCAGCATCAGGCCATGACGTACTTCGACGCCGGCTTGCTGCAGCTTGTACAAGCCGCGCCCCGCCACCTGAGGATTGGGATCTTGCATCGCCGCGACCACCCGCGTCACGCCGGCGGCCACCAGCGCATCGGCGCAGGGCGGCGTGCGGCCGTGATGGCTGCACGGCTCGAGCGTCACATAGGCGGTGGCGCCGCGCGCCTTGTCGCCCGCCATGCGCAGCGCGTGCACTTCCGCGTGCGGCTCGCCGGCGCGCAGATGATAGCCTTCACCGACAATTTCGCCGTCGCGCACGATAACGCAGCCGACGTTCGGATTGGGCGCTGTGGTGAAACGCCCCAGCCGCGCCAGCTCGAAGGCGCGCGCCATGTAAAATTCGTCGTGATGCATGAAAGATCCTTTAGTCTTGCAGGCGGGCAATCTCTTCGCCGAACTCGCGCACGTCTTCGAAGCTGCGGTACACCGACGCGAAGCGAATGTAGGCGACCTTATCCAGCTTTTTCAGCGCGTCCATCACCAGATTGCCGACTAATTTGGTCGGCACTTCGCGTTCGCCGGTGGCGCGCAGTTGGGATTTGATATGGTTAAGGGCGTTTTCCACGTCGTCCGAGCTGACCGGGCGCTTTTCCAGCGCTTTCAGCATGCCGCGACGCAGTTTGTCTTCGTTGAACGGCTCGCGCACCTCATCGCTTTTAATCACTCGCGGCATCACCAGCTCGGCCACCTCGAAGGTGGTGAAGCGTTCATTGCATACCAGACACTGGCGACGACGGCGTACTTGCGAACCGTCCCCCACCAGGCGGGAATCAATGACTTTGGTATCAACGGCGGCGCAGAAAGGGCAATGCATAACACGTCCTGATAAACGTTTTTTATAGATAAATGCAGTTTAACCCGAAGTGAAGCCACAACAAAGGGCGTCGGCCATTTGTTGCGATAAGCGGCGGGCAGGCGGCGCCGATATGACTTTCACCGCCATGCGGGCTAAGCTTGATAGCAGGAGATTCAGCATAGGAAATCGCCGTCATGACAACCCGTTACCCCAAAATCACCCTGCTCGCTGCCGCCGTGTTGCTCACTGGCTGCGCGCACAACGCCGCCGTGCCTCAGCTGCGCCATCAGGTCGCCGCGCTGAACCAAAAAGTGAGCGTATTGACCGATCAGGCCACCGCGCTGGAGCGGCAAAACCAGCTCAATCAGCACTCCGACAACGGCGTCTACCTGCTGCCGGCGGCGCGGAGCGCCGCCCGTTTGCAAAGCGGCATCGGCGAACTGAGCGTTTCGCTGAGCCACATCAAGAGCGAAGCCAACGGTGCCCAGGCGCAGCTGCATGTGCGCATCCTCTCACAGGCCACGCTGCCGCCGTTTAAAGCGGTGGTGGAATGGGGCCAACTGGACGCGGCCACCGGCCGGCCGCTGACCGCCGAGGCGCTGTCGCAACCGATCGCCAGCGCCGACTCGCTGCTGCCGAAACCCGGGCAGGACTTCGAGCTGCGCTTCAGCGGCCTGACGCCGGAACAGCTGGGCTATATCCGTCTGCACAGCCTGGTGGCCACCGCCCTGCCGGCGGTGGTGCAGCAACACTGAAATCCGAGGCAAAAAAAAAGGAGCGCCGATGGGCGCTCCTTCTCATTTCGCTGAATACTGCGGCGGTTAAGGCAGAATCGAAGGCTGATCCGCGCCCTCTTTTTCCACTTTTTGCTGCAGCATGTGTTCGCGTTTCATCCCCAGCTTCAACGCCAGCGCGGACGCGACGTAGATAGAGGAAACGGTACCGATCGACACGCCGATCAGCATCGCCAGCGAGAAGCCTTGCAGCATCGCGCCACCGAAGATGTACAACATCAGCACCACCATCAGGGTGGTCCCGGAAGTCATCAGCGTACGGCTCAGCGTCTGGGTCAACGACACGTTCATGATCTCGTAAGGCGTGCCGCGGCGGATCTTGCGGAAGTTCTCACGAATACGGTCGGAGACCACGATGCTGTCGTTCAGCGAGTAACCGATAACCGACATCAGGGACGCGACGATGGTCAGGTCAATCTCGATGTGGAACAGCGACAGCACGCCCAGCGTGATGATCACGTCGTGCGCCAGCGCGATAACCGCCCCCAGCGCCAGGCGCCATTCGAAGCGGAAGCCGACGTAGATCAGGATACAGATCAACGCCACCAGCAGCGCCATGCCGCCGGTTTGCGCCAGCTCGCTGCCCACGCTCGGGCCGACGAACTCAATGCGCTTCACGGTGGCGTTTTTATCCACCGAGTCGTTGATCACGCCGATCACCTTATTGCCCAGTTCCTGGCCTGCGGTGCCGGTCGCCGGTGGCATGCGCACCATCACGTCGCGGCTGCTGCCGAAGTTCTGGATAATCGGATCCTGGAACCCGGCCTTCTCCAGCGTATCGCGCATCAGGTCGAGGTTAGCCGGCTTCTCCAGGTTGATTTCAATCACCGTACCGCCGGTGAAATCCAGACCCCAGTTAAAGCCGCGCACCGACATGGTGGCGATCGACGCGACCAACAGCACCAACGAGATGCCGAAAGCCACGTAGTCCCAGCGCATAAAGTCGTAGACTTTACGGCCGTAGTTGAGTTGCTCAACAGTATAATCCTGTGCCACAACGCACTCCTCAGATAGACAGCTTGTTAATGCGTTTGCCGCCGTAAAGCAGGTTGACGATGGCACGGGTACCGACAATCGCGGTGAACATGGACGTCGCCACACCGATAGCGGTGGTGATCGCAAAGCCCTTGATCGAACCGGTGCCGACTGCGTACAGGATGACCGCGGTGATCAGGGTGGTGATGTTGGCGTCGACGATACTGGAGAACGCGCCTTTATAGCCCTCATGGATCGCCTGCTGAACGGACCGGCCATTCTTCAGCTCTTCCTTGATACGTTCGTTAATCAGTACGTTGGCGTCGACCGCCACCGCCAGCGTCAACACGATCCCGGCAATGCCCGGCATGGTCAGCGTCGCCCCCGGCAACAGGGACATCACGCCGACGATCAACACCAGGTTGGCGACCAGCGCCGTGGTGGCGATCACGCCGAACTTACGGTACCAGACCACCATGAAGACGATGGACGCCACCAGGCCCCACAGACAGGCTTCCAGACCTTGGGTGATGTTCTGCTGACCCAGGGTTGGACCGATGGTGCGCTCTTCAACGATCTGAATCGGCGCAATCAGCGCACCCGCACGCAGCAGCAGCGAAAGCTGACGCGCTTCGTTCGGGTTGCCGATGCCGGTGATGCGGAAGCTGTTGCCCAGACGCGACTGAATGTTCGCCACGTTGATCACTTCTTCCTGTTTCACCAGCACCGCACGGCCGTTGGCGTCTTTCTTGCCGCTGTCCTTGTACTCCACGAACAGGGTCGCCATCGGTTTACCGATGTTGTCCTTGGTGAAGTTGGACATCGACGTGCCGCCGGCGCTGTCCAGCGAGATGTTAACCTGCGGCTGGTTGTATTCGTCGGTGCTCGAGGTGGAGTCGGTGATGTGGTCACCGGTCAGGATCACGCGCTTGTACAGCACGATCGGCTGGCCGTCGCGGGTGTATTTCACCTCGGAATCGCCCGGCACGCGGCCGTTGGCCGCCGCGGTGGCGTCCGCATTGGTGTTCACCAGACGGAATTCCAGCGTCGCGGTGGCGCCCAGAATTTCTTTGGCGCGCGCGGTGTCCTGAATGCCCGGCAGCTCAACCACGATGCGGTCGGATCCCTGGCGCTGCACCAGCGGTTCGGCGACGCCGAGCTGGTTGACGCGGTTACGCAGGATAGTGATGTTCTGCTGTACGGCGTATTCGCGCGCTTCGCTCAGACGGGCGTCCGTCAGGCTGGCTTTCATGGTGTTGGCGCCATTGGCAGACAGCACCAGATCGCGCTGACGCGGGCCGATATAGCTGATGGCCTGGTCACGGGCCGCATCGTCGCGGAAGCGAACTTCCACGCCGTTGTTGTCCAGCTTGCGGATAGACGCGTAAGGAATGCCCTTCTCGCGCAGCTCGCTGCGCAGGGTATCCATGGTCTGTTCCTGCAGCTTGCTCAACGCGGTGTCCATGTCCACTTCCATCAGGAAGTGCACGCCGCCGCGCAGGTCCAGACCGAGTTTCATCGGCTCTGCGCCCAGCATGGCCAGCCAGGTCGGCGTAGCCGGCGCCAGGTTCAGCGCCACGACGAATTTGTCACCCAGCTCGGTCACCAGCGCTTCGCGGGCGCGCAGCTGAACGTCAGGATCTTTAAAGCGAGCCAGGATGGCGCCATTTTCCAGCGCAATCGACTTGCTCGCGATGTTGTCTTTTTCTAATACGGTACGGACCTGGTCCAGCGTAGTTTCACTGGCGGCGACGCCGCGCGCGCCAGTGATTTGTACGGCCGGATCCTCACCGTAGATGTTGGGAAGCGCATAAAGCAGACCGACGAGGATCACGACGATCAACATCAGATACTTCCACAAAGGATAACGGTTTAGCACGGCAATTCCCTTCGGGAAAAAAGATTACAGGGCCTTCATGGTACCTTTCGGCAGAACGGCCGCCACGAAGTCACGCTTGATCATCACTTCCGTGGTGTCGTTCAGCGCGATGGCGATGATGCCGGTGTCGGCCACTTTGGTCACGCGACCGATCAGGCCGCCGGTGGTCAGCACTTCGTCGCCTTTACCGATGGAGTCCATCAGCTTCTTGTGATCTTTCGCGCGCTTCTGCTGTGGGCGCAGGATCATGAAGTAGAAGATCAGGCCGAACACCACCAGCATAATGATCAGAGAGTACGGGCTTCCCTGAGCCGGAGCCCCTGCGGATGCGACGGCGTCAGAAATGAAAAAGCTCATTGAAATTCCCTCATTAAGTTATCAATTATTAGATCAAGCGTTTAAAGGCGGAATCGGCTTGCCGATCCGACCATAGAAATCCGCAACAAACTGCTCTAATTTACCCTCTTCGATAGCCTGGCGTAAACCCGCCATCAGGCGCTGGTAGTGACGCAGGTTATGAATTGTGTTCAGTCGAGCACCCAATATTTCGTTGCAACGGTCGAGATGGTGCAAGTAGGCGCGGCTGTAATGGCGACACGTGTAGCAATCACAGTCTTTATCCAGCGGAGAAGTATCATCCTTGTGCTTGGCATTACGGATTTTTACCACACCGTCAGTCACGAACAAATGGCCGTTGCGGGCGTTGCGGGTCGGCATGACGCAGTCGAACATGTCGATGCCGCGGCGCACGCCTTCCACCAAATCTTCCGGCTTGCCGACGCCCATCAAATAGCGTGGCTTATCTTCCGGAATTTGCGGGCAAACGTGTTCAAGAATGCGATGCATATCCTCTTTCGGCTCGCCTACAGCCAAGCCGCCCACAGCGTACCCATCAAAGCCGATATCCACCAGCCCTTTTACTGAAACATCACGTAAATCTTCGTAAACGCCGCCCTGAATGATGCCGAACAGCGCATTTTTATTTTCCAGCTCGTCGAAACGCTGGCGGCTGCGCTGCGCCCAACGCAGCGACATTTCCATCGAACGCTTGGCGTAGTCCCAGTCGGCCGGGTACGGCGTACATTCATCGAAGATCATCACGATGTCGGAACCCAGGTCATACTGGATTTCCATCGATTTTTCCGGGCTCAGGAACACCTTGTCGCCGTTGATCGGGTTGCGGAAGTACACGCCTTCCTCTTTGATCTTGCGCATCGCCCCCAGGCTGAACACCTGGAAACCGCCGGAGTCGGTGAGGATCGGGCCCGGCCACTGCATGAAATCGTGCAGATCGCCGTGCAGCTTCATGATCTCCTGGCCAGGGCGCAGCCACAGGTGGAAGGTGTTGCCCAGCAGGATCTGCGCACCGGTCTCTTTCACTTCTTCCGGCGTCATGCCCTTGACCGTGCCGTAGGTACCGACCGGCATAAAGGCCGGGGTTTCCACTACGCCGCGGTCGAAAATCAGGCGGCCGCGGCGTGCGCGGCCATCGGTAGTTTGTAGTTCGTACTTCACAAAGCCTCCAGCATCAGAGAAACAGTCTGATGTCGTTGAAACGGGGCCGCGCCGTGGGCGCAGCCCGGGAAATTAACCGCCGACGGACTCGTTTTCCGCCTGCGGATTACGGCTGATGAACATCGCATCGCCGTAGCTGAAAAAGCGATACTGCTCGGCCACCGCCTGCTGATAGGCGTTCATGGTATTTTTGTAGCCGGCGAAAGCCGACACCAGCATGATCAGGGTGGACTCCGGCAGGTGGAAGTTGGTCACCAGCGCGTCGATCACCTGATAGTGGTAACCCGGATAGATAAAGATGCTGGTGTCGCCGAAGAACGGCGCAATCAGCGCCTCTTTGCTGGCCGCCGCGGCGCTTTCCAGCGAACGCACCGAGGTGGTGCCCACCGCCACGACGCGCTTGCCGCGCGCTTTGCAGGCCAGCACCGCATCGACCACGTCCTGCGGCACTTCGGCGTATTCGGCGTGCATCACGTGATCTTCGATGGTTTCCACGCGCACCGGCTGGAAGGTGCCGGCGCCGACGTGCAGCGTCACGAACGCCATTTCAACGCCCTTGGCGCGCAACGCCGCCAGCAGCGGTTCGTCGAAGTGCAGACCGGCGGTCGGTGCGGCGACCGCGCCCGGCTTCTCGCTGTAGACCGTCTGATACAGCTCGCGGTCGGCGTCCTCATCCGGGCGAGCGATATAAGGCGGCAGCGGCATATGGCCGGCCGCGTTGAGAAGGGTGAAGACATCGCGTTCGTCGTTGAAGCGCAGCTCGAACAGCGTCTCGTGGCGCGCCACCATGGTGGCGGCGATGCTCTCGTCATCACCCAGCAGCAGCTCGGCGCCCGGCTTGGGCGCTTTCGACGCGCGCACGTGCGCCAGCACGCGATGGTCGTCCAGCACGCGCTCCACCAGCACTTCAATCTTGCCGCCGCTGACCTTGCGGCCGAACATGCGCGCCGGGATCACGCGGGTATTGTTGAACACCAGCAGGTCGCCGGCCTCCAGCTTGTCCAGCAGATCGGTGAATACGCCGTGCGTCAGCGCCCCGCTCGGCCCGTCCAGCTGCAGCAGGCGGCATGCGCTGCGCTCGGCCTGGGGATAGTGGGCAATCAGGGATTCGGGAAGTTCAAACGAAAAATCAGCGACGCGCATGGGTATTCACTTCTTCAATTTAAGGCTGGTTGGTAAAAAACAGGCGGCCTAGTCTAAAGCCGGGGGCGGTCAGCGGCAAGAAATAAGGAGGATTTGCCTGACTTCGGGTATAGTTGAGGGATGAATTTTCTCGCTCATCTTCACCTGGCCATGCTGGCGGACAGCTCGCTGCTGGGCAACCTGCTGGCCGATTTCGTGCGCGGCAACCCCGCCGCCGACTATCAGCCCGACGTGGTGGCCGGCATCATGATGCACCGCCGCGTCGACGTGCTGACCGACAGCCTGCCGCAGGTGAAAGCCTGCCGCGACTATTTCAGCGCCCCCTACCGCCGCGTGGCGCCAATTACCCTCGACGTGGTGTGGGACCATTTTCTGGCGCGCCACTGGCAGCAGCTGGAGCCTTCACGCGACCTGCACCAGTTTACCCAGGAAGCCCGCAGCCAGATCGAACCTTACCTGCCGCTCACGCCGCCGCGTTTTCAGAACCTGAACGGCTATCTGTGGCCGGAACGCTGGCTGGAACGCTACGCCGAATTGCCGTTCATCGCCCGGGTATTGCAGGGCATGGCCAGCCGCCGTCCGCGCCTCGATGCCCTGGCCGGCTCGTTCGCCGACGTCGAGCGGCATTATCATCAGCTTGAAACACAATTCTGGCAGTTTTATCCGCAAATGATGCAGCAGGCGAAGGAAAAAACGCTGTGAGGTCAAGCCCAAGCGTTTGAAATTGCAGCGCCTTGCAAGAATTTACGTTTTGCCGCTTGCCCTTTTGTGGGAAAAGGTTATTTTTAAAGCCTGTCAAATTTAATTAATGAATTTAATAGGTAAAAGCTATCTCATCGATTGGTCTTTTGCCCTTTATTCACCACGTCGCGGCCCCTATACTGGCCCTTGTTTTTACATCCACCCTTTAACACCTATTACAGGAGTAATTATGGTCCTGGTAACTCGTCAAGCCCCTGACTTCACTGCAGCTGCCGTACTGGGTAGCGGCGAAATCGTTGAAAACTTCAACCTGAAGAAGCACCTGAACGGCAAACCGGCCGTCCTGTTCTTCTGGCCAATGGACTTCACCTTCGTATGCCCTTCCGAGCTGATCGCTTTCGATCACCGCTATGAAGAGTTCCAGAAGCGTGGCGTTGAAGTGGTTGGCGTTTCCTTCGACTCAGAATTCGTTCACAACGCATGGCGTAAAACCCCTGTCGACAAAGGCGGCATCGGTGAAGTGAAATACGCAATGGTTGCTGACGTTAAGCGTGAAATCCAGAAAGCTTACGGCATCGAACACCCGGAAGCCGGCGTTGCGCTGCGCGGCTCCTTCCTGATCGACAAAGACGGCATCGTGCGTGCTCAGGTTGTTAACGACCTGCCAATCGGCCGTAACATCGACGAAATGATCCGTACCGTTGACGCGCTGCAATTCCACGAAGAGCACGGTGAAGTGTGCCCGGCTCAATGGGAAAAAGGCAAAGCAGGTATGGGCGCTTCCCCAGACGGCGTAGCAAAATACCTGTCTGAAAACGCTGCCAAGCTGTAATTTCAGCCTGATAGTGAATCAACCGGCCTCCGCGGCCGGTTTTTTTATGCCCCTTTTTGGGGCAACACGCCCGTCTTCAGTGCTTTATTTCCCTGTTTCCGCTCACATTTCCCACCCTGCTCGCCGCGCGTGCGCCCATCTGCGGCTACTATCAATAACGCTGGCTCGCGCTTTGCAAGTGAACAACAGCCAAGCAAACACAACACAATAAAAAACTGACAGGGTAGGAATAACTATGTTTTTACAGAAATGGAGCAAACCCCTGACCATGGCGGCGCTGCTGGTCAGCGGCAGCCTGCATGCGGCGTCCAATCCGGCGGTGGAGGCCAAAAACGGCATGGTGGTCACCTCGCAGCATCTGGCTTCGCAGGTCGGGGTGGATATCCTGAAGATGGGCGGCAACGCCATCGACGCCGCCGTGGCGGTCGGCTACGCGCAGGCGGTGGTGAACCCCTGCTGCGGCAACATCGGCGGCGGTGGCTTTATGACCGTCCACCTGGCGGACGGCACCGACACCTTCATCAACTTCCGCGAAACTGCGCCAGCGGCGGCCAGCGCCAACATGTATCTGGACGCCGACGGCAAGGTGAAGAAAGACGCCAGCCTGTACGGCTATCTGGCGGCGGGCGTGCCGGGCACCGTGCTGGGAATGGAAACCGCGCGTGAGAAGTACGGCAAACTGAGCCGCGAACAGGTGCTGGCGCCGGCGATCAAGCTGGCGCGCGAAGGCTTTGTGCTGACCCGCGCCGATACCGATATTCTCGACACTACCGTTGCACGTTTCAAACAGGATCCCGAGTCGGCCAAAATCTTCCTGCGCCCGGACGGCAGCCCGCTGCAGCCGGGGGACAAACTGGTGCAAACCGATCTGGCCAACACGCTGGAAGCCATCGCCAAAGGGGGAACCGACGCCTTCTACAAAGGCAAGATCCCGCAGGCGGTAGAGGCGGCGGCCAAACAGGGCGGCGGCATTTTGACGGCGGCCGACTTCGCCAACTATAAAGTCACCGAAACCCCACCGATCACCTGCAGCTATCGCGGCTACAAGTTCGTGTCGGCGCCGCCTCCCAGCTCCGGCGGCGTGACGCTGTGCGAAATCCTCAACGTGGTGGAAGGCTATGACCTGAAAAGCATGGGCTTCAACTCGGCGGCGGCCATTCATACCATGACCGAGGCGATGCGCCATGCCTACATGGACCGCAACACCTACCTCGGCGACCCGGAATTCATCAAGAACCCGATCGACCGGCTGGTGAGCAAGAGCTACGCCGAGCAGATCCGCAAGAAAATCGTCGCGGACAAGGCCACGCCGTCGGAAAACGTGCAGCCCGGCATGGAACCGCATGAGAAGCCGGAAACCACCCACTATTCGATCGTCGACCATGACGGCAACGCGGTCTCCACCACCTATACCGTCAACGGCCGCTTCGGCGCCGTGGTGATCGCACCGGGCACCGGCTTCTTCCTCAACGATGAGATGGACGATTTTACGGTCAAAGTGGGCGAGAAAAACCTGTACGGGCTGGTGCAGGGCACCGCCAACAGCATTGCCCCCGGTAAGCGCCCACTATCGTCAATGAGCCCGACGCTGGTGACCAAGGACAACAAGATCTTTATGGTGCTGGGCTCGCCTGGCGGTTCGCGCATCATCACCATCACCCTGCAGACCGCGTTGAACGTGATCGACCACGGCATGGCGCCGCAGGAAGCGGTGGACGCGCCGCGCATCCATCACCAATGGCTGCCGGATGAGGTGTACTACGAACAGCGCGGCGTTTCCGCCGATACGCTGAAACTGCTGAGCGGCATGGGCTATAAGATGGTCGAACAAACGCCGTGGGGCGCCGCCGAACTGATTCTGGTCGGTTTGCCGGGCGCAGCGGGCGTCAGCCCGGCCAACTCCGGCAACGATTCGGCGGTTTCCGGCAAAGTGCGCGAAGGTTACCTGTACGGCGCCAACGACGTGCGTCGCCCGGCAGGCTCCGCGGTCGGTTACTGATGTAAACGCCCACTCACCTTAATCGCGGGGGCCCTTCGGCCCCCCCAGTTCCCTTAGCCTTCACAGCGCCACAAGGTGGCCGATTCTTCCACCAGCTGCAGGCGCAGCCCGCCGGCCGTTTCGCTCAACTCTCCCCGCCCTTCCACGTGCCGCCACGGGCCGCGGGCCAACAGCGGGTTGTGCGGCAGCTGCGCCTGGCCGCTGCCGTCGCGCTGCAGCGCCACCAACACCTGCTCCTGCTGATACAGGCGCACGAACACCAGCGTTTCTCCGCTGGCGTACAGCACCTGACAGCCGCCGCGACGCAACGCCAGGCTCTGTTTACGCAGCGCGGCCATGCGCTGGAACAGCGCCAGCAGCGGCCGATCCCAGTCGCCGACGTCCCACGGGAACGGCTTGCGGCAGAACGGATCGTTGCCGCCGTCCAGGCCAATCTCATCACCGTAATAGAGGCAAGGCACGCCGATCCAGCTCAGCAACCACACCGCCGCCATCTGCATGCGCGCCGCGTTCCCCTGCAACAGCGTGAGGAAACGCGCGGTATCGTGACTGTCCAGCTGGTTGAACTGGATCAGCTGGCGGCCGTGCGGCAACCCGGCGCGGTAGCCGTCCATCCACTGCGCGCACCCGGCGGCGTCCAGCCGCACCGGGTGATAGGCCACGTCCAGCCCCGCCAAAAACGCCCGTACCGGCAGCGCGAACCCCATGTAGTTCATCGCCGCATCCTCCACGCCGGCGTGCAGCCAGCGACGCGCGTCGCCAAAGTGCTCGCCCACTACGTAGGCCTGAGGATTCTCCTGCTTCACCGCCTGATAGATGCCCGCCAGGTGACGCAGGTTGCCGGCAGCGCCGCCGTTCTCCCCCAGCATATGCACCACGTCCAGCCGCCAACCGTCGATGCTGTACGGCGGGCGCAGCCAGTGACGCACCACGCTGCCTTCCCCGCGATAGATTGCTTCCGCCACCTGCGGCTCGGCGAAGTTGAGCTTCGGCAGGCTGGCGTTGCCCTTCCAGTCGAGCGCGCGGCCGTCCGGGTAGAAGTTGAACCAGCCGCGATACGGCGAATCGGGGTGGTGGCAGGCGCCGTTTTGCCCTTGGCGATGGCGGTCGAACCACGGATGCGAGTCGCCGGTGTGGTTGAACACCCCGTCCAGCACCAGTTTCATGCCTACCTTGTGAGTGCTCACTCGCAAACGCGCCAGCGCCGCGTTGCCGCCGAAGTGCGGATCGACCTGGTAATAATCCTCGGTATCGTACTTATGCACGCTCGGCGCGGTAAAAATCGGGTTCAGGTATAGCGCCGTCACGCCCAGCTGCTGCAGGTACGGCAGTTTGGCGCAGATGCCGTCCAGATCGCCGCCGTAAAAGGTCGAAGCGGCGTGGCTGTCCTCCAGCGGATGCTGCCAGTCGCGCCGGATCACCTCGGTGCCGGCCGCGTGATGGCGGTAGCTGCCGCTTTGGATGCCGTGCTCGCCGCCGCTGCTGGCGAAGCGATCGGGGAAAATCTGGTAGAACAGCTGATCCGCCACCCACTCGGGGCCGTTGTCAGGCTCGTCGACGGCGAATTGCGCCAGCTGGCCCGGCGGCGTTAGCGACCAGCCCTGCGGCCCGAACCACTGCTGGCGATCGGCCCACAGCAGCTTGAAGCAGTATCGCCGCGTCGGCTCGCCCTCATTCAGCGTCAGGCTGGCCTGGTAGCGCCGCATCCCCTCGTGACGCTGCGCTTTCATCACCAGCAGCCACTCTTCGTTGTCCGGTTCGGCGCGCAAAAACACCCGTTCCGGCAGTTCATCCCCTTGTAACCACAGCGTGATATCCAAACGTTGCCCTTGCTTCACCACAAAAGGCGGAACCGGTTGATGCCAGGCATTAAGCATACTGTTCTCCTGCTGTACCAAACGAAATCGACGGCATTCTTCAAGAAGCGAACAATGCCACGTTAAGTGCAACTCCCCCTCCTCTCTGACCGCAAAACCCAGGGATGAGCCGGGGGGCGGAGACCGAAAAATAACGCTAACTCGATGTAAAAAAAGGTAAACAGGCACAAATCCTGCACGTTACCCCTTAGGCTAACGCGTTTTGAGCATACAGGATATTTTTTGCGCATTTTTTAAGGAGCGGTAATGCAACAACAGATAACGCGCTGGCTGGAACAATTTGGGTTGGAATTCGGCGGAGTGATGTCGCTGTTGATGGTCTTGGGGTTGATCGTCCTGATCTCGGTAGTGATCCACCTGGTGCTGCACCGGGTGGTGTTGGCCGCCCTTCAGCGCCGCGGCCAGCAGTCGCAACGCGTCTGGCAACAGGCCATCACCCAATACAAACTGTTCCAGCGCGTGGCGCTGCTGCTGCAAGGGGTGATCATCAGCATCCAGGCGACGCTGTGGCTGCAGAGCGGCAGCCAGACTCAGGCGGTGATCGTTACCGCCGCGCAGGTGTGGATACTCGCCTTCACCCTGCTGTCGCTGTTCTCGCTGCTGGATACGCTGCTGGCGCTGCTGCGCCAAAGCCCGATTTCCAATCAGCTGCCGCTGCGCGGCATTTTCCAGGGCCTGAAACTGGTGGCGGCGATCCTGATCGGCATCATGATCGTCTCGCTGCTGATGGGCAAATCGCCGCTGTTGCTGCTCAGCGGCCTGGGCGCCATGACAGCGGTCCTGATGTTGGTGTTCAAGGATCCGATCCTCGGGCTGGTGGCCGGCATTCAGCTCTCCGCCAACGACATGCTGAAGATCGGCGACTGGCTGGAAATGCCGAAATACGGCGCCGACGGCGCGGTCACCGACATCGGCCTGACCACGGTCAAAGTGCGTAACTGGGACAACACCGTCACCACCATACCGACCTACGCGCTGATCTCCGACTCGTTCAAAAACTGGCGTTCGATGTCGGAATCCGGCGGGCGCCGCATCAAGCGCAGCTTGAATATCGACACCGCCAGCGTGCACTTCCTGTCGGAAGAGGAACAGCGCCGCCTGCAGCGCAACCCGCTGCTGCACAGCTACCTGAACGTCAAGACCCAGGAGCTGAGCCAGCATAATCAGGAGATCGCCGTCGATCTGGCCTCGCCGCTCAACGGCCGCCGCCTGACCAACCTCGGCACGCTGCGCGCCTATCTGGAAGCCTATCTGCGCGCTCACCCGCGCATTCACCAGAACATGACCCTGATGGTGCGCCAGCTGGCGCCGACGCCGGAAGGCCTGCCGCTGGAAATCTACGCCTTCACCAACACCACGGTCTGGGCGGAGTACGAAAGCATTCAGGCGGATATTTTCGACCATATCCTGGCGGTGATCGACGAGTTCGGTCTGCGCGTGCATCAGACGCCGACCGGCAACGACATGCGCGGCATGCTGCGACAAAGCGCGAACGCTTCCTGACGTCGGCTGACGTAACTGTGTCTGCTGGTAATTATTCGCTTTCAATTGCCAGCAGATATCTCCATCCCCTTCTTTTCCCCGGCGAAAACGGCGTTAATGCGCCCTCACCTTCACCACCGAGAGGGAAAGCCCTTGCTGAAACGGATACGTCATCGGCTGTTTACCCTGATGGCCACCCTGCTGTTTATCGGCTGCCTGCACAACGCTTTGCTGGATGAAAGCCGCATGCCCCGCAATCTGCAACCTTCGCTGAGCGCCCTCAGCAGCAACCTGCAGGACATTCGCGAAGTGCTGGCGCGCTGCGCCGGCGAGGAAGAGGAGGAACGCCTGAACGACGGCGGCATACGCATCGAAGCCCGCGCCGCCGGGGATGATGAAGCGGAAGAAAAACGCCAGACATAGTGGGTTAAAAAACGCCCCAATTTGTTGCGTGATACGCAACACCCTACTATGATGCGTATAGCGCAACACTCATGGAGCCATCAGGATGATAAGAAGCTTCAAGCATAAGGGACTCAAAAAGTTTTTCGAAACCGGTTCAACAGCAGGTATCGACGCCAAACAGGCGAAAAAAATCGCGCTGCGGCTGAGCGTGCTGGATTTAGCGAAAGTGATTGATGACGTGGATTTACCCGGCTTCTTCTTGCATCCGCTAACGGGCGCTCGCAATGGGCAATGGTCCGTCACCGTGACCGGTAACTGGCGCATCACGTTTGAACTGGTCGAGGGTGATGTTTATATCGTGAATTATGAGGACTATCACTAATGAACCGCATGCATAATCCTCCTCATCCTGGTGAGTTGATCAAAGAAACCATGGAAACGCTGAATCTCAGCGCGCGCGCGCTGGCCAAAGCATTGGACGTCGCGCCGTCTACGGTTCAACGCCTGATCAGCGGTAAATCCGATATCTCGCCGGAAATGGCCATCCGCCTGTCCATCGTAATAGGCAGTTCCGAACAGGTCTGGATGGGAATGCAAGATGCTTACGATCTGTGGCAGGCCAGGCAGTCCATAGACGTTTCCAAACTGCGCAAGCTGGACTTCGCTTGACGCCTGCCCCTAAAAAAACACCGGCCTCAGCCGGTGTTTTTCCACTTAGTCTTGCTGCGTCGCCAGCAGCGCGCGTTTTTTCTGGCGGTTGACCTTGAACCAGTAACCCGCCAGCAGCAACACTACCCAGACCAGGCCGGCGTACAGCGAGACGCGCGTGGTCGGGAAGTAGCCGATCAGGCCGATGATGAACACCAGGAACACGATCGCCACCACCGAGGTGAACACCCCGCCGCGCAGCGGGAACGCCAGTTGCTTCACCTGCTCTTTGCTCAGGCTGCGGCGGAAGGCGATTTGCGAGAACAGGATCATGATCCACACCCACACGGTGGCGAAGGTCGCCAGGGAGGCGATCACCAGGAACACGCTCTCCGGCATGATGTAGTTGAGGTATACCGCCAGCAGCAGCGCCAGCATCATCACCACCACCGTCACCCAGGGAATGCCGCGTTTCGACACCTTGCTGAACATCTTCGGCGCATGGCCCTGCTCGGCCATGCCGTGCAGCATGCGGCCGACGCCGAACACGTCGCTGTTGATCGCCGACAGCGAAGCGGTGATCACCACGAAGTTGAGGATGCCCGCCGCCACGGTGATGCCCATATGCTGGAAAGTCAGCACGAACGGGCTGCCGTTGGTGCCCACCTGGTTCCACGGGTAGATCGACATGATGACAAACAGCGTACCGACGTAGAACACCAGAATGCGCCACGGCACCGAGTTGATGGCTTTAGGAATCGATTTTTTCGGATCCTTGGCTTCGCCGGCGGTGATGCCGATGATTTCAATGCCGCCGTAAGCGAACATCACCAGCTGCAGCGACAGGATCATGCCGATAACGCCGTTGCTGAAGAAGCCGCCGTTCGACCACAGGTTATGAATGCCGGTCGGTTGCCCGCCGTTGCCGATACCCCAGATGATGATGCCGATGCCGGCCGCGATCATGATGATGATGGTGGCGACCTTGAAGAACGAGAACCAGAACTCCAGCTCGCCGAACACCTTGACGCTCATCAGGTTGATGGCGCCGATGATCAGCACCACGCTCAGCACCCAGATCCAATGCGGCACTTCCGGGAACCAGACGCCCATATAGATGCCGAAAGCGGTCACATCGGCGATGGCGACGATCAGGATCTCAAAGCAGTAAGTCCAGCCGGTGATGTAACCCGCCATCGGGCCGAGGTAGTCCTGCGCGTAGCGGGAAAACGAGCTGGCCTGTGGGTTGTTGACCGACATCTCCCCCAGTGCGCGCATGATGATGAAGGCCACGATACCGCCGATCAGGTAAGCCAGCAGCACGCTCGGGCCGGCCATTTTGATGGCGTCCGCCGAGCCGTAGAACAAGCCGGTGCCGATGGCAGACCCCAACGCCATAAAGCGGATATGACGCGTGCTGAGGCCGCGTTTCAGCTTATTGTCGGGGACAGTGGTGGGTGACTGTTGTTGCATGAAAATGACCCATAGTTTTAAACGTAAAAAAGCCACGGACATGTCCGTGGCCCTAGATTAAGCCGGGGGATTATCAGTGCGCGGTCACTTGGGAACGCGTGCACACCCGATCATAAATCGCGACCAGCGCCAGCATCAGCAGCGAAGGCGGCAACCATGCCAACCCCTGCTCCGCCAGCGGCAGGTGAGTGGTCCAGGCCGGCAGCAGCTGCTGGAAGCTGGACGCTTTCACCGCGTCAAGGATACCAAACAACAGGCTGACAAGCATCACCGGCGCGATGATGCGCGGCGCGCTGTGCCACCAACGCAGGGTGAAGCTCAGCACCACCAGCACGATGCACGGCGGGTAAATCGCGGTCAGCACCGGAATGGAGATCTGGATCAGGTGGCTCAGGCCGAGGTTGGACACCACCATCGAGAACAGGCCCAGAATAAACACCAGCGTCTTGTAAGAGAACGGCAGGTATTGCGCGAAGAACTCGGCGCAGGCACAGGTCAGGCCCACCGCGGTCACCATGCAGGCGATGAAGATCAGCGCCGCCAGGAAGAAGCTGCCGAGGCCGCCAAAGGTGTTCTGAACGTAAGCGTGCAGGATCACCGCGCCGTTGGTGGCGTCCGGCACCAGCGCGCCGCTGCCGGAACCCAGTTTGAACAGGCTCAGGTACACCAGCGTCAGGCCCACGCCGGCGATCAAACCGGCCAGAATGGTGTAGCGGGTCAACAAACCGGCGTCTTTCACGCCGCGCGAACGCGCCGCGTTGACGATAACGATGCCGAACACCAGCGCGCCCAGCGTATCCATGGTCAGATAGCCGTTAACGAAGCCGGAGGAGAAAGGCACGCTCTGATAAGCCGTCGTCGCCGGAATCGGCGCACCGGCAGGCCACAGCAGCGCGGCGATGCCCAGTACGGCCAGCGCGACGATCTTCAGCGGCGCCAGCACATGGCCGACGGTATCGAGCAGGCGGCCCGGATACAGAGAGATGCCGATCACCAGCGCGAAGTACACCAGGCTGTAGATGAACAGCGGCATGGCGCCGTCGCCGGTCAGCGGGGCGATGCCCACTTCGAAGGACACGGTGGCGGTACGCGGCGTCGCGAACAGCGGGCCGACGGCCAGGTAGCAGACGGTCGCCAGCAGCAAGCCGGCGCCGCGGCCGATTGGCGAACTGAGGGCGTCGATGCCGCCGCCGACGCGCGCCAGCGCGATGACGGTGATGACCGGCAGGCCCACGGCGGTGATCAGGAAGCCCAGCGCCGCAGTCCAGACATGTTCACCGGACTGCAAACCGACCATCGGCGGGAAGATGATGTTCCCGGCCCCGACGAATAAGGCAAAGGTCATAAAGCCCAGTGCCAGGATATCTTTTGACGTTAAACGATGACTCATACGATGTCGTGTTGCCTGTTCAAATGAAAAAAAGGGTCCGATAGCGTGGTGGCGTGACGCCCCACCCGGTTGCCGGCATGCCCGATCGTCGCCGCGCCAAATAAGCACCCTAAACGCAGTCGATCCGGCGTTTATGTCCCTATTCGAAAGTGGCCGCTCATAAAGATGGGCAAAATTTTAGGAGTTATAAAAATGGAGGTTTAATCCGACAACGAAGGCTAAGGTAAACGTTTATAGCGCTTCAAGGCAAGACGCACGGCGAAAAGCAGAGCTATCGACCATATAAACTTTAGCCACCAGTCGATCATATTGGCTATCAATAAATATACACTACATGATTTGTATCATTTTTGAACAATGAATTCACAAAACGTGAAGCATATATCGCTTTACCGCTCGAAATCGCCAATAAAAAGCCGATTTTCGCGTGGTATGAGCTTCGTTTCGCCATAAAAAAAGGTGAAAATTACGCCGTTTTTTGTCGCTTATTGCGCCATGACCGGCGCGAGCGGTGGCAACCCCAGCGCCTGACGGGTCTTCTGCAGGGTGGCCGGCGGCAGCGGCAGATAGCCGTCGTGGTTGACCAGGCTTTGGCCTGGTGTCGACAGCACGCGATCGAGGAACGCGGCGGTCAGTGGCTCCAGCGGTTGATGGGGGGCTTTGTTGATGTAGATATACAGATAGCGCGACAGCGGGTAGCGATCGTTGCGCACGTTGGCGGCGGTAGGCGCGACATAGTCCTCTCCCGATTCCGCCAATGGCAGCAGCCGCACGCCGCTGGCGCGAAAGCCAATGCTGGCGTAGCCGATGCCGTTGAGCGAACCGGCCACCGCCTGCACCACCGAGGCCGAGCCGGGCAGCTCATTGACGCGCGGCATAAAATCGCCGCCGCACAGCGCGCGCAGTTTGAAGTAGCCATAGGTGCCGGACGCCGAGTTGCGGCCAAAGCGCTGCAGCGAACGCGACGCCCAGTCGCCGCGCAGACCCAGCTCGCCCCAGCGCGTCAGCGGCTGGCTTTCGCCGCAGCGCCGGGTGGCGGAGAAAATGCGGTCGAGCTGCTGCAGGTTGAGGCCGCGCAGCGGATTATCCTGATGCACCAATACCACCAGCGCATCCACCGCTACCGGCACCGCCAGCGGCGCATAGCCGTAACGGTGTTCGAATGCCGAGATCTCGGCCGCCTTCATCGGCCGGCTCATCGGGCCGAGCTGCGCGGCGCCCGCGGCCAACGCGGTCGGCGCGGTCGAGGAGCCGGCGGCCTGGATCTGCAGGTTGACGTTGGGATAATGCTGGCTGAAATCCTGCGCCCACAGCGCCATCAGATTCGCCAGCGTGTCGGAACCGACGCTGGACAGGTTGCCCGCCAACATGCCGTCAGGCTGCGCCAGCGCGCCGCGTCCGGCCAGCAGCGCCAGGCAAAGCAACAGCCCTCGGGTTATTCGGGTCATACCGGTGTCTCGCGTTAATTTTTCACCGCATTCTCTGATAAAGCGGCGGGAACAATCAACCGATTGGGCAAGGTAAAGATAAAGCGGGTGCCGATCCCCGGTTCGCTGAGGATCTCCAGCCGCGCGTCGTGATGGCTGAGCGCGTGCTTGACGATCGCCAGCCCCAGCCCGCTGCCGCCGGTCTGGCGCGAGCGGGCCTTGTCGACGCGGTAAAAACGCTCGGTCAGGCGCGGCAGGTGTTCGGCGGCGATGCCCGGCCCGTTGTCGCTGACCTGGAACTGCGCGCCGTGCGCCGTCTGTTGCCAGCTCACTTCGATATGGGTGCCCTTCGGCGTGTGGTTGACCGCGTTGTACACCAGGTTAGACACCGCGCTGCGCAACTGGTCTTCATTGCCGAACACGTTGAGCTGCTCGTTAACCCGGAAGGTGATCTCATGATTGCCGCCGCTCAGCGATTGCGCCTCGCGCTGCAACACCCGCAGCATCAGCGGGATATCCACCCGCTCGTTCATGTCGACATTGGGCGCCGCCTCGATGCGCGACAGCGTCAGCAGTTGCTTGACCAGCCCGTCCATCCGGCGGGTCTGCTCTTGCATGGTGCTGAGCGCCTTGCTGCGCAGCGAACCGTCCTGCTCTTCGTCGCCCATCATCTCCAGGTAGCCCTGCAGCACCGTCAGCGGCGTGCGCAGCTCATGGCTGACGTTGGCGAAGAAGTTGCGCCGCGCGCCCTCCAGCTGGCGCATCTGGGTGACGTCGCGCGCCACCATCAGCAACTGCCCTTCGGAATACGGCATCACGCGGAATTCGACGTAGTGTTCGTTGTTCAACTGCAGCGTCAGCGGGCGCGAAAACTCCTGCTGTTGCAGATAGTGGCTGAATTCCGGATAACGCAGCAGGTTAAGGATGTGCTGGCCGTTGTCTTCCGGCCAGCGGAAGCCGAGCAGATGCTGCGCCAGCCCGTTGCACCAGAAGATGTTGCCCTCGACGGTGGTCATCACCACCGCGTCAGGCAGCGATTCGGCTCCGCTGCGAAAACGCTTGATAAGCAGCGCCAGCTCGCGCCGGCGGCGGCGGTTGCGCTGCTGCATCTGATACAGGCCATAAAACAGCGGCTCCCAGCTCCAGCGGCCGGGCGGCGGCGTCATGCTGCGGTCGATCCACAGCCAATGGGAGAGTTTGAGCTGGTTGTAGAAATTCCACACCAGCGCAGCCAGCGCGGAGGCCAGCAGGAACCAGGGCAGATAACCGAAAATCAGCCCCAGCAGTAAGGCGGGCAAACAAAAAAGAGCCAGCTCCAGAGCCAGCCTCTTCCACGACAGACGTTCTAACACGGCATATTCTCCAGCGCGGCGCGATCAGTAGCGCGTTGAGAACCGGTAGCCGGTGCCCCGAACGGTTTGAACCATTTTATCATGCCCACTGGTTTCTAACGCCTTGCGGAGCCGACGGATATGCACGTCAACGGTACGGTCTTCCACATAAACGTTAGTGCCCCAGACGTGATTAAGCAACTGCTCACGGCTATAAACCCGCTCCGGGTGGGTCATAAAGAAGTGCAGCAGCTTGAACTCAGTCGGCCCCATGTCCAGCGCCTGATCGTTCGCCATCACGCGGTGGGAGGACGGGTCCAGGCTCAGCCCTTGCATTTCAATCACCTCTTCCACCGCCATCGGTGAAATGCGGCGCATGACCGCCTTGATGCGCGCCACCAGCTCCTTGGGCGAGAACGGCTTGGTGATGTAATCATCCGCCCCCACTTCCAGGCCGCGCACCCGGTCTTCTTCTTCGCCGCGCGCGGTCAGCATCATGACCGGAATATCGCGGGTCAGCGCTTCGCGCTTCATATGTTTGATAAACTGAATGCCGGAACCGCCGGGCAACATCCAGTCAAGCAACACCAAATCAGGGAACGGCTCAGACAGACGCGTCACGGCGCTGTCATAATCCTCGGCTTCCAACGGTTGGTAACCATTTTGTTCCAACACAAAGCACACCATCTCACGGATCGGCGCTTCGTCTTCCACCACCAGTATGCGTCTTGCCATCGTCAATCCTGCCAATGTGTTAGCGACTTTTCGGGCGCCATTATGCGTCAGTTTTGTGACACTTTTATGAAAAAAACCGGCTGTTATAGGCAGTAAGCATAGCGATTATTTCCCGCAGTAAAGAAAAATCATCCGGTTGTCATCATCATTGCGCCGGGACAGCCGCCGCCGCGGCCTTTATAATCATCGCCATTATCTTTGCATCCGGGAGTGTCATGCGCCTGATCCACACCTCTGACTGGCACCTTGGCCAGTACTTTTTCACCAAAAGCCGCGCCGCCGAGCACCAGGCTTTTCTGAACTGGCTGATCGAACAGATCGAACAGCAACAGGTGGATGCGCTGATCGTCGCCGGGGATCTGTTCGATACCGGCTCACCGCCCAGCTATGCCCGCGAGCTGTACAACCGCTTCGTGGTGGAATTGCAGCGCACCGGCTGCCAGTTGGTGGTGCTGGGCGGCAACCACGACTCGGTGGCGACGCTGAACGAATCGCGGGAGCTGCTCTCCTGCCTGAACACCACGGTGATCGCCAGCGCGCAAGGCGCCCCGGAACAGCAAATCGTGGTGCTGAACCGGCGCGACGGCCAGCCGGGCGCGGTGCTGTGCGCCATTCCGTTCCTGCGGCCGCGCGATCTGCTCACCAGCCGCGCCGGCGAATCCGGCGCGCAGAAACAGCAGGCGCTGCAGGAAGCCATCGCCGAACATTATCAGACGCTGTATCAGGCGGCCTGCGAGCGCCGCGACCAGCTGGGCTTGCCGCTGCCGATCGTCGCCACCGGCCACCTGACCACCGTCGGCGTCACCACCTCCGACTCGGTGCGCGACATCTATATCGGCACCCTCGACGCCTTCCCGGCGCAGGCCTTCCCGCCCGCCGACTATATCGCGCTGGGCCACATTCACCGCGCGCAGAACGTCGCCAAATCGGAGCATATTCGCTATAGCGGCTCGCCTATCCCGCTCAGCTTCGATGAGCTGGGCAAAGCCAAAAGCGTCTTCCTGGTGGATTTCGCCGACGGCGCCCTGCAGCGGATTGACGCGTTAACGATCCCGCAGTTCCAACCCATGCAGCTGATCAAAGGCGATCTGGCCGAGATCGAACGGCAACTGCGGCAATTTGCCGACTATGCCGGCGAGCTGCCGGTGTGGCTGGATATCGAAGTGGCGACGCAGGACTACCTCAGCGATATTCAGCGCCGCATCCAACTGATGGCGGATGAGCTGCCGGTGGAAGTGGTGCTGTTGCGGCGCAGCAAAGAGCAGCGCCGCCAGGCGATTGCGCAGCAGGATAAGGAAACGCTGAACGAGCTGAGCGTCAACGAGGTTTTCGAGCGCAGGTTGGCGCAGGAGGCTGAGATGCCCGAAACGCGCCAACAGCGGATGCGCCAGATGTTCCGCCAGGTGGTCGAAGCGGTGCAGCACAACGCCGAGGAGACGAATTCATGAAGATCCTCAGCCTGCGGTTAAAAAACCTCAACTCGCTGCAGGGCGAATGGAAAATTGACTTCACCGCCGAGCCTTTCGCCAGCAACGGCCTGTTCGCCATTACCGGCCCGACCGGCGCAGGCAAAACCACCCTGCTGGACGCCATTTGCCTGGCGCTGTACCACCAGACGCCGCGCCTCAACGTCACGCCGAGCCAGAATGAACTGATGACCCGCCACACCGCCGAATCGCTGGCGGAGGTCGAATTCGAGGTCAAGGGCGTCGGCTATCGCGCCTTCTGGAGCCAGCGCCGCGCCAAAAATGCGCCGGACGGCAACCTGCAGGCGCCGAAGGTCGAACTGGCGCGCCGCGAGGACGGCAAGATCCTGGCGGACAAAGTGCGCGACAAGCTGGAGCTTACCGCCGCCATCACCGGGCTGGACTTCGGCCGCTTCACCAAATCGATGATGTTGTCTCAGGGGCAGTTCGCCGCCTTCCTCAACGCCGACGCCAACGATCGCGCCGAGCTGTTGGAAGAGCTGACCGGCACCGAAATCTATGGGCGGCTGTCCGAGCAGGTGTTCGAGTCGCACAAGCAGGCCAAAACTGACCTGGATGCGTTGCACCAACGCGCCAGCGGCATCGAACTGCTGAACGACGAGCAGCGCCAGTCTCTGACCGAACAGCTGGCGGCGCTGAGCACGCAGGAAAGCGCCCTCGGCGAGCAAACCCAGCGGCAGCAACAGGCGCTGAGCTGGCTGCAACAATGGCAACACCTCCGGCAACAGCAAAACGAGGGGCAATTGCGGCTGGACACCGCCCAGCGCGAGCAGGCGGAGGCCGCCCCACAGCTGCAGCGGCTGACGCTCAGCGAGCCGGCCGAGAAATTGCGGCCGCTGCGCGGTGAACGCGATCGCTGCCGCGCCGAGCTGCAGACGATACAGCAGCAAGCGGCTCTGTTGGCGCAACAGCAGGAACAGCAGTCAGCGCAGTTGACCCCGCTGCAGCAGGCGGTGGAGAAATCCCGCCAGGCGCAGCAAACCCATGCCGAGCATATGCGGCAACAGCAACAGCTGATCGACGAGCAGGTCGCCCCGCTCGATCACCAGATAGCCCAACTGCTATCGACCCAGGTCGAGCGGCGACAGGCCGGCGATGCCGCCGCGCAGCAGTGCGCCCAGCAGCAAACTACGCTGGAGCAGCTCACCGCTCAGCGCAGCCAGCTGACAACGCAGGCCGCACAGTTTCAGCAGCAGTTGAATGCGCTGAGTGAAGCGCTGGCCGCTCAACAGCAACAGCAGCAGGCACTGGAGGCGAAAACGCCGCTGGCCCCGCTGCGCCAGCGCCTGAGCGCCCTGGCGGATCTGCGCCCAACGCGTCAGCAGCTATTTACTCTGACGTCCCTTCACCGTCAGACTCGCGAGCGTCTGGCCCGGCAACAGGCGGAGCATGCCGAGCGGCAAACGCAGCTCGCCGGGTTGCAACAACAGCTGGAGAGCGCGCGTCAGCAATTCAAACAGCACAAGGCGCAGCTGCAGGAAGTGGAGCGGATCCACGAACTGGAAAAACGCATCGTCAGTCTGGAAGCGGAGCGCGCCCTGCTGCAGAACGGTGCCCCCTGCCCGCTGTGCGGTTCCACCAGCCATCCGGCGGTAGAGCAGTATCAGGCGGTGCAGCCTTCGGCCACGGAACAGCGTTTGGTCGAGATGCGTACCCTCGCCGAGAAACTGCAAACCCAGGGCACCGAGCTGCGTACCCGCTGCGAAGGCCTGCAGGAACAACAACAGCGCCAACAGCAAACCATCGCGCAGGATGAACAGCAGCTGGCTGCCCAACAGCAGCAGTGGCGGCAGCTCAGCACACCGCTGGCGTTCGACTTTACGCTGGCGGATGGCGAGCAACTCAGCGCCTGGCTGAACGGCTGCGACGACGAAGAACGGCGCGGGCAACAGGCGCTGCAGCAGCATGAACAGGCGGCGCAGGCGGTACAGCAGGCGAAAGACGCGCTCACCGCTCTGCAAGCGCAGCAGCAGCAGACGCAGCAACAGCTGGCGTTGCTCGAAGAACGCTTTACGCTGCTGCATAAAGCCCACGCCGACAGCCTGCAACAGCAGCAAGAGCTGCAACAACGCTGGCAAGAAGGCGAGAAAACCCTCGCTGAACGACGTGCGCAGCGGCTGGCGCTGTTCGGCGAACAGCAGGTGGCTCAGGTGCGCGAACAGCTGCGCGCCAAACAAATCGCCTGCGAACAGGCCAGCGTTCAGGCCGCCGAGCAGTGGCAAAAGGCGCAGGAACTGCGCGAACGCCTGGCCGGCCAGCAGGCCGGGCTGCAACAACAGCTCACCCAGATGCAGGAGCGGCTGCAGCAGGCGCAGCAGCAGTGGCAGCAGGCGCTGGCCGACAGCGAGTTCGCCGATGAAACCGCCTTCGCCGCCGCGCTGCTGGACGACGCCCTGCGTCGCGAATTGCAGCAGCGCAAAGAGCGGCTGCAACAGCGACAGGTGGAGGCCGCCGCCCTGCTGACACAGGCGACGCAAACGCTGGAGCAGCATCGGCAGTGCCGCCCTGAAGGGCTGGATGAGGCCAATGCGGATATCGATGCGCTCACCCAATCGCTGGCCGAGCTGGCACAGCAGTTGAAAACGTTGCAGCTGCGTCAGGGCGAACTGCGCAATCAGCTGGAAAGCGATGCCGCTCGTCGCCTCAATCAGCAGGCGCTGTTCGAGCAAATCGCCCGCAGCCAGCAAGACTACGACGACTGGAGCTACCTCAACCAGCTGATCGGCTCGAAAGAAGGCGACAAGTTCCGCCGCTTCGCTCAGGGGCTGACGCTCGATCATCTGGTCTATCTGGCCAACCGGCAGCTCGGCCGGCTGCACGGGCGCTACCTGCTGCAGCGCAAGACCAGCGATGCGCTGGAGCTGCAGGTGGTGGACACCTGGCAGGCGGACGCGCTGCGCGATACCCGCACCCTGTCCGGCGGCGAGAGCTTCCTGGTCAGCCTGGCGTTGGCGCTGGCGTTGTCCGATCTGGTCAGCCATAAAACCAGCATCGACTCGCTGTTCCTCGACGAAGGCTTCGGCACGCTGGACGCCGAAACTCTCGACACCGCGCTGGATGCGCTGGACAGCCTGAACGCCTCCGGCAAAACCATCGGCGTGATCAGCCACGTCGAGGCGATGAAAGAGCGCATTCCGGTGCAGATCAAGGTGAAAAAGGTCAACGGGCTCGGCGTCAGCCGGCTGGAGGCGCACTTCAGGCTGGAATGATCCCGCGGCTCGCGGCACAGAAGTGTGACCGCGGCGGCACTCCGCGGTGAAAAGCGTTGAGCCGCGGCGGGCACGGGTTATTATGCCAGCATAACAGGATTGTTACTGTATCCCCTCCGCCGCTCAGGCCGCAGGGCAGAAAGAAAAAATACAGGCAAAACCTGACGCCCGGGATCGCTTCCGGGCGTCAGGTTTTTTCGTTTTCAGGATGCTGAAACACCGGGAAAAACCATGAAAATCGCTAAAATACTCAATAATAACGTGGTGATTACGCTGGACGACCGTCAGGCAGAGACGGTGGTGATGGGAAAAGGAATCGGCTTTAAAAAGAAGCCCGGCGATACGCTGGACGAAAGCCTGATCGAAAAGGTCTTCACCCATAACGGCGGAGAAATCGCCGAGCGCTATAAAGAGCTGCTCGCCGAGATCCCATTGGCCTGCGTCACCACCGCCGACAGAATCATCACCCTCGCCCGCGAACGCCTGCCGGGCAAGCTGCATAACATCGTCTACATCACGCTGACCGATCACATCCACTTCGCCCTGCAGCGCCATGCGCAAGGGCTGGATATCAAGAATGCGCTGCTGTGGGAGATTAAAAAACTCTATCCGGCCGAATTCGCCGTCGGGCTGGAGGCGCTGGCCCTGATCGCACAGCGGCTGGATACCGCGTTGCCGGAGGACGAAGCCGGATTTATCGCCCTGCACCTGGTCAACGCCCAGCTTAACGACGAGATGCACAACACGCTGCACATTACCCGCGTGATGCAAGAGATCCTCAACCTGGTCAAGTACCATTTCCGCTTTGATTACAACGAGGAATCCCTGAGCTACCACCGGTTCGTCACCCACTTGAAATTTTTCGCCCAACGGCTGCTGGGGAAAAACTACGTCGACAGCGACGACGATTCGCTGTATCAGGTGGTGAAAGAGAAGTACCCCGAGTCATTCGCCTGCGCCGGTAAGATCAACCGCCACATCGAAAAACACTATCAGCATCAGCTCACCACGGAAGAGATGATGTTTCTGACCATTCATATCGAACGGGTGCGCAGCGAAAGCGAGGAAAAGCCGGCTTAACGGCGGGCGTCCGCCACCCGCACGCCGTACTGCGGAAACACCGCGTCGGCGGAGATCAGCGTCAGCCCCTCGGCCTGCGCCTGTGCGATCAGCATGCGATCGAAAGGATCTTGATGATGGGGCGGCAGCTGCCCGGCCTGTTGGCAGTGAAAGGCGTCCATCGGCAACGACAGAAAATCCTCGGCCTCGATGATCGCAAAGATGTCTTCCGGCAGCGCCAGTTTGCCCAGCGCCTGCTTGATCGAGATCTCCCAAATGCTGGCCGCGCTGACGTACACCGCATTGCCCGGATCGGCGATCTGCCTTTTGGCGTTCACGCCCAGGCAGGCGTCGTCGATCAGCCACCACAGCAACGCGTGGGTATCCAGCAACAGGCGCTTCATTCATCGCCCTCAAACAACGCCGCAATGGCCGCATCCCCGGCGTTGAAATCCGCCGGCACGGTGAACCTGCCCTTGGCGGCGCCAGGGCGGCGCGCTTCCCCCTTGATGGCGACCAGCTGTACGTACGGCTTCCCTGCTTTTGCAATAATCACGGTTTCTCCCTCCGCGGCTCTGTCCGCCAACTGGCTCAGATTGGATTTGGCTTCGTGCATATTGGCCTGAATCGGCATACGCGTCCTCCTTAGCTAAGTTAGCTAAAGCATAAAGCGCCGTCCAGTTTTTGTACAGTGAAGGGTTTAAAGCGCGAGCAGCCTCGCGCTTTGTTGCAACGCTTAGCCCTACTGTTGCGGCCACAGCCAGGCCGCACCGCGCACGCCGCTGGAGTCGCCGTGAACGGCCTTGCGGATCGGCGTTTCACACTCGCCGCCGAACACCCAGCCTTTCACCAGTTGCGGCACCGTGCGATACAGACGATCCACGTTGCTCATACCGCCGCCGAGCACCACCACATCCGGATCCAGCATGTTGATCACGTGCGCCAGCGATTTCGCCAGCCGCATTTCGTAGCGGCCAATCGCCTGCTCCGCCAACGCATCGCCCCGCTCGCTCAGCGCCATGATCTCATGCCCTTGCAGCGCATTGCCGCTCAGGCGCGCATAGTCGGTGGCGAAACCGGTGCCGGAAACAAAGGTTTCGATGCAACCCGGCTTGCCGCAGTAACACGGCACTTCGCGGGCGTAACGCAGCTCATCGTCATCCTGCCACGGCAGCGGATTGTGCCCCCATTCACCGGCGATGCCGTTGCCGCCGGCATGCGCCTGGCCGTTCAGCGCCACGCCGGCGCCGCAGCCGGTGCCGATGATAACCGCAAACACAGTTTTCGCGCCGGCGCCGGCGCCATCGGTGGCTTCCGACACCGCCAGACAGTTGGCATCGTTGGCGATGCGCACCTCTCGCGTCAGCAGCGCAGAAAGATCCTCGTCCAGCCGTTGGCCGTTGAGCCACACCGAGTTGGCGTTTTTCACCCGCCCGGTAAACGGCGACAGCGTGCCGGGAATGCCGATCCCGACCGATCCCCGTTCGCCGGTATGATCCTCGGCCAGTTTCACCAGCCCGGCGATCGCCGCCAGAGTTTGCCAGTAGTCATGGCGCGGCGTGGCGATACGATGGCGAAACAGCTCCCGCCCGTCGTCCGCCAACGCAATCACTTCAATTTTCGTTCCACCCAAATCGATGCCAATGCGCACGTATTTTTCTCCTCGATGCCGCGCAGCGTTGCCACAGCCTAATGTAAGCGCGCGAATGAATCACCTGTTTCCCACCCTCCGTCGCGTCCTTTCTCGCTGCGTAAAGCGACGCAATTCAGAGAGAATGGGGCGATTTTTCAGCGTCAATTCGTTATCATGCCGCCCTGCTTTTGACGAATCAGCGTGCCGAACGCACGCCCAGCCTGGGATAACATTATGCTGTGGTTTAAGAATTTGATGGTTTACCGTTTGAGCCGCGAAGTGGCGCTAAACGCGGATGAAATGGAAAAACAACTCAGCGCATTCGCCTTCACGCCGTGCGGCAGCCAGGACATGGCGAAGACCGGCTGGGTCTCCCCGATGGGTTCGCACAGCGATGCATTGACGCACGCGGTCAACGGCCAAATCGTCATCTGCGCGCGCAAGGAAGAGAAAATCCTGCCGTCGCCGGTCATCAAGCAAGAGCTGCAGGCCAAGATTGAGCGCCTGGAGGCGGAACAACACCGCAAACTGAAGAAAACCGAGAAGGACGCGTTGAAGGATGAAGTGCTGCACAGCCTGCTGCCGCGCGCATTCAGCCGCTTCAACCAGACTTTCATGTGGATCGACACCGTCAACGATCTGATCATGGTCGATGCCGCCAGCGCCAAACGCGCCGAAGATACGCTGGCGCTGCTGCGCAAAAGCCTCGGTTCGCTGCCGGTGGTGCCGCTGACGATGGAAAGCCCGATCGAACTGACGCTGACCGAATGGGTGCGTTCCGGCGAGATGCCGGCCGGCTTCGCCATTCAGGATGAAGCGGAATTGAAAGCGATTCTGGAAGAAGGCGGCGTGATCCGCTGCAAAAAACAGAATCTGATCAGCGACGAAATCGCGGTGCACATCGAAGCCGGCAAACTGGTGACCAAGCTGGCGGTGGATTGGCAGGAGCGCATTCAGCTGATGCTGTCGGACGACGGTTCATTAAAACGTCTGAAGTTTGCCGACACGCTGCGCGAGCAGAACGACGACATCGATCGCGACGACTTCGCCCAGCGCTTTGACGCCGACTTTATCCTGATGACCAGCGAGCTGGCGGCGTTGATCAAAAACACCATTGAAGCGCTCGGCGGCGAAGCCCAGCGTTAATCCCGCCTCAGAAACGACCAGGGCCCAGCGTTCGCTGAGCCCTGCGTTCCCCTAACGAGCAACCTTTATTTGCTCAGGTAGCGGCACAGATAGGCGGTCGCGTCGGCCACCTGCAGGTTGAACTCGCTGTGCCCCGGCACGAAGAATTTCTCGCCCGGCGTAAACACCTGCCAGTCCGGCGCGCCCGGCAGCAGCACTTTCAGCGCCCCGGTGATCACCGTCATTTCTTCCGGCTGCGCGGTGGAGAAGGTGTATTCGCCCTCTTCCATCACACCCACGCTGGTAAGACCGATGCTGCTACTGTCAAAACCGATAGACTTCACTTTTCCGGCAAAATACTCATTCACTTTCAGCATAGACTGGCACCCGCGTCATCATCTTGTATGGAAAATCCATATTGGGGGATTGCGGTTGATCTGTCACTGGTTTTTCACGCGAAATGCGATCGCGGCGCAGAGCAAACTGCTGCCGGGACGCTTACCGGCAAATGGGCGGACAGCATAATAGAGTCGGTGCGCAGCGTCTGGCGGGACAAGCGGCGCGATCCGCGCGGGAAAGAGAGCAAGGGCGTCGATTTCCAAACCATAAACAGGAAACCGGCCTGACGCCGGTTTCCGCTGGGCTGCAGGTCAATGCTCTAACGCCTCGTCCTCATAGCGGTGCTTGGCGTCGAGCGCTTCCTGCTCGGTTTCATGTTCACTGAGCAACGTATTCGGCTCAATGTCGTCGGTGCGCACCTCAAAACGGCGCAGATGCAGGTTCGGGTCGCCTCGAAACACCTCTACGACGCGGGCGCTCCGTGGATAAGCAGGTTGATCATTTTCGCGCATGCCGTTCTCCCGTGTGTTTCACACAGTAGCAAGTATAGCAGCCGCCCTCATTCCGGCACGCGCGAGCCGAGATCGCGATCGCCGGGGGCACCCGTCAACAGCTCGGTCAGTTCATCGCAGGCGCAAATCCGGCCTTCACGCACGGTGAAGTGCGCCAGCACCCGCACGCGGCTGCAGGTGCCGTCACGCTTTTCCACCTCGACCAGATGGTGGGTCAGCACCGACTCATCCTGCGCCGCCGCCGCGAGCACCTTCAGCGTCATGCGGCGGGTTTGCCGTTTCAGCAGCGCCATATGTTGCTCAAACTGCTCGAAGTTCAGCACCTTGCCATCCACCTGCTGGCGGTAGCCTGCGCTGAAACGGGCGGCGAGCTGCGTCGGCCGATGCTCCGGGCTGGCGACCACCTGCTGCAGCGTATCGAGCACCAGGTTCAGCGGGGTAAGTTGAGTCATCACGTTTCTCCGAAATGGGGGGAATGGCGATCCTATCCCGGCCAGGCGATGGCATAATAACCGCATCAAGACTTTCAATAACGTTAAACGGACAATATGACGCAGATCCGCAGCCAACGCCTTCAGCATGAAAGAAAACACCTGACGCCCTGGCACCGGCACGACGGCGGCCAGATCTATCTCTTGACGCGCGGCATGCTGGCGCTGGAACTGCCTGGCCGGCAATGGGCGATCACCGGCGGTGCGCTGGGCTGGCTGCCGCCGGGGTGCCCCCATCAGGCGCTGGCCTGTGGCGATGTGGCGGGCTGGAGTCTGTATCTGCCGGTGGAAAGCGCGCCGGAGATGCCGCCGCAGCCGCAGCTGTTCACCGCCTCCGCGCTATTGCAGGCCCTGGTGGAACGCATCGCGCAGTTCTCCGCCGGCCCGATGAGCGCGCCGCAACGGCGGCTGCTGCAGGTGCTGCTGGATGAAATGCACACGGCAAGCCGCGCGCCGTTGCAATTGCCGCTGCCGCAGGACGCCCGGTTGCTGAACATCGCCCGGGCGCTGCTGAACGATCCCGCCAGCCTGCACAGCCAGCGCGACTGGGCCGCCTGGGCCGGGCTCAGCCCACGCACCCTGAGCCGCCGCTTTCTGCAGGAAACCGGCATCAGCTTCGCGCTGTGGCGCCAACAGGCGCGGGTATTGCGTTCACTGGAGGGATTATCACGCGGCGAAGCGGTCAGCGAGGTGGCCGACGCCTGCGGCTACGACAACGTCAGCGCCTACATCGCCGCCTTTCGCCGCCGCTTCGGCGTCACGCCCGGCGCGTACTTTGTGGCCGCTCGGCAAAGGGAATAAGAAAACGGGCGCACAGCGCCCGAAGAGAAGAAAAGGTTATTTCACCGTCTCGCGCGGCAGCACCGCGAGGATTTGTTCCACCACCCGCTGAGGATCGGCGGCGCCGTCCATCACGTAATGCGCGGCATCCTGATACAACGCTTCACGCGCGGCCAACACCTCGAGCATCTCTTCGGCGATCGGCCTGCCGGTGAGCGTCGGGCGCTGCGCATCTTCCGGGTACTCTTCCAACCGCTGCGCCAACACGCTGGCCGGCGCGCACAGGTAGATAACGGTGCCATGCTGGCGCATAAACTGACGGTTTTCCTCCGCCAGGATCGCCCCGCCGCCGGTGGCAACTATAGTTGACGGCTTGGTCACGGTTTGCAACGCGATGGTCTCGCGGCGACGAAACCCCAGCCAGCCCTCGCGCTCGACCATTTCCGCCACGCTCATCTGCGCCGCCTGCTGCATAAACAGATCGGTATCGACGAACTGATAGCCCAACGCCAGCGCCAATGCGCTGCCTACCGTGGTCTTGCCGGCTCCGCGAGCGCCTATCATGAACAGGGTTTGTGTCATTACGGGTTGTCCCTTATGCGGTGACTTGAGTGCATTGCATACCAAAATACCGAGCGGGTGCGATGGCGTGGTGGCAGCATCATACCCCGCCCGCTCTGTATTTCAATATTTACGATAGTGTAAATTCCATGGCACAGCGACTGCCAGCAGCAAAGCCGTGCGCCAGATCCTCATCCAGATGCCGCCGCAAGGCGGCCGTGAGCCGCACGTCGTCGAGCGACCGGAACCCCAGCCGCCGGTAATAAGGCGCATTCCACGGCACCTCAATGAAGGTGGTGAGCGTCAGGCGAGCGGCGCCCTGGCGTTTGGCTTCTTCCGCCACCGCCCCGATCAGGCGGCGGCCGACGCCCTGCCGTTGCCAGGCACCGGCGACCGACAATTCGGCGATATGCCAGTCTTTCCCCTGAGCCTGCACGGCGATAAAACCGGCGCACTCGCCGTTGTCGCTTTCGGCCAGCCATTCACGGCGTTCGGCGATAAACGCGGCGTGCTGTTGCGGGCTCATCACCTCGCCTTCGGCGATAAAGCGCCACGCCGGCTGCTGGCGAAACAGCTGCGCCGCCGAGCGTTCAACCGCCATCAGATGCGCGATATCCCGCTGCTGCGCCAAACGAATTTGCAGGCTCATGGATTCTCCTTAACGTTGGGGCGGTTATTTAAGCAAATTTCACCGCCCGCGGCTCAGAAATCGATACTGCCGCGCAGCACCACCTCACGCGGTTCCCCCACCGCCACGCGCAAATTGCCGCCGCTGGACGGGTAATAGGTTTTATCGAACAGGTTCTTCACGTTCAGCTGCCATTTCACCCGATAGCCGTTGATCGGCATGGTGTAAGCGGCGAACGCATCGGCAACGGTGTAATAATCCAGATTGAAGCTGTTGGCAGCATCGCCCGGGCGGCGGCCCACGTAGCGCGCGCCGGCGCCGATACGCATCTCATCACCGCTGTACAGGCCGGGGCTGCCCAGGTTCTGGGTCAGGAACAGCGAGGCGGTATGGCGCGCCACGTTGGTCATCTCTTTGCCCTTGTTGTCCGGATCGTCCACCACGCGGGCGTCGGTATACGCATAGGAACCGATCAGGCTCAGCGAGTCGGTAAGATTACCGGCCACGTCCAGCTCCACGCCCTGCGAACGCACGCGCCCGGCGGTGCGCGTCACGGTTTCGCCCTCCACCAGCTCATTGACCATCACGTTGCGTTTGGTGATGTCGAACAGCGCCAACGTGCCGGTGACGCCGTTCGGCAGCGCCAGCTTGCCGCCGACTTCCCACGACTTGCCCTGCTCCGGCGGCAGCGAACCAATTTGGGTGGCGATGGAGGAGTTAGGCTTGAACGACTCGGTATAGCTGCTGTACAGCGACACGTAAGGCGTCAGCTTGTAGACCACCCCAGCGCGCGGCACCAGCTTGCCGTCCGAGCTGTCGGTGTTGGTCTGGAACGGCCGCCCCTTGCCGGCATAGACGTCGAAAGCGTCGTAGCGCAGCCCGCCCATCACCAGCCATTTATCGGTCAGTTGGATGGAATCCTGCATAAACCAGCCGTAGCTGGTGAGATTTTCCCGCTGATCGCTGTCTTTGGCGCTGACCGCGGTCGAGGGCGGCATCAGGCCGTATACCGGATGATAGATATTGAAATCGCTGTTCTTTTTGCCGCGGATCATGTCGCCGCGGTAGGTGCGGTTATCTTCAAAATCGAAGCCGAACAGCATCTGGTGGTTGATGCGCCCCCAGTCCACGTCGCCATTGAGCGTCAACTGTACCGCGTTGGCGTGGCTGACGGCATGGGCGGTCGAGTCGGCCTGGCGAGTCAACACGCCGGTCACCGGATTCAGCGCCGTGGCGCGCGCCTGGTTGTCGCTGTAGCTGTTGCGGCTGTAGGCGTAGGTCAGCGAGCTTTTCCAGCGCTCATTGAGCGTTTGATCGATCTGCAGGGTAATGCTGTCCTGATCGCCGCGGGTGGCGTTATAGGCTTCGTCGAAACGGCGATCGCGCGGCGTATTCACCGGTTTGCCGGTGCGCGAATCGATAATGGTGCCGCGATCGAACGGCACCCGATATTCCATATGTTCATAGGCCAGCCGCACGGTGGTGTTCTCGCCATACCACATCAACGAGGGCGCGATCACCGTCTGGCGGTTGCGGCCGAAGTTGCGCCAGTAGTCAGTTTCATCGTGATCGACGATCATGCGATAGGCGAACCCCGACGTGCCGAGCGGCCCGGTGACGTCGAGCTGGCCGCCGCCGCCGTTGAAGCTGCTGCCCCAGCCTTCCACATGAGTGCGCTGCTGCAGCTGGGGTTTTTTGGTGATCATGTTGATCATGCCGCCCGGTTCCCCCATGCCGTACAGCATCGAAGCCGGCCCCTTGAGCACCTCTACCCGCTCGGTGGTCGGCGTGAAGTTGCGCGCCTGCACCGAGCGCACGCCGTCGCGCAGAATGGAGCCGTCGCGGTTGTCGCCGAAACCGCGTTTCATTACCGCATCCTGGGTGCCGCCCAGCGTGTTGGCCTGGGTAATGCCGCTGACGTTGTACAGCGCTTCATCCAGGCTGCTGACCGCCTGATCGGCAATCACCTGCTGCGGCACCACGTCGATCGCCTGCGGCACGTTCAGCAGGTTGGTTTCGCTGCGGGTGCCGGTGACGCTGGTCAACGGCTGATAGCTCTGCACGCCGTCGGCATCTTTGCGGCCGATCACCACCAGGCTCTCTTCCTGCGACGCGGTTTTTTCCGCCGCCCACGTCGGCGATGTCGCGCAGACCGCCAACGGCAATGCACACCACCAACCGCGTTTGTTGTTATTCATTATCTAACTGACTCCAATAGGTCCCTGAAAAAGGTAACGGCAAAAACTGCTGATAAAGCTGTTGGAAGGTCTGCTGCGGGTCGATGTCGGCGAACAGATCCGGGTAAAACGCTTTGGCGAACACCTCGACCAGCACCACGTGGTACGGGCTGAGGTAAAAGTTGTGCCAGACGCTCCAGGCGCGGTGGTTTTTCACCGCCTGCAGGTTGGTCAGCATCGGCTGTTTGGCGATCAGCCGCCGGAAGCTGTCAGCGGCCTCTTGGCGGCTGACCTGCGGCCCGAGGCGCAGATCGGACAGCCGTTTGCCCTGCGGCCCGGCCATGCCGGTGGCGAGGTACACGTCGGGATTGGCGCTCAGAATGGTTTCCGGGTTCAGCTCGCCATACACCCCTTTGACGCTGGCGTTGGCGATGTTGTCACCGCCGGCGAAGGTCAGCAGATCGCCAAGGTTGCCGTGTGCGGCGGTGGTGCAACAGGTCTCGCGCCGCCCCAGATGCAGATGCAGCATCACTTTGGGCTTCGGCCCCAGATAGCCCGCCAGGCGTTGCTGAATCACCGCCATATGCTGCTGATAAAACTGGATGAACTGCTCGGCGCGCTGCCGGCGATTGAGCACGTCGCCCAGCAGCCGCACGCTCGGCACGGTGTTGTTCAGCAGATCGATGCGCAGATCGACGTAGATCACCGCCACGCCGGCCTTGTTCAGCGCAGAAACCAACCGATCGTTGTCGCCGTCTTCACGCGCGTAGCGCGCCAGGATCACCAGATCCGGCTTCAGCTGCAGCAGGCTTTCAATATTGACCTGGCGGAAATTATTGCCGCTGATAATGGGGATCGCGGCGATCTGCGGGAACTTCTGCGTATAGAGCTGCCAGCTTTGCGCATCGAACCGCGCCAGATCCGCCGGCCAGCCGACGATGCGCTGCGCCGGGTTGCCCGGCTCCAGCAGCGCCAGCGTATACAGCATGCGGCTCTCCCCCACCACGATGCGCTGCGGATTGTCCGGCACCACAACCTGACGGCCGGTGATATCGGTCACCGTCTTCGCCTGGGCGGAGAACACGCCGAACCACAGAGAAAGCAGCAGTAAAATGAGGAAATTGCGCATGATTGAGCCGAAAGGAGGAAATAGTGTGCGCATGATAATCACTCTCATTAGCGCTTGCAATCCCGTGCCGCCATTGCCAAAAGAAATCCGGGAAACGGCGCCGGGCGCGCGGCAAACACGGCGAAACCGCTAAAATAACGGCTTTAAAAAGTTAAAAAAATGGCGGGGAAATCGGTTAAATAGAACGGGGAAACAGCTAAAAACCGGGAGACCTCCATGACTCAACGCATCATTCCGCTGTCGGATTGCCCGCAGTTTGCCGATGTGTGCGCCGCCTGGGCATTCGGCCAGTGGGGTTCACAGCGCGGCGGCTCGCTGGAGCGCACCCAGCTGCGTTTCGCCCAATGCAGCCGACCGGGCGACGATCACCTGACGCTGATGATGATCGACGGCGATCGTCCGGTGGGCATGGCCAGCCTGTGGCCCAGCGACGACCATCAGCGCCAGGATCTCACCCCGTGGCTGGCCGGCGTCTTCGTGCATCCCGATCACCGCCGCAAGGGCATCGCCCACCGTCTTGAAATGGCCATCGTCGAGGCGGCACGGCAGCGCCATCACTCGGTTCTGCATCTCATTACCGACAAATCGGAAGCGCTGTACGCCGGCTGGGGTTGGCAACCTCTGGAGCGCCGGCGGCAGCATGACGAAGAGGTGGTGGTGATGGAGAAAAAACTGTAGCTAACGCGGCGTACAGACATACACCAGCGCCGGCGGGAAGTTGCGCACTACCCGCAGGCGCTTCCAGTGAAAATAGCGCGACAGCAATTTTTCCGATAGGTGGCTGTATTGGAACAGCACCAGCGTGCCGTTGCGCGCCAGCAGCCGCTGCCGGGCCTGCTGAAGAATGCGCACGCTGATCCTGACCGGGATCGACAGCAGCGGCAGGCAGGAAAACACCACGTCGTAATCCGTGGCCATCCGGGTCGCCGAATGGCCCATCACCTGCAGCCGCCGATCGTCAATCCCGCGCAGCCGATGCACGAAATGGGGTTGGATCTCGAAGGCCTCCAGCGCCGCATCGGCGCGCATCCGCCCCAGAATGCGTTTGGTCAGCACGCCGTCCGCCGCGCCCAGTTCCGCGATCGACAGCGCCCGGGTCCATTCAACCTGATTCAGCATCGCCTGACACAGCCACGGGGAAGAAGGCGCCAGCGTACCGACGGTGCGCGGTGAAGCCATAAATTGCTGCAGGTAAGCGAAGTGATTCATCAGTTGCAGTCGGGTCGCATTTAACATTGAGGCCTCCTTGGGTTAAGCCCTCAATGTGAGCCGAATTTCTTAAGTAATCATTAACATGATTCCGAAAGCGGCGGACACAGTTGTAATAAAATGCAACCTTGTCAGCGGCGCGCAAAGAAAAACGGTCGCAATAATGATCTGAGAATAAGCGGTTTATGCGCCGACCGTTCAGATAATTATTGCGACCGTTTATTTTTTTGGCCGCGTTGCCGCGGCCAGAGGGTAAAAAGCTAACGCTTAGCGATAAATTTCCGCATTGCCGCGCCAGTTGCTGGAGTCCCCGGGGGTGTCCAGACCGATAATGCGATAATGACTGGCGCCGTCCGCCGCGGCTTTTTCTTTCAGGGCGGTGATGGCGTCATGCGGTGAGCCGCTAACGCCGGAAACCGACACGACGCCGAGGCTTTGCAGATTGGCGGCCTGCTCGCTGTTGACCTGTTTTACCGACGACAGCGGCGCGGCGAAAGTGGAAAATGAAGCGGCGGCGATCAATACGGCTGCGATGCTTGGGATAAGTTTCATGATTGACTCCAGGTGTTCTTGTTTATTAGCTCGTTGTCAGTGATGTTAATTATCCGCTAGCCAATGAAAACGGACGTCATGCAACGTAAAGAACATCAATCATTGTGAGGAGAATAAGGAGGAAGTGAGAGCGGGTGTGTATTTTCAGGCGAGAATAACTTTATAGGCTTCACCCTACCCCTATTTGATGAACAATTAAAGACGGCGCGTGATAAAGAATGCGCGCCGCGTCTATTTAAGATTTTTTACCCGCCGGAGCGCGCTGAGCTACGCTGAATTTTGTGGCTTACCCTTTTAAGGAAGAACGCTTATGTCGCAAAACCTGCTGCGCGTGCGTGACGGTCAGGGCGCGTCGGTCTCATTTTCCGAGCTGCTGTTCGATCTGATCTACGTTTTCGCCGTGACCCAACTTTCCCACTATCTGTTGCATCACCTGACGCTAACCGGCGCGCTGGAAACCCTGCTGCTGTGGTTCGCCGTCTGGCTGGCCTGGCAATACACCGCCTGGGTCACCAATTGGTTCAATCCGGATACCCGCCAGATCCGCCTGTTGCTGTTCGCGATCATGCTGCTGGGGCTGTTCGCCGCCGCCGCGTTGCCGCAGGCGTTTGGCGAACGCGGTCTGATCTTCGCCCTGTTCTACGTCGCCATTCAGGTCGGGCGCTCCGCCACGGTATTGCGCCTGCTGGCGCCCGATCATCCGTTAAAACAAAACTTTCGCCGCATTCTCGGCTGGCTGTGCATCTCCGCCGTCTTCTGGATCGCCGGCGGGCTGGCGGAAGGCCATGCTCGCCTGGCGCTGTGGGCGATCGCCGTCTTGTGCGAATACGTCTCGCCGATGTTCGGTTTTCGCCTGCCGGTGCTGGGGCGCTCGGACAGCAGCAGCGAATGGACCATCGAAGGCCACCATCTGGCGGAGCGCTGCCAGCTGTTCGTGATCGTGGCGCTGGGGGAAACCATTCTGATCACCGGCGCCACCCTGAGCGAAATGGAAAGTTGGAGCCTGCCGGTGCTCATCGCTTCGCTGGTGGCCTTTCTCGGCAGCCTGGCGATGTGGTGGGTTTACTTCGACACCAGCAGCAAAGCCGGCAGCCACGCCATTAGCCAGGCGGAAAATCCCGGCCAACTGGGCGCTTATTTCCATTATGTGCACGTCGCGCTGGTGGGGGCGATCATCGTCTGCGCCGTGGCCAACGAGCTGGTGATCGCCCAGCCCGACGGCCGCATCCAACACGCCACGGCGGCGGTGCTGCTGCTCGGCCCGGCGATTTACCTGTTCGCCAACGCGCTGCACAAACGGCTGGTGTATCGCCGCTTCCCGCTGTCGCATCTGGTCGGGCTGCTGGCGCTGGCGGTATTGGCCCCGATCGCCTATTTAACCGACCTGCTGATGGTCAATGGCCTGACGACGCTGATCATGGTGGTGGTGGCGACGTGGGAGAGCATCTCGCGCGGCAAAGCGCCGCAGCGGCACGCGCAAGCCTGAATCAAACGGGGGCGCAATCGCCCCCGTTGTGAGATTGATGACAAACCTCATGCCATTACCGGGTTTGCAGAGAGCAGTGGATAAAAACAAGGAAAATCAATTTATTGATTTTCGGCTGATGGCCACCAAGGAGGAAAAACCCATGTTTTTTCCTCCTTTGTCAACGGTCTGACGGGGGCGCAATCGCCCCCGATGTCGGTCACTTCAAGGATTGCGGCAAGGTGAGCACCCAGAGCTCACTCAGCGATTCCGGCTGCTCCAGAGGGCGCAATTCGATGTGGGCGTCGGTTTTGTCACCGTCGAGGCTCAACCGCCCTCCTTTCTCCAGCTGATAGTCGCCGATTTTCTTGCTCTTTGGCGACGCATCCACCAGCGTGGCCTGCAAGCCGAAATCGTTGTCATTGATCACCGCCAGCGTGCGATCGTCGATCAGCGCCAACCCTTCCGCTTTCTCCTGGCGCCAGCCCAACTGACGCAGATCCGCCACTTCCCGTTTCTGCGCCAGCTTCACGCCGCGTTTAGCCAGATCTTTCGCATCGTCGAACTCCAGCGCTTTACCCTGGCCGTCAAACGCGCTCAGATCGCTGGCCTGCGCGAGATCCACCAGATAGATCTTGTTGATCATCGACTTATCTTTACCGGTTCCCTGTTCAATCAACAGGATGCGCTGGTTGTCCAACGCCACGACATCACCAATTTTGGCGTCTTTGGCTTTTTTATAGCTGTCGATATCGATGGGATAGCCGTACATGGCGGTTTTGCCACTGCGCGGATCGAAGCTCACCAGCCGGGTAAACTGCGCCTTGTTTTTGCTTTTGCCATCGACATCCAGCGTGCTCTGCACCGCCGCCAGAATTCGCCCGTCCGGCATCCGGGTCAATCCTTCAAAACCGCGGTTGGGCTGACGCCATTTCAGGATGTTCGGCAAACCGCCCGCCACCGCCTGTTCGCCGGCCTGCGGCGTTGGGCCATATTTGGCGAGGATTTTACCTTTGCCGTCGATATGGATCAGAAACGGGCCGTACTCATCACACAGCCAATAGCCGCCGTTGCCGTCACCGGTCACCCCTTCGGTATCCAACCCGCGGCGATCGCCGGACAGCGACTGCAACGCGTCGTTCAACGCCACTTCGTTTGTAGAACCAATCAGCTCGCCCGGCAACGGCAGCCCGCCGATCGGCCCTTTTTCATCGTGCAAGGGCCGCGCATTCTCTGCTACGGCCTTGCCGCCGCCGATACGAATGTCCATCAACAGAGGCGTGAATTGCGGATTAGCGAAAATCTTGGCCTCTTGCTTGCCTACCGCCGGGGCATCGGCATTCGGGCCGCGATCGGTCAGCGTCGTCAGCACCAAATCGTCGCCCTGCTTCTTGTTGAACATCAATCCGGAGCCGATCCCTACCGGCAATCCCTGCGGGAAATGCTTGGCGAACGCCCCCTGATAGGCGACGCGTTCCCCGCCGGGGAAACCGACCACATAACGCGCCACCTCAATGTCGGCAGCGTGAGCCAATACCGGAAACAGTGAAGCCAACAACAGGGAGAGCGATTTTATTTTCATATTTTTTACCCGAGGTTAAATGAAGCGTTGTCAGGCAGAAGACGATATTAATTTAGCATGACACTTAGATGACAATAGGCAATTCGTCAAATGCACATCAGGCAATAAGGTTGGCTGGCAAATAGAAATGAGCAATTAACCTGAGCATATTGAATGGAGAAAACCGCTGGAAAAAATCGCCCGGAAATAGCCCGTCGTTTTGCTTAGGGTAAATTCTTATAACAAAGATAAAAAAATCGGCAAACGCGCGTCAACACGGCGAAAAACGGTGTTTTTCTCATAGACAAAATAAAATGTCAGGGATTTAATACCGCCGTTATTCAAGGTGCATTAAGAAAATTCTATAGAATATCTGCATGAACTTAAAAAGCTGTTCTATAGTTTTTAGTGCTAACGCCCGTTAGTCTATTCCGCAGGATGGAATCTATGTCAAAGCGACTTTTTGCTGAATTTTTTGGCACATTTTGGTTGGTGTTTGGTGGTTGTGGTAGCGCAGTATTGGCAGCGGCATTCCCACAGCTGGGTATTGGTTTCCTCGGCGTCGCGCTCGCTTTCGGTCTGACCGTAGTGACGATGGCCTATGCCGTCGGCCATATTTCCGGCGGGCATTTTAACCCGGCGGTCACCGTCGGCTTATTCGCCGGCGGCCGTTTCGCGGCGAAAGACGTGATCCCTTACGTTATCGCACAGGTGATCGGCGGTATCGCCGCAGCGTCGGTGCTGTATTTGATCGCCAGCGGCAAAGCCGGTTTCGACGCCACGGCAGGCGGTTTCGCCTCCAACGGTTACGGCGAACACTCACCGGGCGGTTACTCTCTGCAAGCCGCAATCGTGATTGAGTTGGTGCTGACCGCCTTCTTCCTGATCGTTATTCATGGCGTGACCGACAAGCGCGCGCCGGCAGGCTTTGCCCCGCTGGCTATCGGCCTGACGCTGACGCTGATCCACCTGATCAGCATCCCGGTGACCAACACCTCCGTCAACCCGGCGCGCAGCACCGGCGTAGCGATCTTCCAGGGCACCTGGGCGCTGCAGCAGCTGTGGGTGTTCTGGCTGGTGCCGCTGGTCGGCGGCATTATCGGCGGCCTGATCTACCGCTGCCTGCTGGAAGACAAAAAATAAGCGTATCGCAGTCGATCGCGTTTCACGGGGCAGCCTTCATCGGCTGCCCCGTTGCTTTCAGCCCTTCGTCACTTCAAACATCATGATATCGCTGGTGAAGGAGCCGTCCGGCTGGATGGCGAAATGCGCCGCCACCTCCTGCGACACGCTTTGCTGCAGCGCGCGGATCGAGGTGACGAAATGCGCCGGCGTGCGCATACGCGCCACCCAACTGCCGAACTCCAGCGTCAATCGATCCGACGTCACCTCGCGTACCACCAGCCCGGCCTCGGTCAGCAACGTCAGCCACTCGCCCGGCGCATAGTTGCGCACGTGCGAGGTGTCGCGCAGCACTTCCACGGTTTGCAGGTAGATATCCAGCAGCGGGTGCCCCGGCGAGACCACGTCCATAAAGATCGCGCTGCCGCCCGGTTTGAGTACCCGCCTGACCTCGCGCAGCGCCTGGCCGACATCGCGCCAGTGGTGCGCCGAATAGCGGCTGATGACCAGATCGAAACTGGCGTCCTCAAACGGCAAAGACTCCGCCACGCCCTGCTGCTGCTGAATGTTGTTCAGGCCTTTTTCCGCCGCCGCCTGCTTCACCACCGCCAACATTTGCGCCGACAGATCGTAGGCCACCACCTGCGCTACGCTGGCCGCCGCGGTGAAGCTGGCATGCCCGGCGCCGCAGCCCAGATCGAGCAGGCGCGCTTCGGCGTGCGGCGCCAGTAACTGCGCCAGACGTTGCAAATCCTTGCCCTGCGCATGCACCGCGCTGGTTAAATAGGCATTGGCCTGCTCGCCGAACTGCCGGTCTACCGCATTGTTATGGCTGTTGCTGTTGCTCATGTTTGCTCCTGTTATTATCCGGCTTGCGCCTGTGCCTGAAGGCTTTCGGCTACTATAATCAGGCTACTATACGGGTACAATATGAGCAGTTATCCTGGTATAAATAGGTACCATGCTATGTCATCAGAAGCCTTATCCGGGCCAAAAGCCCTCGGCGCATTCCTGCGCGCGCACCGCGAACGCATCACGCCGGAAATGATCGGCCTGCCCAGCTCTTCGCGCCGCCGCACCAGCGGCCTGCGCCGCGAAGAGCTGGCGCAAATCAGCGGCATCAGCGCCACCTGGTATACCTGGATCGAACAGGGCCGCGAGGTGTCCATTTCCCCTTTCACGCTGGCGCGCATCGCCAAAGCGCTGCGGCTCGGCCCGGCCGAACGCCACTACCTGTTTACCCTGGCGCGTATCGCCGACCCCGAGCAGGAAGCGCACCGAGAAACCGCCAATGACGCGGTGCTGCAAAGCGTGCATCAGATGACGGTGCCCTGCTATCTGCTGGACGTGAGCTGGAACGTCGTCGCCTGGAACCCGCAGGCGGCGGCGCTGTTCAGCGGCTGGCTGGATGTGGCCAACAGCCCCAACCTGCTGCACTTCATGTTCTTCCACCCGTTGGCGAAAACGCTGGTCAGCGATTGGGAAGAGCGCGCGCGCCGCGTGGTGGCCGAGTTTCGCGCCGAGACCAGCCATCATCAAAATACCGAAGAGATGCGCGCCTTCGTGCGCAACATGACGCACAACAGCGCGGACTTTAATCACTGGTGGAAGCAACATGACGTCATGGCGCGCGAAGGCGGCGAAAGAGCGTTCGAGCATCCTCAGCGAGGCGCGCTGCGCTATCGCCAACTCACCTTCCATCCGGCGGAGCACGCCGGTCTGAAGCTGGTGATGCTGATCCCGCTGCCGCAATTGGTAACAAATTCATAGGCAGGTTTACCCGCCATTTATTTATTGGTTCATGTAAACGCGCTAGGGTAATTGATACCGATGATAGTGATCATCCAGCACCGTTATTTATCTCCTGAGGTACTCCTATGCAATCCGAAGAACAACGCCTTATCGATGGTCTGTTTGGCCGCCTGAAAGAAGCCGAGACCAAGACGGGCCCACGGGATCTCCAGGCAGAGCAGCAAATCAACCAGCATATTCGCGAGCAGCCTTCCGCCCCTTATTACATGGCGCAGGCGATGATTATTCAGGAAGCGGCGCTCAAGCAGATGGATCAGCGGGTCAAAGAGCTGGAGGCCCAGGTGGCGCAGCTGCAGCAAACCGCCAACGGCCAGCAGAGCAGCGGCGGCTTCCTGGCCGGCCTGTTCGGCGGCGGCAGCCGCAGTACGCCAAGCCCGCGCGAACAGTATCAGGCGCAGCAGCAAAATACGGCGGCCTGGAACAACGCGCAGCAGCCGCAGCAACCGGCCTATGCCCCACCGCAGCAGGCGGCGCCTTCACGCGCCGGCGGCTTCCTGGGAGGCGCCTTGCAAACGGCTGCGGGCGTCGCCGGTGGCGTGGTATTGGCCGACATGCTGACCGGCATGTTCCGCCATTCGCAACCACAGGAAATCGTAAATATTATCGAGGAAACCCCGGCGCCGCTGGACGACAGCGCAATGCGCAATTTCGACGCCTCCAACAACCTGGATACCTTCAACAACGGCGATGGCGGCAGCTTCCTCAATCAGGACAACGGCTTCCAGAACGCCAACTATCAGGACGACACGGACTACGCTGACGACGATTACAGCGACGACGACTCCTTCCTGTAATTCCCTTCGCCCCCTCTCACCCGCAGAGGGGGATTTCCCGTTTCGCCAATCTGGTCTACAGTGAACACTGTTCATTTATCCAGCAGAGAGAAACGATGACAAGCTTTAATCCTTCCACCCCTTTCTTCAGTGAACGCCTGCAGATGCGCCCACCGGTGATGGCGGATCTCGCGCGTTTCTACGCCATCTTCGGCGATCCGCAAACGCAGCGTTTCAATCCCGCCGGCCCACTCACCAGCGAAGCGCAGGCCGCATCGGCGCTGCAAGAGAGGATTTCCGGGTGGCAACAACACGGTTACGGTTCCTGGGCGATCGCTCTGCGCGAACGGCCGGATTGGATTATCGGCTTTGGCGGATTGTCCCGGAAACCGCTCGGGGCGCAGCGCACCGTGAACCTCGGCTATCGCTTCGATACTCGCGTCTGGGGCATGGGATTGGCCACCGAGATGGCGCGGGCGTCGCTGCAATACGGTTTTGTCGGATTGGCGCTGGGGGAGATTTCCGCCATTGTGCGTGCGGAGAATCAGGCTTCGTGGCGAGTGCTGGAAAAGGTCGGCATGCAGCGGGTGGATACGCTGGATGACGTGCCCGGCGCGGCGCCGAGCCTGGTGTATACGCTAAAGCGCTGCGACTATCAGGGCTGATCGTCGCTGATTTTGGCCAACGCCATGCGGTAAGATTTGACCTTCTGGCGCTTTTTCAACCAGGTGGCGGTAGAGACAATGAATACCGCGCCCGACATCGCCAACACGCCGGTTGGATGGCCATAAAACACCATCAAGGCAAAGTAGACGGCGGAAACGATCGCCACCCATTTCGCCGTATTGCCCATGTCGTTTTTCTCTTGGGTCAAACGGCGGATGTGCTCTTCTTCACTGATTCCCATACGCGCTCCTTGTTGGCTGAATGACCCATTATATGGAGCTGGAGTGCTGATATTTCAAGCGGTTGGATGGTAAAGAAGCGTAAAGCTCAGGCCGGCGGCTCCCGCCGCCGAGGCAGATAGCGCCCGGGCTGGTCGGCACCCGGCAGGCCGCTGCCGTCGTTGCGGCCAAACAGCCGGTAGCGATTGCCGGCGACCGCATCGTAGATCTTGTCCGCCAGTCGCGGCGGCAGGTAACGCGCCAGCGCCAGCGCGCGGTACGGCCATCCCACTTGGCGCAGCGCCCGAAACAACGCCGCCGAACGCAGCCAACAGCGCCCCTGTTCCACATAGACCACGGAATCGAAACGGTCGGTCGGCAATCCCAGCGCCTGCAGGATTGCCTGCCCTTCGACGGATTGCACCGTCGCCAACAGAATGCGCCGCTGCCGATCGGCGCGAACAAGGTATCTCACCAGCCCATGACACAGGTTGCATTCGCCGTCGAACAACAACGCGCGATCGCCGGGCTGCAGATAAGGCAGCTGTGATAAAGGGGTCATCCCGCCTCCCGAAAAATGCTCGCCTTAGCCTAACGCGCCTGGTGCGCCCAGGCCAGAGCGGGATGACAGGGCGTGTTAAGGCGCGGGCGGTGCGTCAGGCACCGCCACCACCGCGACGCGCACTTCGTAATGTTTGGCGCTGCCCGCCGGGATCACCGCCGTCAGTTTGTTGATGGTTTCCACCGGGTTGTCGCTGGCCGAGGTGGCGCAGAACAGCTCACCGCCGCGGCAGAACCCCGGCTTGGGCGGGTGCCCGCCCGGGAAAGGCGGCATGCGCATCGGTTCATCCGCCAGAGGCGGCAACGCTTTGGCCGCAGGCGCCTCGGGGGCAGACATCGCGCTCGCGCTGAACAACAGCGCCATGCCCATGCAGGGCAGCGCCAGGATCTTGATTGCTTGTTTCATTGAATTAGCCTCATTTGCCGGGTTCGGGATTACGCTACCCCGCCCCCGGCCCATGAGAAAGCCGCTTTTCGCTACCTTTTCGCGCCGCTGCGCTTTGCTTACACGCGCTTAACGTGATGAGAGGCAAAAGGTTGGGTAAAGGGCCGTCGCGTTACTTGCCGTTCGTCAGCGTGTTGTAGCTGGTCATCAGATTGCGGTAGTCCGGGATATGGTTGGAGAACAGCGTGCCCAGGCCTTCGATGTCGTTGCGCCAGTCGCGGTGCAGCTCGCAGGCGACGCCGAACCAGGTCATCAGCTGCGCGCCGGCGGCCTCCATGCGGCTCCAGGCCGACTGACGCGTCAGCTCATTGAAGGTGCCGGAAGCGTCGGTCACCACAAAGACCTCGAAACCTTCATTGAGCGCCGACAGCGCCGGGAATGCTACGCACACTTCGGTCACTACGCCGGCGATGATCAGCTGCTTGCGGCCGGTGGCTTTCACCGCCTTGACGAAGTCGTCGTTGTCCCAGGCGTTGATCTGGCCAGGGCGAGGAATGAAGGGAGCGTCGGGGAATTGGGCTTTCAGTTCCGGCACCAGCGGGCCATTGGGGCCGTTTTCGAAACTGGTGGTAAGAATGGTCGGCAGGTTGAAGTACTTCGCTAAATCACCCAGCGCCAGCACGTTGTTTTTAAACCGATCGGGATCGATATCACGCACCAGCGAAAGCAGCCCTGCCTGATGATCCACCAGCAATACGGCGGCCTGGTCTTTGTCGAGGCGCTTGTAATTTGCAGTCATGGTTTTACTCCTGTGGGGTTGATGTTGCGGATGAAACGCCCCGCCGCAGGGCGGGGCGTTGAGGTTTAAGTGTAGCGCCTGAGCAGGGGAACACTGTCCGCCCCAGGCGCCAAGGTTCAACCGGCGCTCGCTTCGGCGTTCATGCTGCCGAACTTGCCGCTGTTGAAATCGCGGAACGCCTGCTGGATTTCCGCGTCGCTGTTCATGACGAACGGGCCGTAGCCGACGATAGGCTCATCGATCGGTTCGCCGCTCAGCACCAACAGCGCGACGTCGTTGTTGGCTTCGATGGTGATCGAATCCCCCGCCCGGTCGAAACGCACCATTTGGGTTTCGCGCACCACGTCTTCACCGTTAACCAGGATCGCGCCGTGCAGCATCACCAGCGCCAGCGTATGGCCTTCTTTCACCGTCAGCGTGGTGGTATGGCCGGCATTCAGCTTCATGTCCCACACGTTAAGCGGGCTGAAGGTGCGCGCCGGGCCGGCGTGGCCGCCAAAGTCACCGGCGATCACCCGCACCTGCCCTGCGCCGTCCGCCAGAGGAACCACCGGAATATCGGCGTTCAGCAGCGTCTGATAGCCCGGCTCGGCCATTTTGTCCTTGGCCGGCAGGTTGACCCACAGCTGTACCATTTCCATGGTGCCGCCCTTGCGCGAGAAGTCCCGCGAATGGAACTCTTCGTGCAGAATGCCGGAGGCGGCGGTCATCCACTGGACGTCGCCGGGGCCAATCACCCCGCCGCTGCCGGTCGAGTCGCGGTGTTCCACTTCGCCCTGATAGACGATGGTCACCGTTTCAAACCCGCGATGCGGGTGCTGACCCACGCCACGGGTGCCGGAGGCGGAGCGGAATTTGGTTGGCGCTGCGTGATCCAGCAGCAGGAACGGGCTCATTTCCGCTCCCAAATCGTTATAAGAGAACAGCGAATTCACCAGGAAACCGTTACCGACCCAATGTGCTTCCGGGCTGTTGTGAATACCGAGGATTTTTTTCATCTTGAACTCCCGTTTCAGACCTCACGGCCTTAAGTTGATGTCAGAAGTTTAATCCGCCGGGGTTTGCTGCAGTAGTAGGCAAGATGTACACTCAGCGTTCCACTGGTAGAACGATAAGGGATGCGATGCTGACCGATCTGAACGACCTGTTTTTCTTCGCCAGCGTGGTCGATCACCAGGGATTCGCCCCCGCCGGCCGGGCGCTGGGCATTCCCAAATCCAAACTCAGCCGCCGCGTGGCGCTGCTGGAAGAGCGGCTGGGCGTGCGCCTGATCCAACGCTCGACACGGCGCTTCTCGGTGACCGAGGTCGGCCAAACCTATTACGCGCACTGCAAGGCGATGCTGGTGGAAGCGGAAGCCGCGCAGCAGGCGATCGAGCAGACGCGCGCCGAGCCCTGCGGCACGGTGCGCATGTCCTGCCCGGTGGCGATCCTTCACACCCGCGTCGGCAGCATGGTGGCGGCCTTTATGGCCGATTATCCCAAGGTGACGGTGCATCTGGAGGCCACCAACCGCCGGGTGGACGTGGTGGGGGAAGGGTTGGATCTGGCGATCCGCGTGCGGCCGCCGCCGCTGGAGGACAGCGATCTGGTGCTGAAAATCCTGGCGCAGCGCACCTGGTGCGTCGCCGCCAGCCCGGCGCTGGTGCGCACCCTCGGGCCGGCGCACACGCCGGAAGACCTGCGTAAATACCCGACGCTCGATCTCGGCCCGGCGCGCGGTCAGCACCAATGGCGGCTGACCGGCCCACAGGGTGAACGGGTGGAGTGGGAGCACACGCCGCGGCTGGTCACCGACGACATGCTGATGCTGCGCACCGCCGCCATCGCCGGCGCCGGCATCGTACAACTGCCGGCGATGATGATGCGCGACGACATGCTGCGCGGCGAGCTGGTGCAACTATTGCCTGGCTGGCAGCCGCAGGGCGGCGTGGTGCACGCGGTCTACCCGTCGCGCCGCGGCCTGCTGCCGGCGGTGCGGCTGCTGCTCGACTATCTGGGTGAGCAGTTCGCCAGCATTGAAGAAGAGTAATCAGGCGGTGATTTCGATCGCGTTGCCGTCCGGATCGCGAATGACCGCCTCGTAGAAGCCGTCGCCGGTCCAGCGTGGCGCGGACAGCAAGATGCCCTCCTGCCGTGCGCGCTGCGCCAACCGATCGACCTGCCGCTCATCCCCCAGCGACAGCGCGATGTGCGCCCAGCCCACCCGCTCCTCCTGCGCCTGCGCCGGCAGCAACGTCGGCACGCGCATGATCTCCAGCGTCGGCCCGGCCGCCAGGCTGACGAAGCGGGAAACGAACCCCGGCCGATTGCGGCTGACGTACTCCTCCCCCGCTTCACCGTTGAAATAGCGCTGCCAGAACGCCAGCTGCGCGTCGATGTCACGGGTCCACAGGGCAACATGGGCTATTTTCATCATCATTCTCCGGTCGATAAATCGCTGTGCCAGATCTGGCCGCCGCCCTGCGCCACCTGCTGCTCAAGCTGCGGGTGCGCGCCGCGCGCCGTCACCAGATGATCCACCCGCCCGGCGGGCAGGAAGGGGTAGGGGGCGTAGGTATTGAGTTTGTCGCGGGTGCACAGCACCGCCACGCTGCCGGCGCGCGTCAGCAACCGCTTTTTGAACGTGGCGTCCTGGTAACTCAACGCGGAGAAGCACCCGGCCGGGTCGTAGGCGCAAATGCCGGTGAACACCAGATCGAAATGAAATCCGTCGATCTCTTCCGCCGCCTTGGCGTCCACGCAGCCGCCGACCTGCGCATCCAGTTCGCCGCCGATCAGGATGGTGCGGATCCCCGGCCGTTCCAGCATTTTGCCGGCGATGCTCAACGCATTGGTTACCACCGTCAAACGCCGATCGCGCGGCAACAGATCCGCCAGATACAGGTGGGTGCTGCCGGCATCGAGGAAGATCAGCTGTTCTTCGCCGATCACCCTCAGCGCGGTCTGTGCCAGCGCCAGCTTCTCATCACCGCTGAGGGCAATGCGCGCCGTCACGGGGCCTTCGGCCGGCGTCGGCGCCAGCGCACCGCCATAGATGCGTTTGCACAGATTCTGTGCCGCCAGCTGACGCAGGTCGCGGCGGATGGTCGCTTCGGTGGTATTCAGCCGCTGCGCCATCTCCAGAGCCAGCACTCGCCCCTGTTGGCGGAGCGTGTCGAGAATGGCCTGATGGCGCTCATTCGGTAACAGTTTGGACATCATGTCAATCCGGCGATGCTAAAGTGATCATTAATGTACACAAACGTACACAATCGAACAAACACTTTTTTGGCAACACTCAAGCGGCGGCGCTCGTCTAGACTGAAAGTGACATCACAGATAAGGGATTATGACGCGATGACCTCCGCCGTGCTTTATACGCTGTTTCCCGCCGCAGCCACCGTCGTCGGCGCAGCGGTGGCGCTCTATCGCCGCCCCGGCGACGCCGCGATGCGCGTCATCCATCACTTTACCGCCGGCATCGTGTTCGCCGCCGCCGCCACCGAAATCTTGCCCGATCTCAAACAGCAGTCGCCTTTGGCGGTGTTGCTGGGCGGCGCTGTGGGGGTGCTGTTAATGTTGCTGGTTCGGCGTCTGGGCGAAAAAGCGCAGGGGCCGGTCGGTTTTATCGCCGCGGTCGGCGTCGATATCTTTATCGATGGGCTGGTGCTGGGCATTGCCTTCGCGGCCGGCGCCAAAGCCGGCCTGCTGTTGACGCTGGCGTTAACGCTGGAAGTGCTGTTCCTGGGATTGTCGATCGTCGGCGATTTGCAAGACTTTCTCGGCAGGCGGCTGCGCGTCATGGCGGCGATAGTCGGCCTGGCGCTGCTGTTGCCCATCGGCGGCCTGCTGGGGGCGCCGGTGGCCATGCTGGGCGCATTTTGGCTGACCGCCTTTCTGGCCTTTGGTCTGATCGCCCTGCTCTACCTGGTGACCGAAGAGCTGCTGGTCGAAGCGCATGAAGGCGGAAAGGAAACCCCGTTCGCCGCCGCGATGTTCTTTGCCGGCTTCTTGCTGCTGTTGCTGTTGGAAGAAGGTTTAGGATAAAAAAACAGGAATTTCATGGCGCATGCCGCCCGGTGGCAACGCTTTGGCTATACTGAGGCAAGCGAAGTTACCGCAGACGTAACGGCTTGGGCGTAAAGGGAAAACGATGTTATTGACGATCGCAAGGTGGCTGTTTCAATTACCCGGGAAGCTGTTTGGGCTGATTTTTAAAAATCGCCTGAGGGTATTTCTGTTCTTCATGCTGGTCGCCCTCGGGGTGCTCGGCGTCAAGCGCTATCTGCTCACCCACCAGTATGACGACGAATTCAGCCTCGCCGCCCCCACCGATTACAACCGCGCCATCAAGCGTGAAATGCCGCAGCGCGAAGCACGTGAGCAATGCGGAGGGCCGCTGCACGATAATGCCGGGCAACCCTGGCCCGCGTCAGCCGGCTATCTGCATCAGCCGACCGGCCTGCCCGCAACCGGCCTGCATCGGCTGACGCTGGACAATCAAGGCAACGACTTCGCGGTGTTGGTCAAAATGGAAACGCCCGCCGCGCCGCAGCAGCTGGCGGAAGTCTTTATTCCGGCCGCCGGCAGCTTCGAGGTTAAAATGAATGCGGATGCGGAACACGTGATGAAAATCAAGAACATCAAGACCGGCTGCATGTTCCGCTCCAGGCCGTTCAACCTGGATAAACGGACCGATTGGCGCATACCGTTATCGCTGCAAAAGGACGGCAGCCTGCAGCTGCAGTCGATAGGCGATCGGCAATTCTGATCGGGCGCCGGGCAGAGTCGCCGGCGCCGCAGAGGTTACTTTTTCACCGGGTGATCGCGGCGGAACAGCTCCCAACTTTCAATTTCCTGCCCATTCGGCAGCGTACAGGTCGAATACTGGCCCGCCGCGTTTTCTTTGGCGTTCAGCTTGCCGCCGATTTTGGTGCAATACACGTCGGCCGGGTTCGCCATGCCGATCGGTTTCACCTGCGGCGGTGGCGGCGCATCGTTGGATTTCACGGAACACCCCTGCAACATCGTCATCCCTGCCAGCAGGGAAAGCATCAACGTTTTTTTCATTTTTCCAGCTTATGCAAAATACCCACGGCGGAACGCTCCGCCGTGGGTTGATCATGAAATAAAGGATTTGCCCTGTTTCAGCACCAGATCGCAGGCTTTTTGTTTCACTCTCTCGGTGATCTGCGAGGTGCCCAGGCTGTTGAGATCCAGGCTCTTGCCTTCACCGGTCTGCAGCAAGCCGCCCAGGCCCTGCTGATAATCCTGGCTCTTGGCGTTTTCAGTGCTGGTGATGCCCAGTTTGCTGAGCAACTGATCTTTCACCCCTTCGGCGCCGTTAGCCGACAGCACGTTGTTTTTCACACAGTATTGCAGGATGCCGGCGGCGTTGGTCATGCTGCTGGAGCTTAATGCCTTGTCGCCGCCGTTCAGCAGGCCGGTCAACGAGGAGAGCGACATGCCGCCGCCGCTTTCGCCGCCAGACTTGCTCAGTTCGCCCGCCGCGCTGCTGAGAGAATCCATCAGACCGGCGGCCTGGGTGGCGCCGCTGGCCAGGGTCGCGGACAGCGCCAAAGCCAGCAGTAAACGATGTTTGGTGATCATAGTGATAAAACTCCTGTAAGAACGGCATGCAATCGGCGCAGCGCGCCGGGATACCTCTCCGACGCCGCCTGCGGCGACAAGTTCCTTTTATCTCGCCGCCGCGCCGTTTTTCGGAATTCAGGAAGTTTAGAACTGCCAGCGCAGCCAGGCGAAGAACACGTTGCCGTTGTTATAGGTGCCGGGAATGTAGGTCGCCTGGAACGTCAGCCGCTGATAGCCGATAGAAGCCAGCGGCAGCGGCGCCGGGATAGGGATATATTTCCAGTTATCGCGCGCGGTGACGCTGGCGGTGAAACCCAGCCCCAGGCGGAAATCCTTGTCATCCAACGGACGCCAGATCTTCTCGTAGGCGTAGCCGCCGATCGGCTCCCACTTGTTGAAGGAATCCTTGAACGCCATGATGTAGATGCCGTGCCAGTCACCGTCGCTGTCGTAGCGGGAGATACCGTAACCGGCGCCCCACGGGCGCTCGTTGTACTTATCGATATGTTCGTCATCGTAAGTCCAACGGTTATGCCAGGTGATGGCCGGAATATAGAGATCGTGATTCGGCGAATTGTTCCAGGTCTCCGACACGTTATGGGTAAAGCGCTGCCATAGACCCGGTTTTTCGGCCTGCGCGGTATTGCCACTTTCTGTACTAACCTCAGCGTAAGAAGGCAGTGCAGGAAATATCAACGCCAGAGAACATGCCAACAGAGTCCGTTTGAGAAACATGGTAAAGCTCCTGTAAAAATACGGCCGAAGATTTTTACCGATAGCCCAGGCAAGATCAAGCTGTATCCAATTTATCCAACGCCCGTTTCGCCTTGGTTAAGCTTAGCATCGGAAAATTCGCATTGGTTTATAACGGGTTGCACCGACATGTGCATGTTAGCGCCTTTCGGACGGCAAAACCGTGGGAAAAGTCCGCTTTGTCGTTCGCTACTCGCGTGCCAGGTGCTTGACCAACACATCGACATCGAGGCGGTTCACGAACGCCAGAGAATAAGGCCGAACAGTCGATTTTAAAACGCCGAAGGGTGACGCGCGGCAACGGCAACCCATCACGCTCGTCGTGGATCAGCACCAGCACATGTCGATAGTTTTTCATGGCTATTTCCCCCTCAGACGAGCCCAGCTGGGACGCAGGCCCTTTGGTAGGTATACGCCATCCAGGCACACGTAGAGAAAAGTTTACGTATCGGCCCCAAGGAATGTGATGGTCGCCACGTTATATTAGCGCCCGTAACGACGCTTGTTTACGCCGGCCCGAAGCGACGCGCATTGCAGCCCCGTAAAGTAAAACTGACAACACGACGCGAATAAAAAAGCGACATTGTTAATTTTTTGTTTTTGATTGGTTGCGCGATGGTTTCATGAAATAAGCGTGCGGCGGATCACCAAAATGCCTCTTTGCGCCGGCTTCTGCCTTTATTTACCAGCAAGGTAGCGTTACGCCACCCGATGGGATTTAACGCGGCGTCAAAAGTACCGGATGATTCGCCCTGCATCATGATAAATGCCAATACGCCGCCATTTTTCTGTCGATATACCGCCAGGGAAAAATACCGCACCGTCCTCCTGCATAATAACCACACTATTTATACATTATTCAATCGCGTAAAGCGCCGAATACAAACCGCCTATTCATCGGCTGCCACGCCTGTCTTGAACAAGCCGACACTTTAAATAACTGTTAATGCTAACGACACAACATCGCCAGCAATTTATTTTTGCTGATTTTCGCCTGACAAAATAAAGATAAATAATTCGGAGCAATCAATGAAAATAACTATCGGGTCATTCATTCTGCAACAGCTTCACGCCCTGAACGTCGATCGTATTTACGGCGTGCCCGGCGACTATAATCTCAGCCTGCTGGAGCTGCTGGAAAACGACGAGCGGCTGGCGTTTGTCGGCAACTGCAATGAATTGAACGCCTCCTACGCCGCCGACGGTTACGCCCGCATGAAAGGCGCCGGCGCGCTGATCGTCACCTACGGCGTCGGCGATCTGGCCGCGCTGTCCGGCATCGCCGGGGCCTATGCCGAATCTTCGCCGGTTATCTGCATCGCTGGCACGCCGCCGCTGCATGCGATGAAAAATCACCAGCTCTTGCACCATACCCTGGGCGATGGCAATTTCGACAACGTCATGAACTGCTTTAAACAATTCACCGTTGCGCAAGCCTTGATTACGCCGGAAAATGCCGCACAAGAAATCCCACGCGTTATTTCCCGCGCCTGGATAGAGAAGAAGCCGGTGTATTTACAGCTGCCGTCGGATATTTGCGATGTGGAAATTGAAATCGCCGCGGCGGCGACGGCACCGCAATTACCGGCCAGCGATAAATACAATGTGCAATTAGCGGCGATGGCGCTGTTAACCAAAATCAAACGCGCACAGCGCCCAATCATGTTGGTCGATCAAATGGTGGATCGCTACCAGTTGCAGCAGTTGGTCATCGCGGTCGCTCACCGCTTCGCCATTCCGCTGACCAATATGCCCACCGCCAAATGCATTATCCCGGAAAACACCGCCGGTTGGATGGGCGGCTACAGCGGCAATCTGTCGCGCCCCGAACTGTATGAACACATGGCCCACTCGGACTGCGTGCTGAGCTTCGGCGTGCGTTTGGTGGATTCCACCACCGGCTATTTCTCCCAGCACATTCCCGCCGCCGCTCAGGTGGACATCCAACCGTTCTCAATGAAGCTGGACAACACCTCCTACCCGGCGGTGTCGACGGCGGATCTGCTGCAGGCACTGTTGGATCTGAGCGAAGACGCGCCGGCGCAGCCCCTGGCGCCGTTGGCCAGCCCACATGAGAAGCTGGCGACGCCGAGCGACGCGCCTATCGACCAGGCCTATCTGTGGCGGCGCATCCAACGCTTCATCCGGGCGGATGACGTGGTGGTGGTGGAAAACGGCACCTCCGGCGCGGCCATCGGCGGCATGCGCATGCCGGACGGCATCAAGGTGGTCAACCAACCGATTTGGGGCTCGATCGGCTATACCCTGCCGGCGCTGCTCGGCACCCTGATGGCGGCCCCGGAGCGCCGCCACCTGCTGTTCATCGGCGACGGCTCTTTCCAGTTGACCGCGCAGGAAGTGTCCACCCTGCTGCGCTGCGAGCAAAAGCCGATCATCTTCCTGATCAATAACGACGGCTACACCATCGAACGCTATATCCTCGGCGAAAGCTCGTCCTACAACGACATCAGCCCGTGGGACTACGCCAAACTGCCGGCGGTGCTGAATACTCGATCGCAGCCGTTCAGCGTGGCGGTGGAAACCACGCAACAGCTGGAAATGGCCCTGGAACACGCCTCGCGGCAGGATAGGCTGGCGTTTATCGAGGTGAAAGTGCCGATGATGGACACGCCGCCGGTGATGAAAGAGTTCTGCAATCGCTGCAACAGCTTTAACTTCGGCCTGACCAACCCGCGCCGCAGCGCCTGATGCGCGATCGCGCCGCCGGTGACTCAGGCCACCGGCGGCGTTTTCTTTAGGGTTAACCGCCTGCGCGCGCCATGCAGCGCTGACGGCGTTCATCCACCCGCTTGGCGAACCAGGCGGTAGTCAACTTACGGGTGATTTTCGGGCTTTCCAGTTGGATGCCCGGCAGCATCTCGCGCGGCAGCTTGCCGCCCGCCAGCGCATAGACCTTCTTATACAGGTCGGTATCGGCAAAGTCGGCCGTGTCGCCTTTCTCCAGCGCCCGGCGAATGGCGCTGTCGCTCATGTTCAGGCGCTTGCCGAGCGTGCGCACCGCCAGCTCGGTGGAGCCGGGCTTGTCGCTGCCAAAGTCGATCAGATCGCCGTCCAGCGCCAGCGGAATGGCGCTCGCCCGGCTGACCGCGTTTTGGAACGCCGCGTTGCGGCTGGCGTACCAGCCGGCGTTGAAGTCGGCGAAGCGGTAAATTGGCCGGCTATAGTCGGCCGGGTACCCCAGCAAATGCATAATGCCGAAGTACATGCCGCCGCGTCGGCTGAAGACTTCGCGCCGAATCGAACCGTCAACCGGATAAGGATACCCTTTGGCATGCGCCTCAGCGAAGGCGACGCTCACCTGCATCGGGCCACCGGTATGAACCGGGTTCAAATGACCGAACAGCTTCTGCCCCATCGGCACGCGGTCGATCATGTCATCGAATATATCGCTCAGATCCTTCTCCGTGCGCACCTTATCCAGGCGCTCGCTGTAGCTCTGGCCGTTCGACGACGAGATCTTCAACGCGGTATGTACCAAAAAGTTCGGGATGTGCATCTGATCGGCGCGGCGGTCGATCTCCTTCCAGGCGATCTTCGGCAGCCCCGGCACCTGCGGGTTAGCCTGGAACGTCGACTCCTGTTCGGTGACCGCCAGCACCGAGCACAGGTTCTCATCGCTCGGCTCAATGCCCTGCGTGGCGAACGCGGCGGTGATATCGGTGGCCCAACCCTGACGATCGCCGGCATTGGCCGGGATCAGCGTCATCAGTCGCGCTTTGACGTCGGCGGGGCGCGCCGCCGGCGAGGTGGTGGTGGTTTTGCTGGTACAGCCCGCCAGCGCCAGCAGCGCGGCCAGGCTCAGCAAACGGAGGGGCTTCGGGTGGCATAAACGGCGTATCGACATCTTTTCCCTGAACGTGATGACATGAACAGCACTGAAATTAGCCCAGCCGCCGCGCACAATCCAGTATAAAGATCTCGCCGCGCCTTTCCTTCAGGCTGCTATGTTCAAACGATCGATAAAGATGTATTTTATATGCATCATATAAATCACTTTGCTTGCCCAGCCAGAGGAGCCCCCTATGGAGCAGCAGCTGCTTTGCTATAAAACCCTGCCGGAATGGAACAGCGAAACGCTGCCGGAAGCCTTTCGTCAGCGCCACAACACCCAGAGCGGCACCTGGGCGAAGCTCACCGTGCTGAGCGGCAGCCTGACGTTCGCCATGATGACCGAAGACGGCGCCACCACCGAGACCTGGCAGTTTAGCCCTGAAAGCCAGCCGCCGTTTATCGCCCCCCAACAGTGGCATCGCATCGTTTCCTTTTCGGGCGACATGACCTGCCGGCTGGCGTTTTACTGCACGCCGGAAGATTACTACCACAAGAAATACGAACTGACGCGCACTCACTCGGAAGTGGTTGAGGCGGCGGCGCGCATCGCGCCGGGCAAGGCGCTGGATCTGGGCTGCGGCGGCGGCCGCAATTCGCTCTATCTCAATCTGAAAGGTTTCGACGTCACCGCCTGGGACAAGCACGCGCCGTCGATAGCCCGCCTCAACCAGATCGTCGACGCCGAGCAGCTGACCCGCCTGAGCGCCAGCGTGCAGGATCTCAATACCCACCGCTTCAGCGGCGAATACGACTTTATCCTGTCCACCGTGGTCTTGATGTTCCTCGAACGCCAGCAAATTCCGCATATCGTGCAAGACATGCAGGACAGCACCGTGCGCGGCGGCCATAACCTGATCGTGGCGGCGATGGATACCGAGGATTATCCCTGTCCGCTGCCGTTCCCGTTCACCTTCAGCGCGGGTGAGCTGAAGCATTATTATCGCGACTGGGAGATCCTCAAATACAACGAAGACGTCGGCCAACTGCACAAGACCGACGCCGCCGGCAACCGCATCTCGCTGCGTTTCGCCACCCTGCTGGCGCGCAAGCTATAGCGCGTCGTGAAAGATAATCCCCAGCGTGTGGCGTTGGCCGGCGCGTATTCGGCTGACGCCGTGGCGCAGATTGACCCGATAGTAGCCTTTCACTCCCGCCACCGGCCGGTGATGCACGGCGAACACCACCGCGTCGCCCTGTTGCAGCGGCACCACCTCCGCCCGGCTCTGCATCCGCGGCCGCTGTTCGGTCAGCACGAACTCGCCGCCGGTGAAGTCCTGCTCGGGGGCGGAGAGCAGAAACGCCACCTGCAGCGGAAACACTCGCTCGCCGTACAGATCCTGATGCAGGCAGTTGTAATCCCCCGTTTCGTAGCGCAACAGCAGCGGCGTCGGCCGCCGCTGGCCGGCCCGGTGGCATTCCGCCAGGTAGGTTTCATGTGCGACGGGATAACACGTCTCCAACCCCAACAAGGCGTTCCAACGGTTGGCCACCGGCGCCAGCCGCGCATACATCAGGCTGCGCGCTTCGGCCACCGGCGGCGGCAGCGGATAGGCGAAATAGCGGTACTCGCCGCGGCCAAAACCGTGCTTCGCCATCACGATGCGGCTGCGAAAATGCGCATCCTGCGGGTAAAGCGCCGAAAGCTCGCGGCACAGGTCTTGGCTGAGCACGCCCGGCAGACGCGCGCAGCCCTGCGCATCGAGTTCACGTTCAATTGCCGCCCAGTCCAATTCGGCCAGCCGGGTCGCCAGCGCGCCGCTCATCGCTGCGCCTCTTTTTCCAGCAACGCTTTCTTGCGATCGACGCCCCAGCGGTAGCCGGACAGCGTGCCGTCGTTGCGCACCACCCGGTGGCAGGGGATCGCCACCGCCAGCATGTTGGCGGCGCAGGCGCCGGCTACCGCGCGCACCGCTTTGGGCGCCCCAATGCGCCGAGCGATATCGGCATAGCTGACGGTTTCGCCGACCGGTATCGCCTGCAGCGCCCGCCAGACCCGCTGTTGAAACGCGGTGCCGCGAATATCCAGCGGCAGCGCCAACCCGTTCTCCGGCGCTTCAATCAGGCCCACCACCTGCGCCATCAGCGCTTCATACTGCGCGTCGCCGCCGATCAGCTCGGCGTTGGGGAATTTGTCCTGCAGATCCTGCACCAGCTGCTGCGCATCGTCCCCCAGCAGAATGGCGCAGATGCCCACCTCGCTCTGGGCCGCCAGGATCTCGCCCAGCGAACAGCGCCCGACGGCGAAATGGATGCGCATGCCTTTGCCGCCCGCCCGATAGGCCTTCGGCGTCATGCCCAGCGCGGCGTTGGCCTGCTGGTAGAAGCGGCCGTTGGCGCCATAGCCGGCGTCGAAGATCGCATCGGTCACCGTTTCCCGCTGCGTAAGACCGGCGCGTAAGCGTTGGCTGCGCTGCGCGTCGGCGTAGCCTTTCGGCGTCAGGCCGGTGATCGCTTTGAACAGCCGGTGGAAATGGTATTGGCTCAACCCGACGTGGCGCGCCAGCGTCTGCAGCGACGGCGCTTTTTCCGCCGGCTCGATATAGCGGCAGGCCTCAGCTATCTGCCGCGCATGCTGTTCCGTCAGCGGCGTCAGCCCCTGCCGGCAGCGTTTACAGGGCCGATAGCCCGCCGCCTCCGCCTGCTCCGCGTCGTCAAACAGCTCCACGTTTTGCCGATTCGGTTGGCGTGACGGGCAGGAAGGCGAGCAATACACGCCGGTGGTTTTCACCGCGTAGATAAAGCGGCCGTCGGCGTGCTTGTCGCGGCTGACAATCGCCAGCCAGCGCGGATCGGCGCTGTCGATTACGTTTTTCATCATCCGTTCCTCACTGCGGTTTCGATGTTAACCAGCATAGTGACGGGCCGTTGGCGAAACACGCCGACTCTTGCTTTTTAATTCGTCGCCGACGTTTTCAACAATCTTTCGACAATTTTTAACCAACAACATGAAGTTTATTACGTTGCCAACCCGGTTGCACGGCGTTAGGATCGCGGCCGGCCACGGGCGTGGCCAGTGTTTCTGCCTGTTAGTTGCGCGCATGGAGAGGTTATTGTGTTAGAGAGTTTTGGCGTCCTGAATTTATGGACCTATTTGGCCGGGGTGGTCTTCATCATCATTCTGCCGGGGCCGAATACGCTGTACGTGCTGAAAACCGGCATATCGCGCGGCGTGCGCGCCGGCTATACCGCGGCGCTGGGCGTGTTTATCGGCGATGCGATCCTGATCTTTTGCGCCTATATCGGCGTGGCTTCGCTGATCCGCACCACGCCGTTCCTGTTTACCCTGGTGCGTTTTCTCGGCGCGATTTACCTGCTGTTCCTTGGCGCAAAAATCCTCTACGCCACCTTCGTGCAGAAGGCGCAGGCGCAACAGCAACAGATTGAGGGCGGCCACAGCATTCTGCGCAAATCGCTGACGCTGAGCCTGACCAACCCGAAAGCTATTCTGTTTTACGTGTCGTTCTTCGTGCAGTTCATCGATTTCAACTACGCGCACACCGGGCTGTCGTTCACCATTCTGGCGCTGATCCTTGAAGCCGTCAGCTTTATCTACATGAGCACGCTGATCTTCTCCGGCGCGATGCTGGCGCATTTCTTCAACCACAAGAAAGGCCTGGCGAAGCTCGGCAACGGCCTGATCGGCCTGCTGTTCCTCGGTTTCGCCACCCGTCTGGCGACCCTGAGTTCGTAATCCTTCCCGGCCGGCGCCCGCCGGCCGCGGTTTACTGTTCCGTCACGGCAAAATGACACGCAGGACAAATCGAATGTCAGGCAGAGCAAAGCCGCCGCTTTACCGCTGATCTAGACTCTCAGGGTTAACGATAACCTGATGAATCTGATCGGAGGATGTATGTCTGACAATACCGTAGCCGTGCTGGATAGCGTGTCGCGTTTTCTCGATCGTCAGCATGGGCTGTATATCGACGGCCAGTGGCGCGCGTCCGCCGCGGAAGGCCGCCTGGCGGTGTATAACCCCGCCAATGGGCAGCAAATCGCCACCACCGCCGACGCCAACGAACACGACGTGGCGCAGGCGGTGGAGTCCGCCCACAAAGCATTCAGCGAAGGCGTCTGGGCGCAGCGTCTGCCGGTCGAGCGCGAACGCATCCTGCTGCGCTTCGCCGATCTGGTGGAGCAGCACGCCGAAGAGCTGGCGCAGCTCGAAACCCTGGAGCAGGGCAAATCCATCAACATCGCCCGCGCTTTCGAAGTCGGCAGCACCCTGAACTGGATGCGTTACACCGCCGGGCTGGCGACCAAAATCACCGGTCAGACGCTGGACGTGTCCATTCCGATGCCGCCGGGCGCCAAATATCAGGTTTATACCCGCAAAGAGCCGATCGGCGTCGTCGCCGGCATCGTGCCCTGGAACTTCCCGCTGATGATCGGCATGTGGAAAGTCATGCCGGCGCTGGCGGCGGGCTGCTCCATCGTCATCAAGCCGTCGGAAACCACCCCGCTCACCCTGCTGCGCATCGCCGAACTGGCGAGCGAAGCCGGCGTGCCGCCGGGCGTGTTCAACGTGGTCACCGGCCGCGGCACCGTGTGCGGCAAGGCACTGACCGAACATCCGCTGATCGCCAAAGTCAGCTTTACCGGCTCCACGCCGGTGGGCAAAAGCATCGCGCGCGCGGCGGCGGATCGCCTGACCCGCGTGACGCTCGAGCTGGGCGGTAAAAACCCGGCCATCGTGCTGCAAGATGCCGATCCGCAGCAGGTGATCGAAGGCCTGATGCTCGGCAGCTTCCTCAACCAGGGGCAGGTGTGTGCCGCCAGCTCGCGAATTTATATCGAAGCGCCGATTTACGATCGGTTGGTGGCCGGATTCGAACAGGCGGTGAAATCGCTGTCGGTCGGGCCGGGGATGGATACCGGGGCGCAAATCAACCCACTGGTGTCGCTCGCGCACCGCAACAAGGTGGCGGCCTACCTGGACGACGCCAGGGCGAAAAACGCCGAGCTTATCGGCGGCGCGGCCGGCCCGGACGCCAACGGCTTCTACATTCCGCCGACGCTGGTGATCAATCCGGATGACCGGCTGAACCTGACGCGCGAGGAAGTGTTCGGCCCGGTGGTCAACCTGATCCGGGTGGCGAGCGCCGAAGAGGCACTGAGCAAAGCCAACGACACCGACTTCGGGCTGACCGCCAGCCTGTGGACCACCAGCTTGCAAAAGGCGATGGCGTTTACGCCGCGCATTCAGGCCGGCACCGTGTGGGTCAACACCCATACGTTGATCGACCCGAACATGCCGTTCGGCGGGTTCAAACAGTCGGGCAGCGGCCGTGATTTCGGCCCGGATTGGCTGGATGCCTACACCGAGTCGAAATCGGTCTGCATCCGCTATTGAGTGCAGCGGCGCGGGCCTGGCCCGCGCCCTGACTTATTGATACTGCCGACGGTACTCGCTCGGCGACATACCGAAACGCTGCTTGAAAGCGGTCGAGAAATGGCTGTGATCGGCGAAGCCCCAGTCAAGGCCAATGCCGGCCAGCTTTTCCTGCCCGGCGGCGCTGCGCAGCGCCTGCGCGCACAGATCCAACCTGCGGTTCCTGATGTACTGCGCCACCACCAGCCCTTGACGGGCGAACAGCCGATACAGGCTGCGTAACGATACCCCCAGCTCGGTTGCCACCCACTCAGGACGCAGCTGCGCCGACTGAATATGCCTGTCGATCAGCGCCAGCGCCTTGTCAAAGACCGGGTGCTGCCCTTCCGGCCGCGCCTGTTCGAGCGCCAAAGCCGGGCGCAGCAGCGCCGCCAGCGCATTCAACACCGCCTCGCTTTCCGCCGCGGCGAGCTGAGGATCCTGCATGCTGCTCAGCACCAGCTGGCGGCTGAGGCGCACCGCGCTCAGCTCCGCCCCCAGACGCTGCACGCAAGGCGGCGGCAGCGGCAGGCAGCCGCGCGGCAGTAGCAAAGAGATTTGGCGCGAATCGCGCTGGAAGGTGAAGCTGCTGGGCTGTGAGGCGTCAATCAGCGTCATGTCGCCGGGAGAGAGCATCGTTTGGCGATCGCCCTGCTCCATCAACGCGCTGCCGCGCAGCTGGAAGACGGTAAAAAAGTGCGCGCCGTCGCTGCGGGCGATTTCACGCGGCGTGCGATACAGCCGGGCCTGGGCCACGTCGACCACGCTCAGACGCAGCGCATGGGCGCGGAACTCCTGCATCGCCCCGCTGAAACCCGGCCCCAGCGTTTTCGCGCAGAACCTGCCGCAGGCGGTGTTGATTTTGCCCAGCCACTCTTCGAAGCCGGCGTCGCGGAGCGTTGCCAATGCCGTCATGATCTCTCCCTTCAAACGCCGGCGGCGCTGCGCCGTTGAACAGAAAATCACCATAACAATCCGTTAACACACAATCAATGGCGAGCGGGGGATTTGGCACCGCGATCACAGATCATCGGGTGCCGAAGGGAGAACCACCTTAAGGCTGTTTGTCCAACAGGTAACGCACCACCGCCGCGTACTCTTTGGCGTAGCCTTCAACACTGGTGGCGGCCATGCCGGCATTGTCTATCTTGTATTGGCCAGCCACGTAGAACGACGGGGTGCCGCGCACGTCAAACGCTTTCACCGCTTCATTCTGCTTGGCGATCAACCCTTTGACCAGCAGGCTGTGGCGCGCGTTTTCATAGGTGGCGGCATCGATGCCGGCCGCCGTGAACACCCGCTGTATATCGTCGGCGCTGTTGACGGCGCGCTGTTTCTGCACCGCGTCGAACATCGCCCCTTCAATCTTGTCTTCCACGCCCAGCACCGTCGCCACCGCCCAGGCTTCGGTCAGCGCATTGCCCAGTTTGCCCATCAGGCTGACGTGATATTTGGTGACCTTCTCGCCCGCGGGCAGCGCCTGCGCCACGGTGCTGCCCACGCGGTAAGTTTCGGCGAACTGATAACAAGGGCCGCAGTAGAAGGAGAAGAACTCCACCACCGCCGGCGCGGCGGCCACCGGCTTATCCAGCCGGGTGTATTGCTCGCCCGCACGGTAATCCGCGGCCTGAACCGCGGGCAACGCCAACATCAATACGACGGCGGCGGCGAACGAACGCTTAACGTTTGCCAACATAAACACTCCTGGTTTCGATTATGAACATCGTCCTTAGCGGCGGTTTTTATAATCAAATAACCGGCAGAAGGCCAGTTTTTATTACCTTCTGTTTATGTGGGATTCAGTCAGCGTCCTTCGTAGCCGTCCCAATAGGCACCTACCGCTTCCTGCGACAGCACCTGGCGACGCTTAGGATTGTCGGATCCGCTGTAGGCGCGATTGATGAAAATGGTTTTGTGTTCCATGTTATGCTGGAATTCCGGGCTGGCCAGATAGTCGGCCTTTTTCTGCGCCTCGCTGCGCGCTACGCCCGCCGCGCGATCCTTTTTCCCCTGCTGGTAGAACTGTTCGAACATCGGCACGGCGTTTTTAATGCTGCCGTTCACATCGGTGCGGAATTGCGGATCGAAGTCGTCGCGGGTTTGATAAACGTAGTGTTTGGCATGCTGCTCGGCGCTGCTGAGGTGATGAGTGCAGGCGCTGAGCGCCAACAGCGGCAACAGCGGCAACAACAGCGCCGCGCTTTTCAGTCTTTTCATGTCGTCTGTCCCTGTCAGTGAGGAAGGTCCTTTAGCGCCAAGAGCATAGCGCCGGCCCCCGGCGAACGTCAAACGACAAAAAATCGCATCATATTGTTTTATATTAATATTATATACATTGATTGGTATTCATTGCCTGAAACACTATGCTTTAACAGAACAGGGTAAACACTCACCGACAGCGAGGCGGCCAATGAAACCGATCGACAAAAGCGTGGGGGAGTACGACCTCACGGCGGAAAAAAAAGCGGGCATGATCACCGGCACCATCCGCGGCGAACTGCCGGACAGCGACGCGAACCTGCCGCTGCTGCCCTTCTCCGGCACCTTCGCCGGCCCGAGCGTGGCCGAAGCCATCGCCGATATTCAGCAGCAGTTCCCCGACATCGAACCGGCGATTATCGACGATTTACGCGAGGAACTGCTGAAGGCCGGATTCTAATCCGGATCGCAATGCCGCACGAACGGGCTGTACACCGGCGCGCCGGGCTTCAGCGCCAGATCGGCGTCAAAATCTTCATTGCGGTTGAACGGCACCGCCGGCCAGGCGGAAAACGCGTTCAAACCGTCCCGGTACGCCTGCGTCACCTGCGCCAACGCGGCGTTTTGCGCCTGCAGAGCCTCGCCCGCCAACCCGCCGCGCACGCCATAGACCAGGAACGGCTCCAGCACGCTAAAACCGATATAGTGCAACGCATGCATGATGGGCCACAGCATCAGCCGCATATCGCCGTCACGCCCGTTCGGCGCGCAGGCCTGTGCGGAAGCGCCGGCGGTGACGGTCAGCAGCGCCCGTTTGCCGCGCATTACGCCGTTCTCATGGCGGTGGCGGCTGTCGTAGATCCCGCCGTAAACGAACACCCGATCCATCCAGCCTTTGATGATGGCCGGCGCGCCGAACCACCAGAAAGGAAACTGCAGCACCAGCGTATCCGCCCAGTGCAGCAGCTCGATATGCCGCCGGATCTCCGCCGGCAGCGCCTGAGTCGTCCAGTGATGGCGCTGCTCCTGCATCGCATCAAATCTGTCCGCCTGCTTTCTGCTGGGGTAATGGCCGGCGCCCTCGCGCGGATCAAATCCCTCCTGATACAGATCGACCGTCTTCACCTGATGCCCCTGCGCCAGGCAGGCCTGCCGCGCCTGTTCGGCCAAATGGGCATTGAAGGAATGCGGCTCGGGGTGAGCCAGCACAATCAGCACGTTCATCCTGTTTCTCCCGTTGTAAGGTGGTGCTGCTATGCTGTGGCTTTATCGCCCCCTTGGCAATTACGCACCTGAAGGTAACCCCCAATGGCTTATCCCGGCGACGTCTATTCGAGCAAGTGCTCCGCGCGCGATGCGCTGGCGCTGATCTCCGGCAAGTGGGTGATGCTGATCCTGCCTGCGCTGGCGCAGCGGCCAATGCGCAACGGTGAGCTGCTGCGCCGCATCGACGGCATTTCGCAGAAGGTGCTGACGCAAACGCTGCGCCAGTTGGAACGCAACGGGCTGCTCGAACGGCTGGATTTAAGTGAAAAGAATCAGGCGCATGTGGAATACCGGCTCAGCGCCGTCGCCTGCTCGCTGGTCGAGACGCTGACGGCGCTGGACCGCTGGGCGGAATACCATTTCCCCGAGCTGGACGCCGCTCGCGAGCGCTATGATGCCGACCACAAGCGCGAGAGCGAGTAAAGCGGTTTGGCAAGCAACGCGCGGCGCACAGAATGCGCAGGTGAGACGCTTGTTCCCGGTCTCGCCATCCGTTATCTATAGTTAATTCAATTCGCCGGTAACGGCCCACTCCACCTGAGGATCTTGCCTTGACGTTTTTAAAACACCCAATCGCCGCGCTGGTGCTGGCCGGCTGCGGCCTGCTGTCGGCGGGCGGCGCGCTGGCCGCTTCCGATGCGCTGGTGTACTGCACCGTTGCCTCGCCGGAATCGTTCAACCCGCAGCTCTCCAGCTCCGGGCCGACCTTTATCGCCACCTCGCAGGTGCTGTACAACCGCTTGGTAACGCTGCGCGAAAGCGATAAAACCCCTGCCCCTTCGCTGGCCACCGAGTGGAGCGTCAGCCCGGACGGCAAGACCTACACCTTTACCCTGCGCCAGGGCGTGAAATTCAACAGCAACAAATATTTCACCCCAACGCGCGACTTCAACGCCGAAGACGTGGTGTTCACCGTGATGCGGCAGAAGGATCCCGCTAACCCGTATCACAAGGTCTCCGGCGGCAACTATGAATACTTCACCGACATGGGACTGGATAAACTGATCGCCAAGGTGGAAGCGGTGGACGAGCATCATGTGCGCTTCACGCTGAGCCAGCCCAACGCCGCCTTCGTCGCCGACTGGGCGATGGATTTCGCCTCGATCCTGTCCGCCGAATACGCCGACGCCATGCTGAAAAAGGGCACGCCGGAATACGTCGACAACTGGCCGATCGGCACCGGGCCGTTCGCGCTGCAGCAGTACAAGCAAGATTCGCTGATCCGCTACATCGCCAACCCGCACTACTGGCAGGGCGAAGTGGCCAGCAAGCATCTGATCTTCTCGATTACGCCGGATCCGCAAACCCGGCTGGCCAAGCTGAAAACCAACGAATGCCAGATCATCCCCGCGCCGCTGCCGGAACAGTTCGCCGCCATCAAGGCCGACGACAACCTGCAGCTGCACGACATTACCGGGCTGAACGTCGGCTATCTGGCGTTCAACACCCAGAAAAAACCGTTCGACAACCTGCTGGTGCGCCAGGCGCTGAGCTATGCGGTGGACAAGAAAGCGATCGTCGCCGCAGTGTTCAAAGACAGCGGTACACCGGCCAATTCGCTGCTGCCGCCGGGCATGCTGGGCTACAACGACAAGCTGCCGGAATACGCCTACGATCCACAAAAGGCGCGCGAGCTGCTGAAGCAAGCCGGGCTGGAGCAGGGTTTTGAGACCGACATCTGGTCGATGCCGGTACAGCGCCCTTACAACCCGAACTCGAAGCGCATCGCCGAGATGATCCAGAGCGACTGGGCGAAAGTGGGCGTGAAGGCCAAGATCGTCACCTGGGAGTGGGGCCAGTATCTGGCCGGGCTGCGCAAAGGCGAGCAACAGAGCGCGCTGTACGGCTGGGTGTCCGACAATGGCGATCCGGATAACTTCGCCACCCTGCTCGGCTGCGCCGGCGTGCAGAGCGGCGCCAACGTGGCGCGCTGGTGCGATAAGGATTATGACAGCCTGATCCAGCAGGCGATCCAGGAGAACCAGCCGCAGGCACGCGCCAGGCTGTATCAACAGGCGCAGGTGATCTTCGCCAAACAGGCGCCGTGGCTGCCGCTGGCCACCGGCAAAGTGTTCTACGCCACCCGCAGCAACCTGAGCGGCTATGTGGTGGACGTGAACGGCAGCGATTTCGCCAAGGCCAAATTGAACTGATCCCAGGCGCCGCGGCGAGAGCTGCGGCGCTACCCGCCTCATCGCTTAATAAGCTGCCAGCCTCTGAACCTACCGCGCATTAACTTCACAACTTACGATGCTAACTGCCTCCCCTGTCGCCAGGCACTTAACCCACTAAATTCATAGCTTAATAAACGGCGTAATCCCTGGCATTTTGCTTAAACTGCATGCAGGCGCTTTCCTCGCCTGTAACATTTAGTTACCATCGGCACACAGACCCTTTAATATCAAAAGGTAACCCGGTGCAGAACACCTACATGCCGTGGCAAATTCGCCTGCACTGGCTGGTGGCGATCCTGCTGGTCATCACCTGCGTCACCATCGAGCTGCGAGGCTTTGCCGAGCCCGGCAGCGCCCCCTGGTACGTACTGGTTGTCACCCACTTCAGCTGCGGCGTAACGGTGTTTGCGCTGATGATCGCCCGCCTATTCCTGCGCTGGCGCCACCCCTCGCCCACCATCGTGCCCAAACCGCCGAAGTGGCAAACCGGCCTGGCGCACCTGACGCACACCCTGATTTACCTGCTGTTGCTGACGCTGCCGGTACTGGGGGTGTACTCGCGCTATCTGGGCGGCAAGGAGTGGTATCTGTTCGGCCTGTCGATGCCGTTCGCCGACGTGGCGGATCGGCCGCAGGCGCGGATGATTATCGGCTGGCACAAAACGTTGGCGTCGTTCGGCTACTGGCTGATCGGCCTGCATGCCGCCGCCGCGCTGTTCCATCACTACATCGTCAAGGACAATGCGCTGGTGCGCATGCTGCCATTGATGAAAAAACGCTGAATACCCGGCGCCAGGGATGACTTTTCGGGCCACGCCCGCTGACAGGGAATGACATGCAAACCCAATTTTTTAATGTGACCGTCGAACAATGCGCCTGCCAGCAGACGGCGCCCGACAACCTGGTGAGGATCATCGCCTCTGGCCAGACGTTCTTTTTTTACCGTGACGACTTCAGCGACAGCGAAAATCTGCTGGCCACGCTCGCCGCCGGCGATCGGGTGAAGATCGGCGCTCACCGCCTGCGGGACGGCAGCTACTGGCTGCACTGGCTGCTGCACGGCACGAAAGGCCGGCTGGAACCCGACAGAACGCTTAAATACAAGCTGAAATATTTCGCCCTGCTGGTGCTGGGCGCGGCGCTGGCCGGTGGCTTCCCGGCCGCCTTTTTCATCATGGACCGGGAAGACTCCTGGCTGACCATCGTCCTGTTCTTTATCGCCATCATCGCTGGCCTCATCGGCATCGGCATGGTGCTGTTCGTCGGTTCAGAGCTCTTGCTGATCGGGCATCGCGGCCGCAGGCGCCTGCTCAGGGCGCTGGATCGCGTGCTGCTGGGGCAAGACGTCACGCCGCCCGATTCGCTCAGCCTGAAAATCCCCGGCATCAGATACCGGGCTGTCCGCAAAGACGCCGTGCCGACGACCGCACCGCTGCAGACCGCACTTCCCCTTCCGGACGGCGTCGAGGCCTCCGGCATCGAGACGGTCAACGCCCTGAGCTACGAACTTCGCCACTATGAGATCCCGCGGCAGGTGCAGTATTTGGACACTTACGCGTGGCGTCAGAACGAGACGCACTTCGCGGTGACGACCCGCGCGCTCAACGTCCCCACGACCAAACTGCATCCGGTATTTCGTCGGCAGCATCCGCTTTTCATCGCTAAGGGCGATCCGCTGCAGGTGTTGTACTGCGAGAACGACACCGTCCCCGAGTTGCCAACGGTGCGCGGGATCATCAATCATCGCGACCACCAAACCTATCTCATCGGCGGCAATCGCTACTTCACCGAAGCCGGCCTTAACCTGAGCGCGCGTGTCATTTTCATCCTGGGCGCGATCATGATGTGTTTGATGCTCGGCCTGATCGTGTGGGATAACGCCGATACCCCAGCGGGCTTTTACCTGGATGCCTGGACCCTGAAGCGCCTCGGCAGTGAGTTGCCGCCGATTCTGCTGCTGATGATGCTGATGGTCAGCGGCCTGGCGCTGCTGATCGAGGGCTTCGCCCAGATCTGCCGCCTCTACGCTTTTGAGCAGCACCGCACGTTTAAGACGTTCAAATACCTGCGCAATCTGCGCCGCAGGCTATGGCGGCAGGAACAGGTGACGGAGCTGAAATGATGACGCTAGCGCTTTATAAAAGACCCCTTATTATCCTGACGCTGTTTTTGGCCAGCGCGCTGGGCGTCTATTTCCTCGCCCCTGAACAACGCTATGCGCAGTGGCAATGGACCCAGAGCGACGAGGCGTTGCCGACAATAGCCCGTTACGATCTCATCCACAGCTACCCGGCGCAGAACGGCGCTCTGCTGCTCATCAGCAAAAGAAGTGAGACCAGCGCCTACAACAGCTTCTACGGCTGGGCGGCCAACTACCTCAGCCAGGTGTTATTCACCGGCCCGAAGGGGTTGCAGATGCTGGGGCAACTCGACGAATCAATCTACGATGCGGTTTGCGTCGAGCAGGAGTGCATGCTTTTTCTGTCCAAAGGGCGCCGGCTGGTCGATGTGCAACGGGGCACCATCGGGGCGCTGATCCCCTGGCCGGAGGGCGACGACAATCTGCCTTCCTTTATCGGCGGCAAACTGGCGGCGCTGTCGGGAAAGCGCGCGCTGTATTTCATCAGCACCGAAGGCGTATTCTACAGCCCGGACTTTGGCGCCCATTGGCGGCAGACGCTGGATCTGCCGGCGCTGTTGGATGAGCGACAGCTGCTGGGCTTTGAGCGCGGCGAGGAGGAGTCACCGACGGCTTACGCCTCCGGTAAGCGCAAATCCATGCCCGAGATCTTTACCGCCGTTGATGGCGATCGCGTGCTGTTTTGGATGAACCCGGTGCTCGGTTCCGGCGCCTTGCACATTGCCGTTAACGGCAAAACCGGCGAGGTGGCCGAACTGCATTGGCTAACGGTGCGCGTCAAGGAAAGCGCGCAGGCTCCGGATGGCGGCATCTACCTGATCGCCCAAACGCTGGACAGAGGGCTGTATCAGCTTCTGCGTTATCAATCCGACGGGCAGTTGGCGGTGCTGTTGGAAAACGGCGATAAATCGCTGTATCAGCTGTGGGCGGGCAACGACAAGCTGGTCGCCCAAACGGATAACGGCGATGCGCGCCTTTCGCTGATTTTCGATCTGCGTTCATCCGAAGTGCGCTACCGACAGCCGTTGGAGTACCGCTACAACGGGCGCGACGACGCACGCCAAACCGTGATCGAACCGGAAAGCCACTATGGCGATGACGGGGAGGCCCCGCCGCTGCCCTACTTCGTTCGCTATCGATCCACCACGCCATGAACATGAGGAACCTGCCATGCTGTTAGGCTATAGTGCCGGCGCTGCGGGGTTGGTGGCGCTGTTGTTGGCGCTGCTGCCCACCGGCATCCTGCTCGCCTGGTGGGGCTGGCGCTACGCCGCCGCCCGCTGCGGCCGCCCGCGACCGCAGCTCTCCTGGCTCGGCTTTCTGCTGGCCTCGGCGCTGGCGGTCTATCCGGTGGCGTGCGTGCTGATGCTTATCGGCATCGCCATCCAGGATATCAAGAGCAAGCGGGCGGAAGAACAGTGGAATCGGCGCAGCTACCTGACGCTCGACGAGGCAAAACCGTTCGGTGAAATCACGCTGCCGAAAGGCAGTTGGGTGAACCGCCAGGAACCACGCCAGCCCGGCACCGAAGACAGCCCTATCACGATGGACGGCGTGACCGCCGTGCGTTTTCCTCAGCCGCAGAGCGTGGCCGGCGTGCCGATCATCGCCTTCGAGGTTTTACCGCCGGTGATGGAGCTGGCAGGTGCGCATACCTTCACCCGTCCAACCGGCCAAACGGTGCACTGCGAAGCCGGTTGGCTGGTCTCTTTCTCTTTACCGCCGGATAAGCCGACCCCGCAGTGGGAGGAGTGGCAGGCCGGGCTGCCTGCGGCGGCGTTTCGGCCCAGCGACTGGATCTTTAGGGAGTGCTTCTCCGGCAGCCCGATCGCGGTGCTGACCATGCACAACGGCGAAGTCAGGGTGCTGCCTTAAGCCTTACGCCGTGGCGTTGGGCAAACGCACGGTCACGCGGTTGTTGGCCGTTGGCAACTGCAGCGGCGTTTCCTGCCAACTTACCGCGATAACCAATACCGGCGGGGCCGGCACGCGCGGCTCACGCCCGCCTGGCCCCACGCTGTAGGCATCCCATTCAATCACAAACACCCCGCCGTCTTGCGGCTCGACCCGCTCGACGAAAAAGGTGGTGTCCGAACCGCGCCCGCCCGCCGGTTTATGCGCATAAGAGAGCAGGCTGAACCAGTCGCCGGCGAAGTAGAGATGGTATAGGCCATCGACGATATGCTCGCCGCGGAACTGGCAGCCGCCGACGCTCAAACCGTCACCCACCGGGGATTCCGCCACGCGTTCGAGATCGCGCACGAAGCGATCGGTCGGCCTGTTATCCAACAACAGTTCATAAGGCGGCGTGTGCAGCAGCGCGGCAGGATCGTCCGCCTGGCGCAGATCCGCCGGCAACATCGAGCGCGCCGCCAGCACGCGGCCGCTGGGCAACGTGATCTCCAGCCGATCCGCCGGATCCTCAGACCACAGCGGCACCCACAGACCGCGCACAAGGTGCAACGGCGTGGCCTCCACCTGCCGACACGTCGCCCGCAGCCGCGCCAGCGCCTCAACGGAACCGGCGGCCAAGGCTCCCAGCTCGCGATCGGTCAACGCAGGCAGCGCATACATCGCCCGGGCGGCGGGCTCGTATACCGTCAGCTCCTCTCCCTGGCGGCTGCGGGTCGGTATCAGGCGCAGCTTGCCATCGTCCACGTCCTGCGGCACGGCACAGGCGCCATGCACAATCGCCCCGTCGCGCAGCAGCAGCGTCCAAAAGCTGGGGCCTCCCATGCCCAGTTCCCCCACGCCGCCAATCTGCCGGTCGCTGTCGCCGGCGTGCGCCATCTCAATCGGCTGCGAACGCCAGTCGGTCTTGCGCCACTCTGCCGCTTCTTCGGGTTCTTGCCCGCTTTTAGCGGCGTACTTCGCCCATTGCAGCACGGCAAACAGCGCGATGCACAGCACACCCCAAACCGGGTGATCCTGCCAAATCAATAACCAACCGACGATCAAAAGCGCCCAGGCGGCCATGGCGATATCCTTTTCGAAGAGAAAACCGCCTGATTCTAGCTCAGGCGGTTAGTGGGGTTGAAGCCTATGCCATGAATAATTAGCCGTTAAATAGAAAGGTAATAATTTCAGCGTTATTTCTGTGACTATGAAGATCACATAAATAACGCTTCACAGAGTGACTGCAACGTAGAAAGATAACTCTCTGTATCTCAATGCAATATTTACAGCCCTATTAAAAACAGAAAGCAGAAAGAGGAAAAAAGCTGCAATAATTTGTACATATTCTAAACATTGACTATGTTTAGACATACTATTTATATGCAGGAAAAATACCGAATAAAAAATCAGAAAGGCGCTTAAAAAATTAACACAACCTTGCTTTTCGCGAGGAAGAAAAACTCTTTTCTAGCAATATTCCGGGGATATTTCATCTCCACGGAACGGGTCACTTTGCGTTTTATCAGGCCAATAGGCTACACACCGCAATTAATATCATTATTAGCATTCCGGAGACCGACAATGAAAATCGTTACGGGCATTATCCTTACCTCTGTGGCCGCCTTCAGCGGCGCGGCTTACGCGGCCGATGCACAACCTACCACCGGCAACGCGGAAGTGATGCTGGAACACGTGCACGCCGTGATGGAAAACGGCAGCCCGGCGCCGCAGCACGACGCCGCCTGCCAAAAAGAACTTTCCATGCCGGAATCGAAATATATGGGCATGAAGGTCAAAACCGATTACACCATCAACAGCAGCACTATGATGATGTCGGCCAAGTCGATGTTCCCATCACCGGATTCCATGAAACCCATGGAGCTGACGGTCGATCTCTCTGCGCTGGGCCTGGCGGATGTGTACGCCTTCGGCGCCTTTAAACCGGCTGCACTACCGCAGGCCTATATTTATTTCACCATCGACAAGAATTTTAAAGATCCGGTCAGCACCTTTATGATCATTAACCAAGGCAAGCAATATAACTGCGTGATTTCCAGCTCGAATAAAATGATGAGCAAAGAAATGCGCGGCAAGATGATGATGAAGAAACAGTAACGGAATGAAAAACGGCGCTTCCCGCAACAGGAAGCGCCGTCAGAAAAGCCTTAAATCAGACCAGGATTGTATTTCTGGTTGAATTTCTCTTCCGACTGGAACAGATAAATAATACCTTCGATAAAGCCGACAATCGCCGGGATCCCCGTCCAGCAGAACAGCAGGTAGAACAGCCCCCACCACTTCATGCCCAGGTAAAACTTGTGAATGCCCAGCCCACCCAGGAAGATGGCCAACAGGGCCGCCGCGAGCTTGTCTTTTCTGCTCATAGTCCACTTCTCCTAACTTCTCACCGAACCACCGGCATGCCTAAAAACGGATGCCGCTCCACAGAGCGCCGCATCGCAATGCTTGAGGAGGAAAACATTCACCCATCAAGACTCAACAGGGGTAATTATAACAGCAATTAATTAAACGGTTGTTTAACCGGCGAAAGGATAAGCTGCGGGAAGCAGGGGAAGCGAGGCTACAGATACTCGGTTTCGGCTCAAAAAAACACGCACGCTCGCAGGATCTCGGCGGCATAATAGATGAGCGAACATTATCCCGCAGCCGTCATTGTAAGAGATAAGGTTAAAACAGATTTTCATTGCCTGATATCGGCATATCGTTATAATTTTTAGTTTCCCTGGTGAATACCTGCAGACGGCTAAAAGCAGCTCACTTGCAGATGTTCAAAAAATGATTATATCACGACGCTAAAGCCCATCACGTTGAGTATTATGCGCCGCAATCGCATTCGCCATCAGTGCATAATCCTTGATGACCCCTTGGTGACGACGCCCTGAGCAGAAAATAAAATCACAGCGTTGCTCATCTTCGATCAGTTTTTTTGCCAGATGCCTGACTCGCAATTTGGGTGTTGCATTAATTCTGGTCACCCGCCCTCTTTCAGTTTCATTACTTTGCGGATGAACCTTTTCTTCATACTCGCCAATCATCAGGGTTATTTTATTAACGCTTTCAGCGATTGTTAACTTGCCATCAGGAAGCAACGCCCCATTCCCCCACCAGATCGATGGACTGGCCGCCAGATAATTTTGAAACGCGTCAGGATGATTAAGCAGCGTATAAAGTACAAAATGCCCGCCATGTGAATGACCTGCCAGCGTTTGTTTGTCTGTATTGATTGAGTAGCGTGACTCAACCCAGGGCTTAACGCATGCGGTGATAAACTGATAAAATGCCGGCGCTCCGCCACCGTCAATAAACTCTTTATCATCAGAGGGAACCGTATAGTCGCGGGTTCTTGCTTTTAGTATATCCACCCCATCCTGATAGCCAATGCCGACATAAAGAATATTGTCGTTGTTTCTACTCTGATGGCGTTCGGTCAGCTGGGAGAATTGAGTATTGGCATCGAGAAAGTAAAGCGCTTTTAAATCGCCATGCGCTTGCTTGTCATGAGCAATAAAAACCCTATAACGTTGACCATTAAAGTTAAAGTCCTTCGTTCTTGAAATCAAACATCCACACATAACAACCTCACTTTATAAATAAGCCTGTGATTTAACATTGGCGGTAATGTCTCTCCCCAGATGAGAGAAAAGACGGTGAGGTTCAACCGTAGCAACAGATTATTCGGCTTACGACGCTTGCTGGTTGTGTGAATCATTAAACAAACATACTGGTATTATCCCTTGCAGCACATTACCACTCAGCAACAAACAGAGGCCTCGTGAACAACCTGAACCGCATGCGCAAAAGGCCGGCCGAAGCAGATTCAGGGCGACATGCTGTCCGGTTAAAAGCGTCTTCTCCATCAAATCTTGATAGAACATGGATAATAAATTAAGAATCACCCATTAAAATATCAAGAACGCCATCAATTAATAAACGAAAAATCAAAATAAAAAACGCACTTATAGGATGAAAATCTTGAAAGGAAATATTATCTTAGAATTACTCTCGGGACAGACTGTCCCTGGCCCGGCATGGAGGAAAAAGAGCTTCCGCGCAAAGTTCTTGCTTCGCCTTATTTTATACTATTCATCGACTAAACAATCACTGTCCATTTTAACTCTACAGAGTGAGTTGAAATCGATGCTATATAATCAAGACACATTCCCGTGTAAAACGCACCGGCAATACCTGACGCGCAACCTCAATGCCAAACAACGCGCATCGGCAATTGTCAGCCATTACCGGTATGTGTCCTCTCTCAGTAACAAAGCACTGTCCTGCGCGCTGATATCACGTGAAGAAACGATTTTGGCGGAATTCACCGGCAGAGAGGAGGCTCGTTTTACTATTTCGGCCTCTTGTGCGCACAAAGCAGAACGAGAGGGCGAGTCAACGCTATGGTTGCGTGGTGACAATAATGTGCTACTCGCCAGCGTGACCTTTTCGGCCGTGTCCGAAGGGGCTGAATGGCATTTCATCATTGGTGGTCTGCAAGGTCCTGGACGACATGTACCTCATGAGACCATCAAAGAAGCTACGCGCGCTCTATCGGGTATTTTCCCCAAACGTGTTTTGATGGAGTTTATTAGCCGCCTCGCGGAACTCACCGCGGTGCGCGCTATTTATGGTGTCAGCGATAATGGACACGTTTTTCGCTCACTGCGGTATCGAATGAGTAAAGGTCGGCATTTACATGCAAGCTACGACGATTTCTGGTCGTTGATAGGCGGGATAAAACAAAATGCCTGGCGCTGGCAGCTGCCTTTGACGTTTGAAAGAAAATCTTTGGAACATATACCCAGTAAAAAGCGGGCAGAGTATCGCCGACGTTTTCAAATCATAGATGATATTGCAGAGCAAGTTCGCACGCTTAATACGACTAACCTCTGCGCGAAAATTGCATAATAAAACTATCATGAACATTCTTGGGACAGTTTTTTGAGTCAAATACCCCGTACGTTGCCCACCAATTACAGGGAAAACCAGTTGCCATCCTTCAGTCGGCCAGCACTACTGCACATCGACGCGTCGTCACAGAATAAGACGCTCTGCCCGCAGTGCGACATGCTGGTGGCGCTGCCGCCGCTGGCCTATGGCAGCAAAGCGGTATGCCCGCGCTGCAAAACCACGCTCAGCGCCCGCTGGGACGAGCCGCGCAAGCGGCCGATCGGTTACGCGCTCAGCGCCTTGTTCATGCTGGTGCTGGCCAACATTTTCCCGTTTATCAACATGCGCGTCGCCGGCCTCGGCAACGAAATCCGGCTGATCCAAATCCCGGAAGTCATGGTGGCGGAAGACTACGCCAGCATGGCCACCTTGTTTATAGTGTTCGTGCAGCTGATCCCGGCGTTTTGCATGGTGGCGATCGTTCTGCTGTGCGCCAGAGTGCGCTTGCCGCTGGGCCTCAAAGAGTGGATGGCCCGGGTGCTGTTCCAGTTCAAGACCTGGTGCATGGTGGAAATTTTCCTCGCCGGGGTGCTGGTCAGCTTCGTCAAGCTGATGGCCTACGGCGACATCGGCATCGGCAGCAGCTTCGTGCCTTACTGCCTGTTTTGCCTGCTGCAGGTGCGCGCTTTCCAGTGCGTGGATCGGCGCTGGCTGTGGCAGGATATCGAACCGGCGCCGCGACTTAATCGCCCGCTGACGGTGGGGCGCACCGGCATGCGCCAGGGCGT
>NZ_JBJNOF010000006.1:0-411551 GCF_052166775.1 Serratia sp. CY74737
GGCGGCAATAGCGCGGTGGTCCCACCTGACCCCATGCCGAACTCAGAAGTGAAACGCCGTAGCGCCGATGGTAGTGTGGGGTCTCCCCATGCGAGAGTAGGACACTGCCAGGCATCAAATTAAGCGTGCTGATATGGCTCAGTTGGTAGAGCGCACCCTTGGTAAGGGTGAGGTCCCCAGTTCGACTCTGGGTATCAGCACCACTTTATTTAAAGTGGGTTTAGAAGTTCGGCAGAAAAAAGAATTTGCTTGGCGGCAATAGCGCGGTGGTCCCACCTGACCCCATGCCGAACTCAGAAGTGAAACGCCGTAGCGCCGATGGTAGTGTGGGGTCTCCCCATGCGAGAGTAGGACACTGCCAAGCATCAAATAAAACAACAAGCCTCATGCGAAAGCATGGGGCTTTTTGTTTTGTCTGTTATCTGGCGTTCTGCTCGAGCATGGGCATGCGAAAGGCCCGTCGGGAACGGGCCTTAACGCCGCTTGCGGCGGCCCCGCAGGGGAGAGTCTCAGGATGAGACGAATACTGTAGGACACTGCCAAGCATCAAATAAGCCAAGAGGCCATCCGAAAGGATGGCCTTTTTGCTTTCCGTGCCTCTCATCCTCCCTGCCAAGATCCTGACGCAGTTCGCTCAATGAAACATTTTCACCTTTCCGCTGAACGCTCGACATCGACGGAAAAAAACGCTATCTTCGGGCATCTAGAAGTCTAAACGTATAAATGGATGTGTGAGGGTTAAGCAATGCCGATTCGTGTTCCTGATGAGTTACCTGCGGTCAATTTCTTGCGCGGTGAGAATGTCTTCGTGATGACATCCTCGCGGGCAAAAACACAGGAAATCAGGCCGCTGAAAGTGCTGATCCTCAACCTGATGCCAAAGAAGATCGAAACGGAAAACCAGTTTCTGCGCCTGCTTTCCAACTCGCCGCTGCAGATTGATATCCAGTTGCTGCGCATCGACAGCCGCGAGTCGAAGAATACGCCGGCGGAGCATCTGAACAACTTCTACTGCGACTTCGAGGATATTCAGAACGAGAACTTCGATGGCCTGATCGTCACCGGCGCGCCGCTGGGGCTGGTTGATTTCTGCGACGTTGCCTACTGGCCGCAGATCGAACGGGTGATCGACTGGGCCAAGCATCACGTTACCTCCACGCTGTTCGTGTGCTGGGCGGTACAGGCGGCGTTGAATATTCTGTACGGCATTCCCAAGATGACGCGCGAAGTGAAGCTCTCCGGGGTTTATCCGCACCAAACGCTGCAGCAGCATGCGTTGCTGACGCGCGGCTTCGACGAAAGCTTTCTGGCGCCGCATTCACGCTATGCCGATTTCCCGACCGAGGTGATTCGCCAATATACCGACCTGGACATCCTGGCCGAATCCGAGCAGGCCGGCGCCTACCTGTTCGCCAGCAGGGATAAGCGTCTGGCGTTCGTCACCGGCCATCCGGAATACGATACAATGACGCTGGCGGGAGAGTATTGTCGCGACAACGAAGCTGGCCTCGATCCTGCCGTACCGCTCAACTACTTCCCCGATGACAACCCCGCACTGACACCGAAAGCCACCTGGCGCAGCCATGGCCACTTGCTGTTTTCCAATTGGCTCAACTATTACGTCTACCAGATCACGCCTTACGATCTGCGCCATATGAATCCGACTCTCGACTGATCTTTTCTGCCTGCCGGCGGCTGAATCGAGGCCGCCGCACTGCTCATCCTCTGCACGCTCCTCTTTTTACCCGTCAATTCTCCCAAAAAACCATTGCCTAACAACGCGTTAGTCCGTCTTTGCAATTCTATTGGAACCGATTTCCTTACCTGTTGACCGTGTTATTTATCCTAACTAATTGATAATAAAGTGTTAATAAAATATTTAATAATAAAATGGAAATGGTTTTTGATTTTTATTTTTTGTTGGGTATTCTTAACGCTATCGGGATGAGATCTGACCAGTTTAGGATCGTTTCATCCGCCCTGATCCACAGTGATTTCTGATGAAAATGCGCCGGTCGCGCGGGCGCAACGATGGGAAGGAGCAAGGTCATGACGCAACAGATAGCAGGCACGGAGTTAAGGTTTACACAGGGTTTCGCCGCTGCGGAGCGCCAGGTGTTAACGGATGAAGCGGTTGAATTTCTGGCGGAACTGGTGGGGAAATTCACGCCGCGTCGCAATGAGCTGTTGGCGGCGCGTGCCCGCTGGCAACAAAATATCGATCGCGGCGAATTGCCTGGGTTTATTTCGGAAACCAATTCCATTCGTGAAGGCAATTGGCAGATCCGCGGCATTCCGCAAGACCTGCGCGATCGCCGGGTAGAGATCACCGGGCCGGTCGAGCGCAAGATGGTGATCAATGCGCTAAACGCCAACGTAAAAGTGTTTATGGCGGACTTCGAAGACTCGCTGGCGCCAAGCTGGGACAAAGTCATCGACGGTCAAATCAACCTGCACGATGCGGTTAACGGCACCATCTCCTACACCAATGAAGCTGGCAAGATCTACCAGCTGAAACCGAATCCGGCGGTGTTGATCGCTCGCGTGCGCGGCTTGCACCTGCCGGAGAAGCACGTACTGTGGCGTGATGAAGCCATCCCCGGCGGCCTGTTCGATTTCGCGCTGTACTTCTACCACAACTATCGCCAGCTGTTGGCCAAGGGCAGCGGCCCGTATTTCTACCTGCCGAAAACCCAGTCCTGGGAGGAAGCGGCCTGGTGGAGCGATGTCTTCAGCTTTACCGAGGATCGTTTCGATCTGCCGCGCGGCACCATCAAGGCGACCGTGCTGATCGAAACTCTGCCGGCGGTGTTCCAGATGGACGAGATCCTGTATCACCTGCGCGATCACATCGTCGGTCTGAACTGCGGCCGCTGGGATTACATCTTCAGCTACATCAAAACGCTGAAGAACCACGGCGATCGCGTGCTGCCGGATCGTCAGTCGGTGACCATGGAAAAACCTTTCCTCAGCGCCTATTCGCGCCTGTTGATCAAAACCTGTCATAAGCGCGGCGCGTTCGCCATGGGCGGCATGGCGGCGTTTATCCCGAGCAAAGACGCCGAGAAAAATGCCTGGGTGCTGAACAAGGTGCGGGCGGACAAAGAGCTGGAAGCCAACAATGGCCACGACGGCACCTGGGTGGCGCACCCGGGCTTGGCGGACACGGTGATGGAGGTGTTCGGCAACGCATTGGGCGATCGCCAGAACCAGCTGGACGTGCTGCGTGAGCAGGATGCGCCGATCAGCGCCGCGCAACTGCTGGAGCCGTGCGACGGCGAACGCACCGAAGCGGGGATGCGCGCCAATATCCGCGTGGCGGTGCAGTACATCGAAGCCTGGATCTCCGGCAACGGCTGCGTGCCGATTTACGGTTTGATGGAAGATGCGGCGACGGCGGAGATCTCCCGTACGTCTATCTGGCAGTGGATCCACCACGAGAAGAGCCTGAACGACGGGCGCCCGGTCACCAAGACGCTGTTCCGCCAGATGTTGCAAGAAGAGATGTTGGTGGTGCGTGAAGAAGTAGGGGAAGCGCGCTTTAACGCCGGCCGGTTCGAAGAGGCGGCGCGCCTGATGGAGCGCATCACCACGCAAGATGAATTAATCGATTTCCTGACGTTGCCCGGCTATGAGCTGCTGGCCTGAACTTTCCCAATCAACCCTACATGACTGAAAGGATAAAAATTATGTCTACCTCTCGCTCTCAACAGATCCAGCAGCTGGAACAGGAATGGAAATCGGCCCGTTGGGAAGGCATCACTCGCCCTTACAGCGCCGAAGACGTGATCAATCTGCGCGGTTCGGTCAACCCGGAATGCACCCTGGCGCAAAACGGCGCCGCCAAACTGTGGGCGTTGCTGAATGGCAAGGCGCGCAAAGGCTACGTGAACTGCCTGGGCGCGCTGACCGGCGGCCAGGCGCTGCAGCAGGCCAAAGCCGGCGTCGAGGCCATCTACTTGTCCGGTTGGCAGGTGGCGGCCGACGCCAACAGCGCAGCGGCCATGTACCCTGACCAATCGCTGTATCCGGTGGACTCGGTGCCGAAGGTGGTCGAGCGAATCAACAACACCTTCCGCCGTGCCGATCAGATCCAATGGGCGAACCAGATTGAGCCGGGCAGCAAAGGGTACACCGATTATTTCCTGCCGATTGTCGCCGATGCGGAAGCCGGCTTCGGCGGCGTATTGAACGCCTTTGAGCTGATGAAAGCGATGATTACCGCCGGGGCCGCCGGGGTGCACTTCGAAGATCAGCTGGCGGCGGTGAAGAAATGCGGCCATATGGGCGGCAAAGTGCTGGTGCCGACGCAAGAAGCGATCCAGAAACTGGTCGCCGCGCGCCTGGCGGCCGACGTGCTCGGCGTGCCGACGCTGGTGATCGCCCGTACCGACGCCGATGCGGCCGACCTGCTGACCTCTGACTGCGATCCGTATGACAGCGCCTTCGTCACCGGCGAGCGTACGGCGGAAGGCTTCTTCCGTACCCATGCCGGCGTCGAGCAGGCGATCAGCCGCGGTCTGGCTTATGCCCCTTACGCCGATATGGTGTGGTGCGAAACCTCAACGCCGGATCTGGATGCCGCCCAGCGCTTCGCCGACGCCATCCACGCCAAATACCCTGGCAAGCTGCTGGCCTACAACTGCTCGCCGTCGTTCAACTGGAAGAAGAACCTCGACGACCAGACCATCGCCCGTTTCCAGCAGGCGCTGTCGGACATGGGCTACAAGTATCAGTTCATCACGCTGGCGGGCATCCACAGCATGTGGTTCAACATGTTCGACCTGGCGCACGCCTATGCGCAGGGCGAAGGGATGAAACACTACGTCGAGAAGGTGCAGCAGGCGGAGTTCGCCGCGGTGGAGCGCGGTTACACCTTCGCGTCGCACCAGCAAGAGGTGGGCACCGGTTACTTCGACAAGGTCACCACCATCATTCAGGGCGGCGCCTCTTCGGTCACTGCGCTGACCGGTTCGACGGAAGAACAGCAGTTCTGATGCGGCAAGCTTGAAGACGTTTCACCCGGAGCCTGCATGCGCAGGCTTCTTTTTCTGGCGGGGGTAAGGATGGCGGCAAAACTGGAGTTGTTGATCGCACAGACGATCCTGCAGGGCTTCGATGCGCAGTACGGCCGCTTTCTGGAAGTGACCGCCGGCGCGCAGCAGCGCTTTGAGCAGGCGGATTGGCCGGCGGTGCAGCAGGCGATGAAAAAGCGCATCCATCTGTACGACCATCACGTCGGCCTGGTGGTGGAGCAGCTTAAATGCATCACCGGGCAGAAATATTTCGACGCTGACTTCCCCAGCCGGGTCAAAGCGGTCTATATCGACCTGCTGCCGGACTACCCGCGTTTTGAGATCGCCGAAAGCTTCTTCAACTCGGTCTATTGCCGGTTGTTCAAGCATCGCGATCTGACGCCGGACAAGCTGTTCGTCTTCAGTTCGCAGCCAGAAAGGCGCTTTCGCGACATTCCGCGTCCGCTGGCGCGCGATTTTACCCCCAATGGCGATCTGCCGGCGATGCTGCGCAGCATCTTGAGCGATCTGCCGCTGCGGTTGCCGTGGGAGGATCTGACACGCGATATTCGCTACATCACTCAGGCGCTGCAACGCGCCTTCAGCCCACAGCAACTGACGGGGGCGACCTTCCAGATCGCCAACGAGCTGTTCTATCGCAACAAGGCCGCCTGGCTGGTCGGCAAGTTGCGCCTGGCCGACGGCGTTTACCCGTTCCTGTTGCCGATCCACCACAGCGAATCGGGCGCGCTGTTTATCGACGCCTGCCTAACCGGCAGGGCCGAGGCCAGCATCGTCTTCGGTTTTGCCCGCTCTTATTTCATGGTCTACGCACCGCTGCCGGCGGCGATGGTGGAGTGGCTGCGCGAGATCCTGCCGGGCAAGACCACCGCCGAGCTGTACATGGCGATCGGCTGCCAAAAACACGGCAAAACCGAATGCTATCGCGAATACCTGACCTTTATGGCGCACTCACAGGAACAGTTCATCATCGCGCCGGGCGTGAAAGGCATGGTGATGCTGGTGTTCACCCTGCCGTCCTTCGATCGGGTGTTTAAAGTGATCAAGGATGAGTTCGCCCCGCAGAAAGAGGTGACGCAGGCGCAGGTGATGGCTTGCTATCAGCTGGTGAAAGAGCACGATCGCGTCGGGCGCATGGCGGATACCCAGGAGTACGAAAATTTCGTCGTCGACAAGGCGCGTCTCAGCCCTGAGCTGTTGGCGGAGCTGCGGCGTGAAGTGCCGGGCAAGCTGGAAGATCTCGGCGATCGCATCGTGATCAAACATCTGTATATGGAACGGCGCATGACGCCGCTGAACCTGTATCTGGAGCAGGCCAACGACCAGCAAATGCGCGATGCGATTGAAGAGTACGGCAATGCGATCAAGCAGTTGGCCGCCGCCAATATTTTCCCCGGCGATATGCTGTTCAAGAACTTCGGCGTGACGCGCCACGGGCGTGTGGTGTTCTACGACTACGACGAGATTTGCTACATGACCGAGGTCAACTTCCGCGACATTCCGCCGCCGCGTTATCCGGAGGACGAGCTGGCCAGCGAGCCGTGGTACAGCATCGCGCCCAACGATGTGTTCCCGGAAGAGTTCCGCCACTTCCTGTGCGGCGATCGGCGCATTCGGCAGGTGTTTGAAGAGTTGCACAGCGATCTGTTTACCGCGGAGTATTGGCGCGGGTTGCAGCAGCGCATCCGCGAGGGGCATGTGGAAGACGTGTTCGCTTATCGCAAGAAGCAGCGGTTCAGCCAGCGCTGCGGGGCGGCGCTGCCGGCCGCCACCGCTGCGATGTAAATCAGGCCTGAGCGCCCGCGACGGCGGCGCGCGCCAGTTCGGTAATGCGCGCGTAGTCGCCGCTTTCGAGCGCGTCCGCCGGCACCAGCCAGGAGCCGCCGATGCACAGCACGCTTTTCAGCGCCAGATAGCTGCGGTAATTGTCCGGTGAGATGCCGCCGGTCGGGCAGAAGCGCACCTGCGGGAACGGGCCGCCGATCGCCTGCAGCGCTTTTACGCCGCCGTTGGCTTCCGCCGGGAAGAATTTAAACTCGCGCAGGCCGTAATCCATGCCCTGCATCAGCTCGGAAACGGTGCTGATGCCCGGTATAAGGGGAATGGAACCGGCGGTGGCGGCTTTGAGCAGCTCGTCGGTCAACCCCGGGCTGATGGCGAATTGAGCGCCGGCCTCGGTCACTTCCCGCAGCTGCTGCGGATTGATCACCGTACCGGCGCCGATGATCGCTTCCGGCACCTCTTGGGCGATGGCGCGAATGGCGTCCATGGCGCAGGCGGTGCGCAGCGTCACCTCCAGCACCCGCACGCCGCCGGCGACCAGCGCTTTCGCCAGCGGCACCGCATGTTCCAGCTTGTTGATCACGATGACCGGCACTACCGGCCCCGCCGTCAGGATCTGCTCGGCGCTTGTTGTCCACTTGTTCATGCTGACGTTCTCCTCTGTGGCCGCCGCCAGGCGGCGATGCGGCCAGGCTATCGATTAAAATTTGATGCAGCAGGCGCCCTGCTCGGCGCCTGACAGCTGGCTGCGCAGCGCGCCGAACAGCTCGCGGCCGCAGCCGATGTGTTCGGCGCTCAGATCGGGTTGGCAAGGCGTGCGCCGCGCCAACTCGTCGGCGTCGACCAGCACCTGCAGCTCGCCGCTGCGGCCGTTGACGCGGATCGGATCGCCGTCGCGCACTTTCGCCAGCAGGCCGCCGGTATAGGCTTCCGGGGTGACGTGAATGGCGGAAGGCACCTTGCCGGAGGCGCCGGACAGGCGGCCGTCGGTAACCAGCGCCACTTTGAAGCCGCGATCCATCAACACGCCCAGCGGCGGCATCAGCTTGTGCAGCTCCGGCATGCCGTTGGCCTGCGGCCCCTGGAAGCGCACCACCACCACGCAATCGCGATCCAGCTTGCCGGCTTCGAACGCCGGCACAATATCGTGCTGGCTGTCGAACACCACCGCAGGCGCTTCGATGATCTGGTTATCGGCGGGCACCGCCGAGGTTTTCATCACTGCGCGGCCCAGATTGCCGGCCATCACTTTGGTGCCGCCATGATGTTCGAACGGCTGGGCCACGCTGGCGATCACGCTGGCGTCGAGCGAGCCGGCCACGCCTTCGCGCCATATCAATTGGCCGTTGTCCAGCCACGGTTCCTGGGTGTAGCGGCGCAGGCCGAAACCGGCCACGGTGTGCACGTCTTCGTGCAGCAGGCCGTGTTGCAGCAGTTCGCGCACCACCAGCGGCACGCCGCCGGCGGCCTGGAATTGGTTGATGTCGGCCGGGCCGTTCGGGTAGATGCGGCACAGCAGCGGCACCGCCTCCGACAGCTCCGAGAAATCGTCCCAGGTGATGATGATGCCCGCCGCCCGCGCCATCGCCACCAGATGCATGGTCAGGTTGGTGGAGCCGCCGGTGGCCAGCAGCGAGACGATGCCGTTCACCACCACTTTCTCGTCCACCAGGCGGCCGATCGGCAGGTAGTTGCCGGCGGTATCGGTCAGTCGGGTCACCTGGCGCGCGGCGGCATCGTTCAGCGCGTCGCGCAGCGGCGTGTCCGGATGGACGAAGGAGGCGCCCGGCAGATGCAGACCCATCACCTCCATCACCATCTGGTTGGTGTTGGCGGTGCCGTAGAAGGTGCAGGTGCCGATGCCGTGATAAGAGGCCGCCTCGGCCTCCAGCAGCGCCAAGCGGTCGGCCTTGCCCTCGGCGTACAGCTGGCGCACGCGCACTTTTTCCTTGTTCGGCAGGCCGCTGCTCATCGGGCCGGCCGGCACGAACAGCGCGGGCAGGTGGCCGAAGGAGAGGGCGGCCATCACCAGCCCCGGCACGATCTTGTCGCAGATGCCGAGGAACAGCGCGCCGTCGAACATATTGTGCGACAGGCCGACGGCGGCCGACATGGCGATCACGTCGCGGCTCATCAGCGACAGTTCCATGCCGTCCTGCCCCTGCGTCACCCCGTCGCACATCGCCGGCACGCCGCCGGCCACCTGGCCCACGGCGCCCACCGCCTTCAGCGCCTGCTTCAGCCGCTGCGGGTAGTGTTCGTACGGCTGGTGGGCCGACAGCATGTCATTGTAAGCGGTGATGATGGCGATATCGCTGCGCACCATGTTTTTCAGCGACGCCTTGTCATCGGGCTGACAGGCGGCGAAGCCGTGGGCCAGGTTGCCGCAGGCGAGCTGCGCGCGGTGGACGGTTTGGGAGCGGGCCGCCTCGATACGCGCCAGATAGGCGGCGCGGCTGGCCTGGGAACGGTCGATGATGCGCTGTGTGACACGGGACAAGGTTGGATTAATCATGCCTTCCTCACATTGCTGTTGTTATAGTCGCTGCCTGTGGCGGTGCCCCCGGGGGTGATTTGCAGCCCTGGTGTGCAAGGCCGGGGGCGATTTAGGATTTAAAACATCGTGAATGCAATCATGCCGATGGTGCCGCCGACGCTGCCCAGAATGGTTTCCATCACCGTCCAGGTTTTCAGCGTTTGCAGTTCGTTGGCGCCGGTGAATTTGCCGAACAGCCAGAAGCCGGCGTCGTTGACGTGGCTCAGCACGATGGAGCCGCCGGCGATGCAGATGGCCAGCGCGGCCAGTTGCCCGCCGTTCAATCCGAGCTGGCTGGTGACCGGCAGCACCAGGCCGACGGTGGTCAGGCAGGCGACGGTGGCCGAGCCCTGAATCACTCGCACCATGGCGGAGAGCGCAAAGGCGGCCACGGCGATCGGCAGGCCGGCGCCGATCATGGCGTCACCTAGCGCCGGCCCTACGCCGGAATCCACCAGGATCTGCTTGAACACCCCGCCGGCGCCGGTCATCAGCAGGATGATCCCGGCCGGTTGCACCGCAGCGGAGCAGATGGCCAGCGTCTGTTCGTTGCTCATGCCGCGCGGCTTCGCCAGACCGTAAATCACGATCAGGCAGGCCAGCAGGATGGCGGTGAACGGGTGGCCGATAAACTCCAGCCACTGCTGCAGCTGCGAGCCGGGGGTGACCAGCCGCGCGCCGATGGTTTTCATGCCGACCAGCACCAGTGGGCACAGCACCAGCGCCAGGCTGAAGCCGAACGACGGCAGATTGCCCTTGGTCAGCGTCGGTTCATTCTCTTCCGGCGGCATCGGCCAGTTGACGAAACGGCTGATAAAGCTGCCGTACAGCGGGCCGGCGATCAGCATGCCGATCACCGCCGCCACCAGGCCGATGGCGATCATCCAGCCGAAATCGGCCTTCATCTGCGACGCCAGTAGCATCGGCACCGGCCCCGGCAGCAGGAAGGAGGCGGCGGCGGCCACACCGGCGAACAGCGGGATCGCCAGCTTGACGATATTGCCGTCGGTGCGGCGCGCCACGGCGAACACGATGCCGATCAGCAGCACCACCGCCACGTCGAAGAACAGCGGCAGCGCGCAGATCAGCCCGGCGATGCCGAGCGCGTAGTGCGCCTTGCTTTGTCCGAATCGTTTCAGCAATTGCGCCGCAATTTGATCGAGCGCGCCGACCTCATGCAGGATCTTGCCGAACATCGCCCCGAGCGCCACCACGATCGCCAGGAAGCCCAGCGTGTCGCCCATGCCTTTTTGCATGGTGTCGGCGATGTGTTCCAGCGGCATGCCGGAGAAAATGCCGGCGGCGATGGACACCAGCATCAGCGCGACGAAGGCGTGCATGCGCGCTTTCATCACCAGGAATAACAGCAGTAAAACCGAGCCGACTGCGGTACCGACCAGCGTTACGGTACTCACGCGCACACGTCCTGCGGCAGGAAGCTCTGGATATGGCGCACGGTATCGGCGATCACCGCGTCCAGCGGCTGGTTGATGTCGATCGCCATCACGTCGCTTTCGTCGGCGCCCGGTTGCTCCAGCGCGGCGAACTGGGTGACCAGCATCTGCGGCTTGAAGAAGTGGCCGTTGCGCGCCGCCAGGCGCGATTCGATCACCGGGAACTCGCCGTGCAGATAGATGAATGACAGGTTGCCGTTGCCGGCGCGCAGGCGGTCGCGATACTGCTTTTTCAACGCCGAACAGACGATGATCGACACGTTGTTGGTGCGCTGCATGGCGAAGGCGGCGTCGTTGAGCGCGGCCAGCCACGGGGCGCGATCGTCATCGTTCAACGCTTCCCCGGCGGCCATCTTCAGGATGTTGCTGCGCGGGTGCAGGAAGTCGCCGTCGAGGAAGCCGGCAGAGAGTTGGCGGGCCGCGGCGGCGGCGACGGCGGACTTGCCGCTGCCGGAAACGCCCATAACGACGTAAATGCGATTTTGATTGTTGGTCATGGCTTGGCTCCAAAACACCGGGTGACGTTACCTTCGTTCAGTTTGATTGTTACCGGTAACATGTTATCGGTAACATTGTCGAAGGAAGTTTGAGCGGTTGCAATGGGCTTTCGCCGTGAGGATCGCTAACTGTGATCGGCTTCAAGCTTTTTTCCTGTGCGCTAAACAGGATGCCGACAGCCTGTTACATGCTGACAACAGAGCATGGCAGGGGAGCAGGGGCGCACTGGGGCGCCCCTCGGATGGGCAGGATTAGCGCACGCCGCCGTAGGCCAGGCTGATCTCTTTCGCCGCGTGGATCACCAGCGCGCCCAGCTCGATCACGCGATCGTCGGTGATGCGCGACACCGGGCCGGAGATGGAAATGGCGGCGAAGGCTTCGCGGTGCTCGTCGAAGATGCAGGCCGCCACGCAGCGCAGGCCGAGCGCGTGCTCTTCGTCGTCAAAGGAGAAGCCCTGTTTGCGGATCTGCGCCAGCCCCTCTTTCAGGTTGTGCGGCGTCAGGGTATGCGGCGTGTAGGTGTGCATGCCTTTCTTGTGCAGCAGTTTGGTCACCTGATCGTCCGGCAGGGTGGCGAGGAACGCTTTGCCGGCACCGGAGGCGTGCATCGGCAGTTTGCCGCCGATCGGCGCCGACATGCGCATCAGCGCCGTGCACTGCACCTGATCGATGATGATCGCCTGGTACTCGCTGGTATCCAGCACCGCCAGGTTGACGGTTTCGCCGGACTCCTCCATCAGGCGGCGCAGCGTCGGATGCACCATCGCCAGCAGGTTGCGGCTTTGCAGGAAGCTGCTGCCGACCACAAAGGCGTGCGAGCCGATGGTCCACAGGCCGAGATCGCCGACCTGGCGCACGAATCCCTGCTGCTGCATGGTGGTGAGCAGGCGGTGAGTGGTGGAGTTCGGCAGGCCGGCCTGCTGGGCCAGATCGGTCAGCGCCACGTTGCCCTGGGCTTCCGAAATGTATTCCAACAGTTTCAGGCCACGGGTCAACGATTGTACCTGACCGGTCGCCGCACTGGCGGCGGGGGCTGCTGCGCGGGGCTTCTTGCCGCGCTTGGCGGGAGCAGGAGTGGCCATGGATGAGATTCCTTTTTCCGTATGATGGAATTCATTTTCGTTTTTTGTCGATGAATTGCAAGTCGCCGTCAGCTCATCGGAGGTGTTGGCGCACAACCTGAAAAACTCTCAATTGTCGCCTGGCCCTTTGTCCTTACAAGCTGTGCTAGGATGACTCGTTGGTTTTTGCGGCAGTTGAGCAATGGGCTGGATGGCAATGGAAGGGGTTACAGTGACGAATCGAGTAGAACAACTGCGCCGCCAGTTAGCGCAGCGCATTTTGGTGTTGGACGGCGGCATGGGCACCATGATCCAGAGCTACCGTCTGGATGAGCGCGATTTCCGCGGTGAGCGTTTCGCCGACTGGCGCAGCGATCTGAAAGGCAATAACGATCTGCTGGTGCTGACCAAGCCGGAAGTGATCACCGCCATTCATTACGCCTATCTCGAGGCGGGCGCCGATATCCTTGAGACCAATACCTTCAACTCCACCTCCATCGCCATGGCCGACTACCATATGGAGTCGCTGTCCGCCGAGATTAACTATCAGGCCGCCTGCCTGGCGCGCGCCTGCGCCGACGAATGGACGGCGCGCACGCCGGAAAAACCGCGCTATGTCGCCGGGGTGTTGGGGCCGACCAACCGCACCGCGTCCATCTCGCCGAACGTCAACGATCCGGCGTTCCGCAACATCTCGTTCGATGAACTGGTGGCGGCTTACCGCGAATCGACCCGCGCGCTGGTGGAAGGCGGCGTCGATCTGATCATGATCGAGACCATCTTCGACACCCTCAACGCCAAGGCCGCCGCTTTTGCGGTGGAAACCGAATTCGAAGCGCTGGGGGTGGAACTGCCGATCATGATTTCCGGCACCATCACCGACGCCTCCGGCCGCACCCTGTCCGGCCAGACCACCGAAGCGTTTTACAATTCGCTGCGCCACGTCAAGCCGCTGACCTTCGGCCTGAACTGCGCCCTGGGGCCGGATGAGCTGCGTCAGTACGTCGCCGAGCTGGCGCGCATCTCGGAGACCTACGTCACCGCGCACCCGAACGCCGGTTTGCCGAACGCCTTCGGCGAGTACGATCTGGATGCGGCCGAGATGGCGCGCCAGGTCGGGGAGTGGGCGCAGGCCGGCTTCCTCAATATTATCGGCGGCTGCTGCGGCACCACGCCGGAACATATCGCCGCGATGGCCAAGGCGGTCGAGGGCGTGCCGCCGCGCCGGCTGCCGGATATCCCGGTCGCCTGCCGCCTGGCCGGTCTGGAACCGTTGACCATCGACGCCAGCACCCTGTTCGTTAACGTCGGCGAGCGCACCAACGTCACCGGTTCGGCACGTTTCAAACGCCTGATCAAAGAAGAGAAATACAACGAGGCGCTCGACGTGGCGCGCCAGCAGGTGGAGAGCGGCGCGCAGATCATCGATATCAACATGGACGAGGGGATGCTCGACGCCGAAGCGGCGATGGTGCGTTTCCTCAACCTGATCGCCGGCGAGCCGGATATCGCCCGGGTGCCGATCATGATCGACTCCTCCAAGTGGTCCGTTATCGAGAAAGGCCTGAAGTGCATTCAGGGCAAGGGCATCGTCAACTCGATCTCGATGAAGGAGGGCGAAGAGGCCTTTATCCACCACGCCCGGCTGGTGCGCCGCTATGGCGCCGCGGTGGTGGTGATGGCGTTCGACGAAGTGGGCCAGGCGGACACCCGCGAGCGCAAGTTCGAGATCTGTCGCCGCGCCTATAAAATTTTGACCGAACGCGTCGGTTTCCCGCCGGAAGACATCATTTTCGACCCGAACATCTTCGCCGTCGCCACCGGCATCGAAGAGCACAACAACTACGCCGTCGACTTTATCGAAGCCTGCGCCGACATCAAAACTCACCTGCCGCACGCGATGATCTCCGGCGGCGTGTCCAACGTGTCGTTCTCGTTCCGCGGCAACGATCCGGTGCGTGAGGCGATCCACGCGGTGTTCCTGTATCACGCCATTCGCAACGGCATGGACATGGGCATCGTCAACGCCGGGCAGCTGGCGATTTACGACGATCTGCCTGGCGAGCTGCGCGAGGCGGTAGAGGACGTGATCCTCAACCGTCGCGAGGACGGCACCGAACGCCTGCTGGAGCTGGCGGAAAAGTACCGCGGCAGCAAAGACGGTGAAGCGGCGGTGCAGCAGGCGGAGTGGCGCGGTTGGCCGGTGGAAAAGCGGCTGGAGTATTCGCTGGTGAAGGGCATCACCGAGTTTATCGAACTGGACACCGAAGAAGCGCGGCAGCAGGCCGAACGCCCGATCGAAGTGATCGAAGGGCCGCTGATGGCGGGGATGAACGTGGTCGGCGATCTGTTCGGCGAGGGCAAGATGTTCCTGCCGCAGGTGGTGAAATCCGCCCGCGTGATGAAGCAGGCGGTGGCCTACCTGGAACCGTACATCGAGGCCAGCAAGCAGCAGGGCACCTCCGCGGGCAAAATCCTGTTGGCGACGGTGAAAGGCGACGTGCACGACATCGGCAAGAACATCGTCGGCGTGGTGCTGCAGTGCAACAACTATGAAATCGTCGATCTTGGCGTGATGGTGCCGACGGAGAAAATCCTGCGCACCGCGCGCGAGGAGAACGTCGACATCATCGGCCTGTCGGGGCTGATCACGCCGTCGCTGGACGAGATGGTCAACGTGGCCAAAGAGATGGAGCGCCAGGGCTTTACGCTGCCGCTGCTGATCGGCGGCGCCACCACCTCCAAAGCGCACACCGCGGTGAAAATCGAGCAGAACTACAGCGGCCCGACCACCTACGTGCAAAACGCCTCGCGCACCGTGGGCGTGGTGTCGGCGCTGCTGTCCGCCACCCAGCGCGACGAGTTCGTGGCGCGCACCCGCAAAGAGTATGAAACGGTGCGCATTCAACACGCGCGCAAAAAGCCGCGCACGCCGCCGGTCGATTTGCACAAGGCGCGCGCCAACGCCATGGCGCTGAACTGGGCCGACTATCAGCCGCCGGCGCCGCGGCAGCTTGGCGTGTTTCCGGTGTCGGCCGGCATCGAGACGCTGCGCCACTATATCGACTGGACGCCTTTTTTCATGACCTGGTCGCTGGCGGGCAAATACCCGCGCATCCTCGAGGATGAAGTGGTGGGGGAAGAGGCCAAGCGCCTGTTCCATGACGCCAATCAGATGCTGGATCGGTTGGCCGCCGAGCGCAGCCTCAACCCGCGCGGCGTTTACGGCCTGTTCCCGGCCAACCGCGTCGGCGACGACGTGGAGGTATACCGCGACGAACGGCGTGACGAGGTGCTGGCGGTGAGCCGCCATCTGCGGCAACAGACGGAAAAAACCGACTTCCCGAACTACTGCCTGGCGGACTTTGTGGCGCCGAAAAGCAGCGGCAAAGCCGACTACTTCGGCGCCTTCGCGGTGACCGGCGGGCTGGAGGAAGACGCGCTGGCGGCGGCGTACGACGCGCAGCACGACGATTACAACAAAATCATGGTCAAGGCGCTGGCGGATCGTTTGGCGGAGGCCTTCGCCGAATACCTGCACGAACAGGTGCGCAAGCTGCACTGGGGCTATGCCGCCGACGAGAGCCTGAGCAACGAGGAGCTGATCCGGGAAAACTATCAGGGCATCCGGCCGGCGCCGGGCTACCCGGCCTGCCCGGAGCACACCGAAAAAGCGACCATCTGGCAGCTGTTGGACGTCAACCGCCACACCGGTATGGAACTGACGGAGTCCTTCGCCATGTGGCCGGGGGCGGCGGTATCCGGCTGGTACTTCAGTCACCCCGAGAGCAAGTACTTCGCGGTGGCGCAGATCCAGCGCGATCAGGTGGAAGACTACGCGGCGCGTAAAGGGATGAGCGTGAGCGAGGTCGAGCGCTGGCTGGCGCCAAACCTCGGCTACGACGCCGACTGACTTTCCTCTTTAAGGGCGCAGCGATGCGCCCTTGTCATTTACAGCGCTTCCACATCGATGTGTAGCGCGTCGTACCGCCAATACTCCAGGTCGCAATCGATCACCCTGTCGTGCTGATCGCGATTCACCCGCGTAATGAACAGCGCCGGGCTGCCGTAGGTCACCTTCAGCATGGCGGCGGCCTGCTGCGGCAGCAGGGTGGGCAGCATGTCGAAACGCACCCGGCCGTAGTGAATGCCGTAGCGCGCGGCGTACAGCGCGGTCAGCGACTGGGTCAGATCTTCGTCCAGAATGCCGGGGAAATAGGCCGGATTGAGATAGTGCTCGCAGTACAGCACCGCGCGTCCGTCGATGTAGCGCAGCCGGCGAATGCGATAGGCCTGCGCGCCGGGAGGCAGCGCCAGGCGGCCGGCCAGCGGCGCGTCGAGCGTGACGACCGCGCTGTCGATCGCTTCGGTATGCGCGGCGCGCCCCTGCTGCTGCGCCATGGCGTGAAAATGGCTGCGCTGCAGCGGGTTGTAGATCAAACGTGGCGGCGAGATGAACCAGCCGCGCCGCACCTGGCGGTAGATGACGCCCTGCGCCTCCAACTGGCCGAGCGCCTCCTGCAAGGTAATGCGGGTGGTGGCGAATTGCTCGCTCAGGGCGCGTTCGGAGGGCAGCTTGCCGTCCACGGCGAACTCGCCGGCGGTGATGCGGGCGCTCAGCGTTTGGCAGATGGTGGCGACGGTCGTCGGTGCTTCACTCATACAGCGGGTGTCCCGTTTCAGTGCGTTTGGCCTTCCTTAAGGTAGACCAGCGTCGCGTTTTCGCCGTTGCAATGGGTGATAAAACTGTCGCTTTTTTAAGCTGACATATAATTATCACATTCGTCCGTTAGATTGGTTTGGTCCTTGCTGGACTAGTCCAGCCATCCCCACACTACCACCTGGAGCATCAGTTATGAAACGTTTGTGCGCTTCTGTGTTAACCAGTGCCATCGTGTTATCCAGCCAGATGAGCTGGGCCGCGGATACCGATCTGGCGGCGCTGGAGCAGGCCGCGAAGAAAGAAGGCGAAGTCAACAGCGTCGGCATGCCGGACAGCTGGGCCAACTGGAAAGGCACCTGGCAAGATCTGTTGAGCAAGTACGGCCTGAAGCATGTCGATACCGACATGAGCTCCGCGCAGGAGATCGCCAAATTTGATGCGGAAAAGAACAACGCCACGGCGGACATCGGTGACGTCGGCGCGGCCTTCGGCCCGGTGGCGGTGCAGAAGGGGGTAACGCAGCCGTACAAACCGTCTACCTGGGATCAGGTGCCGGAGTGGGCGAAAGACAAAGACGGCCACTGGGCGCTGGCTTACACCGGCACCATCGCCTTCATCATCAACAAGCAGCAGGTAAAAGACATCCCGCACAGCTGGGCCGATCTGCTCAAGGGCAGCTATCAGGTCACCATCGGCGACGTCGGTACCGCGTCGCAGGCGGCCAGCGGCGTGCTGGCGGCCACCTACGCCATGGGCGGCAACGAGAAAAACCTCAAGCCGGGCCTGGAATTCTTCGGCAAGCTGGCCAAGGCCGGCCGCCTGAGCCTGAGTAACCCGGTGATCGCATCGCTGGAGAAAGGGGAAGTGCAGGTTGGCGTGGTGTGGGACTTCAACGGCCTGAACTACCGCGATCAGATCGACAAAACTCGCTTTGAAGTGCTGATCCCGTCGGACGGCTCGATCACCTCCGGCTACACCACCATCATCAACAAATACGCCAAGCACCCGAACGCCGCCAAACTGGCGCGCGAATACATCTTCTCCGACGCCGGCCAGATCAACCTGGCGCGCGGCTATGCCCGCCCGATCCGCGCCGAACATCTGACGCTGCCGGACGACGTCAAGGCCAAGCTGCTGCCGGCCGAGCAGTACAAGAATGCGCACCCGATCGCCGATCCGGCGGCCTGGGAACAGAGCGCCAAAGCGCTGCCGCGCCTGTGGCAGGAAAACGTCATTATGTTTATGCAGCAGTGAGTTAACGCACCATGAAAACGATCCTCGTGCTGCTGGACGGCCTCAACTACCGGGTGGCGCACGACGCCATGGGGTATCTGCAGGCCGAATGCGCGGCGGGACGCGGGCGGTTGTACCTGCTGGAGAGCGAGTTGCCCTCGCTCTCCCGGCCGCTGTATGAATGCATCCTCACCGGCGTCACGCCGGTGGAGAGCGGTGTGGTGCACAACCACGTCTCGCGCCTTTCTCATCAACAAAGCGTGTTTCATTACGCGCGCGCCGCCGGGCTGACCACCGCCGCCGCCGCGTATCATTGGTTCAGCGAATTGTATAACCGCACGCCGTTCGACGCCGCGCGCGACCGCCACACCGACGCTCCCGAGCTGCCGATTCAGCACGGCCATTTCTATTATGACGACGGCTATCCCGACAGCCATCTGTTCGACGACGCCGAAAGCCTGCGCCAGCGTCATCAGCCGGATTTCCTGCTGATCCACCCGATGAACATCGACGACGCCGGGCACCGCTTCGGCCTCTCTTCGCCGCAGTACCGCAACGCGGCGCGCCGCGCCGACGGCTCGCTGTCGCGCTATCTGCCCGAGTGGCTGGCGGCCGGTTATCAGGTGCTGGTTACCGCCGACCACGGCATGAACGACGATCGCAGCCACGGCGGTGTGTTGCCAGAAGAGCGCCAGGTGCCGCTGTTCGTGTTCGGCGCGGGCTTCAGCCTGGACGACGCCGATCCGCAGCAAACCGAGCTGTGCGGCACGATCTGCGATCTGTTGCAGGCGCCGCACGACAAGCCGCGCTGCCGGGCGCTGCTGGCGCAGGATGCGCGATGAACAGCAAAACCAAATGGATCGCCGCACTGTGCCTGCTGCCGTTTATCGTGCTGTTCGGCGCGTTTCAGATCGCCCCGCTGGTGTGGATCGCGGTTCACAGCTTTTTCAGCGAGAGCAGCGGCTGGGGATGGGGCAACTATGTCGATATCCTCACGTCGCCGTTCTACCTGCAGGCCTTTCAGTTCTCGCTGGAGATCTCGCTGTGGTCGAGCGTCTACGGCTTGCTGATCGCATTAGTGGGCAGTTACTCACTTCGCCAGCTCGGCCAGACCCGCTTTCATGACTTCGTGATGTCGTTCACCAACATGACCAGCAACTTCGCCGGGGTGCCGCTGGCGTTCGCCTTCGTCATTCTGTTGGGGTTGAACGGCTGCCTGACGCTGCTGCTGCGCAAATACGGTTTGATGGAGAGCTTCAACCTCTATTCGAAGAGCGGCCTGATCGTGCTGTATACCTACTTCCAGATCCCGTTGGGCGTGCTGTTGCTGTATCCGGCGTTCGATGCGCTGCGCGCCGATTGGCGTGAGTCGGCGGCGCTGCTCGGCGCCGGCCCCTGGCGCTACTGGCGGCATATCGGCCTGCCGGTGTTGGCGCCGGCGCTGATGGGCACCTTCGTCATCCTGCTGGCCAACGCGCTGGGCGCCTACGCCACGGTGTACGCGCTGACCACCGGCAACTTCAACGTGATCCCGATCCGCATCTCGGCGCTGGTGGCGGGGGACATCTCCCTCGATCCGAACCTGGCCAGCGCGTTGGCGATGCTGCTGGTGGCGATGATGGCGTTTATCACGGTGATCCACCAATGGATGCTGCGCAGGAGCTACCTCAATGCGCGCTCATAATCGGATGGAGAATGCTCATGTCGCGTGTTGAACGCCTGTACCACCGCACGGTGACCGGCCTGCTGCTGTTGATTCTGCTGCTGCCGCTGGCGGCGACGCTGGTTTACGCGCTGGCCACCCAGTGGGGCGCCACCATTTTGCCGGACGGTTTTACCCTGAAGTGGCTGACGGCGCTGTGGAGCGATTCGCGCTTTTTGCTGGCGCTGTGGCACTCGCTGCTGATCTGCTTTGGCACGTTGCTGCTGTCGGTGGTGGTGATCCTGCCGGCGATGTTTGTGATCGCTTACTACTTCCCTAGGCTTGACGCGGTGATGAACGTGCTGATCCTGCTGCCGTTCGCCGTGCCGCCGGTGGTGTCGGCGGTGGGGCTGATGCAGCTGTTCGCCGCCGATCCGCTGCCGCTGCTCGGCACCCCCTGGATTTTGGTGGGCTGCTATTTCACCATCGCGCTGCCGTTTATCTACCGCGCCATCAGCAACAACATGCAGGCGATCAACCTGCGCGATCTGATGGACGCCGCGCACCTGCTCGGCGCCAGCACCTGGCAGGCGGCGCTGTGGGTGGTGCTGCCGAACCTGCGCAAGGGCGGAACGATCGCCGTGCTGCTGTCGTTTTCGTTCCTGATCGGCGAGTTCGTGTTCGCCAATCTGCTGGTGGGCAGCCAGTATGAAACGCTGCAGGTCTATCTGTTCAATATGCGCAACGGCAGCGGGCACTTTACCAGCGCGCTGGTCATCTCCTATTTCGCCGTGGTGCTGCTCGTCACCTGGCTGGCGAACCTGCTGAATAAAAACAAGGGCTAACCCGATGGCTTATCTCAACGTCACCCGCCTGAACAAACACTATGGCCAGACCCAAGTGTTTCAGGATATCGATTTCACCGCCGAAGAGGGGGAGTTCGTCACCCTGCTGGGGCCTAGCGGCTGCGGCAAATCGACGTTGCTGCGTTGTCTGGCCGGCCTGACCCCGGTCGACAGCGGGCACATTTTGCTGCAGGGCCAGGATCTGGTGCCGCTGGCGCCGCAAAAGCGCGGCATCGGCATGGTGTTTCAAAGTTATGCGCTGTTTCCCAATATGACGGTGGAAGGCAACGTGGCCTTCGGCCTGAAAATGCAGAAGCTGGCGGCCGGGCAGATCGGCCAGCGGGTGCAGGAGGCGCTGGCGCTGGTGGAGCTGAGCGATTTGGCGAAGCGCTATCCGCATCAGCTGTCGGGCGGCCAGTGTCAGCGCGTGGCGTTGGCGCGATCGCTGGTCACTCGCCCGCGTCTGCTGCTGCTCGACGAACCGCTGTCGGCGCTGGATGCGCGTATTCGCAAACACCTGCGCGAGCAGATCCGGCGCATTCAGCGCGAGCTGAACCTGACGGCGATCTTCGTCACCCACGATCAGGAAGAGGCGCTGACCCTGTCGGATCGCATCGTGCTGATGAACAAGGGGCAGATCGTGCAGAGCGGCGATGCGGAAACCCTGTATACCCAGCCGGCGGATGCCTTCGCCGCCGGGTTTATCGGCAACTACAACCTGCTGAGCGCCGAACAGGCCGGCCGCTTGACCGGGCGCAGCTATGTCGGCAAGGTGGCGATCCGCCCCGAATCGATCGGCCTGTTGCCGGCCGGACAGGGGATCGGCGGGGTGATCCTGGGTCACAGTTTGCTCGGGAATGTGGTACGGTATCGGATTCAGGTTTGCGAGGTAGAATTGCTGGTTGACGTGCTCAATCGTTCGGTGGCCGACCTGCGGCCCGACGGCGCGGAAATTGGGCTACACTTGGAACCTGTTGTATTGCGGGAAGTTGCATGACTTCGCAGCGCGGCGCCGGGGCCTTCCCGCCGCCGCATTAACCCTTCTCTTCTGCGGTCTGCCGCCCGCCCGCTGTCCTGCCAGACCCACGCCCGGCAGGCGGGACCGCGCGCTGTATCCGTCATCCTTTGGCTCGCCTCTCTGCGTCGCGTGACAAGCATCGGGTATCAGCCTCCTTTGGCCGGGCGTTAATGGAGCGTATCTTCCGTGCTGACCCTTCTTCACCTGCTTTCGTCCGTGGCGCTGTTGGTGTGGGGCACCCACATCGTGCGCACCGGGATCATGCGGGTTTACGGCGCCAATCTGCGGCGCGTGTTGAGCGACAGCGTTGAGAAAAAACCGCTGGCGTTCGTTTCCGGCATCGGCGTGACCGCGCTGGTGCAAAGCAGCAACGCCACCGCGCTGCTGGTGACCTCTTTCGTCGCGCAGGGGCTGGTGGGGCTGGCGCCTGCGCTGGTGATCATGCTGGGCGCCGACGTCGGCACCGCGCTGATGGCGCGCGTGCTGACCTTCGATCTTTCCTGGCTGTCGCCGCTGCTGATCCTGGTCGGCGTCTTCCTGTTCCTCAGCCGCAAACAGATGCGGATCGGCCAGATCGGACGCGTCCTGATCGGCCTTGGGCTGATCGTGCTGGCGCTGGAGCTGATCGTCGCCGCCGCCACGCCGATCACCCAGGCGGCCGGGGTGAAAGTGCTGTTCTCGTCGCTGACCGGCGACGTGATGCTGGATGCCCTGACCGGCGCGCTGTTCGCCATCGTCAGCTATTCCAGCCTGGCGGCGGTGCTGCTGACCGCCACCCTGACCGCATCCGGCGTGATTTCGCTGAAGGTGGCGCTCTGTCTGGTGATCGGCGCCAACCTCGGCAGCGGCCTGCTGGCGATGATCAACGCCAGCGGCCAGAACGCCGCGGGGCGGCGCGTGGCGCTCGGCAGCCTGCTGTTCAAGCTGGTGGGCTGCATACTGGTGCTGCCGTTCGTCTCCTATCTGGCGGATTTGATGGCTCAACTGCCGGGCGGCAGCGAAGAGCTGGTGATCTATTTCCACGTGTTCTACAACCTGATCCGCTGCCTGGTGATGATCCCGCTGGCCGGGCCGATGGCGACGCTGTGCGAACGGCTGATCGTCGACGAAGCGGCCGACGATCCGCGCATGCGGCCGCGCCATCTGGACGCCAGCGCGCTGGACACGCCGACGCTGGCGTTGGCCAACGCGGCGCGCGAAACGCTGCGCATGGGCGACGTGGTGGAACACATGATGATCCTGCAACGTGAGGTGCTGCACGGTAAGCAGGGGGTCGATAAAGAGGTGCGGCGCCTCGACGATGACGTCGATGTGCTGTACACCGCCATCAAGCTGTATCTGGCGCAGATCCAGAAGGAAGATCTGGGCGAGGAAGATTCGCGCCGCTGGGCGGAGATCATCGAAATGGCGCTCAACCTGGAACAGGCGGGCGACATCATCGAGCGCATGGCCGGCGACGTGGGCGCCAAGTCGCACGCCGCGCGCCGTGCCTTCTCGGCGGAAGGGTTGGCGGAGCTGGACGGGCTGCATGAACGGCTGATCGGCAATCTGCGCCTGGGGCTGTCGGTGTTCCTGTCCGGCGACGTCACCAGCGCCAAGCGCCTGCGCCGTTCCAAGCACCGCTTCCGCATTTTGGATCGCCGCTACGCGCACGCGCACGTCGATCGTTTGCACCAGCAAAACGTGCAGAGCATCGAGACCAGTTCGTTGCATTTGGGATTGTTGGGGGACATGAAGCGCCTGAACTCGCTGTTCTGCGCCGTGGCTTACAACGTGTTGGATCAGGATGCCAAGGACGACGATCGCGACTGGGAAGACACCCCGAGCACGCTGTAAAAAAAACGCCCCCGGCTTTAACCGGGGGCGTTGCGTTGGGGCGCGTTATTTGCCGCTGAACACCCCGGCTTTGGCGTCCGCTTGCTGAGTTGAAGCATGGCCGCTGGCGAACGGCACGTTGCCGTCGACGCTTTGCTTCGCCGCGCCGCCTAACAGCCCGCCGATCGTGGCGGCCGCATCGACGCGGCCGCCGCCCTGATAGCGCTGGCCGCTGACGTCCTGCTGGCTGACCTTGCCGCCGCCCAGTTCCACCTTGCCCTGCTGGCTGCGGATCTCGCCGCCGGTCAGTTGGGTTTGGCCGCCGACCTGCAGCGCCACGCCGTTCTTGCCGGTAATCGCCGACTGCTCGCCAACCGCGTTGTTGTTCACCACGTCGGCATTGACCTTGAGGTGCCCCTGGCGACCGGCCGGACCGGTGATGCTGTCTTTCACCGCGCCGCCGACGGTACGTGCGCCGCGATCCCACAGCGGGCCTTGCGGTTTTTCACCGGCCGGCGTTGCCGGCAGCGTGACTTTGCCGTCGGCCTTGCTGAAGCTGACCGCGCCGGTGGTGTCCTGCTGCGGATCGAGGCGACGCGCCACGCTGTTGTACTTGTCGGTGGTGGCGTCGGCCACTTTGTTTACCCCGGCCTCCAGTTTCTCTTTCACCTTACCGGCGTAGCGCGGCGTGCCCACCTTCGACAGCTTGGAGGTGATACTGCTGCCCGGATCGTTGCTGTGGCTCAGGCCGGCATCCACATCCACCTTCACGCCTTTCTCAACGTCTTTGCGGCTTTCAATGCGCAGATCGCCGCCCACCTTGCCCTGGACGCTGTCGGCATCGACGCGCGCCCCGGCGAGACGGGTGTCCTTGCCGCTGTTGATCGCCACGTCACCCGCGGTGATGCCGGTGTTGGCGTGGGTGGTTTTATCCTGCTGTTCCACGCCGACCTTCAGACCGGCCCCCAGCGTATGGGTGTCTTTGCCGGTGTTCGGATCGATCTTGCCGCCGGCGTCCTTGTTGAACGTTTGGCCGCCTCTGGCGTTGGCTTTGATGCCCAGATTCCAGTTGTCCTTATGCTGCTCGTTTTTGGCGGACTCCAGCAGGATGCCGCCGTTTTTCGCCTCGAGCGCGGCGCTGCCGCCGCTGACTTTGGCGCCCTGCAGATGCAGCGCGTCATCGCCTTTGCCGTTGGCGGACAGGGTGACCTTGCCGTCTGAGGCGATAGTGGCGCCCTGGCGTTCTGTCGCGGACTCATTCACCTTGGCGATGTCGAACGCGCCGCCGGCGGAGAGGCTGCCGCCGGTTTTTTCCTTGCTGTCGCTGCTGCCGGCGCCCAGATCGATATTGCCGGACAGCTTGCTCTCCTTACGCGTTTGGGTTGATTCCGCCGCCCGCAGCGCGACCTGGTTGCCCGCGCTCAGAGTGACGTCGCCCCGGCTCTTGACGTCGGTGCCTTTAAGCGTCAGATCGCGGCCCGCCTTCAGCTCCACACCCTGTTGGCCGCTGACGTTGCCGACCTGCGCGGTGCTGCTGCTGCTTTCGCTGTTGTGGGTGCCGCCGCCGAACCCGGCGCCGAAGTTTTTACTGTCGGCAGTGAAACCGCCCTTGGCGGAGGCTTTGACGTTAAAGCCGCTGTGGCTTTCGCTCTGTTTGTCGCTGGCCTGATCAAGACGGATATCGCCGCCGGCGTTGACGGCGGTTTTACCGCTGCCCCCGTTCAGCGCGGTGCCCTGATAGACCGCGTCTTTTTTCACGTTGACGTTGATGCCGTTGGCCGCGTCGATCGAGCCGGTCACCGCCTGACTCGCGCTGCTGTTGCTGCGCTGAGTGCCGCCTTCGCCCTTGGCGTCCACGGTCAGATCGCTGCCGGTGGTGGTGTAGACGCGCACGCCGGCGCTGCCGCGGGTGTCGCGGCTCTGCTCGTCCTGACGGTTCGCCGCGGCTTCGCTGCGGTGGCTGTCCGCCGTCAGCGTGACCGCGCCTTTGCTCGCCTGATATTTCGTGCCCTGATCGCGCACTTCGCCTTTGACGTTGATGTCGATGCTGCCGGCTTTCACCGAGCTGACCACCGCCTGCGAGCTGCTGCTGCGTTTTTCGCTGCTGCCGCCCTGTGCGCCGATATCCAGGCCGACGTTAGGCGCGCCGATGCCGCCGATGTCGTTGATGACGCCGGTGGCGTCCAGCTTGGCCGCCTTGCCGACTGCACGCTCGACCGGACGAGTGACGGCGCTGTAATCGACGTTGGCGCCGATGTTCACGCCGACGTCGGTTTTAGTGGTGGTGCTGCTGGTAGTGTCGGCGGCGGCCAGATGATCGACGCCTGCGGCGTTTTCTTGATAGGCGCCGCCGACGCTGTGTTGCGCGCCTTGCTGGGTCAGTTTGTCACGGGCGTTGACAGTCAGGTTGCCTTTGACGTCGCTGCCGGAGGTGACGGCCTTGCTGCTCTGCGCCTGCGTTTTGCTGTTCTCGTAACCGGCCTCTACGCCGCTGCCGAGCTTGTCGATGCCGCCGGTGTAGTAGAAACCGCCGCCGACCTTGGTCTGCTCGGTGTTCGAGGTGGTTTTGTCGTCGGCCGCCAGGAACGAAACCTTATTGCCGCTGACGCTGGCGTCGCCTTTGTCGGCGACCAATTTGGAGCCGCTGAAGGTCACGTCCTTATCCGCTTCGAGCTTCACGCTGCCGCCGCTGAGGGTGGCGCCGCGGTTCTCGGTGCGGGTAGTTTTCTCGCTGTCGCGGGTGTGTTCGATGCGTACACCGGCGCGGTATTGCTTGTCGCCGGCTTCTTTGGCGTAGCCGTTGACGGTAAGCGCGGTCTTCTGCTCGTCGATGTTCTGCTGCTGCTCGGCGGCCTTGACGTTGATGTTGCCGGTCTGTGAGGTGACGTTCAGTTCGCCGCCGCTGGCGACCTGGCTGCCGATCACGTTGGTATCCTTACGGCTGACCAGTTTCAGGTTGGTGTCGGACTTCAATTCGCTGGCGGTACTGCTCTGGTAGCTGTTGTCGGCCTTGTGCGAGCTGCTGGTGATGTTGAACACGGTGCCGGTGCGCGCGTCGATTTTGTCCACGGTGGTGCTCAGCGCGTTGTCGATGCGCAGGCCGCCGTGGGTGGCGGTGACTTCGCCACCTTTCTGGCCGCGCGCCTTGCTGCCGGTGATGGTAACGCCCTGCTGGCCGTTCAGGCGCAGCGTGCCGCCGCTGGTCAGTTCGGAAGCGTGGCTGACTTCGCGGCGGTTGCTGTTGTTCTTGTTGTCGCCGCCGCCGATGCCGCCCCAGGAGGTTTTGTCATCGCGCACCGCTTTGGCGTTGGCGGTTTTTTGCACCCCGATCTGGATCTGGTTGTCTGCGTCGATCGTCAGATCGCGCTGGGCGTGGACCCTGGCGCCCTGGGTTGCGACATTGCGGCCGGCTTTCAACGTCAGTTCGCCCTGGCTGCGCAGTTCGCTGGCCTTCAGGCTTTCGCTTTCGTCGCTGCTGCTCCAACTGCCGGTGCGCAGGCTGGAGGTGTGGTTGCGCTGGTAGCCGCGTTCGCTGGACTTATCCTTCTCCACCAGCCCGGCGAGGTGCACGTCGCGCGCCGCTTTGACGCTCAGCGCCCGATCGGCGCTGACGTTGGCGCCGAGCAGCGTCACGTCCTCCCGTGTGCTGACGAGTTTGGCGTTGCCGCTGGCGGCGACGGTGCTGCCCGCCTGCTGCTGCTGCTCGCGCTCGCGGGTGACGTCGTATTGCCAGGAGTAGAACCAGCGGTTGTCGGTGTGGCCCTGGGTCTGTTTCAGCTGTTGGCCGTCGAGCGTCAGCTTGCCGCCCTGCAGGGTAATGTCTTCGCCGCGAATATCGGTGGCGGTGAGGTGTGCGTGGTTATCCGCCACCAGGCTGATGTTCTTGCCTTTCAGCTCGGTGCGGATCAGCTTCTGGCTGCTGCTGCGATCGTTGACGTAGATGCCGCCGCGGTAGTTCTGGTAGTTGTCGCCGCCGTTGCGGTTGCTGCCGGCATCTTCAACGCGGCTTTCGCTGCGAATGTCGTAGACCTTCACCTTGAGCTCGTCGCCGGCGGTCAGCTTGCCGGCCAGCTTCACGCCGCTGCCTTGCGCGGTGTTGATGATGTTGATGCGCCCGGCCTGCATGCTGCCGAGGTAGTAGCTGTCCAGCGCGGTCGTCGGTTGCTCGCTGGCCAGCACCTTGCCGTCGCGCGCCACGCGGTTATGGCCGCTGATGGCGTTGATCGCCGCCGGGGTTACGCTGCCGTTGCGGTGGGTGAAGTCTTGTACGATGACGTCGCCGCGGCTGTCTATCTTCGGTGCGATCAGATCCAGCACGCCGCCGGCGTTCAGGGTGCCGTTGAGGCTCAGGGTATTGCGGTTGCCCAGGGTGCTGTAGCCCTGCAGCAGGCCGTTTTCCACCAGCGGGTTGCCGACCACCAGCGAGGAGCGGCTGGTGTTGATGAACCCGCAGCCCTGGCAACTGATGCCGTTCGGGTTGGCCAGCACGTAGTCGGCCGCCATGCCGAAGATCTCTTGCTGGCCGTGCAGCAGCGACGGATTACGGCCGATCACTTCATTGAGGATCACGCTGGCTTCGCGCCCGCCCAGATTGGGGTTGGCGCCCAGTTGGCCGGCCAACTGCGACAGCCCCGCCTCGCGGGAGTTGTTCAGCACCGCGCCGGGCTGGTTGACGTTGAAGTCCTGATATTGGTTATGCGACAGCCCGTTGCCGTTCGGCGCGACGATGTCGACCACCTGGGCGCCGGTGGCGGCGGTGGAAACGCCGGGGCCGTTGGCGCCGTTGGCCGCGACGATCTCTCCGGCGTAGGCGCCGGCGGAAGCGGCGAGAATTATCGCCAGCGCGGCGGCCAGTTTGCCTGCCGCCGAAAGTCTGAAGTTATTATTTTTCATCCATGTATCTCCGTATATTGCCGTGGGGTCCTGCAAAACTGCTGATTAAAAGGTGTAAGAAAAGCGCGCCAGCACCTGAACGGGATCTTCAGGCGTGGCGTGGTTCGACAAAATCCAGCCGCGGCTGACCTCCAGATCGACCAGCGCCTGCCGGTAGCGTAACGTGGCGCCGCTGCTCACCCCGGCGCTGCTGCGCCAGCCCGAGTTGTCCTGACGCGGCAGAATGCGGCCGACGTCGGCGCCAAGGCGCGGCGTCAGCGTGGCGGCGCCTAAATTGAAGCTGCGCGACAGCGTGTTCTGCAGATACCAGCCGTTGTCGCCGGACTGGGTGCTGCGGCTGAAGCCGCGCACGGCGCTGCGATCGGTAAGGCTAAGCCACTCCACGCCGGGCAGCGGGTCGCGGCTGTATTGGCCGTAGAACAGGTTGTTGAGCTGATAGGTGGCGTCACCCAGCTTGAGGCGCTGGCTCAGGTTGGCGAACAGCTTGCCCTTGGTGAATTGACTGTCGAGGTGCACCGAACTCGGGTGGCGATCGGCGCCCAGCCAGGGCAGGCCCTGCTCGACGCTGAGGTTGGCGCTGAATACCCCATGGGGCAGAATTTGCAGGTGGCTGGCGCTCAGCTCGGCCAGGGTCAGCGTTGGGCTGCTGACCTCAAGACGCACGCTTTCGAAGTAGTTGTCGATGCGCTTGTAGGTCAACTGGCCGCTCAGGCTGTCTATCTGATCGTGGTCGCGATAAAACACGTAGTCGCTGCGCAGCCCGTACTGTTGAGTCTGACCGTGCAGTTTGACCACGTTGTGCGGCAGCTGCTGGTGGTTCTCATAGGACGAGAAGCTGGCGAACCCGCTGAAGGTGAACGCGCCGTACGGCAGCGAATAGAGCAGGGTGTAGGCGCGATTGTAGCGGTGAGCCGGGTTTTCCAACGTGCTGTTGGCGTTCAGGCTGACGAAGTCCGACAGGCCGAACGGGCTGTCCAGCGTGGCGGTGGCGCGCGCCAGCCACTGGCCGGTGCTTTTCTGGCCGTAATTATCCGTGCCGGCGGTAATCAGCCAGGGCTTGGCGTGCTGATTGCGCAAACGAATGACCGAACCGCCAACCTGGCGGCCGGGTAATATATCCAGCTTGGTGGTATTCGATTGCAAACGATTGGCCTGATCCAATCCTTGATCGAGTTCGGTTAATTTCAGCGGCTTGCCTTCCAGCCCTGGAAATAATAATCGGCTGTTGACCCAGCGATCGCCGCCTTCTATTTTCTCGATAAATCCTTCGGTCACGCTCAGCCCCAATTCCCCCTGCGAATTAGGGCGAACAATTTGCACGCGCGCGGTGATATAGCCTTTTTGCACATAAAGGCGCGTTAATTCGCGGGTCAGGCGATTGATATCGTTGCTGCTGATGCAGTTTTCCGGCAGCGCGCTCAGGGCCGACAAATCGGCCGGCGAGAGCAGGGTAATGCCTTGCAGGTAAACGCCGGCGATCGGCAGGCACTGCGCGGATTGCGGCAGGGCGGGCGCGGCCGGTTCCGGTTCCGCCAGCAGGCGCTGTTGCTTCAGTTGCTGATAGCGGCGCTGTTCAATCAGCTGGTTGACTTCACGCGTGCTGTCTTGCAGCGCGCGGCGTGATTCCCCCATCGACATATCCCGCATCATGTGGGAATCCGGCAGGGTTTCAGCGGAAAGGGCCGTGCTGACCAGCAGCATCAAGGCGGTGATTTTTTTTATCATTGTAATCCATTATGAGAGGCTGCCGGGGCAGCCAGCCCAATCCATGAGGTTAACCACGGGCGACCGACGGCCGGCCCGAAATAATGAGCGACATGCACATTGCGAGGTATCTCGATTTGCCGCAGCAAATAAGACGGTGGGTATAGATCTAAATAATAATTAGGCTGCTTCTTTTTTGGCGGGCAACCCTGGTGACTTAATTAATTAAAAAAAGTGGAGCATCTCTCCCCCTTGCCAACATTATCGGCATGGATAGGAAGAATCTGAATTTTTATTTTTCACGGATGATAGAGGATGAGAGGAATTATGACAATCCGACCAGTGGGAAATACGAAATTTCGCAGAGAAGAACGGGGGCGCAAATGTTTGCGTCCCCGCAGGCGGCTTATTTTTTCTTGATGGGGCGTCCGGACCAATAACCCGCCAGCAGCGAGCCGGAGAGATTGTGCCAGACCGAGAACAGCGCGCCCGGCAGCGCGGCCAGCGGCGAGAAGTAGATTTTGCCCAGCGTGGCCGCCAGCCCGGAGTTCTGCATGCCGACTTCAATCGCCAGCGTGCGGCAGGTGGATTCGTCGAAGCCGAACAGCTTGCCGCCCCAGTAGCCGCTCAACAGACCGATGCCGTTGTGCAGGATCACCGCGACGATCACCACCAGGCCGACCGAGGCGATGTGGCTTTGGCTGCCCGCCACCACCGCGCTGATGATCGCCAGGATGCACACCATCGACAGCGCCGGCAGCAGCGGCTCAATGCGCTTCACCGTTTGGGTCAAGGTATGGTGGACGATCAGGCCCAGGCCGATCGGGATCACCACGATCTGCAGGATGCTGAGCAGCATGCCCATGATATCGACGCTGATTTCGGCATCGACGTACAGGCGGGTCAACAGCGGCGTGGCGAACACCCCCACCAGCGTCGAGACCGCCGAGATGGTCACCGACAGCGCCACGTCCCCCTTGGCCAGGTAGATCATCACGTTGGACGCGGTGCCGCTGGCCACGCTGCCCACCAGCACCATGCCGGCGGACAGATCCGGCGGCATGCGGAACAGCATCGCCAGGATCCAGGCCGCCAGCGGCATGATCAGATAATGCAGGAAGATGCCTGCCGCCACCGGGCCGGGGCGCGCCAGCACGCGTTTGAAGTCGTCGAGCCGCAGCGTGACGCCCATGGCGAACATGATCAGCATCAGCAGCGGGCTGACGTAGGGGCCGATGCCGGTAAAGGTGCTCGGCGTGTAATAGGCGGCGACGGACAGCAGTATCGCCCAGAGGGGGAATAAGCGCGTGAGAATTGCCAGCATGCAGGTTTTCCTTAGCCAGATTGAGAACGGTGGGTGTGGTTGTGTTTTTTTGCGGGTTCAACAAGCTGAACCCCTGCCGGTTTTGAACGGATTTTTTAGACGCAGGGGCGCAGCATGCTGCGCCCGCAATCAGGGATAATGACTTATTCGAACAGGTTGTGGTGCAGGGTGCGCACCACCTGCTCGGCTTCTTCGCCCGGCACCAGGAAGCACAGGTTATAGCTGCTGGCGCCGTAGCAGATCAGGCGGATGTTGAACGGATCGAGCACGCCGAACACCTCTTTGCCCACGCCGCAGGCCCGTGACAGCTGGTTGCCGATGATCGCCACCAGCGCCAGGTTTTCTTCCACTTCCACCCGGCACAGCGACGACAGCTCGGTCAACAGCGAGGTGGTCAGCAGGCTGCCGCCGACGGAGGTGGCGCCGGTGGTGTCCATGGTCAGCGCGATGCTGACTTCCGAGGTGGTGATCAGATCGACGGAGATATTGTGGCGCGCCAGAATGTTGAACACCTCGGCCAGGAAGCCGCGCGCGTGCAGCATGTTCAGGCTGTGCAGCGTCAGCAGCGTTTGCTTGCGGCGCAGCGCCAGCGCGCGGAACAGCGGCGGGTTTTCGGTGGTGTTGCACACCAGCGTGCCGCCGGCCGCCGGATCCTTGCTGGAGCCGACGAACACCGGAATATCGCTGCGCACTGCCGGCAGCAGGGTGGCCGGATGCAGCACTTTGGCGCCGAAGGTGGCCATTTCCGCCGCCTCTTCGAAACCGATTTTATCGATGCGCTTGGCTGCCGGCACCACGCGCGGATCGGTGGTGTAGATGCCCGGCACGTCGGTCCAGATATCCACCCGGCCGACGCCGAGCGCCTCGCCGAGCAGCGCGGCGGTATAGTCGCTGCCGCCGCGGCCGAGCGTGGTGGTGCGGCCTTTCGGTTCGCTGCCGATAAAGCCCTGGGTGACCACCAGCGCCTCCTGCAGACGCGGCCGCAACTGCGCCTGCGCCAGTTCGCTGAGCGCGGCGCTGTCCGGCACGGCGCGGCCGAAGTGATCGTCGGTGCGCATCACTTTACGCACGTCGAACCATTCGGCCTGCACGTTGCGGGCGCGCAGGATTTCAACGAACAGCAGGGTGGACATCAGCTCCCCATGGCTGACCAGCTCGTCGGTCAACGCCGTCGAGGTGGCCAGCGACGCGGCCTCCGACAGCATGGCGATGTTTTCCAGCAGGCGGTCTATCTCGTCGCGGATCACCGCAGGTGCGGCGAGGCGATCGAGGATGGCGTACTGGATGCGACGAATTTCATCAAGCTGGTAGTTGCGCTTCTCGGCCTCGCAACCTTCGGCCAGGGCGACCAACAGGTTGGTGACGCCCGCCGAGGCGGACAACACCACCAGGCGGACCTGCGGGTTGGCCAGCACGACGTCGGCGCTGCGGTTCATGGCTTCAAAGTCGGCGACGCTGGTGCCGCCGAACTTGGCTACCACGGTGGAATTCTGGGGTACTGCTTGGTTCATGTAGAAACCTCGTGTCAGGGATGCCCGTTTGGGGGCACTGTAATTCCATAGCCTTGGCACAAGGGGAGAGCGGTAAACAGGGGGCAGGCGTAGAGGTCAGGCTACGATACACCCAGAAGCGCCCCACCTTGTCGATCGCCCTGCGGGCGATCCCCTGGTGACAACCCAGGGGATTCAGCCCCTGTAGTCGATACGATAATGGCCGGCCATTACCCTACCTCGGCGTCGCTCCCCCTCGGGTGCCGTCAACGGAGAAACGGCTCCTCTGACACTCTACCTGGGCGACGCGCCTCTTCTGGCTTGCGCACCGGGTGCGCAAGTAGGCTGTTAGGAATAGCCGGTTATCGTCATTCTGTCAACGTACAGACGGTGAGGGATTTTCATCTTGCACCAGCGCGATAAGCGTACAGGGCATCGCAGGCGTGGAACCGGCGCCAATCGGTTGCAGAGAACCGTCTTCCTTTTGGCTGAATAACGGGATAACGCCCTGATGTTTTTCCAAATACTCCAACCAACCGAAATTTTCGTTCAATTTGGTCGCTTTGATGGTGGCCCCCCTGGCGAGCAGGCTGCTCAGGCGGCCGTAGGTGGCTTCCTGATTAAATAAAATTTCGTGCCGGCGGAAACGCGAACTTTCCGCGCTGGCGCCGCGCCCTTTCAACGGCGCCCCCGAGCGAATGGCGAACACGTGATCCTCGCCGAAGAGGTGGCCGAAGTGATAGACGGCCAGCGCGTTTTGGTGACGATTGGGCGACAGCGCCAGCACCTGGGCGATATTGCTCAGATCGAGATAGTTCTCGGCGTGTTCGGAGTAGGCGTGGCCATAGTAGGCCGGAATGCCGTCCATGCGCGCCTGACGGTAGTATTCCCAGCTGCTGTCGGTGACGATCACCGGCACGTTCAGCTTGATCAGCGCCTGCGCCAGCATGCGCGCCACGCTGTTGGCGCCGACGATCAGCACGCCGCGCGGTTTCTGCTGCTGCACCCGCAGCCAGCGCGCCATCATGCCGCTGGTCAGGCTTTGCAACACCACGGTGCCGATGATGATGGCGAACACCACGGTCACCAGCCGGTCGGCGCCCTGATAGCCGCTGCGCTGCAGCGTCAGCGCGAACAGCGAGCTGACCGCCGCGGCGACGATGCCGCGCGGGGCGATCCAGCACAACAGCAACCGATCGCGCCAGTGCAGGGAAGAGCGCCAGGTCGACACCGCGATGCACAGCGGCCGGGCGATGAACTGCACCGCCAGCAGCAACAGGAGCAGCGGCCAGCCCATGTTCCACAGCGCCTGGATGTCGAGCCGCGCCGCCAGAATGATGAACAGCGCCGAGATCAGGATCGCCGACAGCTCTTCTTTGAACGCCAGAATATCGCTGGTGTCCACGTCGCGCATGTTGGCCAGCCAGATGCCCATGACCGTGACGGTCAGCAAACCGGATTCGTCGGCGATGGCGTTGGAAACGCCGAAAGCGGTCAGCATGATCGCCAGCACCGCCAGGTTCTGCAGGTAGCGCGGCAGCCAGACGCGGCGCAGCGCCAGGCCGAGTAGATAGCCGAACAGCGCGCCGGCGATCAGGCCGACGGCGGCGGTCACGCCCAGCGTCCAAAACAGGTGGGTATAGGATTCCGCATTCTGCTTTAGCACGATGAACTCGAACACCAGCAGGGTGAAGATGGCGCCGACCGGATCGATGACGATCCCTTCCCAGCGCAGCACCTGGTTGATATTGGCGTTCGGCCGCACGACGCGCATCAGCGGGGCGATCACCGTCGGCCCGGTCACCACCGTCACCGCGCCGATCAACGCCGCCAGCTCCGGCGGGAAATCCAGCAGCCACCAGCTGGCGAGGCTGATGACCAGAAAGGTGACCAGCATGCCGACGGTGACCAGATTGCGCACCACGCCGCCAAGGCCGCGAATTTCCTCGAAACGCAGCGTCAGCGCCCCTTCGAACAGGATGATCGCCACCGACAGCGACACCAGCGGAAACAGCAGATCGCCAAACAGCAGATCCGGCTGCACCAGATGCACCGTCGGGCCGAGCACGATGCCGAACAGCAGCAGCGGCAAGATGGCCGGCAGGCGCAGCAGCCAGGCCAGCCACTGCGCCAGCAGCGACGCCAGGCCGATAAGCACCAACATGAGTGGGGCGGATAATTCCATAAGCGAGATCCCTTTCAAATGACGAAATAAGCGACGATGACACAGCCTGATGACAATTCGGCAACCCCGATAACAGGCCGTTAGCCAAAAGTATAGAGTGAAAGCTGAAACGAGGCGGCAATGCGTTGACAGTTAGCGCCTATCGCAAGAAAAGCGATCATAATCACAGTCGAACAGGCTACAATCGGACAAACGCGTCATTTTTATTCTCAAGCCTAAGAGTGTTGCTATGAAAAATATCAATCCTAGTCAAACCGCTGCTTGGCAAGCCCTGCAGCAACATTATGCACAGATGAAAGACGTACGGATCGCCGACCTGTTCGCCGAGGACAGCGATCGTTTCTCCAGGTTCTCCGCGACCTTCAACGATCAAATGTTGGTGGACTATTCCAAGAACCGCATCACGCAGGAAACCCTGGAGAAGCTGCAGGCGTTGGCGAAAGAAACCGATCTGCAAGGCGCCATCAAATCGATGTTCGCCGGTGAGAAGATCAACCGCACCGAAGATCGCGCGGTGCTGCACATTGCCCTGCGCAACCGCAGCAACAGCCCGATCCTGGTCGACGGCAAAGACGTGATGCCGGAAGTGAACGCGGTGCTGGCCAAGATCAAACAGTTCTGCGCGCGCGTCATCGGCGGCGAGTGGAAAGGCTACACCGGCAAGCCGATCACCGACGTGGTGAACATCGGCATCGGCGGTTCGGATCTCGGCCCTTACATGGTGACCGAAGCGCTGCGCCCTTATAAAAACCACCTGAACATGCACTTCGTCTCCAACGTTGACGGCACCCACATCGCCGAAACGCTGCAGCCGCTGAACCCGGAAACCACGCTGTTCCTGGTGGCGTCCAAAACCTTCACCACTCAGGAAACCATGACCAACGCCCACAGCGCGCGCGACTGGTTCCTGAGCAGCGCCGTCGATCAACAACACGTGGCCAAGCACTTCGCTGCGTTGTCCACCAACGGCAAAGCGGTGGCCGAGTTCGGCATCGATACCGACAACATGTTCGAATTCTGGGACTGGGTCGGCGGCCGTTACTCGCTGTGGTCGGCGATCGGTCTGTCGATCGCGTTGTCCATCGGTTACGACAACTTCGAGCAGCTGCTGAGCGGCGCGCACGCCATGGATAAGCACTTCGCCGAAACGCCGGCGGAGAAAAACCTGCCGGTGCTGCTGGCGCTGATCGGTATTTGGTACAACAACTTCTTCGGCGCCGAAACCGAAGCCATTCTGCCGTACGATCAGTACATGCACCGTTTTGCCGCTTACTTCCAGCAGGGCAACATGGAATCCAACGGCAAGTACGTCGATCGCAACGGCAATCCGGTGGATTACCAGACCGGCCCGATCATCTGGGGCGAGCCGGGCACTAACGGTCAGCACGCGTTCTACCAACTGATCCACCAGGGCACCAAGCTGGTGCCGTGCGATTTCATCGCGCCGGCCATCAGCCATAACCCGCTGGGCGATCACCACGCCAAACTGCTGTCCAACTTCTTTGCCCAGACCGAAGCGTTGGCGTTCGGCAAGTCGCTGGAAGTGGTGGAAGCCGAGTTCGCGGCGCAGGGTAAAACCCCTGAGCAGGTCAAACACGTGGCGCCGTTCAAAGTGTTTGAAGGCAACCGTCCGACCAACTCGATCCTGCTGCGTGAAATCACCCCGTTCAGCCTGGGCAGTCTGATTGCGTTGTACGAGCACAAGATCTTCACCCAGGGCGCAATCCTGAACATCTTCACCTTCGATCAGTGGGGCGTGGAGTTGGGCAAACAGCTGGCCAACCGCATCCTGCCGGAACTGGCGGGCAGCGAGAAAATCAGCAGCCACGACAGCTCGACCAATGCGCTGATCAACCGCTTCAAGGAATGGCGCTAATCGCCTGATCTGAGCCAATAAAAAAACCCGCCGCGGCGGGTTTTTTTACGTCTGCAAAAAGTTACAGGTTGATCGGCACTTCGAAGCTGACGCCGGCGCCCACGTCATCGGCGGTGCTGTGATCGTTGTCGGTGTACCACAGGCTGGTGTCGAACTTAACCTGTGACGGGAAGGTGTAACCCCAGCCGAGCTGAATGCCTTTCAGCGTATCGGATTTCGGGAATGCCTTATTATAATTCTGATTGCTTGGGTTCACCTTGGCGTACACCAGTCGGGTGCTCCAGCGTTGGCTATCGTCCAGTACCAGCTCGACGCGGCCGGACAGCATCTGTCCGTCGCCGCCCATGGCGTGGCCCAGCGGGTAGCCTTGCTGATAGTAACCGCCGCGATAAACATAGTGTTGATAGATCACATTCTTGGTGCTGAATTCAGAACGTGTATCCGCCCCTTCAATATACCAGTTGATGGTGGTCGGGCCCCATTCCGGATGGCCTTCCAGCCCCAGTAAGTAGGCATTATGCGACGGCAGCATACCGGCTTCATCTTCACCGATGGCTTGACCGTATAAGCTGACCGGTATGCCGAGTAGCGGCTGCAGCTTGAGTTTGAAATCAAAGCCGCCCAACTGGTTGCCCGGATCGTTTTTCGGATCGCCGGTATTGTCGTTGCCAGTTACGCCATCCCAGAAGGAACGCCACGACTGCGGACGGCCTTCACCACCCCACATCATGATGCGCGATGCCCCTAATTCCAGGAAGTCGGTCGGCATCATGGTGAAACGGCCACCGATCAGTTTGGTGTGCGGTACAGAACTGTACTGCGACAGCTGGCCGGCGGACAACTGGTATTGCCAGCGGCCGATCCACGACAGCCACGGCGTTTCAAACGGCGATTGGTCGGCGCGCTGCAGCATAAAGCCGGCGACCGGGCGCGCGGCGTCGGAGCGGATCAGGCTGCCGTCGTAACCCGGGCCCCACCACTGGGAGACCTCGCCGAAGGAGAGCCATTGGTTCCAGATTTTCACCGCGCCGTAGGAGCCGTTCATATTGAATTTGGAGCCGTCGCTGACGCGCTGGTCGCCTTCCACCGAGCCCTGCAGACGCACGTCCCAGAACTCGCCGTTGGCGCCGGCGCCGATGGTCAGGCGATCGTCGGCGTACTCGTTTTGGCCGAAGCCCTGCGGGGTGCCGGGTTTATCGGTCGAGGCGTAACCGCTGACGCGGATGTTGGCTTTCAGGGCGTCAACGCGGCGTTGCACGCGGTCGATGACGTTTTTCTCGGTATTGGTGACCGGTTTGGCCTGCGCGATAACGGAACTGATCTCTTCCTGACTCAGCGGCCAGGTGGACAGGCTGACGTTGATGACGCCGCGGTCAGACAACCAGGCGAGATCGTTACGCAGATCGTTGTCAGGGGCTACCAGGCCGGCGGCGTGGCCGGACAATGCACAGGTAAACAGGCCCGCAGCGACCAGTCCGTTAAGTTTAGCGCGCATAAAGAATTCCCTTGTTAATTCGAGGTTATTGGTTTTATGTAAAGATCTCTGTGACCCATGATAGTTGACATTTCGATTTGCTACAAATCTATAAGCCAGAAACATCTTATTATAACTTTATGAATTAAATGGGGTTTAAAGTGCTTTCGCGAAGGGCGTAATTTTTAGGACAATGCCTATATTGGCAAGCTTGAATCATATAAGCGGTATTCAGAGAGAGGTTTTATGGCAAAAACGTCGCGTTCGATAATGATAGCGAAAGGGCTGCAGCGAGTGCTGAACGTGGGCCTGTTGCTGCTGGCGGCAATTCTGGTGGTGTTTCTGGTCAAGGAAACCATCCATCTGGCGAAGGTGTTATTTATCAACAGTGAAGAGTCGTCCTCTTACCTGTTGATTGAAGGCATCGTGATTTATTTTCTGTACTTTGAATTTATCGCCTTGATCGTCAAGTATTTTGAGTCGGGTTATCATTTCCCGCTGCGCTATTTTATTTATATCGGCATTACCGCGATTATTCGTTTGATTATCGTGGATCACAAAAATCCCATCGACACCCTGATCTACGCGGCGGCGATATTGGTGCTGGTGGTGACGCTCTATCTGGTCAACACCGATCGGCTGAAACGGGAGTAGCGATAAAAATGGCGGCCAAAGGCCGCCAAAGACACAGGATTGCCGCTATCGCGGAAAAACATCAAACGCACTGCAGTGGCACAAATTACCCCTTCACGCCGCCGGCCGTCAGGCCGCCCACCAACCAGCGCTGCGCCAGCAGGAACACGGCGGTAATCGGTATCGCCGACAGCACCGCGGCGGCGGCGAAATCGCCCCACAGGTAGTTCTGCGGATTGAGATATTGCTGCATGCCCACCGCCAGCGTGTAGCTGTTTACATCGCGCAGCAGCAGCGACGCCACCGGCACCTCGGTGATGGCGGCGATAAACGACAGAATGAACACCACCGCCAGAATCGGCACCGACAGCGGCAACAGCACCAGACGGAACGCCTGCCACGGCGTGGCGCCGTCCAGCGCCGCCGCCTCTTCCAGCGAATTGTCGATGGTTTCGAAATAGCCCTTGATGGTCCAGACATGCAGCGCGATGCCGCCCATATAGGCGAAGATTACGCCGCCGTGGGTGTTGAGGCCGATAAACGGAATGTACTGGCCCAGGCGATCGAACAAGGCGTACAGCGCCACCAGCGACAGCACCGCTGGAAACATCTGGAAGATCAGCATGCTTTTCAGCAGCGTGCTCTTGCCGCGAAAACGCATGCGGGCGAAGGCGTAGGCGCAGGTGGTGGACAGCGTCACGATGCCGATGGCGGTGATCGCCGCGATCTTGATGGAGTTCCACAGCCACAGCAGCACCGGGAACGGCGGCGGCGTCACGCTGCCGTCGGCGTGGGTGACGCTGAAGCCGAGCGCCAGCCGCCAGTGATCCCAGGAGAGGGTTTCCGGTATCAGGCTGCCGGTGGCGAAGTTGCCGGCGCGCAGCGAGATGGCCACCACCATCAGCAGCGGGAACATGATCAGGGCGATAAAGCACAGCATCAAAATGTGGGTGATCCACAGGCGCAGGCGCTGGGATTTGGGTTGAACCATGGCCATCGTTATTCTCCCTAATCGAAGTTCATCTTGCTGGCTTTCAAATTCAGGATCGCCAACGCGCCCACCAACAGGAAGATCAGCGTAGCGATGGCGGCCGCCAGCCCGAAGTCTTGCCCGCCGCCGCCTTCGAAGGCGATGCGGTAGGTGTAGCTGACCAGCAGATCGGTATAGCCGGCCGGCGTGGTGGTGCCGATCATGTCCGGGCCGCCGTTGGTCAGCAGCTGGATCAGCACGAAGTTGTTAAAGTTGAAGGCGAAGCTGGCGATCATCAGCGGCGTCAGCGGCTTGATCAGTAGCGGGAAGGTGATGCGGAAGAAGTTTTGCCACGGGTTGGCGCCGTCCATCGCCGAGGCCTCGTACAGATCGTCCGGGATTGCCTTCAGCAGCCCCATGCACAGGATCATCATGTACGGGTAGCCGAGCCAGGTGTTGACGATCAGGATCATGCTCTTGGCGGTGAGCGGATCGCTGAACCAGGCCGGTTTGATGCCGAACAGGTGGCTGAGCATCATGTTGATCTCGCCGAAGCTCTGGTTGAACAAGCCTTTGAAGATCAGGATCGAGATGAACGACGGTACCGCATAGGGCAGGATCAGCAGCACGCGGTAGATAGCCTTGCCTTTCAGCGCCTCCCACTGCACCACGCAGGCAAGCACCATGCCGACCGCCACGGTAAGGATCACCGTCATCACCGAGAACACGAGGGTCCAGATGAAGATCGACACGAACGGTTTTTTGATGCCCTCGTCCTGCAGCACCCGCAGGAAGTTTTTCCAGCCGGTGGTGACGGTATAGCCTGGGCTCAGGGTTTCCTGCGCCCAGCCGCCGTCGGCGTTGATCGCCTGATAGAAGCCGATGTCGCCGTTCGGCCGGTAGCGCACCTGAGTCTGGTTATTGGTCAGCGTGCTGCCGTCTTTGTCCAGCGCATACAGCGGACGGGTGCCGGAGAACTGGCGCAGGGAGCTCATGCGCAATTCATCGCCGTCCGGCAGCTGCGCCACCAGTTGGCTCAGCGCCTGCCGGTTCTGGGTGATCACCCGCAGCGTGGCGGGTTCGCCCTGCGGCGCGGCGCTCTGGGCCGTCAATTTCAGGGGGAGCGGCGGCGTCGCGTCGAGGCGGAAAGGCTCGGAAATCAGCGGTTGTTCACTGTCCGGCGAGGTCAGCTGCAGGCGCCACTGCTGGTTTTCCGCCGGGTAGAGGCCGAAGGTGAACGTTTTGCCGCTTTGGAACTGACGCTGCATCAATACCGATTGCGCGCGCTCAAACGTCAGCTGGTTGGTGCTGCTGTAGTTGGTAAAGGCGATGGCGATGGTGCAGATCAGCGGGAACAGGACGAACAATCCCATGCCGGCGACGCCGGGATACACATAGCGCCAGGCGTAGGCGCGGCGGTTGGCGAAGACGTAAAGCCCGGCGCTGACCAGGATCAGCGTCAGGATGGCGAACAGGTATTCACCCTGTGCATACATCAACACAATCAGGTAGCAGGTCACCAGGCTGAACAGGCCGACCACCAGCCATTTCAGCGCGTCGCTTTGCCACCACTTCGATTTTTTACGCGCGGGCGTCCCGGCGTGAGCGAATTGCATAGGGCGTTCCTTTCTGTGAAGCAACGGCGGGGGGCCACGGCGCCCCGCACGACGACATTACTTGGTGATACGGGTCTGCACATCGTCCAACGCGGCTTTCACCGTTTGGCGGCCGCTGACGGCGTTGAGCACCGCGCTGCGTTCGGCGTACCAGAAAGCGCTCATCTGCGGAATGTTCGGCATGATCTCCCCGTTTTGCGAGTTCTGCATGGTGGCGGCGATCTTCGGATCTTTGGCCAGCGTTTCCTGGTAGGACTTCAGCGCCACCGCGCCCAGCGGTTTGTCTTTGTTGACGTCCGCCAGCCCTTCGTTGGTCAGCAGATAGTTCTCGAGGAACTCGGTCGCCAGTTCTTTATTCGGGCTGGCGGCGTTGATGCCGGCGGTCAGCACGCCGACGAACGGTTTGGACGGTTTGCCTTTGAAGGTCGGCAGCAGCGTCACGCCGTAGTTGATTTTGCTCTGCTCGATGTTGTTCCAGGCCCACGGGCCGTTGATGGTCATCGCGGTCTGGCCTTTGTTGAACGCGGCTTCGGCGATCGAGTAATCGGTATCGGCGTTGATGTGTTTGTTTTTCACCAGATCGACGATGAACTGCAGGCCGGCCTGCGAACCGGCGTTGGCGACGCCGACATCCTTGATGTTGTATTTGCCGTTCTCATACTTGAAGGCATAACCGCCGTCGGCGGCGATGATAGGCCAGGTGAAGTAGGGTTCCTGCAGGTTCCACATGATGGCGCTTTTGCCGCTGGCGCGCAGCTGTTTGTCCAGCGCCGGGATCTCTTCCCAGGTCTTCGGCGGCTGTTTGACCAGGTCTTTATTGTAAATCAGCGACAGCGCTTCGACGGCGATCGGGTAGCCGATCAGCTTGCCGTCATAGCGCACGGCGTCCCAGGTGAACGGGAACAGCTTGTCCTGGAAGGCTTTGGACGGGTGGACTTCGGCCAGCAGGCCGGACTGCGCATAGCCGCCGAAGCGATCGTGGGCCCAGAGGATGATGTCCGGGCCGTCGCCGGTGGCGGCCACCTGCGGATATTTCTCTTCCAGCTTGTCGGGATGCTCGACGGTGACTTTGATGCCGGTGTCTTTTTCGAATTTCTTGCCGACTTCGGCCAGGCCGTTATAGCCCTTGTCGCCGTTGATCCAGATAACCAGTTTGCCTTCCTCTATCTTGGCGAAGGCGGAAGAAGAGAGCACCAGAGTAGCCAGTGCCGAGAGCGCCAGCGTACGGGCGAGGGTAATGCTGCGAGTCATAATCCAGTCCTTCTTTTTGTGGGCACATAAATCAAGGAGAGACGTTTCGCGATCATAGTGGGTCACAACGCGACATATTCTCATCCTCCCCCCCTCTACGCCCCTGAGATGAGGAGTGTGATCCAGTTAACGTTGCGCTCTATTCTGTGGCGTCAGGCACAAAATAGGGGGGCGATTTTTGCCGGCTTGATCACAGATTTGCCTTAAGCGCGGAACTTCTCATCGCCGCGGTCGTTCTCTCATCCTCCCGTCTCCTCCCCCATGAAAAATCCTGTTACGGATGATTACCCTTTCCGGCGACTCCCGCACTATCGGCCCATCGATTTTCAACGCCACGCGCAGCAGGGATACCGGATTTATGTCGTCAATGCCTATCGCCACTCAGCCCACCCTGTACCGGATCCATCCGGCTAGTTTCCGTGACGGAAACGGGGACGGCGTGGGCGACGCGCACGGCATGCTGGCGGCGCTGCCGTACTTGAAAGCGCTGTCGATCGACGGTCTGTTGCTGCCGCAGACGCTGGCGCTGGAGGCCGAAACGGCGGTGACGGGCGAAGGGCTGACGCTGTGGTACGCCGACGAAGCCCATCGCGTTCGTCATGCCGCCGACGTGCAGCGGTTCGCCCACGGCGCGCTGGCGCTCGACGTGATGCCGTTCAGCGCGGAAAAGCTGGTGGCGGTGCTGCACGCCCGCCGCGCCACGTTGGCGGACAGCCTGTGGAGCACCGGCGACGCCGATCAGCCTCGGGTGGTCAGCCGCTGGGGGCAGGGCGACCTGCGTTCCGGCGCCGCCTTTTTGACGCTGCTGGCGATGTTGCCGGCGCCGATCTGCCTGTACCAGGGCGAGGAGCTGGGGCTGCCGCACGCCGCCGGCCTGCAGGATCCGCGCGGCGCGCAAACGCCGATGCCGTGGCATGAAGCGCCCGAACAGGTCACCGCCGGCGAAGTCAGCTGGTATCAGCAGGTGGCGATCGAACACCGCGCGTTGGCCATCAGTCGCCAACAGCACGACAGCCACTCCACCTTGCGTTACTGCCAGACGCTGCTGGCCCTGCGCCGTTCGCCGCTTTTCCAGCGCGGCGAGCTGAGTGCGGTCAGCCAGCGCGATGGCGTGGTGCGCTTACTTATTACCCATCAGGATCAATGCCTTGAAGCGCTGATAAACCTGCAGCCTTATACTCAGGCGGCCGCGCCGTCTGAGGCGACCTTGCCGTTGGCATGGCAGCACGGCGCGCAGCAAGAGGGTCATCAATGGGTTTTGGCGGGCTTTGCCTCCGCCATTTTCACACGACATGTTAACTGCGAAAGCAGGGGAGTAACGCATGGCTAGCGTGACACTGCGCAGCGTTTATAAGGCCTTCGGTGAGGCCGTGATTTCCAAAGACGTCAATCTGACCATCGAAGACGGCGAGTTTGTGGTGTTTGTCGGGCCGTCGGGCTGCGGCAAATCGACGCTGCTGCGCATGATCGCCGGGCTGGAGGACATCACCTCCGGCGACCTGCTGATCGGCGAGAAACGCATGAATGAAGTGCCGCCTTCCGAGCGCGGCATCGGCATGGTGTTCCAGTCTTACGCGCTGTATCCGCACCTGTCGGTGGCGGACAACATGTCGTTCGGCCTGAAGCTGGCCGGCGCCAAGAAAGCGGAAATCAATCAACGGGTGAACCAGGTCTCCGAGGTGCTGCAGTTGGCGCACCTGCTCGATCGGCGGCCGAAGGCGCTGTCCGGCGGGCAGCGCCAGCGCGTGGCGATCGGCCGCACGCTGGTGGCCGAGCCGGACGTGTTCCTGCTCGACGAGCCGCTGTCCAACCTCGACGCCGCGCTGCGGGTGCAGATGCGCATCGAGATCTCCCGTCTGCACAAGCGCCTGCAGCGCACCATGATTTACGTCACCCACGATCAGGTCGAAGCGATGACGCTGGCCGACAAGATCGTGGTGCTCGACGCCGGTCGCGTGGCGCAGGTCGGCAAGCCACTGGAACTGTACCACTACCCGGCCAACCGCTTCGTCGCCGGGTTTATCGGCTCACCGAAGATGAACTTCCTGCCGGTCAAGGTGACCGCGGCGGAGCCGCGACAGGTGCAGGTCGAACTGCCCAACCGCCAGCTGGTCTGGCTGCCGGTGGAAGGCGCGGGCGTCCAACCCGGCGCCAACCTGTCATTGGGCATTCGCCCTGAACATCTGCTGCCCGGCGAAGCCTCTGAAGTGCGGCTTACCGGCGACGTGCAGGTGGTGGAGCAGCTCGGCAACGAGACGCAAATCCATATCCAAATCCCGGCCATCCGTCAAAACCTGGTGTACCGCCAGAATGACGTGGTGCTGGTAGAAGAAGGTGCCACATTCGCCATCGGCCTGCCGCCTCACCGCTGCCACCTGTTCCGTGAAGACGGTACGGCATGTAAACGGCTGCACCAGGAGCCGGGCGTTTAAAGCATCAAAGTCGGTATAACAGGAGAATAATGATGACTACTCTGCGCAAACTTCCTCTGGCACTGGCTGTCGCCGCCGGTGTTCTCTCTACCCAGGCGCTGGCCGTGGATTTCCACGGTTACGCCCGTTCCGGCATCGGCTGGACCGGCAGCGGCGGTGAGCAACAGTGCTTCAAGGCCACCGGCGCCGCGAGCAAATACCGTCTCGGCAACGAATGCGAAACCTACGCCGAGCTGAAACTGGGGCAGGAAGTGTGGAAAGAAGGCGACAAGAGCTTCTACTTCGACACCAACCTGGCCTATTCGGTCTCGCAACGTTCCGACTGGGAAGACGTGACCCCGGGCTTCCGTGAAGTCAACGTGCAGGGTAAAAACCTGATCGACTGGCTGCCGGGCTCCACGCTGTGGGCCGGTAAGCGTTTCTATCAGCGTCATGACGTTCACATGATCGACTTCTACTACTGGGATATCTCCGGCCCGGGCGCCGGTCTGGAAAACATCGATCTGGGCTTCGGCAAGCTGTCCGCTGCCGTGACCCGCAACTCGGAATCCGGCGGCTCTTACGGCTATCTGGATAACGAATGGAAACAGCGCCCGACCGTCAACGATACCTTCGACGTGCGCTTGGCCGGGCTGGAGCTGAACCCGGGCGGCACCCTGGAGCTGGGCGTGGACTACGGCCGCGCCAATGCGCAGGACCACTACCACCTTGCCGACGGCGCCAGCAAAGACGGTTGGATGTTCACCGCGGAACACACCCAAAGCATCCTGAACGGTTACAACAAGTTCGTGGTGCAGTACGCCACCGACTCGATGACCTCGCAGAACAACGGCCGCAACGAAGGCGCCACCATCGATAACAACGGCAAGATGATCCGCGTGTTGGATCACGGCGCCATCGACTTCAACGATCAGTGGGCGCTGATGTACGTCGCCATGTTCCAGGACATTGACCGCGACAACAACAACGGCACCACCTGGTACACCGTGGGCGTGCGCCCGATGTACAAATGGACGCCGATCATGAGCACCCTGCTGGAAGCGGGCTACGACAACGTCAAATCCCAGCGCACCGGCGATCGCAACGGCCAGTATAAAGTGACCCTGGCGCAGCAATGGCAGGCGGGCAACAGCATTTGGTCGCGTCCGGCCATCCGCCTGTTCGCCACCTACGCCAAGTGGGACGAGAAGTGGGGCTACGCCACCGGCGATGACACCGGGTATAACGCCGGCACCGCTTACAACGACACCAGCATGCATACCTTCAGCCGCGGCAAGGATGACGAAGTCACCTTCGGCGCCCAGATGGAAATTTGGTGGTAACGACAGGACGGGGAGGGCCGCCGGCTCTCCCCCAACCGCATTCGCCGCGGCCGGATCTCTTGCCTGATCCGCCGCGGTGCTGAAAGAGGATATAACGATGAAAAAGAATCTGCTGTCACTCTGCCTGTCGCTGGCGCTGACCGTCGGCGCGCCTTTGGCGGCCAACGCCGATACGCCGGCCAACGTTTCCGTCGCCCCGGCCATCAGCGCCGCCACGCTGCAAAGCCTGCCGTGGCAGCCGCTGCAACCGCCGGTGTCGCAAGAAGTGAAGCTCGACGCCGTTAGCCCGCAGCTCAATCAGGGCGACATTCAGGGGGCGATCGCCGCCTATACGCTGCCGGCCGATCGCGGTTCGCTGGAAGTGACGCTGAGCAGCCTCGCCAAGAACAATTCGCTGTACGCGCCGAGCGTGCTGGTGCTGGACGAGCATCTGCGCCCGGCGGCGTATTACCCGAGCAGCTATTTCCCTTACCAGCCGCCGGGAGCGATGTCCTCCGATCGCCTCGAAGGCACGCTGAAACTGACGCCGGCGCTCGGTCAAAAACAGATTTACCTGCTGGTGTACACCACCCGTCAGGATTTGGCGAAAACCACGCAGCTGACTAACCCGGCCAAGGCCTACGCGCAGGGCGTGGGTAACGCGGTGCCGGATATCCCGGATCCGATCGCCGGCCACGCGACGACCGGCACGCTGAAGCTCAAGGTGACCGCGGAACAGGGCACCGGCAACGTGATGATTGGCATGCTGCAGCCTGCGCCGACCGTGGCGCCGGTGGTGGTGGGATCAACCGCACCGGCCGCCGTGGCGGCGCCTGCACCGACGCCGGAGAAACCGGCGGAGCCGATGCTCAACGATACCGAAAGCTACTTCAATAACGGCATCAAGCAGGCGGTGAAGGAGGGCGATATCGACAAGGCGCTGAAACTGATGAATGAGGCCGAGAAACTGGGCTCGACCACTGCGCGTAAAACGTTTATCAGCAGCGTAAAAGGCAAGGGGTAACACCCGACGCTGCCGATGCTGGCTCGATGATTGGTGCGCCTTGGCGCACCTTTTTTCATCCGCGGGCCAGCGTTGCGCCGATCAACGCCAGCAGACGGGCGTTATCGACCTGCTGCATGATGCGCACCGGCTTGCCCTGCGGCGGCGGCATGCCGACCGTCAGGCGCAGGCTGTCCGGCCGCCAACGGCGTGAGCTGCCGCGCGTCAACGCCCCTTCCAGCGCCACATCCACATGGAACATTTCGGTCGTGACCAGCTGCGGTGCCAGCAGCCAGGCGATCACCAGCGCATCATGGATCCAGCAGCCCGGCAGGCGCCGCGTATGGCGCGAATAGTCGATCCACGGCCGCGTGGTGGCGCGCAAATAGCGGCACAGCGGCGTGTCCGGCTGCGTCAGTGCGGCCAGATCCGCCTGGGTCAGCATGGTCTGGGTGGTGACGTCCAGCGGTGCCAGCGTGATAGCGGCGCCGCTGTTCAGCACCAGCCGTGCGGCTTCCGGATCCAGGCCGAAATTGGTGTCCTTGATGTATCCCTCGACGTTGAACACGCCGCCCATGATCACGATCTCTTTCACCGCCTGCACCATCTGCGGATACAGCTGCATGGCGTGCGCAACGTTGGTCAGCGGGCCGATCGCTGCCAGCGTTACCTCGCCGGGATGGCGGCAGATCAGCTCGCCGATGGCGATGGCGGCGTCCGGTGCGGGCGCGTTGGCGAGTGAGGGGGCGGGCAAGTCGCGCCACAGCGCCGCCAGTTTGGGATCGGCGATCGGCCTGTCCAGATGCGCGCGCCATGGCTCCGGCGGCTCGCTCAGGGCGCGCGCCGCGCCGAGGGCGACCGGCACCTGGTAGCCGCTTTGCGCCAGCAGCTCGCTGGCGACGGCGAAGCCCACTTCGCGCGGGGTGTTGCCGGCCACGATGCTGATCAGTTCCAGCTGCAGCTGCGGTTTGGCCGCCAGCGCCAGGGCCAGCGCCAGGCCGTCGTCGACGTTGGCGCCGGGAACGCCGTTGCCGGGATCGCAATCAATGATTAAACGCATAGAAGGTGTCCTGAAAAACCGCTAACAGCCGCACGAGCGGCGGATGCGCAGTTGAAAAGCGAATTCATGCAGCTCGGCGGGCGCGGCGCCGGCGGCCAGCATGGCGATGGCCCGCTTGGCCATGGCGTCGATAGGCTGCTCGACCGCGCTGAGCGGCGGCACGCTGAATTCGGATTGCTGCGTGCCGTTAAAACAGATCAGCGCCAGATCGTCCGGCGCGCGCAACCCATGCTCCGCCAGCGCCGACAGGCAGCCGAGCGCCTGCTGCTCGTTGGAGGTGAAAACGGCGCGCGGGCGCGGGCCTTGCACCATGCGCTGGGTGGCCTGGTAGCCGCCCTGGCGGGTGTAAGGCGCCTCGACAATCCACTCGTCGCGCGGCGCAATGCCCGCCTCCAGCAGCGCATCGCGCCAACCGTTCAGGCGATCCTGCGCGTTGAGCATGGTTAGCGGACCGATGAAAATGCCGATGTCGCGATAGCCGTGTTGCAGCAGATGGCGGGTCGCCTGGCAGGCGGCGTCGCGCTCGTCGACGCGGATGGCGCAGACGCCGGCCTGGCTGTCGATAGTGTCTATCATCACGCAGGGCGTGCCGGAGGCGCGGATCAGCTCGAACCACGGATGGCGATCGACGCTGGTGTACAGCAGGCCGTCGACCTGGCGACGCAGCAGGTTATTGATCAGCTCATACTCGCGCTGCCGGTCATCGCCGGCGTCGCCCAGCAGCAGCACGCGGCCGCGGCTGAAGGCCTCCTGCTGCAGCGCCCGCGCCAGCGTGGCGAAGAACGGATTGGAAATATCCGGCACCACCAGCCCGTAGGTTTGCGTGCTGCCGGAGGCCAATGCCCGCGCGATGTCGTTCGGCCGGTAGCCGGTCTGCTCGATCGCCGCCAGCACGCGCAGCCGGGTGGCTTCCGCCACCGCGCGCGGGCCGTTGTTGATCACATAGCTGACCACGGCGACGGAGGTGCCCGCTACGCGGGCCACGTCGGCGCGGGTAACGCGTCGCGCGGAGTGATTATCCAAATTGAGGTCCTGTTCGCCTTCTCGCTACGCGGCATCCTGCGGCAGGTTGAGATCGCGGCCGCGGGTTTCGGGAGCAAAGAAGGTGGTGATTAAGCCGATGGCCGCCATTACAACAAAATAGCAGGCGACAGGCCACCAGTGACCGAAACCGGACAGCAGCGCGGTGGCGATCAGCGGCGCGGTGCCGCCGGAGAGAATCGAACCGAGTTCCTTGGCGAACGCCATTTTGGAGTAGCGGTTCTTCACGCCGAACAGTTCGACGCCGTAGGCCGCCTGCACGCCGAAGATCCCCAGCGATGCGATGCACATGCCGACCACGATCACCGAGATGACGATCGCCGGTTCACGGCTGTCGAGCAGCCAGAACGCCGGGAAGGCGTACAGCACCAGCAGCAGGCAGAACCCGCGGTAGGTGACGCGGCGGCCGAAGCGATCGGACAGCCAACCGGCCAGCGGGATCACCAGAAAACCGCACAGCGAGGCGATCAGCACCGCCAGCGCCGGCACCGATTTATCGACCATCAGCACCTTGGCGACGTAGCCGACGATAAAGCCCTGGCACAGGTAGGAAGGGCCGTTTTCGCCGATGCGCAGGCCGAGCATCACCCAGAACGCCTTGGTGCGCTGCAGGTAGCTGCGCGTATCCGGCGCGGCCTGGGCGGCGTCCAGCATGCGCTGGTTGTTTTGCTGCAGCTCGCGTTCGAACACCGGCGTTTCCCGCACGTGGCGGCGCAGATAGAGCGCTACGCCGGCGATCAGAATGCTGGCGAGGAACGGAATGCGCCAGCCCCAGCTCATCAGGTCTTCCTTGTCGAGCTGCAGCACCAGCAGCCATACCAGCGACGCCAGCAGAGTGCCGCTGTTGGAGCCGATGGCGATGATCGACGCCACCAGCCCGCGCCGTTTGGCCGGCGCGTATTCCGCCAGCATCACCGCGCCGCCGGACAGCTCCGCGCCGGCGCCGAACCCCTGCGCGAAGCGCAGGATCACCAGGCAGGTGGGCGCCCAAACGCCGATTTGCGCATAGGACGGGATCAGGCCGATCAGCGTGGTGGAAACGCCCATCAACGCCACGGTGGTGATCAGCACCACGCGGCGGCCTTTGCGATCGCCGATCCAGCCGAACACCAGCGCGCCGATCGGCCGCGCGACGAAGCCGACGGAGTAGGTGGCGAAGCTGGCCAGCAGGGCGACCAGCGGCGTGGCCTCGGGGAAGAACACGTCGCCGAACACCATGCCGGCCGCCAGGCCGTACAGCGCGAAATCGACGTATTCCATGGCGGTGCCGAGCCAGCAGGAGAAGGTGGCGCGCCAAAATTGGCTGCGCCCCTCTTTGGTTGCCAGGCGTTCATCGGCTGCCAACGCGGCGTCGGCGGTCTGTGAAGGGGCAAGCGTTGTTTCGCTCATGGCAGTGCTATCCTCTTTTGTTCTGCGCCTGGAGGGGCGCGGTTAAAGATGGTTTCCCTGGTGCCGGCAACAAAGGTGTGCCGACAAATGATGTCGGACGCATGGCGATTCAACGCTGCGGTGTCAGAGTATCTACGCGCGTAGATAAAACAACGCGACAAAGATGAAACTTTGCAGGCGATCACAGAATCGTCATCGTGCCGGGGAACGAAGATAGAGAACGCGGATGGCAAAAAGATGACAGGAGCCCGGTTTTTCCGGGGGAAACCACCGCCGTTTTCGCCACGAATCAGCCTGCCGCTTTCGTATTTCTGCGCTACAATGGGGGCCTGTTAACAGTTTGTATCGTCTGGCGCGCCGTACCGGCCGCGATTCAGGCGAGGAGTAAAGCAATGTCTGGCATCAGGGATTCCATCCTGCCGCCGCTGGAGTGGTTGTCCGAACAGGATCCTCCGGCGCCCGCCGCCGTCAGCGACTGGCTGATGGAGTTAGGCTCCATGACCCGCCGATTTGAACGCCATTGCGCCCAGGTGCGCGTCGAGCCGCAGCGCGAATGCTTCGTCACGCGCGAGGCGCTGGGCGACGAGGCGAACCACCTGCCCGACAGCCCGCGCTACTGGCTGCGCGAAGTGGTGCTGCTGGGCGACAACCAGCCCTGGCTGCTGGGGCGCACGGTGATCCCGGAACATACGCTGACCGGCCCCGATCAGGCGTTAGTGGATCTGGGGACGCTGCCGCTCGGACGCTATCTGTTCAGCAGCGGCGATCTGACCCGCGACTATATCCATATCGGCCGGCAGGACGCGCTGTGGGCGCGTCGTTCAAGGCTGCGGCTGGCGGGTAAGCCGCTGCTGCTGACCGAACTGTTTTTACCGGCTTCGCCGCTGTATTCAGCGGTTCCCGCATAAGAGAGGAGAGCAAGACGTTGGAGGGAAGCGTGACTCAAAGTAAATGGCGGGCTTACAGCCATTTGATGCGCATTGATAAACCGATCGGCACGCTGTTGCTGTTGTGGCCGACGCTGTGGGCGCTGTGGCTGGCCGGGAAAGGCGTGCCACCGCTGTCGATTCTGGTGGTGTTCGTGCTCGGCGTGTTCCTGATGCGCGCCGCCGGCTGCGTGGTGAATGACTACGCCGATCGCGCGGTGGACGGCTACGTAAAGCGCACCGCCGGGCGGCCGATGCCGAGCGGCCGGGTGAGCGCGAAAGAGGCCAAGGTGCTGTTCGTGGTGCTGGTGCTGATCTCGTTCTGCCTGGTGTTGACGCTGAATGCGATGACCATCTGGCTGTCGCTGGCGGCGCTGGCGCTGGCCTGGGTGTATCCTTTTATGAAGCGGGTGACCAACCTGCCGCAGTTCGTGCTGGGCGCCGCGTTCGGCTGGGGCATTCCGATGGGCTATGCGGCGGTCAGCGAATCGCTGCCGCTCAGCTGCTGGCTGCTGCTGCTGGCGAACATCTGCTGGACGGTGGCCTATGACACGCTGTATGCGATGGTCGATCGCGACGATGATCTGAAAATAGGCATCAAGTCCACCGCCATCCTGTTCGGGCGTTATGACAAGCTGATCGTCGGGCTGTTGCAGTTCGCGACGCTGCTGCTGCTGGTGTGGGTCGGTTATCTGGCACAGCTCGGCGGCGCGTTTTACTGGTCGCTGTTGCTGGCGGGCGCGCTGTTCATTCACCAGCAGAAGCAGATCGCCGGGCGCGAGCGCGAGGCCTGCTTCAAGGCCTTCCTGCAGAACAATTATGTCGGGCTGGTGGTGTTTATCGGCATCGCGCTCAGCTATCTGCCGGCGTAACGGTTTCCTGCAGCAAGAAAAAAGGCACCCCTCGGGGTGCCTTTTGTGTTTCCGCGCCGGGCGAAATCACTCGTCTTTCTCTTCTTGCGCATCGGTTTGCGGCAGAGCGTTGGTCTCTTCCGGCATGTTGACGCTTTCGATGGTCAGCTTGATTTCCGGCGTGATCAGATCGCTCAGCATGTTGTACACCTCGAGGGTGTGCTCGCGGATCGCATCGCCGCTGTCGTTGATGTAGCCTTCTTCGCGCAGCGTCGCCACCAGGGTGGAGAATACCGCCTTGTCGAAGAACTCCGGCGCGTTGATGCCGTGCAGCACCGACAGACGCTGCGCCATGATGCGGCTCTCTTTCTCCAGCGCGCCGCGGTTGATGCTCGGGTTGGCGCTGAGGATCGACATGGTGATGGCGTAGCGTTGCAGGGTTTCGCGCACCCCGGCGGCCAGCAGCTGCAGCGGGCGAATGCGCGCCGGGTTCAGCACCAGCTCGTCGCCTTTGTCGCAGATAAGCTGTTGGCGGATCAGCTCGTCGATCATCGGCCGCAGCACGTCCGGCAGCTGCTCCTTGTCGTTATGCAGGAACAGCTCGGCTTTCAGCATCGGGTAAATCATGCCAATCTGGCGCAGCAGTTCGGCGCGCGATACCCGGCGATGATGCATGACGATGCTGGCGATCAGCGACGGCAACACCAGCAGGTGGTGGATGTTGTTGCGGTAATAGGTCATCAGCACCGCCTGCTCGCGCGGCAGAATGATGATGTCGCCGATGTTGTCCTTTTCCACCTCGAACTTGTTCATGTTCAGCGCGTGATCCAGCAGCTCGTCCGGCGTCTGCGTCGGTACGGTGACGTCATGCGCGTAAGGCGCGTTGCGCATCAGCTGCAGGTAGCACTCGAGCTGCTCGAGCAATTGTTCGCGGGTCAGCGAACGTTGGCGCGAGGCCAGCAGCGCGGTGGAACACAGGTTCATGGCGTTGGCCGCGGCGGCATTGTTGATGCGCACCATGATCTGGCCGGCGAGATCGTTGACCGTCGGCGTCAGCCAGCTTGGGCGCTGAGCTTCGATCGGATCGATCGACTCGCGCCACTGCGGCACGTGCTGGTTGAGGTAAGCGGTCAACGGCAGTGGTTCGCCGAAGTTGACGTAACCTTGGCCCAGATTGCGCAGTTTGCGCAGGCCGCGCAGCATCTGCAGCAGGCTCTCTTTTTCCTTGGTGGCGCCGCGCAGCTCTTTGGCGTAGGTGCCCACTTCCATCACATGCTCGTAGCCGATGTAGATCGGCACCAGCGTGATCGGACGGGCGCCGCCGCGCAGCATCGCCTGGATGGTCATCGACAGGGTGCCGGTTTTCGGTTCCAGCAGACGCCCGGTGCGGGAACGGCCGCCTTCCACGAAGTATTCCACCGAGTAACCGCGGGTGAACAGCTCGCCGAGGTATTCGCGGAACACCGTCGAGTAAAGCTTGTTGCCCTTGAAGGTGCGGCGGATGAAGAACGCGCCCAGGCGACGGAAGATCGGGCCGGCCGGCCAGAAGTTGAGGTTGATGCCCGCGGCGATGTGCGGCGGCACCAGGCCCTGGTGATATAGCACGTAGGACAGCAGCAGATAGTCCATATGGCTGCGGTGGCAGGGCACGTAGACGATCTCGTGGCCGTCCTGCGCCAGCTGGCGCACGCGCTCGGCGTTGGTGACGTTGATGCCCTGATACAGCCGGTTCCAGGTCCAGCTCAGCACGCGATCGGACAGACGCACGGTTTCGTAGGAGAAGTCGGCGGCGATCTCTTCCATCAACGCGATGGCGTTCTGCTGGGCCTTCTCGTGCGAGATCTTCTTGCTGCGCGCTTCGTCCTCGACCGCTTTTTCGATCGCTTTGGACGCCAACAGCTTGTTGAACAGATCCTGACGGGCCGGCAGGCTTGGGCCTACTGCGGCCAGGCGCTGACGCGAGAAGTGCATGCGCGCCACGCGCGCCAGTTTCTGCGCGATGGTTTTATCCGTGCCGTGTTCGGTAGCCATGCGGCGCAGCGAAACGGTGTTGGAGAAGCGCACGAAGCTGTCGCGGCCGAGCCACAGCACGGCGAAGAATTTTTGCACGCCGTTCAACAGACGCAGGTGCGGCGTGCCGTGGCCTTCGCGGCCCGGCGAGCGGCCGAACATGACCGAAACCGGCAGCATCTGAATGTCGAGATCCGGATTGCTGCGATGCAGATCCAGGTAGTCGTGGAACAGCTTTACCGACTCTTCTTTCGGGGTGTAGTAGCGGAACACGCGCGGGCCGTCGTGAATGAACACGTAGCTCGGCAGCACGGTGCCGTCGATCTCCAGCGCGTTGAGCGGATCGGGCAGATCCTGCGCCAGGCACTGGGTGCGCAGCGTCAGCAAATCCGCCTTGGAATTGTAAGGTAAAACATACAAAATCGGCCGTGAGGGATCCAACCCTAGCTCGGTAACCGGATCTGAAGGGATGACCTTACTTCTTACCAACAATTTAAGTGGTAAATTCAATATTTTATAATAAATTTTACGCCAACCTGACATAACAACGTGAAGCCTCTTGTTAGCAATGCGCCGCAAGCATACCAGAAACCGGGTAGCAGATCTGTGGTGTTCGAAAACCGAGAGCCGTCAGCGTGGACTGTTCTAGACTCTTTTTATTATGACCGACCTCTGAGAAAGGCACGAAAACATGGCAAACCAAGCAACCGGATTGACCCGCATCATCAAGGCCGCCGGCTATTCTTATAAAGGGCTTTCCGCCGCCTGGCAACACGAGGCGGCGTTCCGCCAGGAACTGGTGGTGACCCTCCTGGCTATCATACTGGCTGTCTGGCTGGACGTGGGTGCGATAGCGCGCATTTTATTGATCGGATCGGTGACGCTGGTGATGATCGTCGAGATCCTGAACAGCGCGATCGAGGCGGTGGTGGATCGCATCGGCAGCGAACACCATGAGCTGTCCGGGCGGGCCAAGGACATGGGATCGGCGGCGGTATCGCTGGCGATCGTACTCGCGCTGTTCGTTTGGGGCACGGTCTTGTGGCAGCATTTTGGCTGACGCAAAGCGCCTACTGACTGATTTTTATTTATTCTTCGGTTCCCAATCCGCGCTTACCTGTATATACTCACAGCAAGACTGTATAAACAAACAGGGGGCGGAATGAAAGCACTAACTACCAGACAGCAAGAGGTCTACGATCTGATTCGCGATCATATTTCGCAAACGGGCATGCCGCCGACGCGTGCCGAGATCGCGATGCGTCTGGGGTTCCGTTCGCCTAACGCCGCCGAAGAGCACCTGAAGGCGCTGGCACGCAAAGGCGTGATCGAAATCGTCTCCGGCGCGTCGCGCGGTATCCGCCTGCTGATGGAAGAAGAAGAAGGGCTGCCGCTGATCGGCCGCGTCGCCGCCGGCGAGCCGCTGCTGGCGCAGCAGCACATCGAAGGGCACTACCAGGTGGATCCATCCCTGTTCAAACCGAGCGCCGATTTCCTGTTGCGGGTGAACGGCATGTCGATGCGCGACATCGGCATTCTGGACGGCGATCTGCTGGCGGTGCACAAAACGCAAGACGTGCGCAACGGCCAGGTCGTGGTCGCGCGCATCGAAGACGAAGTGACGGTCAAACGCTTGAAAAAGCACGGCAACGTGGTTGAACTGCTGCCGGAGAACAACGAATTCCAACCGATCGTGGTCGATCTGCGCCAGCAGAATTTCACGATCGAAGGGCTGGCGGTCGGCGTGATCCGCAACGGCGACTGGATTTAATCGCCGCGCCATTACCGCCGCTCCCTGTATCAATCGCCCCTGTTTTGGGGCGTTTTTGTTTCTGACTTCGCCCTTCGTCACTCTGTCACAGGAACAACCCATCATGCGCCTGATTTCCGCCTTCACCAGCGACACCGATAAAGCCCTGTGGCGCCTCGCCCTGCCGATGATTTTCTCCAATATCACCGTGCCGCTGCTCGGGCTGGTGGACACCGCGGTGATCGGCCACCTCGACAGCCCGATCTATTTGGGCGGCGTGGCAATCGGCGCGGTGGCGACCAGCTTCCTGTTCATGCTGCTGCTGTTCCTGCGCATGAGCACCACCGGCCTCGCGGCGCAGGCGCTGGGAGCGAAGAACCCGCAGGCGCTGGCGCGCGCCTTTATGCAACCGCTGCTGCTGGCGCTGTTGGCCGGGGGGGCGATCGTCCTGTTGCGCTACCCGCTTATTGAACTGGCGCTGCGGATCGTCGGCGGCGATGGCGAGGTGCTGGAGCAGGCGCGGCGTTTTCTTGAGATCCGCTGGTTGAGCGCGCCAGCGGCGCTGGCCAACCTGGTGCTGCTGGGCTGGCTGCTCGGCGTGCAGTACGTGCGTGCGCCGGTGATCCTGCTGATCGTCGGCAACCTGCTGAACATCGTGCTGGATATTTGGCTGGTGATGGGCCTGGGTTGGAACGTGCGAGGGGCGGCGGCGGCCACCGCCATCGCCGAATATGCCACGCTATTGCTCGGCCTGTGGCTGGCGTGGCGGGTGATGCGTCTGCGCGGTATTACCCTGGCGATGTTGCGTCAGGCCTGGCGTGGCGATCTGCGTCGCCTGCTGGCGCTCAATCGCGACATCATGTTGCGTTCATTGCTGCTGCAGCTGTGCTTTGCGTCGCTGACCATTTTCGGCGCTCGCCTGGGGAGCGATGTGGTGGCGGTTAACGCGGTGTTGATGAACCTGCTGACGTTTACCGCCTATGCGCTCGACGGCTTCGCTTATGCGGTGGAGGCCCATTCCGGCCACGCCTACGGCGCCCGGGACGGCAGCCAACTGCGTAAGGTGTGGCACGCGGCCTGCAGGCAGGCGGGGCTGGTCGCGTTGGCCTTCGGCCTGGCGTATGCCGTTACCGGCCAGCAGATCGTGGCGGCGTTGACCTCTCTACCGGAGCTGCGCGCGTTGGCCGCCCACTATTTACCGTGGCAGGTCATTTTGCCGCTGGTCGGGGTGTGGTGCTATTTGCTGGATGGCATGTTTATCGGCGCCACGCGCGGCGCTGAGATGCGTAACAGCATGGCGGTGGCCGCGGCAGGGTACGGTCTGACGCTGTTCAGCGTGCCGCTGCTTGGCAACCACGGGCTCTGGCTGGCGCTGGCGGTGTTTCTGACGTTGCGTGGCGTGGCATTGGGCTGGATTTGGCACCGTCACCAGGTGCGCGGCAGCTGGTTTACTGCACATTAAACCGGACGTTTTGTTGGGTTAATGGTTAGTTTTTCTTATGATTTTGGTCATGTTTGCTTACATGTTTTCAGCCTTGGTCTGTTCGCGTTAGCTCGTTGTTTGTTAGCGTTTTTTGTTTTTATTTTGTTTGTTAATGGTTTTTTATTCTGTTTTTTGGCTTTTTTATTTCCATGTTTAACTAGAATGAATCATGTGGCTGGTAAATGAAGGGGAGCGGTGCTTCTTAAGGTGAAGGAAGCATCGGCCAGAAAAATTTCTGGTTAACCCCGGCCGGCAACAGGGATCACTGATTCACCACAGGTTAACGGAGAGACTATGAATAAAGATCAAGCCGACGGTAACTGGAAGCAGCTGAAAGGCAAAGTGAAAGAGAAATGGGGCAAGCTGACCGATGACGATCTGACGGTCATCGAAGGGAAACGCGAACAGCTGGTCGGCAAAATTCAGGAGCGCTACGGTTACCAGAAAGAGGCGGCCGAAAAAGAGGTGAAGGCCTGGGAAGATCACACCAAACACCGCTGGTAACACGCAGGGCCGCCACTTACGGCGGCTGGCAACAGCGCAGGCCGGCGTCGCTCCATCCTCTGGCGCCCCGGCCGCAGGTACAGGGAAGTACCTGACCTCGTCTTACTTCTTCTTGATGGCGATGCTGTGATCGTGTTCGGCGCAGTCATGCTTGCTGTCACAAGCTTCAACTTCAACGCAACCGGCGCACAGACCGTGCGCTTCCACCACGCTGTGCCGCAGTGCAAATCCGGCTTCCTGCGCCAGCTTCTGCAGCGTTTCCTCCACGCCTTCGGTGGTGCGTTCGGTCACCTGGCCGCAGCGGTCGCAGATAAACAGCGCGGACGTATGCATCGGCTGTTCGAAATGGTGGCACAGCACGTAGCTGTTGGCCGACTCCACTCTATGGATAAACCCTTGCTCCAGCAGAAAATCCAGCGCTCGGTATACCGTCGGCGGCTTGGCCTGCGGTTCGGCGACGCGTAGCAGATCGAGCAGGTCATATGCGCTGATTGCACCGGGTTGCTGAGTCATCAGACGCAGCACTTCCAGCCGTTGCGGCGTCAATCGCACATTGCGTTGCTGGCAGAGGCGTTCCGCCTGTGCCAACAGCTTTTCCTGGGTGGTTGAGTTCATCGCAAATATCCCGGTACGTAAAAAAGCCGATTTTACCATGATTACGGCGAATCGCCGAGAGTTGCCCCCTTTTCCCCTGATGATAGCGCAGGGAAAGGCGCGCCGATCGTGCTAAAAGAGAGATGCGTCACAACTTTTCCCCACCGTCGGGTGGCAAATCAACGTTGCCGGTTTTAGCGCTGGAGAGCGGGGGACGAGCGCGGTATAACGCGTTTCACCCGCGTGATGAGCAGGAGCCCTGTGTGATGACGGAAAGAGAGAAGCTGTTAAGCGGCCTGGAGTACAATAGCCGCGATGAAGAACTGATCGGGATGTACCATCGGGCGAGGGCGTTGATCAAAAGCTTGGGGGCGCTGGACTCGCATCAGGCGGACGAGAAAAACCGCCTGCTCGGTGAGCTGTTCGGCGCCTGGGGGGAGGCGAGCTGGATTGAAACGCCATTCTGGTGCGACTACGGGCAGCATGTCCGCATCGGTAAAAACTGTTTTATCAACGTCAACGCGGTGTTCCTCGACTGCAATACCATCACCATCGGCGACAACACGCTGATCGGCCCCAACGTGCAAATCTATACGCCGAGCCACCCGCTGAAGGCCGCAGAGCGCTTCACCGGCGATCCGGATTTCCCTTTCCGCACCTCGGCGCAGCCGGTGTCCATCGGCAACAACGTCTGGATCGGCGGCAACGTAGTGATCCTGCCGGGAGTGACTATCGGCGACGGCACCACCATCGGCGCGGGCAGCATCGTCACCGGCGACATCCCGGCCAACGTGCTGGCGCTGGGGCAGCCATGCCGGGTTATCCGCTCGTTGGAATAGGGCGTTATCGACGAGCAGGAGGCAAGGGGGCGGGATGGCTCTCTTTGCGGTGCAGGCCGTTGTTTGCCAACGGGCGGTCATCGGCCAATGCCAGACGTGCGGCCGCCAAACGGCTCATGACGGTGCCGATCGGCACCGCCAGCACTTTCGCGGCCTCCCGGTAAGACAGCCCTTCGACATACACCAGAAACAGCGCGTTGCGTTGGGCCGTCGGCAGCCGGCTGACGCGCCGCATCACTTCATGGAGCCAGACCGGCTGTTCGCCGTTGTCCGCATCGCCCAGCTCTTCCGCCGACATGCAGCCTTGCCCCTGGCGAAGATGTTGGGCGCGAACTTCATTGAGCCAAATGGAGTGCAAGATGGAAAACAGCCAGCGATCCAGGTGTGAACCGGGGGTGAATTGCGCGGCGCGCTCCAGCGCACGCAGGCAGGTGGCCTGCACCAGATCGTCGGCGACATCCCGCCGGTGCGAGAGCACCAGCGCATAGCGCCACAGGCGGGAGAGATAGTGGCCGAGTTCATCGCGTATCGCATCGCCGCTGATAGTCACCTCCGCAGGCGCGTCGGATCAAGATTCCGGGTGGCGGTCGATGGCCGCCGCCAAATCGCGGTACTCCTCGCACCCGGTGCCGCACAGCGACTGGATCACCTGCAGCTGTTGGCGAGCCAGATCGGGCCGGCCTTTCAGCATATAGGCTTCCCCCAGGTACTCGCGCACTTTGGGGTATTTCGGATCGAGGGCTACTGATTTTAAATAATAGCCGATCCCTTCATCGGTGCGGCCAAGCTTGCGCGTGGCGTAGCCACGATAGTTCAGCGCAACGGCGGTGTTGGGATTTTTCAACGTATTGAGCATATCGAGCGCTTCCTGATAACGGCCGCTTTTCGCCAGTGCATAGGCGTAGTGAGTGCGGTCGGCGTCGTCGACCTTGCCGCTTTTATCTACCATGCAAGTCTGAGTTTTGCTGTCGTAGACCTGGCCTTTCGGACAGGTTGGCGGGGTTTGGCCGCTGCCGTCGCCGCCCATCGCCAGCGCCGCGCCGGACAACAGCAGGCAGCCGGCAATGGCCGATGCCAGCAGGCGTTTAATGAAGCTGTTCATGGTTATGTCCTCAAGGCAGAGGCGCCGTGCGCGCCCGTAATGAGATAACACCTGAACGAGCGGGTTTATTCGCCTTGTCTCCGCTTATTTTTGCCGGCGGCAAGCGGGTTTTCCCAACGGCGCCGATTGTCGTTATAATAGCCGTTTGCGGCCGCGCGCCGTTCGTTGAACCCAGACAGACTCAGGTAGCCAGTAACTCAGCATGACGAAAGACAACCACGCCCCAACCTACGCCGCCAATCGTTTCTCCATCGCGCCGATGCTCGACTGGACCGATCGTCATTGCCGTTACTTCCACCGCCTGCTGACCAAGGAAACGCTGCTGTACACCGAGATGGTGACCACCGGCGCGATCATCCACGGCAAGGGCGACTATCTGGCCTACAGCGAAGAAGAGCATCCGGTGGCGCTGCAGCTGGGCGGCAGCGATCCGGCCGCGCTGGCGCATTGCGCCAAGCTGGCGGAGCAGCGCGGTTACGATGAGATTAACCTCAACGTCGGCTGCCCGTCCGATCGGGTGCAAAACGGCATGTTCGGCGCCTGTCTGATGGGCCAGGCGGCGCTGGTCGCCGATTGCATCAAGGCGATGCGCGACGTGGTGTCGATCCCGGTGACGGTGAAGACCCGCATCGGCATCGACGATCAGGACAGCTACGCCTTCCTGTGTGACTTTATCCAGACCGTCGCCGGGCGCGGCGAGTGCGACATGTTCACCATCCACGCGCGCAAGGCCTGGCTCTCCGGCCTCAGCCCGAAAGAAAACCGCGAAGTGCCGCCGCTGGACTATCCGCGCGTCTATCAGCTGAAGCGGGATTTCCCGGCGTTGACCATCGCCATTAACGGCGGGGTGAAAACGCTGGAAGAGGCGCGGCAGCACCTGCAGCACTTGGACGGCGTGATGATGGGGCGCGAGGCGTATCAGAATCCGGGTATCCTGGCGCGGGTCGACAGCGAACTGTTCGGCGCGCAGACCGCGGTGCTGGACAGCGTGGCGATCGTCGAAGCGCTGTATCCGTATATCGAGCGCGAGCTGTCTAACGGCACCTATCTTGGCCACATTACTCGCCATATTCTCGGTCTGTTCCAGGGCGTGCCGGGCGCGCGCCAGTGGCGTCGCCATCTGAGCGAGAACGCCCACAAGCCGGGCGCCGATGCGCGGGTGGTCGAGCAGGCGCTGGCGCTGGTGCGTCAGCCGCGCGTCGAAATGGCGTAATCCACAAAAAATTTGACCAATAGTTAGTGTTTTTCGCCAGGCGTTCGGTGCGCTACCGGATGCCTGTCCTCTGTTTTCAATGAGTTAGCCCTCCGCCGTTCTGGCACGCTTCTTGTAATCCTCTCTGCAGATACGTTGTATTGCAAAGGAGCAATCATGTTGGAAATCTTCTTTCTCATTGGTTTTGTGGTGATGCTGATGGTGACCGGCATCTCGCTGCTGGGGATTTTCGCTGCGCTGTTGGTGGCGGCGGCATTCATGCTGTTGGGCGGGCTGTTCGCGGTGGTCATTAAGCTGTTGCCATGGCTGATTTTGGCGGTGGTTGGGGTATGGATTTACCGTTCAATGCAGAAACCCCAGATCCGGCGTTACTGATTTTTTGCTGAATAATCAGACAGTCACACTGAAACTTGCACAATTTCCCGCACCGCGAATGCGGCAGCGATCACAGCTTGGCAGTTTTCCCCGGCGATGTGGCACATAAAGCGTGTTTTTTGCCGGACGGGGCTGTTAGGATGTTGGTTGATGCAGTGATGCGACCGATTTCATCACCGTGAGAGACACCTAAAATTCGTGTTGCTAAAGCAACCCCTGTCTCTGGCGGACTCTGCTCTACCCCTACAAAACGCAGTAATAGAAAGGGCTCCGCAAGGAGCCCTTTTCTTTGGCCGGGATCAGGGGATCAGCAGGCTGGAACCGCTGGTGCTGCGGCTTTCCAGCACCTGGTGCGCACGCTGGGCGTCGGCCAGCGCGAATTTCTGCTCGTCTCTCACCTCCACCCGAATGGCGCCGCTGCCGATCAGCGAGAACAGCTCGTTGCTGGCGTACTGCAGCTCGGCGCGGTTGGTGATGTAGCCGTTGAGGGAAGGGCGGGTGACGTACAGCGAGCCCTTCTGATTCAGCAGCGCCAGATCGACGCCGGTCACCGGGCCGGACGCGTTGCCGAAGCTGACCATCAGGCCGCGCCGCTTCAGGCTGTTGAGAGAGGCCTGCCAGGTGCTTTGCCCCACCGAATCGTACACCACGCCGACCTTCTCGCCGTGCGTCAGCTCGGCCACCCGCTGGGCGATATCCTCTTTATGGTAGTTGATGGTGGCCCAGGCGCCGGCCTGCTTCGCCAGCGCCGCCTTCTCGTCGGAACCGACGCTGCCGATCAGGCGCGCGCCCAGCGCTTTGGCCCACTGACAGGCGATCAGCCCGACGCCGCCGGCGGCGGCATGGAACAAAAATACTTCACCCGGCTGCACTTCGTGGGTCTGGCGCAGCAGATAGTGCACCGTCAGCCCTTTCAGGAAAGAAGCGGCGCCTTGCTCAAAGCTCAGGTTGTGCGGCAGCAGCGCCACTTTCTCTTCCGGCACGTTGTGGATCTCGCTGTAGGCGCCGAGCGACGACTGCGCATACACCACCCGGTCGCCCGGTTTGATCGCGCTGACCCCGGCGCCGACCTTGACCACCACGCCGGCCGCTTCGGTGCCGAGGCCGCTCGGCAGGCTGGCCGGCGCGTACAGCCCGCTGCGCACATAGGTGTCGATGTAGTTGATGCCGATCGCCTTGTTCTCGATCTGCACTTCACCGGCAGCCGGATCGAGCGGTGTAAAATCAACGTATTGCAAGACTTCCGGTCCGCCGACGGCGGAGAATTGAATGCGCTTGGCCATAGGGTTACCTCGTTGGAGTGTCTGATTTCACCCTATTCTTTTTATTATCGGAGATCCAGTTCGCCCGTGCGGGGTTCAATACCTTTTTTGCATCGGTTATGACGCAAAAATCACGTATACTCTCGCGTCAGGATCCTTCATTCGCAACCGGATAAAGACTACGTTTCATGGCAGGAAAAAAACCAACCAACAAAACAAACGCGGACGAAACCAGAGAGCGTTCCAGAGATCGTCAGATGGAAGGGCTGAAGATGCCGCCGCACTCGCTGGAGGCAGAACAGTCGGTGTTGGGCGGTTTGATGCTGGATAACGAGCGTTGGGACAACGTGGCGGAACGCGTGGTCGCCAACGACTTCTTCAGCCGCCCGCATCGCCTGATCTTTACCGAGATGCAGCGTCTGCTGGAGATGAGCAAGCCTATCGACCTCATCACCCTGTCCGAATCGCTCGAACAGAAGGGCGAACTGGACTCGGTGGGGGGCTTCGCCTACCTGGCCGAGCTGTCGAAAAACACCCCGAGCGCCGCCAACATCGGCGCCTACGCCGACATCGTACGCGAGCGCGCGGTGGTGCGCGAAATGATCTCGGTGGCTAACGAAATCGCCGACGCCGGCTACGATCCGCAGGGGCGCAGCAGCGAAGACCTGCTCGATCTGGCGGAATCCCGCGTATTCCAAATCGCCGAGAACCGCGCCAGCAAAGACGAGGGCCCGAAGGGCATCGAACGCATCCTGGAAGACACCGTCTCGCGCATCGAACAGCTGTATCAGCAGCCGCATGACGGCGTGACTGGGGTAGATACCGGCTATCAGGACCTCAACAAGAAAACCGCGGGCATGCAAAAGTCCGATCTGATCATCGTCGCCGCCCGTCCATCGATGGGGAAAACCACCTTCGCCATGAACCTGTGCGAAAACGCCGCGATGACCCAGGAGAAACCGGTGCTGATCTTCAGCCTGGAGATGCCCGGCGAGCAGATCATGATGCGTATGCTGGCGTCACTGTCGCGCGTGGATCAGACGCGCATCCGTACCGGCCAGCTCGACGACGAGGACTGGGCGCGCATTTCCAGCACCATGGGCATCCTGCTGGAGAAGCGCAACATGTACATCGACGACTCCTCCGGCCTGACGCCGACCGAGGTGCGCTCGCGCGCGCGGCGCATTTTCCGTGAACACGACGGGCTTAGCCTGATCATGATCGACTACCTGCAGCTGATGCGCGTGCCGGCCTTGTCCGACAACCGTACGCTGGAGATCGCCGAGATTTCGCGCTCGCTGAAGGCGCTGGCGAAAGAGCTGCAGGTGCCGGTGGTGGCGCTGTCGCAGCTGAACCGAAGCCTGGAGCAGCGCGCCGACAAACGCCCGGTCAACTCCGACCTGCGTGAATCCGGCTCCATCGAGCAGGACGCCGACCTGATTATGTTCATCTATCGTGATGAGGTGTATCACGAGAACAGCGATCTGAAAGGGATCGCGGAAATTATTATCGGTAAGCAGCGTAACGGCCCAATCGGCACCGTGCGCCTTACCTTTAACGGCCAGTGGTCGCGTTTCGACAACTACGCGGGGCCACAATACGATGACGAATAATCAGCTAAGGAACTGAAATGAAAGCGGCAACCGCTGTAATCGACCGCCGCGCTCTGCGACATAATCTGCAACAGGTGCGCCGCCAGGCGCCGCAAAGCCGCCTGATTGCCGTTGTGAAAGCAAACGCTTATGGACATGGCCTGCTGGAAACAGCACACACCCTGCAAGACGCCGACTGCTACGGCGTAGCGCGCATCGGCGAGGCGCTGATGCTGCGCTCCGGCGGCATCGTCAAGCCGATCCTGTTGCTGGAAGGCTTCTTCAGCGCCGAAGACCTGCCGGTGCTGGTGGCGAACAACATCGAAACCGCGGTGCACAGCATCGAACAGCTCGAGGCGCTGGAGCAGGCCGAGCTGGCACGCCCGGTGCCGGTGTGGATGAAGCTCGATACCGGCATGCATCGGCTGGGGGTGCGTCCCGAATACGCGGAGGCGTTTTATCAGCGCCTGTGCGCCTGCCGCAACGTGGCGCAGCCGGTCAATATCATGAGTCACTTCAGCCGCGCCGACGAGCCGGGATCCGACGCCACGCTGAAACAGATCGCCTGCTTTGAGCAGTTCGCGCGCGGTAAACCGGGCCAGCGCTCGGTCGCCGCGTCCGGCGGCACGCTGCTGTGGCCGGACGCTCACAATGAGTGGGTGCGCCCCGGCATCATTCTGTACGGTGTGTCGCCGTTGGATAGCGGCAGCGGCGCCGAGCATGGTCTGCAGCCGGCGATGACGCTGAAATCCAGCCTGATCGCGGTGCGCGAGCACAAGGCTGGTGAAGCGGTGGGCTATGGCGGCACCTGGATCAGCCCGCGCGATACTCGCCTTGGCGTGGTGGCGATGGGGTACGGCGACGGCTACCCGCGCAGCGCGCCGACCGGCACGCCGATCCTGATCAACGGCCGCGAAGTGCCGATCGTCGGCCGGGTGTCGATGGACATGATTTCGGTCGATCTCGGGCCGGACGCCGCCGATAAGGTGGGGGATGAAGCGGTGCTGTGGGGGCCGGCGTTGCCGGTCGAGCGCATCGCCGCCTGTACCGGTATCAGCGCTTATGAACTGATCACCAAGCTCACACAGCGCGTGGCGATGGAATACATCGGCGACTGATACGCCGCAGGGGCCGACGCGCGTCGGCCCCGTTTCTCAGCGGGTTACTTCTTTACCGCCAACCACTTGTCGATAACCTTCTGATACTCGCCGGTCGCCTTGGCCAGGTGCAGCCACTGATCCACATACAGTTTCCAGCTCAGATCGTCGCGCGGCAGCATGTAAGCCTTTTCGCCGTACTGCATCGGTTTGGTCGGATTCACCGCGCACAGCTTCGGATAGCGCTTCTGCTGGTACAGCGCCTCGGAGGCGTCGGTGATCATCACGTCCGCCTTGCGATCCACCAACTGCTGGAAAATGCTCATGTTGTCGTGCGTCAGCGTCAGCTTGGCTTTTGGCAGATAGGCGTGCACAAAGGCTTCGTTGGTGCCGCCCGCCGGTTCCAGCAGACGCACCGACGGTTTGTTGATCTGTTCTATCGTGCGGTATTTCTTCACGTCGGTGCAGCGCACCAGCGGAATTTTGCCGTCGGTATCCAGCTTGTCGGCGAAGAACACCTGTTTTTGTCGCTCCAGCGTGACGGAGATACCGCCCATGGCGATGTCGCACTTGCCGGAGGTAAAGTCTGGCGTCAGGGTTTTCCAACTGGTTTTCACCCACTTCACCTTGGCGCCCAGGCTCTTCGCCAGCGATTCCGCCATGTCGATATCGATGCCTTCATAGCTGCCGTCTTCCTTGAGGAAGGTGTAGGGCTTGTAGTCGCCGGTGGTGCAGACCTCCAGGGTCTTTTGCTGCAGCACCTTATCCAGGTGGGATTGCGCGCCGGCGCTGCCGGCGGCGAGCAGCAGCGCGAGAGGGAGTAACTTTTTCATCTGGCGTCCTTTTTATACATTCGTGGTTTTATGCGTTACTTCGCCGTTAATTGTCGTTTGCCTGCATGAGTTAGCCGTTTTTTATGCCGCTTACCGGCGAAAACGCCGGGCGTTGCTGCTGTACGCGATTTAAGCGCCAGGGTGTGACGTCGGCAACGGTAAAAAAACTGGTAGGCTGTAACGTCAACATTTATTAACACAGTTTACAGGTGGCTATGTACAACATTGACGATTTTGATATGAAAATCCTGACGCTGTTACAGGCCAACGGCCGTTTGACCAATCAGGAGCTGAGCGAACTGGTGGGGCTTTCCGCTTCCCAGTGTTCACGGCGGCGCATCAGCCTGGAGCAGGCGCAGCTGATCCGCGGCTACCACGCGCGGCTGGCGCCGGAGGCGGTCGGCCTGGGGCTGGTGGGGCTGATTGAAGTCAGCCTGATCACGCACGCTCAGGAGCAGATCGATAGCTTTCATCAGATGCTGGAGGACGTGGACGCGATCCTAGACGCTTACAAGACCACCGGCGACGCCGATTACCTGCTGAAAGTGGCGGTGGCGGACCTGCCGGCGCTGAGCGAGTTCATCAGCCAGACGCTGTCGCCGCACAAAAGCGTGGCGCATATCAAAACGGCGGTGGTGCTCAATCGCATCAAGGAAAACGGTTTGTTGCCGGTGACGCGAGAAAGCTGAAACCGAATACGCTTTTCCGTCTATATTAGGAACGTAACGCTGTGCCCAAACCACAATAAATAAACCAGGAGAAAAAAACGTGTTCCAGAACGTTGACGCCTATGCCGGCGATCCCATTCTGTCGCTGATGGAAAAATTCAAACAAGACCCGCGCGCGCACAAGGTGAACCTGAGCATTGGCCTGTACTACGATGCGCAGGGCGCTATTCCGCAGATGCGTGCGGTCGCCGCGGCGCAAGCGCAGTTGAACAGCGTCGAGCACGGCGCCTCGGTATACCTGCCGATGGAAGGGCTGCAATCCTACCGCACCGCCATCCAGCATTTGCTGTTCGGCGATCAGCACCCGATGCTGCAGCAGGGGCGCATCGCCACCATTCAGACCGTCGGCGGTTCCGGCGCGCTGAAAGTGGGTGCCGACTTCCTGAAAAGCTACTTCCCGAATTCGCAGGTGTGGGTCAGCGATCCCACCTGGGAAAACCACGTCGCCATCTTCAGCGGCGCCGGTTTCAAGGTGAATACCTATCCGTATTTTGACGGCGAAAGCCTGGGCGTGAAGTTCGACGCCATGCTGGCTGCGCTGAAACAGCTGCCGAAGCACAGCATCGCGCTGCTGCATCCGTGCTGTCACAACCCGACCGGCTCAGATCTGACCCCCGCCCAGTGGGACGAAGTGATCAAGGTGATCGCCGATCGTGAGATCATTCCGTTCCTCGACATCGCCTATCAGGGCTTCGGCGGCGGTATGGAGCAGGACGTCTACGCTATTCGCGCCATTGCGGCGGCCGGCTTGCCGTGCCTGGTGAGCAACTCGTTCTCGAAGATCTTCTCGCTGTACGGCGAGCGCGTCGGCGGCCTGTCGGTGGTGTGTGAAAGCGAAGAAGCGGCCGGGCGCGTGCTGGGCCAGCTGAAGGCGACCGTGCGCCGCAACTACTCGAGCCCGCCGAACTTCGGCGCGCAGCTGGTGGCTAAAGTGCTGAACGACGCAGAGCTGAAAACCCAGTGGCTCAATGAAGTGGAAAGCATGCGCACCCGCATTCTCGAAATGCGCCACGCGTTGGTGGACACCCTGAAGAGCGCGCTGCCGCAGCGCAACTTCGATTACCTGCTGGCGCAGCGCGGCATGTTCAGCTACACCGGCTTCAGCGCGGCGCAGGTCGATCGCCTGCGCGAAGAGTTCGGCGTCTACCTGATCCATAGCGGCCGCATGTGCGTGGCCGGCCTGAACCACGACAACGTGCGTCAGGTAGCCGAGGCGTTTGCTGCGGTGCAGTAACGCCTGTTAGTCTGAACGGACGTTCATCGGGAGCGATAGCGATATCGCTCCTTTTTTATTGCCGGCGCGCCGCCGAAGTTGCCGCAAACCGGAGAGAGAATATACTGATTGAGAGGCGCTCACTCATGTGGCATCAGCAAACGCTAATCCTCAGCGCAAAAGCGCGTGGCTTTCATCTGGTTACCGACGAGATCACCAACCAGTTAACCCACTTACACCGCCTGCAAACCGGCCTGCTGCATCTGTTGCTGCAGCATACCTCGGCCTCGCTGACGCTCAACGAGAACTGCGATCCCACGGTGCGAGCCGATATGGAGCAGCATTTCCTGCGTCAGGTGCCGGAAAACGCCCCCTATCAACATGACTACGAAGGGCCGGACGACATGCCGGCGCACATCAAATCCTCGCTGCTGGGCGCTTCCTTGACGCTGCCCGTCAGGCACGGGCGGCTGATGTTGGGCACATGGCAGGGCATCTGGCTGGGGGAGCACCGCATCCACGGCGGAGCACGCCGTATTGTGGCCACATTACAGGGGGAATAACCCAATGAATAACAGCGCATTGCTGGAGTACTGCATGGCGAAGCCGGGCGCGGAGCAAAGCGACCAGAACCAGTGGCAGGCCAGTCAGATCAAGGTGGGCGACGTGATGTTCGCCATGGTGTGCGAAGTGGAAGGGAGGCCGGCGCTGGCGGTCAAGTCCAGCCCGGAGCTGGCGGAAAGCCTGCGCGAACACCACCCTGAGATCGTCGCCTGCGACGGCCTGAACAAGGCGCACTGGAATACGGTATTTCTCGACGGCAACCTGCCGAACTCGCAGTTTTATACGTTGATCGACAGCTCCTATCAGCTGGTGGTGGAAGGCCTGCCCGAACACGTGCGCCAGGAACTGCGCGCCTGATTGCCGGGCGGCGGCGGCGCCCGTTTTCTCCAGCTTGCTCGCGTTAAACCGTGATCGGGGCTTTAAATTGGGAACGTTCCCTTTTTATTGCCGGGCTAAAGCGGCTACGCTTGGGCATTCAAGAAACGTGGATGAAGGAGGCCGACATGGCCATGAGCGAAGAAAAGCGCAAGATGATCGCCGGAGAACTGTACGACGCCGGCGATGAACTGCTGCGCAACGAGCGCCGGCGCGCGCGCCAGATAACGCATCGCTACAACCACTCATCGCCGGAAGAGGGCGAGCTGCGCAAACAGTGGCTGGACGAGCTGCTGGGCGGCTATCAAGGCGGCGCCATCGAGCCGACGTTCCGCTGCGACTACGGCTATAACATCTATCTCGGCAAGAACTTCTACGCCAATTTCGACTGCGTGATCCTCGACGTGTGCGAGGTGCATATCGGCGACAACTGCCTGCTGGCGCCGGGCGTGCATATCTACACCGCCACCCATCCGCTGGACGCCGAGACCCGCGCCGGCGGCGCGGAGTTCGGCAAGCCGGTCAAGATTGGCGACAACGTGTGGATCGGCGGGCGCGCGGTGATCAATCCGGGCGTGACCATCGGCGATAATGCGGTCGTGGCCTCCGGCGCGGTGGTGACCAAAGACGTGCCGGCCAACTGCGTGGTGGGCGGCAACCCGGCGCGCGTGCTGAAAACGCTGTAAGCCCTCGGGCGGATTAAAACATGCTGCCATGGCGCTCGAAGCCGTGCATCTCGATGTCTTTGAGCGCCTTGAAGCGTTTGACCATCACCGCATGGTCTGACAGCAGATTGCTGATGCGAACAAACAACTCCTTGTTCTCTTCTTCGCACTGCTCCAGCCAGGCCTGCGGATTCACGCCGTGCTGCATCCAGGGGCCAACGGCCAGCAGCCGCACCGTGTTGGCGTAGTTCGGGCACACCGCGAGCGCCACGCGATCGGCGGAATACTCCTGCGCGCGAGTGGTCGCCAGGCCGGGCAGCACCAGCGACTGCGGCACGACGCCGATCGCCAGACGCCACAGCGACACGTGCCGCAGCTTGTGATGGGCCAATTCATGGGCCAGCACGAACTCCACGATCTCCGGCGCGGTGGGCATCAGCATGGCGATTTCAGCATGGATCACCACGTAGCGCTGGCGGCGGTTGCATTCCAGCGCGAAGGCGTTGACCACGCCGTTGCCGTTGGTCAGATAAAGCTTGGGCAGCGTCTTGAGTTCCAGCCGACGGCCGATATCCTGATACAGCGCGAACAGTTCCGGAAATTGCGCCGGCCCGATGCGCAAGGCGTTGGATTTCGCCTGTGCGGCGAGATAGAAACGGTAAATATAGAAAGCGATCGGGATCAGCGGTAATAACGCGAGCAGGCTGAGGGTATCCAATGTTTCCTTGGCGTCGTCTCCCAACCCAAGTGCAGTTCCATCCGTATTTACCACGACGGCGGCGATACCAAATAAAAAACCGAACAAGGTAATTATCGCCGATAGCCAGATCATGGGCATTTCCCAGCGGTGGCGAAATGCGGTGAAATTACGACATTCCGTCGCATGATGTTGACACATAAAATATCCTTAATAAGGGAAAGCCACGCCTGACATTGTCAGGTAAATAATGAATGTTTAATTATCCATCCGTTTACCTAACACTCAGCTAAACTGTAGTTCGTTTTTTAATCATGGCGTTTATCCCTTCCTGCACAGACTTAGGCAAAAACGTCAAAAACTGTAGCTGGCGCTGGTGAAGGCCATGCCCGAGGTGGTTTTCTCAACGATGGGGCTGTCGGCCGCGTCGCCCAGCAGGCGCGTTACGCCGACCCCGGCCTGGAAGGCCACGTTCTGTCGCCATTGGTAGTTGAGCGCGGCGGTGAGCGTCGCGTCCTTGAAGCCGCTGCCCGGCCGATACGCGCTGAAGGCGCTGTGCTGCGCCTGCTGCGACGTCACGCCGAAATAGCCGCGCTGATAGCCGCTGTTGGCCCAGGTGGTGGAGAGATTGCCGATAAGCGTCAGCTGTTCGCTGAGCGGATATTGCCCGGTCAGTCCGCTTTCCACATAGGCGGTGTGGCCCAGTTCTTCCCCGCCGTAGCTGCGTTTGCGCGTCGCCTGCATCCCTTTGACATAGGCGCGGAAGGGGTCGAGTTGGTAGCTCAGCTCAGCGCCGGCCTCCAGTGCGCCACCCAGCTTGCCCATGCCCTTGAGTCGGGTGTTGCGCCCGCGCAAGGTTTTGATTTCCTCGTCACGGCCGGCGTCATAGTTGAGCAATAACGCGATGCCGACGGGCCCGGCGATGGGGAATTGCCAGCGCGCCCCTTCGCTGCCCGCGCTGAATTCTCCCCAGCTGGCGTTTTGATAGCCGGCATTCACCTGATACAGCGGTTCAATGCTGTAAAAAGACGAGCCTTCATAGGTGGGAGCGACGGCGAGGCCGCCGGCGAGCGTTAAAGACGCTTCGCCGTCCTGCGCCTGACTGGCGAGGGGAAAAAGAAAGAGCAGGGCGGCGGCAGAGGTACCCAGTTTATTATCCACGTTAAACACCTTTATATCATCCCATTGAATAAACGGCCCGCAGGCACGCGTTTAAATGACGGCTTATTGATAAACGCCATGTTTATATTGATTAATTGGCAGACGACGGTGCGCCATTGGCGTTATTTCACCGCAACAGTGAAACGCATGGGGAATAAACAACAGCCAAACGAGTGGCATGATTGGGCGAGTTTATTATTGGCAGGGCTCAAAGCGCCTGTTTTTAAAGGCATGATGCAGAGAAGAGTATTTAATGTTTTTCAGAAAGGGATAGGTTGATTTCTCAACGAGGCGGCCTATTCCGCCTCGTTGAGAGGGATAACCCGCCGTTATTTTTCCAACAGCGGTTTCAGGAAGCGCGCGGTGTGCGATTTTTCACACTCGGCGACCGTTTCCGGCGTGCCGGCGACTAGGATCTCGCCGCCGCCGCTGCCGCCTTCCGGCCCCAGATCGACGATCCAGTCGGCGGTTTTGATCACGTCCAGGTTATGCTCGATGACCACGATGGTATTGCCCTGATCGCGCAGCTGATGCAGTACCGCCAACAGCTGTTGGATATCGGCGAAGTGCAGACCGGTGGTCGGCTCGTCGAGAATATACAGCGTCTGGCCGGTGCCGCGTTTCGACAGCTCGCGCGCCAGCTTGACGCGCTGCGCCTCACCGCCGGAGAGCGTGGTGGCCGACTGGCCGAGGCGGATGTAGGACAGGCCGACATCCATCAGGGTTTGCAGCTTGCGCGCCAGCGCCGGCACCGCGTCGAAGAAATCGCGCGCTTCTTCGATGGTCATCTCCAGCACTTCGTGGATGCTCTTGCCTTTGTACTTCACTTCCAGCGTTTCGCGGTTATAGCGTTTGCCTTTGCACTGGTCGCACGGGACGTAGATGTCCGGTAGGAAGTGCATCTCGACCTTGATCACCCCGTCGCCCTGGCAGGCTTCACAGCGCCCGCCCTTGACGTTGAAGCTGAAGCGGCCCGGCGTATAGCCGCGGCTGCGCGACTCCGGCACGCCGGCGAACAGCTCGCGCACCGGGGTGAAGATGCCGGTGTAAGTGGCCGGGTTGGAGCGCGGCGTGCGGCCGATCGGGCTCTGATCGATATCGATCACCTTGTCGAAATGTTCCAGGCCGGTCACTTCGCGGAACGGCGCGGGCTCGGCGATGGTGGCGCCGTTAAGCTGGCGCTGGGCGATCGGGAACAGCGTATCGTTGATCAGCGTCGACTTGCCGGAGCCGGACACGCCGGTGATGCAGGTAAACAGACCGACCGGCAGCGTCAGCGTCACGTCCTTCAGGTTGTTGCCGCGCGCGCCGCTCAGCTTCAGCACCTTGGTCGGATCGGCCTGCACGCGCTGCGCCGGGATGGCGATCTCGCGTTTGCCGCTGAGGAACTGGCCGGTCAGCGATTCCGGCTGCGCCATGATGTCATCGACGGTGCCTTCCGCCACCACCTGGCCGCCGTGCACGCCGGCGCCGGGGCCGATGTCGATCACGTGGTCGGCGGCGCGGATGGCGTCTTCGTCATGCTCCACCACGATCACCGTGTTGCCGAGGTTGCGCAGGTGGATCAGCGTTTCCAGCAGGCGCTCGTTGTCGCGCTGGTGCAGGCCGATCGACGGCTCATCCAGCACGTACATCACGCCCACCAAACCGGCGCCGATCTGGCTGGCCAAGCGGATACGCTGCGCTTCGCCGCCGGAGAGCGTTTCCGCCGACCGGGACAGCGACAGGTAGTTCAGGCCGACGTTCACCAGGAACTTCAGGCGATCGCCGATCTCTTTCAGCACTTTCTCGGCGATCTTGGCGCGCTGGCCGCTGAGCTTCATGTTCTGGAAGAACGTCATCGCATGGCCGATGCTCAGATCGGAGATCTCCGGCAGCGTGGTGTCTTCGACGAACACGTTGCGCGCCTCTTCACGCAGGCGGGTGCCGTGGCACGAGGCGCAAGGGCGGTTGCTGATGAACTTCGCCAGCTCTTCGCGCACCGCGCTGGACTCGGTCTCTTTATAGCGGCGCTCCATGTTGTGCAGCACGCCTTCGAACGGATGGCGGCGCACGGTGGTGTCACCGCGATCGTTGATGTATTTGAATTCTATCGACTCTTTGCCGGAGCCGCTCAGCACCGCCTTCTGCACGTTGGCGCTCAGGGTGTTGAACGGGGCTTCGACGTCGAACTCATAGTGCTCCGCCAGCGAGCGCAGCATCTGGAAGTAATAGAAGTTGCGGCGATCCCAGCCGCGGATCGCGCCGCCGGCCAGCGACAGCTCGGGGTTTTGCACCACGCGATCCGGATCGAAGAACTGTTGCACGCCCAGGCCGTCGCAGGTCGGGCAGGCGCCGGCCGGGTTGTTGAAGGAAAACAGGCGCGGTTCCAGTTCGCGCATGCTGTAGCCGCAGATCGGGCAGGCGAAGTTGGCGGAGAACAGCAGCTCGTCCGCTTTTTCGTCGTCCATGTCCGCCACCACCGCGGTGCCGCCCGAGAGCTCCAGCGCGGTTTCGAACGATTCGGCCAGGCGCTGCGCCATGTCGTCGCGCACCTTGAAACGGTCGACCACCACCTCGATGGTGTGTTTTTTCTGCAGCTCCAGCTTCGGCGGATCGGACAGATCGCACACTTCACCGTCGATGCGCGCGCGGATATAGCCCTGAGCGGCCAGGTTTTCCAGCGTTTTGGTGTGTTCGCCCTTGCGATCTTTCACCACCGGCGCCAGCAGCATCAGGCGCTTGCCTTCCGGCTGGCTCAGCACGTTGTCGACCATCTGGCTGACGGTTTGCGCCGCCAGCGGCACATGGTGATCCGGGCAACGCGGCTCGCCGACGCGGGCGAACAGCAGGCGCAGGTAGTCGTGGATCTCGGTGATGGTGCCGACCGTGGATCGCGGGTTGTGCGAGGTGGATTTCTGCTCGATGGAAATCGCCGGCGACAGACCTTCAATATGGTCGACGTCCGGTTTTTCCATCAGCGACAGGAACTGGCGCGCATAGGCGGAGAGTGATTCGACATAGCGCCGCTGCCCTTCGGCATACAGCGTATCGAAAGCCAGCGAAGACTTGCCGGAACCGGACAGGCCGGTGACGACGATCAGTTTGTCACGCGGGATGATCAGGTTGATGTTTTTCAGATTATGGGTTCGAGCACCACGAACTTCGATATTGTCCATTTACACTTCCCGTCTTGATGATACACCGCGCCTGTCGCGATTTTTGCGGGGGATTTTGTGATGGATCTCGCAAAAAACCGGCACAGCCAGGTCGAAACGCATAATTATGACACAAAAAAACCTGAATGGATATCCAGTATGCGAATGCAATAAGGTCGATTGGAAAGACAATTCTGGAATGCAATTCGCACTTATCAACACGGGTGTGGTTTCGTACTCAGCGTGGTAAACTGACGCGTTTATACTGTGTAGAAATCAATCATCGGGAGAAGTGCTCATGGCCAGCAGAGGCGTAAACAAAGTAATTCTGGTCGGGAATCTGGGTCAGGATCCAGAAGTCCGTTACATGCCGAACGGCGGCGCAGTGGCCAACATTACCCTGGCGACCTCCGAAAGCTGGCGTGACAAAGCGACCGGCGAACAGAAAGAGAAGACCGAGTGGCACCGCGTCGTGCTGTTCGGCAAACTGGCTGAAGTGGCGGGCGAATACCTGCGCAAAGGCTCTCAGGTCTATATCGAAGGCTCCCTGCAGACCCGTAAATGGCAGGATCAGAGCGGCCAGGATCGCTACACCACCGAGATCGTGGTTAACGTCGGCGGCACCATGCAGATGCTGGGCGGCCGTCAGGGCGGCGGCGCACCGGCCGGTCAATCTGCCGGTGGCCAGGGCGGTTGGGGCCAGCCTCAGCAGCCACAGGGCGGCAACCAGTTCAGCGGCGGCCAGCAGCAGTCTCGTCCGGCGCAGAACAGCGCTCCGGCGACCAGCAACGAACCGCCAATGGATTTCGACGACGATATTCCGTTCTGATCTCCGGCCGTTTGCAGCCAATAAAAAAGCCCCTTCACGGGGCTTTTTGCATTTTAGGGACGGTTACGCCGAGAAGCCGCCGTCGATGCTCAGGCTGGCGCCGGTGATATAACCCGCCTGCGGGCCGGCCAGGTAAGCGACAAAACCGGCGATCTCTTCATCTTTGCCGTAGCGGCCGATCGCCATCAGCTGCTTGAGCTGATCGGCGAACTCGCCGGCGTCCGGGTTCATTTCGGTGTCCACCGGGCCGGGCTGCACGTTATTGACGGTGATGCCGCGTGGGCCGAGATCGCGCGCCATGCCCTTGGTCAACCCGACCAGCGCCGATTTGCTCATCGCATACACCGCCGCGCCGCCGAACGGCACGCGCTCGGCGTTGGTGCTGCCGATGTGGATGATACGGCCGCCGTCGTTCATGTGGCGCGCTGCCTCCTGGCTGGCGACGAATACGCTGCGCACGTTGACCGCCAGCATGCGATCCAGGTCGTCCAGCGCCAGTTCCTCGGTGCCGCCCAGCGTAAATACCCCGGCGTTGTTCACCAGAATATCCAGGTTGCCGAAGTGGCTCACCGCCTGGCGAACCGCCTGCTGCAGCGCCGCAGCATCGGCGCTGTCGGCCTTGATGGCGAGGGCTTTGCCACCGGCGGCGGTCACGGCGCTCGCCACCGCTTCTGCGCGATCGGCCGAGGCGGCGTAGGTAAAGGCGACGGCGGCGCCTTCGTTCGCTAACCGTTTCACGATGGCGGCGCCGATGCCGCGGGAGCCGCCCTGAACGAATGCGACTTTGCCTTGCAGAGGTTGTGCTGTCGTCATGCTATTTCTCCAAAGTGGGTGAGGGTTTTGCGCTGTCATTCAGTATGGGTGAAATGAATGGCGATCACTGTCCACAAAGAGCTCTGACCGCCTGAAACGAGAAAAGCCCCTTGCGGGGCTTCTTTCTTCCGTCGATTGGCTGTCCGACGATCAGTTGAAGATTTCTGCGGTGCCGTACAGTTTGTTTTGGCCGCCGGCGGCGACGATGCGGTAGGAACTGGCGCCCGACGCGGCGGCTTTGCTGGCCAGTTCGCTTTCCAGCGCGCTCAGGTTGGCGGCGCCGCTCACGGTGACTACGCCGATTTTCTGCGCGTCTGCGGCTGGCTGGCTGGTTGGCAGGTCAGCGGCGAAGGTAGCGAAAGAAGCGGTAGCCAGCAGTGCAGCGGTAGCAAAAATTTTGACGTTTTTCATGATGTATTCCTCAGAGTATTTATTAGGTGAGAGCGCGTTGTCTCTCGATGTGTTAAATACTAGTGCACCAGGTGTGAATAAAAAATCGGAGAGTTTTGAGTATCTCTGTCAAATAAATTGACGGTTTTTCAGCCGTTGGCGTGCGGCAAAAATTGCCACTACCCTTTACAGACGATCCTTAACTGGAGAAGCGTCATGACGGTAAACGCGTTTATCGGCAGCTGGGCGTTGGTGTCGTCGGCGTTCAAAAACCAGAACGGCGAGCTGAATTACCCGCTGGGCGAGCAGGTGTTGGGGCGCATCCACTATGAGGCCAACGGCACGATGGCGGCGCAGCTATACAGCGCCGTGCGGCCGCGTTTCGTCGCCGACGATTTGGCGCAGGGATCCGAGCGGGAGATCCATGCCGCCTTCATCAATATGATTTGCTATTTCGGCCGTTATCAGGTGGAAGAAAGCGAGCAACGGGTGGTGCATCAGGTTGAAGGCTGCTCGTTCCCCAATTGGATAGGCAGCCGTCAGGTGCGCTTTTACGCCTTTAACGCCGATCGGCTGACGTTGCGCACGGTGCCGCTGCAGCTCGGCAACGGCGTGCAGATCGGCGAACTGGTGTGGCAGCGGACAGGAGTGTCATCATGATCATTGTTCATCATCTCAATCACTCGCGGTCGCAGCGCATTCTGTGGTTTTTGGAAGAGCTGGGCGTGCCCTATCAGGTGCAACGCTACGAGCGCGATCCGCACACTCTGCTGGCGCCGCCGGCGCTGAAAAAGATCCACCCGCTGGGCAAATCGCCGGTGATCGTCGATGGCGATCTGACGCTGGCGGAATCCGGCGCCATTATCGAATACTTGCAGGAAGCCTACGACGCACAGGGCATGTTTATGCCGACGGACTTCCACGCGCGCCAGCAATACCGCTACTGGTTGCACTACGCTGAGGGATCGCTGATGCCGCTGTTGGTGATGAAGCTGGTGTTCAGCCGTCTCGGCCAGCCGCCGATCCCCTGGCTGCTGCGGCCGGTGGCGGGCGCGATCGGCAAGGGCGTACAGCGCGAATACCTCGACAAACAGATCGCGCCGCACTGCGAGTATCTCGAACAGCACCTGAACAAGGGCAGCTGGTTCGTCGGCAACGATTTCAGCGCGGCGGACATACAGATGAGCTTCCCGCTCGAGGCGATGGCGGCGCGCGGCGCGTTGGACAATTGCCCGAAACTGCGCGGCTTCCTGCAGCGCATCCACGCCCGGCCCGCTTACCAGCGGGCGCTGGAACAGGGCGGCCCTTACGACCTGCTGAGTTAAGCGGATGGGCTATACTCGATGGGGTCATTCTTCATCGGAGGTAGCCCATGGCTACGCAAATCTTCGTAAATCTGCCCGTACGCGATCTGCCCGCCTCAATGGCGTTTTTCACCCAGCTCGGCTTCAGTTTCAATCCGCAATTTACCGACGATACCGCCGCCTGCATGGTGGTCAGCGACACGATTTACGTGATGCTGCTGACCCACGACAAATTCAGGATGTTTACCCCGAACCCGATCGGCGACGCCAAACAGGCCACCGAAGTGTTGGTGTGCCTGTCGCAACCCAGCCGGGCGGCGGTGGACGAACTGGTGCGCAAGGCGATCGCCGGCGGCGGCAATACCTATCATCCGCCGCGGGACTATGGCGTGATGTACGGCCACGGATTTCAGGACCTGGACGGCCATATCTGGGAGTTGATGTATATGGATCCCGCAGCGGTGCAGGCGCAATAAGATCGCCGTGAAACAGGCTGGCAGGGGCGCAGGATCGCCCCGTCTTTTCGCGCAGAAGCCCTTCCCGCCGCTTTCTGCATAAATTGCCGCGATCTTTAGTTGATTAGACGCTAGGGAAGGCAGGATAATCGTTTGCCTTGAATAAACCACCATAAATCACCCGTACCGCGCGCTGCGAGTTAAACGTTTGCCTTGGTGCGCATCGCCGTTGGCGGTGCGACGGAAGGGCAAGGAAGCGGAACGTGACGTAAACGATTACGTGACGATCAGGCGCGGGCGAGATTACAGGCCTGCTGCGACGGGCCGATTCATGAAACACAGGGGAAGTAACCTATGTCGAACTCTCAAGCGAACCACGCCGCAAAACCAACCGGCGGGCTTGATGGCTATTTTAAAATTTCCGCGCGCGGCAGCAGCGTGCGTCAGGAGGTGGTGGCGGGGCTGACCACCTTCCTGGCGATGGTGTACTCGGTGATCGTGGTGCCGAGCATGCTGGGCAAAGCGGGCTTCCCGCCGGCGGCGGTGTTCGTTTCCACCTGTCTGGTGGCCGGTCTGGGCTCGCTGCTGATGGGGCTGTGGGCTAACCTGCCGATGGCCATCGGCTGTGCGATCTCGTTGACCGCCTTTACCGCTTTCAGCCTGGTGCTCGGCCAACATATCAGCATTCCGGTGGCGCTGGGCGCGGTGTTCCTGATGGGCGTGCTGTTCACCGTCATCTCGGTCACCGGCATCCGCGCCTGGATCCTGCGCAACCTGCCGATGGGCGTGGCGCACGGCACCGGCATCGGCATCGGGCTGTTCCTGCTGCTGATCGCCGCCAACGGCGTCGGCCTGGTGGTGAAGAACCCGCTGGATGGCTTGCCGGTGGCGCTCGGCGCGTTCACCTCTTTCCCGGTCGTCATGACGCTGGTCGGCCTGGCGGTGATCTTCGGCCTGGAGAAACTGCGCGTGCCCGGCGGCATTCTGCTGGTGATCATCGCCATTTCCATCATCGGCCTGATCTTCGACCCGGCGGTGAAATATCAGGGGCTGTTCGCCATGCCGAGCCTGGCGGACGCTGACGGCAAATCGTTGATCTTCAGCCTGGATATCATGGGCGCATTGCAGCCGGTGGTGTTGCCGAGCGTGCTGGCGCTGGTGATGACCGCGGTGTTCGACGCCACCGGCACCATCCGCGCGGTAGCCGGGCAGGCCAACCTGCTGGACAAAGACGGCCAGATCATCAACGGCGGCAAGGCGCTGACCTCAGACTCCCTGAGCAGCATCTTCTCCGGGCTGGTGGGCGCCGCGCCCGCCGCGGTCTACATCGAGTCCGCCGCCGGCACCGCCGCGGGCGGCAAGACCGGCCTGACCGCCACCGTGGTCGGCGTTCTGTTCCTGCTGATCCTGTTCCTGTCGCCGCTGGCCTATCTGGTGCCGGTCTACGCCACCGCGCCGGCGCTGATGTACGTCGGCCTGTTGATGCTGAGCAACGTCACCAAGCTGGACTTCAACGACTTCGTCGACGCGATGGCCGGCCTGCTGTGCGCCGTGTTCATCGTGCTGACCTGCAACATCGTCACCGGCATCATGCTGGGCTTCAGCTCGCTGGTCATCGGCCGCATCTTCTCCGGCGAATGGCGCAAGCTGAACATCGGCACCGTGCTGATCGCCGTGGCGCTGGTGGCGTTCTACGCCGGCGGCTGGGCGATTTAAGCCTCTTGGGTTTCCCTCGCCCATCGGGCGGGGGAGCCTGTGACGGCAATTCCCTTCTTAAGATAAGTCTTCTTCTGCTCTGCACCGCGTTTTGAAAGGCACAACAAGCTTTAACGGCTGTAAAAAAAGTGATCTACTATCGGGACCAACGCAGGCCCTGAGCCGATGTCGTCTGAATCGTAGAGTCTAAGGAAAGCATGGAAATCTTTTTTACAATCCTCATTTTGATCCTGGTGGTCTCCCTGTCCGGGGTGGTGACGCGCATGTTGCCGTTCCAGGTGCCGCTGCCGCTGATGCAAATCGCCATCGGGGCCCTGTTGGCCTGGCCGCATTTCGGGCTGCACGTCGATTTTGATCCCGAACTGTTCCTGGTGCTGTTCATTCCGCCGTTGCTGTTCGCCGACGGCTGGAAAACGCCGACGCGCGAGTTCCTGCACCACGGGCGTGAAATTCTCGGCCTGGCGCTGGTGCTGGTGCTGATCACCGTGGTCGGCGTCGGTTATCTGATCTACGCCATGGTGCCGGGCATTCCGCTGGTGGCGGCCTTCGCGCTGGCGGCGGTGCTGTCGCCGACCGATGCCGTGGCGCTGTCCGGCATCGTCGGCAAAGGGCGGATTCCCAAGCCGATCATGGGCGTGCTCGAGGGCGAGGCGCTGATGAATGACGCGTCCGGCCTGGTATCGCTCAAGTTCGCCATCGCGGTGGCGATGGGCACCATGGTGTTCACCGTGGGCGGCGCGACCCTCGAATTCCTCAAAGTGGCGATCGGCGGCCTGCTGGCCGGCGTGGCGGTCACCTGGACCTACAGTAAATCGCTGCGGGTGATGAGCCGCTGGAGCGGCGACGATCCGGCGACCCAGATCGTGTTCCTGCTGCTGCTGCCGTTCGCGTCCTACCTGATCGCCGAACATATCGGCGTTTCCGGCATCCTGGCGGCGGTGGCGGCGGGGATGACCATCAGCCAATCCGGCGTGATCCGCAACGCACCGCTGGCGATGCGCCTGCGCGCCAACAGCGTATGGGCGATGTTGGAGTTCGTGTTCAACGGCATGGTGTTCATCATGTTGGGCCTGCAGCTGCCGGGCATTCTTGAAACCTCCATCCTGCAGGCGGAGCTGGATCCGACCATCCAGACCTGGTATCTGTTCGCCGACGTGGCCACCATCTACGCCGCGCTGCTGGTGCTGCGTTTCACCTGGCTGTGGGTGATGAAGAAGGCCAGCAACCGCTTTATGAAAAAGCGCCCGCTGCAGTTTGGCGACTACAGCACGCGTGAGCTGTGGGTGGCGTCGTTCGCCGGGGTGCGCGGGGCGATTACCCTGGCCGGCGTGCTGTCGATACCGCTGTTGCTGAGCGACGGCACCGCCTTCCCGGCGCGCTATCAGCTGGTGTTTATCGCCGCCGGGGTGATCCTGCTGTCGTTGATTGTCGGCGTGCTGGCGTTGCCGCTGCTGTTGCGCGGCGTGCAGGTGACCGACAAGAGCGCCAGCAAGCAGGAAGAGCGCATGGCGATCGCCATGGCGGCCGAGGTGGCGATCGAGAGCGTGAATAAAATGGAAGAGCGCCTGGTCGCCGATACCGAAGAGAACCTCGATCCGCAGGTGTTGAAAGAGGTCAGCTCGCGGGTGACGGGCATGCTGCGGCGGCGTATCGCGTCGAAAGACGATATCGAGAATGCGCTGGCGATGGAAAACCTCGAGCGGCGTTTCCGCCTGACGGCGCTGCGCGCCGAGCGCGGCGAGCTGTACCACCTGCGTGCCACGCAGAAAATCAGCAACGAGACGCTGCAAAAACTGCTGCACGATCTCGATTTGCTCGAAGCGCTGTTGATCGAGCGCGAGGGGTAAACGCAGAAGCAGGAATAAACGTTTTTCCTCGTTATCCCCATCCTGAAGGGCCGCCTGTGCGGCCCTTGTTTTTTGGCTACTTGACCGGCGGCCAGTAGTCGCGGCAGCAGGCGATCCAGGCCTGCGCGCTGTGCGACAAATAGCTGCCCTGGCGCCAGATCAGGCCGATTTTCCATTCCATGCGCGGTTCCAGCGGCAGCCAGACCAGGTTTTCCTTATCCAGCCAGCGGCAAACCGGCTCCGGCAGCATGGCGATGCCCACGCCGGCTTGCACCATCGAGGCGAGGAAGTCCCATTGGCCGCTGCGCACCGCGATTTGCGGTTCAAAACCGGCCAGGCGAAACGCCTTCATCAGCATCTTGTACAGCGCAAAGTCTTCGTTATAAATCAGGATAGGGCTGTCGGCCAATTCGGCGATATTGATGCTGGTGCGGTTGAGCCACTGCGGCGTGCGCGGCGCCACCACGCACATCGGGTGGCCCAGCAGCGGCAGAAAGGTCAGCGGCTGCTCCGAGTCGAAGGGCAACACCGTCATCGCCAGATCCAGTTCGCCGGACATCACCGCCTGTTCGACCGACAGCCCGCCCAGCTCGGAAATCTTCAATTCGATGCCGGGGTAGGTCTGGCGAAAGCGGCGGATCAGATCGGCGATCTGCCTGCCGACCATCGGCGGAATGCCCAGCCGCAACACGCCCTTTTTCACCGAGCTGATGTCTTCCAGCTCCGCCTCCAACTGGCGGAATTCGTCGAGGATCGTCAGGCCGCGCTGATACACCGCCTGGCCGCTGTCGGTCAGGCGCAGCTTGCGGCCTTCGCGGATCAGCAGCGTGCATTCCAGCTCCTCCTCCAGATGCCGCAGCATTTTGCTGATGGTGGGCTGGGTGACGAACAGTTTTTCCGCCGCGCGGGTGAAGCTTTGCTGGCGCACCACTTCAACGAAGTAGCGCAGGGTGCGGACATCCACGTTAGGGTTCTCCTTGGGGACGCTACCGGCGGGAAACTATTCCCGGACGGCATGATGTCGATAATTTTAATTCATTTCAGGCGTGGTTTCCCGGCTGCGTATACTGTAGGCCGTCAATTATTGTTTGAGGTCATCTTTCATGTCTCTGGCGTTACGCCGCGTTGCCCCCTCCCTGCTGACCCGTTTGCAGGTGCCGATTCAGGTGGCATTGTATGCGGCGCTGTTCCTGATCGCCGATCGCCTGGTGCAACAATTCCACCTGCCGCTCCCCGCCAATATCGTCGGCATGCTGATGCTGCTGGCCCTGATCCTGCTGCGCATTCTGCCGCTCAGCTGGGTCAAGGCCGGCTCCCGCTGGCTGCTGGCGGAAATGCTGCTGTTTTTCGTGCCGGCGGTGGTGGCGGTGGTCAACTATGCCCAGCTGCTGATGGTCGAGGGCTGGAAGATCTTTCTGGTGATCGCAGTCAGCACCATGCTGACGCTGGGCGCCACCGGGCTGGTGGTGGACAGGGTGTATCGGCTGGAGATTTGGCTGCAGCGGCGGAAGCAGCGCCATGAATGATTTTATCCTTAGCCTGGCCTGTTTTCTGGCGACGCTGGCGCTGTATTTCGCCAACAAGAAACTCTATCGCCGCCGCCGCACGTTGCTGCTGATGCCGCTGGTGCTGACGCCGATGATTCTGGTGCTGCTGCTGGTGGTCACCCATATCTCCTATCAGGACTACATCGGTGAAACCCACTGGCTGCTGTGGCTGCTGGGGCCGGCGACCATCGCCTTCGCGGTACCGGTGTACGAGAATCTGCATATCATCCGTCGCCACTGGCTGTCGCTGACCGCCGGGGTAACGACCGCGGTGCTGGTGGCGGTGTACAGCTCGGTGTGGCTGGCGCGCCTGTTGACGCTGCCGGAAGAGGTGCAGCGCAGCCTGGCGGTGCGGTCGATCACCACGCCGTTCGCGCTGGAGGCCGCCAAACAGATGGGCGGGCAGCCGGATCTGGTGGCGCTGTTCGTGGTGATCACCGGGGTGTTCGGCATGGCGGTGGGGGATATTTTGTTTTTGCGGCTGGCGGTGCGCAGCCGTCTGGCGAAGGGCGCCGGATTTGGCGCCTCGTCGCACGGCGCCGGCACTGCCCGCGCCTATGAGCTGGGGCCGCAGGAGGGCGTGGTGTCGAGTTTGGTGATGATGCTGGCCGGCATCATCACGGTGGTGGCCGCGCCATTGATCGGCCGGCTGATGTGGTAAGACCTCTTGGGGCGGGCTCTGCCGCCCCATTGACATTGTCTGCGGTTGGGAACGGTGTCGTTGATTTACGCACGAAAAAACGCAAAATTTTTTCAGCATAATTTTTCCCATTGTTATAACAAAAAGCGATAGAGCTGCCGCCGATAAAACCGAGCATAAATTTCGATGACAATGAATTAATTAAATTATTAATTATTGTCTTTCAAACAATAAAGTATAACTTATTGATATGGAGAGGCTCTTATCGTAAGAATTGCTGCATATTAACCTCGATGAATAATACAAAAAAATATTAATTATTCTCCAATCATATCAGGTTAATACAAGTTCAATATCCTCGTCATCCCTGAGTAATATCGGGGAAATAAAATGGTCATTTATTCCCTTTCGCACGTTTCGCCAAAAAAAATATCCTCTCCTATACTTCACAGCTCAGCAAATTGAGGCACAGGGGGGACCTCTGGATTAGCCATTCTATCCTTTCTTAGTTGGGGGAGACCCAGCTTTTCTACGGTTTTTTTATTCTGACTTGAACTGTCGGGCGGCCAGTCTTTGCCTAAATCCTGACGGTCTATTTCATTAACGTAATGAAAACGTGCTAGAGAATATTATGAACAAACAAACTGATGTGAAGAGTGGGGAATTCCGTGCAGGGTCTCAGGCCGCAACGGAGAAAGTTGAGCTGCATGAAATAACAACCGCCCAGCGTGAACTCTGGCTGGGGGAAAACATCGCCAAAGATTTGTCGTTCAATATCTGGGGCTACGGACAGGTCGACGGGCCGCTCAACGTTAAACTGCTGCGGCAAGCCATCGACGCCATCGTCGAAGAAACGCCGGCTCTGCAAGCGCATTTTGTGGAAAAAGACGGTGAGCTTTATCAATACCGCGCGCCACGCACCCATGAGCCGCTGTTCACGCTCGATCTCAGCAAGGAGCCCGATCCTCTGCAGGCGGCCAGACGTTGGATGGTGGCGGATTCGGCGCTGCCGCGCCGCGCTACGGGAGAAGAACCTTTTAGTTTTTATGTCATTACGCTCGCACCGCAGCGCTACATCCTCTATCGCCGTTTCCACCATATGATCACCGACGGCCGCAGCGCCGAGGAAGTGATGCGGCGCATCGCGGCTTACTATAACGCGCTGGCGTCCGGCGGCGTCATCCCTGAATTCGCCAACTGCAATTTCTCTCTGCTGTATGAAAACGACATCAAGTACCGCGACTCTTCGCGCTTTTCTTCCGATCAGGCGTTTTGGCGGGAATATACCGCCGCCGCGCCGCAGAGCTTGTCACGCAGGGCCGTATTGACGCCGGACGCTGCGATGCACCACAACACGCAGCTGCTGGAAAAAGACGCCTTGGATCGGCTGCAGCGGCAGGCCGACAATATCGGCGTACACCGTGCGCATATATTGGCCGCCGCCGTAGCATTATGTTTCTACAGCCTAACCGGCAGCGAATATCTTAATTTCAGCATGCCGGTGACCGGGACAAGGGAACGAAACAGTATTGGTATGACCTCTAACGTTGTCCCTTTGATTATTAAGGTTGAACCTCAACTAAGTCTGGCTGAATTTATCCAGAAAGTGGCGGCTGAAATAGCGAAAGTGGTTCGCCATCAATTATATCGCGGGGAGGATATTCGGCGTGATAATGGCGCGACGGATTCCGCCTGGTTTGGCCCTTCAATTAACATCGTTTCTTTCGACCACGGCGATCCTTTCTGGGGATGCCGCACCCGTTGGTATTACGGTGGCAATATTCCGTCCGGCGATCTACAGATTATGCTGTATGAAGACCAGCAGGCGAATGAACTGGACGTCACTTTTTCTGACGCCGCCTATGCAAATTCATTAGACGATCTGGATGTTTTGCAGCGTCGTTTCCAGTTCATTTTACGCGCGCTGAACGCTTCAACGACGGGAACGATCGAGGCGTTGGATCGGCAAGTGGCGACGTTGGCGGATGCCGGGGCCGGCGGCAGCTTTTACGCCAACCGGCGGCAACCGCCTGCCGGCGGCATCATCCGTTGGGATCGCCCGGCTCAGGCGCTGCAGCGCCTGGTGAGCTCGCTGAGCCATGGCGCGGGATGCGCGGCGAAGATACTGTTGGCGGAGCGCGTGCTGGGCGTGACGACGCTGCTGGCGGTGAGCGATGAACGCCAGGCCGAACCCGGCACCCTGCTGCGCATCGAGACCGACGGCTGGGAGATCGCCGCGCATCCCGGCGTGGTGCGCGTCGGGCCGTTCTTGCGCGCCGACGGCTCGATTCAGCCGGGTGATGCGCTGGCGCAGGCCTGCGGCCTGTCTGTCGGCTCGGTCTTGCCGACGTTTAGCGATGCCGAAGCTTCGCTGTTAGGCGCGGCGTATGGCGCCAGCGCCGACAGCGCCGCTTTCTGGCAACCGCGTCTGACACGCTTTTATCCGGCGCCGTTCCCGCCAGGGCCTGACCGCCGGGCGGACCTTCCCGCACGCTGGCAGGCCACGGCCTGGCAGCGCCTGGAAAAGATTGCCGGCGAGCAGGTGCTGGCGGCAGCAACCCTCTATCTGGCGCGCATGTGCAATGAAACCGATTTTCAGCTGGGGTGGATCACCCCGGACGATCGGAATTGGGGTCGTTGGGCCCACCTGAGCGCGCGCGTGCTGCCGCTGCAGGTCTCTGTTGATCACACCAGCAATTTCCAGCAGGCGTTGGCCGCGCTGGAACAGGAATATAGCCAGCTGCGCGCTCATGCCGATTATCATCCCGCGTTGCTGACGCGCGATGCGGACCTGCGAGCGCCTCAGACTTGGCCGACGGCGGTATCGATCGTCAGCCGGCGCTCGGCGCAGGGGTTGCAGCCTGAAGACGAGGGGGTTGCCGCCATCATGGCTTCCGGTTCGCGCGCGGTATTGCAAATCTGCAAGGCTGACGGCGCTTTCCGTTGGGTCTACGACGCCGCCTCCGTGGCTGACGAGCAGATGTTGCGTGCGACGCAACATCTGCTGATGCTGCTCAACGACGCGGTGAGGGCGGGTTCTCATCGTCGCACCGTCGGCGAACTCAATCTGGTTTCCGAGGAAGAACGCACGCAGTTGCTGCAGGGCCTCAATCACACCGTTGCTTCGCACTCGCCGGCGGCGTGTCTGCATCGGCTGTTCGAAGCGCAGGCCAAACGCACGCCAGATGCGATCGCGGTGACATACGGCGACGACAGCCTGACCTACGCGGAATTGAATACCCAGGCGAACCGTTGGGCCCATCGGCTGGTACAGCTTGGCGTGCAGCCGGACAGCCTGGTGGCGCTGTGCGCCGGACGCGGTCTGCCGATGCTGGCCGGGTTGCTGGGGATCCTCAAAGCCGGCGGCGCCTATGTGCCGTTGGATCCCGCCTATAGCGGAGAGCGGCTACAGTACATCCTGGCGGACTCCGCGCCGGTGCTGCTGTTGGCGGATGAACTCGGCAGGCAAGCGCTGGGCGGCTGCGAGGTGCCGGTATTGGCGCTGGAACAGCCGTTGACGGGGGAAAGCGACGATCTGCAGGACGTCGAGGTGCGGCCATCACACCTGGCGTATGTGATTTACACCTCCGGTTCGACCGGCAAACCGAAAGGGGTCATGGTGGAACATCGCCAGGTCGCGCGCTTGTTCAGCGCCACCAACGCCTGGTTTAACTTCAGCGCCGCCGACAAGTGGTGCCTGTTCCACTCATTCGCCTTCGACTTTTCGGTTTGGGAGATCTGGGGCGCCTGGCTGTATGGCGGCCAGCTGTTCATCGTACCGCAGGAGATCGCCCGTTCGGCGCCGGACTTTTATCATTTCGTCTGCCGCAGCGGCATCACGGTATTGAATCAGACGCCGAGCGCCTTCAAAGCCTTTATCCAGGCTCAGGCGCACAGCGAAGCGCGCCATCAGCTGCGCGAGATCGTGTTCGGTGGTGAAATGCTGAAGCCTTCCGATCTCGCGCCGTGGTTTGCTCGTCCAGAGAACCGGCAGACGCGATTGGTCAACATGTACGGCATCACCGAAACCACGGTGCACGTGACGTACCGGCCGCTGTCGGCGCAGGATACGGCGATCGTCGCCAGCCCGATCGGCTGCCGTATTCCGGATTTGCGGCTGTATCTGCTGGGCGCCGATGGCGAACCGGTGCCGATGGGGGCGATCGGCGAACTGTACGTCGGCGGTGAAGGGGTGGCGCGAGGGTACCTGAACCGGCCCGAATTGACGGCGGAACGTTTTCTCGAAGACCCTTTCAACCGGGCGCCGGGTGCGCGCATGTATCGCACCGGCGATCTGGCGCGCTATCTGCCGGGGGGGGATATCGAATACCTGGGGCGCAACGACCAGCAGGTGAAAATCCGCGGCTTCCGCATCGAGTGCGGTGAGGTGGAAGCGCAGTTGAGTGCCGATCCGCGCGTGCGCAGCGTAGCCGTGGACGCTATCGACGATGGCGACGGGAATAAGCGACTGGTGGCGTGGGTGGTTCCGGCGCCGGAGACGGAACGCGCTACGCTGGCGACCGAATTGCGCCGGCATCTGCAGGCGAGGTTGCCGGACTATATGGTGCCGGCGGCTTACGTTTGGCTGGAGGCGTTGCCGCTGACCGGCAACGGCAAATTGGACAAGCGCGCCCTGCCGGTGCCGCAGGTCGACGCCTGCGCGCGCGAGGCCTATGCGCCGCCGCAGGGCGAGGCAGAAAATCTGCTGGCGGCTATCTGGCATGAGCTGTTGGGCGTAGAACGGATTGGCCGTTACGACCACTTCTTCGAACTGGGCGGGCATTCGCTGATGGCGGTGCGCCTGGCGAACCGCGTGCAACAGGCCGGATGGCAGCTGCCGTTGCAGGCGCTGTTCGCCAGCCCGGTACTGCACGTGCTGGCCCAGGCGCTGCAGGTTGCGCCGGCTCAGGAACCGCTGCCGATACTGCCGGTGGCGCGCGATGGGGAATTGCCGCTGTCGTTTGCTCAGCAGCGTCTGTGGTTCCTGACCCAGTTGGAGGGGATGAGCGAAACCTACCATATCCCGCTGGCATTGCGGCTGCGCGGTCGGTTGGACCGGCAGGCGTTGCAACAGGGGCTGGACGCGCTCTATGCGCGCCACGAATCGCTGCGCAGCCGGTTCATCACCCGGGAAGATCGGCCACAGGTACAGATTTTGCCGGCAAACGGGTTACCGCTTGCGTTTCACGATCTGCGACGTCACCCCGCGCAGGCTGAAACGCTGTGCCGTCAGGCGGCCACTCAATCGTTCGATTTGACGCAGGGGCCGCTGGTGCGCGCCGCGCTGCTCCGCCTGGCGGATGAGGAGCATCTGTTCCTGCTCACCTGCCATCACATCGTCTCCGACGGCTGGTCGACCGGCATACTGCTGCGCGAATTGGGCGCGCTGTACGGCGCTTTCCGTCGCGGCGAGGCCGATCCACTGCCGCTGCCGACCTTGCAATACCCGGATTACGCCGCCTGGCAGCGTCGCTACCTGACGCCGGAACGGCTGGCGGCGCAGGCGCAATACTGGCGTGAAACGCTGAGCGATGCGCCGGCGCTGCTGACGTTGCCGACCGACCGACCGCGTCCGACGGTGCAGTCTTTCTGCGGCGCAGAAGTGCCGATCGCGATCGACGCTGAACTGACGCAGGCGCTGCGTCAATTCAGCCGACAGCATGGCGGCACGCTGTTTATGACGGTGCTGGCGGCCTGGAGCCTGGTGCTGGCGCGCATGGCTGGACAGCAGGAGCTGGTGATCGGCACGCCGGAGGCCAACCGCGGCCGACTGGAAACCGAATCGCTGGTCGGTTTCTTCGTCAGCACGCTGGCGCTGCGCATCGATCTTCGCGACGATCCGGATCTGCCGACGCTGCTCGAACGGGTCCGTCACACGGTGCTGGCGGCGCAGGAAAACCGCGATCTGCCGTTCGAGCAGGTGGTGGAGCTGGTTAACCCGCCGCGCCATCTGGGCTATACCCCGCTGTTCCAGGTGATGCTGGCCTGGCAGGACGGCTCGGTACGCGATATTCCGCTGCCTGGGCTGCAGGCCGAATTGGCCGGGCTGGAATACAGCGCGGCGAAGTTCGATCTGACGCTCGATCTGGCCGATACCGGCGAAGGCATCAGCGGCACGCTGAATTTCGCCACGGCGTTGTTCGATCGCGCCACCGCCGAACGCTACGGCGTTTACCTGGTACAGGCGCTGCGAGCGATGACGCTGAATAACCCGCGATCGGTATCCCATATCGATTTGCTGCCGCTCGCCGAACGGGAGCATCTGCTGCATGGCTGGAACCGCACCGAGCGTGACTACCCGCTGGATCAGACGCTGGCGGCGCTGTTCGAGCGGCAGGTGCGTCGAACGCCGGATGCCACCGCGCTGGTGAGCGGCGCGGAAAGCCTGAGTTACGCCCGGTTGAACGCCCGCGCCAACCGGCTGGCGCACGCGCTGATAGCGCGTGGCGTGGGCCCGGACAGCCGGGTGGCGGTGTGCGCCGAACGCGGCCTGAACATGGTGACGGCGCTGTTCGGTATCCTCAAGGCCGGCGGCGCCTATGTGCCGCTCGATCCGGCCTATCCGGGCGAGCGCCTGCAGTACATCCTGCAGGATGCCGACCCGGTGCTGCTGCTGGCGGACGCCGCCGGCCGGGCGGCGCTGGGCGAGCCTGCGACGCCGCAGCTGGCGCTGGAGGCCGCGTTGCCGGAGACGCTGAGTGCCGAGAACCCGGCGCCGCGCGCGCAGGCGTCGCACCTGGCGTACGTGATTTACACCTCGGGCTCGACCGGTAAACCGAAGGGCGCGATGAACGAACACCGCGGGGTGGTCAACCGGCTGGTGTGGATGCAGGAGGCCTACGGCCTGACGGCGGCGGACACGGTGCTGCAAAAAACGCCGTTCGGCTTCGACGTCTCGGTGTGGGAGTTCTTCTGGCCGCTGATGGTCGGCGCGCGCCTGGTGATGGCGAAGCCGGAAGGGCACAAGGATCCGGACTACCTGAGCCGCGCGATCGAACAGTACGGCGTCACCACGCTGCACTTCGTGCCGTCGATGCTGCAAAGCTTCCTGGCAGATGAGCAGGCGGCGACGCGCTGCGGCCAGGTGGTGCGGGTGATGTGCAGTGGGGAAGCGCTGCCGGCGGCGCTGGTGGCAGAGTTTTACCGCCGGCTGCCGCAGGCGGAGTTGCATAACCTGTATGGGCCGACGGAGGCGGCGGTGGACGTCACCGCCTGGCACTGTTCGCGGGAGGCGGACCGGGTGTCGGTGCCGATCGGGCGGCCGATCGCCAACACGCGGATCTACCTGCTGGACGAGCACGGGCAGCCGGTGCCGCTGGGGGCGGTGGGCGAGCTGTATATCGGCGGGGTGCAGGTGGCGCGGGGCTATCTGAACCGGCCTGAACTGACGGCGGAGCGCTTCTTGAGCGATCCGTTCGCGCCGGGCGGGCGGATGTACCGCACCGGCGATGTGGCGCGTTATCTGGCGAACGGCGACATCGAGTACCTGGGGCGTAATGACCAGCAGGTGAAAATCCGCGGCTTCCGCATCGAATGCGGCGAGATAGAAGCGACGCTGGCGACGCACCCGGCGGTGCGCGAAGCGGTGGTGGATGCGCGGGCGGTGGGCGACGACAAACGGCTGGTGGCGTGGGTGGTGCCGGCGGCGGACGTGGCGGAAGAGACGCTGGCGGGCGCGCTGCGGCAGCATGTGAGCGCGGCGCTGCCGGACTACATGGTGCCGTCGGCCTGGGTGGTGGTGGCGGCGTTGCCGCTGTCGCCGAACGGCAAGTTGGACCGGCGGGCGCTGCCGGAGCCGCAGGGGATACAGAGCCAGGCGGCGTACGAAGCGCCGCAGGGTGAGCGCGAAACGCTGCTGGCGGAGATCTGGCGCGAGTTGCTGAACGTGGAGCGGGTTGGCCGCCACGACAACTTCTTCGAACTGGGCGGCCACTCGCTGTTGGCGGTACGTCTGACCAACCGTCTGCAACAGATGGAATGGCAGCTGCCGTTGCAGACCCTGTTCGCCAATTCGACGCTGCACGTAGTGGCGCAGCAACTGCAAAGGACGAGTGAAGCGCTACCGCCGATCGAAGCTCTGCCGCGCGACGCCGCATTGCCGCTGTCGTTTGCTCAGCAGCGCTTGTGGTTCCTGACCCAGTTGGAGGGAATGAGTGAAACTTACCATATCCCGCTGGCGCTGAGCCTGCGCGGCGAGCTGGATCTGCCTGCCTGGCGGCAGAGTCTGGATGCGCTCTATGCCCGTCATGAAGCGTTGCGCAGCCGGTTTATCACCATCGAGGGGCAGCCGCAGACGCACATTCTGCCGGCAGACGCGCTGCCGTTGACAGTTCACGATCTGCGTGGGCAGCAGGATACCCAAAGCCGAGCGCGGCAACTGGCGCAGCACCTGGCGGAGGCGCCTTTCGAGCTGAGTTCCGGTCCGCTGGTGCGCGCCGCGCTGCTCCGCCTGGCGGATGAGGAGCATCTGTTCCTGCTCACCTGCCATCACATCGTCTCCGACGGCTGGTCGACCGGCATACTGCTGCGCGAATTGGGCGTGCTGTACGGCGCTTTCCGTCGCGGCGAGGCCGATCCGCTGCCGCCGCCGACCTTGCAATACCCGGATTACGCCGCCTGGCAGCGTCGCAACCTGACGCCGGAACGGCTGGCGGCGCAGGCGCAATACTGGCGTGAAACGCTGAGCGATGCGCCGGCGCTGCTGACGTTGCCGACCGACCGACCGCGTCCGACGGTACAGTCTTTCAGCGGCGCAGAAGTGCCGATCGCGATCGACGCCGAGCTGACGCAGGCGCTGCGTCAATTCAGCCGACAGCATGGCGGTACGCTGTTTATGACGGTGCTGGCGGCCTGGAGCCTGGTGCTGGCGCGCATGGCCGGACAGCAGGAGCTGGTGATCGGTACGCCGGAGGCCAACCGCGGCCGGCTGGAAACCGAATCGCTGGTCGGTTTCTTCGTCAGCACGCTGGCGCTGCGCATCGATCTTCGCGACGATCCGGATCTGCCGACGCTGCTCGAACGGATCCGCCACACGGTGCTGGCGGCGCAGGAAAACCGCGATCTGCCGTTCGAGCAGGTGGTGGAGCTGGTCAACCCGCCGCGCCATCTGGGCTATACCCCCCTGTTCCAGGTGATGCTGGCCTGGCAGGACGGCTCGGTGCGCAATATTCCGCTGTCTGGACTGCAGGCCGAGAGCGCCGAGTTGGGCTACCGGATCGCCAAGTATGATTTGACGCTCGATCTGGCCGATAACGGCGAAGGCATCAGCGGCACGCTGAACTTCGCCACGGCGTTGTTCGATCGCGCCACCGCCGAGCGTTACGGCGCCTATCTGGTGCAGGTGCTGCGGGCGATGGCGACAAACGCTTCGCAGTCTGCTTCGCATATCGATCTGCTGCCGGCCGCTGAGCGCGAACTGCTGTTGTATGGCTGGAACCGAACCGCGGAAGCTTATCCGGCGCAGAACCCTGTTCACCTCCAGTTTGAACAGTGGGCGCGGCGCACGCCGGATGCCATCGCGTTGGTAAACGAGGCGGACAGCCTTAGCTACGCGCAATTGAACACCCGCGCTAACCAACTGGCGCACCAACTTATCGGACAGGGTGTACGCCCCGGCGACCGCGTGGCCACGTCGCTCGAACGCAGTTTCTCTCTGGTCATCGCCCAGTTGGCGATCCTCAAGGCGGGCGCCGCTTATGTGCCGCTCGATCCGCACCTGCCTGTTGCGCGGCAGGCGTGGATCATCGGCGACAGCGGAACGACGTTGATCCTGTGCGATCGCGATCTCGATCGCGAGATAGCCGGCGAGATCGAATGCCTGCGTATCGATCGTCTGCGGCAGGAGCCGACCCACGATCCGGCGGTGGCTCGCGCCGGCGACGCACCGGCTTACATCATGTATACCTCGGGCTCGACCGGCACGCCTAAAGGCGTGATGGTGACGCATCAAGGCATCCTCCGGCTGGCGATTAACAATCGGTTTGCGGCGTTCGAACGCGGCGATCGCTTTGCTTTCGCCGCTAACCCGGCATTCGACGCCAGCACGTTGGAAATGTGGGGCGCGTTGCTCAATGGCGCCAGTCTGGCGATCATTGCGCCGGAGGTATTGACGGATGCCGATGCGTTGGCGGTAGCGCTGGTGCGGCAAGAGATTAACGTCTTGTTCCTGACCACGTCGTTGTTTAACCAATATGTCCATAGCATCGCCGCGACGTTGGCGCAGCTGAAATATCTGATCAGCGGCGGTGAAGCCGCGGATCCGCACGCCTTTGCTCGTATGCTGAAAGAGGCGGGGCCGGTGCGTCTGGTCAATGCCTATGGGCCGACGGAAGGCACCGTTATCGCCACTGCGGCGATAGTTGAACAAGTGGGGCCATGGCAACGCCTGCCGATCGGTCGGCCGATCGGCAATACGCACATCTATCTGCTGGATGAGCATTTGCAGCCGGTGCCGCTCGGGGCCACCGGTGAGCTCTATATCGGCGGTGCCGGCGTGGCATTGGGTTATCTCAATCGCGCCGAACTGACGGCAGAACGGTTCCTGGCGGATCCCTTCAATCCCGGAGACCGGATCTATCGTACCGGCGACCTGGCGCGCTACCTGCCGGACGGCAATATCGACTACCAAGGCCGTAACGATCGGCAGGTGAAAATTCGCGGCTTCCGCATCGAATGCGGTGAAATCGAGGCGCGAGTGGCTGGTCATCCGGCGGTGCGCGAAGCGGTGGTGGATGTCCTCGGCGAAGCGAACAATAAACGGCTGGTGGCGTGGGTGGTGCCGGCGGCTGAAGCGGACCGCCAGACGTTGGCGGTGACGCTGCGGCAGTATCTGGCGGGCATGTTGCCGGAGTTTATGCTGCCGACGGCCTGGGTTGCGCTGGATACGCTGCCGCTGACGCCGAACGGCAAGTTGGATCGGCGCGCGCTGCCTGAGCCGCAAGAGGACGCCTACGTGCGTGAGGTTTACGCCGAACCGGAAGGCGAGCTGGAAACGCTGCTGGCGGGGGTCTGGCGCGAGTTGCTGGGCATTGAGCGTGTAGGACGTCACGATAACTTCTTCGAACTGGGTGGCCATTCGCTGCTGGCGGTCAAACTGATGGCGCAGCTGCGCCGTGTGGGGTTGAGCGCCGGGGTGCAAACGCTGTTCACCGCGCCGACGCTGTCGACGTTGGCGCAGACATTGGTCACGCAGCAAGAGGTGAGCGTGCCGGCCAACGGTATCCAACCGGGCTGCGCTTCCATTACGCCGGAGATGTTGCCGCTGGCGGTGCTGAGCCAGCCGGAGATCGACGCGGTGGTGGCGCAGGTGCCGGGCGGCGTGGCCAACGTACAGGACATCTACGCTTTGTCGCCGCTGCAGGAGGGGATTTTGTTCCACCATCTGCTGGCGGAGCAGGGCGATCCGTACCAGCTGTCCGCGGTGCTGCGTTTCGACAGCCGCGCGCGCCTGGATGCCTGGCTGGCGGCGATGCAGCAGGTGATCGACCGCCATGACATTCTGCGTACCGCGTTCATCACCCAGGGCGTGTCTTCGCCGGTGCAGGTGGTGTGGCGCAAGGCCGAGTTGTCGCTGCAAGAACTGCGGCTCGATCCGGCGCAGGGCGATATCGGTGCGCGGCTGACGGCGTTGTTTGATCCGCGCCGCGTACGGCCAGACCTGACGCGCGCGCCGTTACTGAGCTTTGTCGCTGCACGGGAAGAGGAGGGCAGTTGGTGTGTGCTCCAGCAGTGGCATCACCTGATCGGCGACCACTCGACCCTGGCGGTGATGCAGGAGGAAATCAATCTGATCCTGGCCGGACGCGGAGACGAATTGGCCAAGGCGCCGCCGTTCCGCAACGCGGTGGCGCAGGCGCGGCTCGGCGTCAGCAACGCTGAACACGAGCAGTTCTTCCGCACTCTGCTGGCGGATATCGATGAACCGTCGCTGCCGTTCGGCCTGAGCGATGTGCATGGCGAAGGGCGAGATATCTCGACGGCGCACCTGGCATTGCCGCATACGCTCAATCAGCAGCTGCGGCGGCAGGCGCGACGGATGGGCGTCAGCCTGGCCAGTCTGTGCCACCTGGCCTGGGCGCAGGTGCTGGCGCGCGCCACCGGCCGCGATGAGGTGGTGTTCGGCACCGTGTTGCTGGGCCGCATGCAGGCCGGAGACGGGGCGGAACGGGCGCTCGGACTGTTTATCAACACCTTGCCGCTGCGGCTGGATGTCAATGAGGTTGGCGCAGAATCGGCGGCGTTGCAGGCGCATATCCGGCTGAGCGGACTGCTGGCCCATGAGCATGCGCCGCTGGCCTTGGCGCAGCGCTGCAGCGGCGTCGCCGCGGGCACGCCGCTGTTCAGCGCCCTGCTGAACTATCGGCATAACAGCGGCGAGGAGACCGCCTTGCCGGCCGGCGTGACGCTGTTGGATAGCCAGGAACGCACCAACTATCCGTTCGTGCTGTCGGTCGAGGACGGCGGCGATTCGTTGGGCCTGACGGCGCAGGTCAGACAGCCGATTGAAGCGCAGCGCGTGTGCGGTTACATGGCACAGGCGTTGAGCGCCTTGGCGCAGGCGCTGGAAGAGGCGCCGCAGACACCGATCTGCGAACTGGACGTGATGCCGGATGAGGAGTATGCGCTGCAGCTGTGCCGCTGGAATCATACGGCGGAACCTTACCCGGCGGATACCTGCGTGCACGAACTGTTTGAACAACAGGCGCAGTTGACGCCACAGGCCGTCGCCGTGATCCAGGGGGAGCGGCAGCTCAGTTACGCGCAGTTGAATGCGCGCGCCAACCGGTTGGCGCACCGGCTGATTGAGTGCGGCGTACAACCGGGCGATCGGGTCGCGGTGCGGCTGACGCGCAGCATCGAACTGGTTTGCGCCCAACTGGCGATCGTCAAGGCCGGTGCGGCGTATGTGCCCCTCGATCCGCAACTGCCGGCCGCGCGTCAGGCGTGGATCGTCAATGACAGCGGCGCGTGTCTGATGCTGGCTGAGACCGCCGGCAATGAGGACATTCCGCAGCTGCCGATCGAGGATTGCGAAGGCAATGACGGTAATCCGGCGTTGCGATTGTCGAGCGGCGCGACGGCCTACATCATGTATACCTCCGGTTCGACCGGTACGCCGAAAGGGGTCATGACGCCGCACCAGGGCATTACTCGTTTGGTGCGCAACAATCGCTACGCCGCCTTTGACGCTGAAGACCGCGTTGCCTTTGCCGCCAACCCGGCGTTTGACGCCAGCACGATGGAGGTGTGGGCGGCCCTGCTGAACGGCGGTGCGCTGGTGGTGATAGCGCCGGAGGTAATGATGGAAGCCGAACGTCTGGCGGCCGAACTGCAGCGTCATCGCATCACCACACTGTTCTTGACCACCGCGTTGTTCAATCAGTATGTGCACAGCATCAGCGGCGCGCTGGCGCAGCTGAAATATCTGATCAGCGGGGGGGAGAAAGAGGATCCGGGCGCTTATGCGCGGTTGCTGCAAGAACAAGGGCCGGTGCAACTGATCCATGCCTATGGGCCGACGGAGACCACGACCTTTGCGACCACGGCGCGTATCGAGCGGGCCGAAGGGGAGGCGCGTTTGCCGATTGGTAAACCGATCGGCAATACCCGCGCGTACTTGCTGGACGCCCGCGGGCGCCCGGTGCCGATGGGGGCGGTGGGGGAATTGCACATCGGCGGCGTGGGGGTGGCGTTGGGCTATCTGAACCGACCGGAACTGACGGCACAGCGCTTCCTGAGCGATCCGTTCAATCCGGTCGGTGGCGGCCGCATGTATCGCACCGGCGATCTGGCGCGTTATTTGCCGGACGGCAGTCTTGAATACCAGGGGCGATGCGATCAGCAGATCAAGCTGCGCGGGTTCCGCATCGAACCGGGCGAGATCGAGGTGCAGCTGGCGGCGAGCCCGTGGGTGCGGGAAGCGGTGGTGCAGGTTTGTTCGACGGAACATCATCCGCGCCTGGTCGCCTGGATCGTACCGGCGGCCGAGGTGGAACGCAGCACGCTGCAAGGGCAGCTACGGGCCTATTTGAGCGAACGGTTGCCGGAGTACATGGTGCCGTCGGCTTATGTCTGGCTGGATGCGCTGCCGTTGACCGCCAACGGTAAGCTGGATCGGCGCGCCTTGCCGGAGCCGGAGTGTGCGGCAGTCGGCGCTCGGGAGTATGCGGCGCCTCAGGGTGAGACCGAAACGACGCTGGCGCGGGCATGGTGCGAGCTGCTCGAGATTGGCCAGATAGGACGCCACGACAATTTCTTCGAGCTCGGCGGCCATTCATTGCTGGCGGTGCGTCTCTCCAGCCAACTGCGTCAGCAAGGCATCACCTTGCCGGTACAGGCGATCTTCAACCATCCGATCTTGGCCGAATTGGCCGAACGGATCGACCGTCGCACCGCCGAGGCTCCGCTGTGCAAAGCGGTGCCGGCTCGCAGCAGCGGCAGCCGACCGCCGCTGTTCTTCGTCCCGACCGGCTTTGGCGATCACTCTTATGTATTTGAATTGGCCAAGGAGATCGATGAAAGCTTCCCGGTCTACGCTGTGCCGTGGCCGGCGGTGGAGGAGAAGCCGGCGACCATGAGCGACATGGCCGCCAGCGCCGTGGCGTTGATTCGCGAAGTGCAGCCGCAGGGGCCCTACCATCTGGCGGGGTACTCTTCCGGCGGGGTGTTGGCCTATGCCATCGCCGAGCAACTGCAATCGAGCGGGGAAGCGGTCGCTTTCCTGGGGCTGATTGACACGTTGCGGCCGGTGGAGGCGATGCACAGCCCGGTCCAGCTGTTGCTGAACTGGGTGGAATCCACGCAGGAGAGGCCGGATCCGCAGTTCTGTCAGCAGTTGGCCGAGCTGCCGCTACCGGAGGCGATAGCGGCCGTGCAACGCGCCGGGATCAAGACTCAGCGTGCGGAAGTGGCCGACGAGGCGGCCCTCTGGCAACAGCGACACCATTACGCCAAGCTGGTGGAAGCGACTCAGGTGCAGCCTGCATCGCTCAAGATCCATCTGTTCAAGGCGAAGCAGGAGCAGGTTTCCGCCAATTCGCAGAACGAGCAGTTCCAGGCGTACTGGCAGAAGATCAAGCAGGCGGGATATTGCCGCGAAGACGCTTCCGCGCTGGGATGGGATAGGCTGTTGCCGCCGGCGACCGTCCGCGTCAGCCAGGTCAACGGCGACCATGTGTCGATGATGGAGCATCCGGTTCACCGGCGTGAGCTGGGCCAGCACTTCAATCTGGCGTTGCGCGATCTCGGACAGGCGTAAGTCGGCGGGATAGCCGATCTGAAAGCCCTCGCAAGAGGGCTTTTTTTTTATCCGGTGACAACGCCCCGATGGCGCCGATGAACCTTTGTTTACCCGTTGGCGGCGGCTTTGACGAGTTCCACCACCAGCGGTGAAAGCTCGCCGCGCAGCGCGGCGCGTTCCGACTGGAACAGCGTGGCGGCGTAAAAACGCCGGCCCGGCAGTTCGATGGCGCGTACGTCGCCTTCGGTGTCGTGGCCGCTGATGATCAGCGGGAAACGCTGCAGATCGGCGACGAAGTCCGGATTCACGCCGAAGTTGCAGTGGTAGCCTTCATGGGCGTTCAGGCTGCCGTAGGCCTGCGCGACGCGGGTGTCAGGCTGAAAAACGATGTCGCCGGTTTTTTCCACCAGCGAGCAGCTCAATGGGGCGATCACCAGCCGGCCACCGCTGTCGGTTTCCGCATGACCGGCGTCGTGCCAGCCCATCACATTGCGGGCGTATTCGACGATGGCGTATTGAAAACCGCCGCAGGAGCCGAGGAACGGCACGTCGTTTTCCCGCGCATGACGGATCGCCATAAACGCGCCGTCGTCGTGACGATACGGGCTGCCCGGCACCACCCAGATGGCGTCGAAATCTTGCAGCGCGTCGGGGGAGGTCAGGGTTTCGGTCGGGAGCCACTGGGGCTGAACGTCGATGTCGAGGTGGGCGGCGGTGAGCTGGAGTGCCACGGGGATGGCCTGGTGGGCCACGGCTTGCGGGTTGTAATCACCGACCAGAGCAATGCGGACTTGAGCTTTCATCATTTCCTTTCCTGTGCGGGTAAAAAAGGAGATTACAGGAAAGCGGGAGCCCGAGCCGCAGATTTTTTAAACGCGGCGCACAAAAAAGCCCGGCGTTGGCCGGGCTGAAAAAAGAGGGTCAGTACAGCGAGGGCGCGCCAGCCGGTCGGGTTTTGAAACGGCGGTGCAGCCACATGTATTGCTCCGGCGCCCGCATGATCTCTTTCTCGATCACTTTGTTCATGTAAGCCGCCGCCGCCTGTTCGTCGCTGAGCGGATAGTCTTCCAGAGCCGGTTGGATCAGCAGGTCGTAGCCGCGGCCGCCTTCGCGGCGGATCAGCACCACCGGCACCAGCGCCGGGTTGGCCATGCGTGCCAGCATGAAGGTGCCGCTGGTGGTGGCGGCCTTATCGACGGCGAACAGCGGCGCGAATACGCTGCCGCGCGGGCCGTAGTCCTGATCCGGTGCGAACCACACCGCCTCGCCGCGCTTGAGCGCATGCACCATGCCGCGCAAATCCTTGCGATCGATCATCGCCTTGTTGGAACGCATGCGGCCTTTGGTCTGCGCCCATTCCATCGCCTTGTTGTTATGCGGACGGTACATCGCCATCATCGGCTGACACAGGCCCATCGCTCGGCCGCCCAGCTCCAGCGACATAAAATGCACGCCGATCACCAGCACGCCGCGATCGTCGCGCTGCGCCATTTTGAGGTGGTTGATGCCGGAGACGTTGAACCAGCGCTTGACGCGTTTATCTGACCAGAACCAGGCCATGCCGGTTTCCAGCAGGCCCATGCCGAGGGATTCGAAATTGCCCACCACTTTGCGCTCGCGCTGCGCTTCGTCCATCTCGGGGAAGCACAGCTCGAGGTTGCGACGGGTGATGGTGACGCGGCGCTTGAGAAAACGCATCGAGGTGCGTCCCATCCACACCCCCAGACGGTAGAGCAGCGGATAGGGGAGCTGTACCAGCAGGAACAGCAGAGCGAGGCCGAACCAGGTTAGCCAGTAGCGCGGGTGCAGCAAGGCCAGTTGAAATGCTTTGGCTGATTTCATAGAAACTCGTTTTATACGTTAAAAGGGGCAGCAAGCTGTAACGCATAAAGGTTCCACTCGATAGCGATACGACTACTCAGACACCCGGGTACGGCCAGGGTTTAGTCGGAATTCCATAATTGACTAAACATTTACATTCGAAGGGCGGTTTGCGCTGCTATCAGGCTTCGGAGGGATAGCTGTTGGCCAGCGGAGGCGGCTCTAGGAATGCTTATGCTAACACAGGGTACGGGGTGTGGCGGAAGAGGGGCATGCGAATATTCTCATTCACGTTGCCCCTGAGTTGAGGATTGGCGCGTTTTACAGGCTGGGAATGATAATCGCGGCGAAGATCGCGGCGATCACCAGCCATTTCAGCAGGTAGTAACCGCGGCGGTTGCGCGCTTTCAGGCGTTGGCCGGCATCGCGCACCGCGTTGACGTATTTGAAGATGCGGTTGATGCCGCCGGTGCGGTCCTGATCGTCGTTCGGCGAACTGGCCGCCGACATCAGCGTAGCGCCGACCCAGTGGTTGACCGCCTGCGCCCAGCGCCATTTCATTGGCCGCTCGACGTCGCAAAACAGAATGATGCGCGTCTGATCGGTGGCGTTCTGCGCCCAGTGCACGTAGGTCTCGTCGAAGATCACCGCCTCGCCGTCGCGCCAGCTGTGCTGCTCGCCGTCTACTTCGATGAAGCAGCGATCGTCGTTGGGCGTCATCAGCCCCAGGTGATAGCGCACCGAGCCGGCGTAAGGGTCGCGGTGTTTACCCAGGTGGCTGCCGGGCGGCAGCTCGGCGAACATCGCCGCCTTGACCGACGGGATGCGGTTGAGCAGCTCGACGGTTTTTGGACACAGCGTCTGCGCTGAAGGGTGACTGTCGCTATACCATTTCAGATAGAAACGTTTCCAGCCGCGTTTGAAGAAGGTGTTGAAGCCGGCATCGTTATGCGACTGCGCCTTTTTGATGTGATCCTGCAGGCGCACCGCTTCTTCGCGGATCGTCTGCCAGTTGTCGGTCAGCGTCTGCAGCTCCGGGAAGCCTTTTTCGTCGAAATAGGGCTGTTTGGCGGGCAAACGGGAGAAGCCGGTCATAAACATGTTGATCGGCCCCATAAACGTGGAGTGATCGAACAGCTGACGGGTAAGCTTTTGTTTCTCTTTGCCGCGGGAGTGTGCATAGAGGAAGCTGATGATAAAAATGCCGATAATGATCGCGGCAACCATAGAATCCATCCCTGTTAGTGTTTGTTAAAAATTCGTACAAATTATAGTTTTGTGACAGGAAAAATTTAACTTTTTCGTGCGCTTTCCCCGTTCATGCCGCTTAGTGGCATAAAAAATCAATAAAACCGTTTGTAATAAAATTTTATATCGATTTTTTTGGTTTTAGTCCTATTCTTAAATCGTTCAAGGGGCGTTTCATGCCATCTTGTTTCATGACGAATGGCACGTATCTGAGAAAAGAGGGACTTATGAAGAAATCAATCATTGCCTTGTCTGCACTGCTGCTCGCTTCCCCGGTGTTCGCTGCTGAAACCGCGACCGACACCGCCGCTCACGCCAGCAACGAGGTTGTCGCTGAGGCGCATAAAGGGGCGGATACCGCCAAAGAAAAGCTGCACCAGTCTCAGGACAAGGGTGAAGAGCTGAAGCTGAAAGCCAAGCACGCCGCCGAAGGCAAGAGCGATAGCGTTGGCAGTAAAGTGAGCGAAGGCTCGCAAAAAGCCTGGCACTCCACCAAACAGGGTACGGAGAAGGCTTGGGACAAGACCAAGCAAGGGGCGGAAAGCCTCAAAAACAAAGCGACCGAGTAAGGTCTCCGCTTTTTACCCCAAGGGCCGCGTTGCGGCCTTTTTTATTGCCTGCAAACCAGAGCCTATGCCCCCGCTTTGTCGCCCCGAGTAAAACGTGAGAGTATTCTTCATCGATTGGTGACTCCGTCGCAACTAAGAAGGAAGCCCTATGAAACCCTATTGGGTAAGGCGTTTATTTACACCCTCGCCAACCTGGACAGGCAGAGCATCGGTTATCTTGGGTCTGCTGGTGTTTGTGGTGTTGAGCGGGCTGGATAGCTTGGGTGTGGAGTTGGACGGGTGGAAGCGCTACGTGATGATCGCGGGCGTGGCGGGTATTTGCTATTTCATTGCCGGATATATTGATAAGCGCATTCCGCGCAAAGCTCCGCCAATGTAGGCACAGGCCAGAAAAAGAAAAAGGCGCTTATCAAATGAGATAAAGCGCCTTTTCAACACGTTAACTGACTAGTATCAGTTCATGCCGTATTTTTTCAGCTTCTTACGCAGCGTGCCGCGGTTGATGCCCATCATCAGGGCTGCGCGGGTCTGGTTGCCACGGGTGTATTGCATCACCATGTCCAACAGGGGCTGTTCAACTTCAGCCAGTACCAGCTCATACAGGTCATTTACGTCTTGACCGTTCAGTTGAGCAAAATAGTTCTTCAGTGCTTGTTTAACCGAGTCACGCAGAGGCTTTTGAGTCACCTGATCTTGTGAGTTAACGGTAGAAACGGTCAGTACGTCAGAATTTACGCGTTGTTCGAACATAGTTCTGTCAGCTCTTTTTTTACGCTAAGATTTTCGAAATATGCCTCCAACGCCTCCAGCTGTTCGCTGGCATCCTCTATGGCGTTGAATGTGCGCCGAAACTGGTCATTCGGAGCGTGTTCCTGGAGATACCAGGACACGTGCTTACGAGCAATCCGGAATCCCTTGCCTTGGCCATAGAAGCCGTGCAATTCCCGAATGTGCCCAATCAACAAGCGCTTCACCTCGCCAAGCGGCATCGGCGGCAGCAACTCCCCAGTGTCCAGATAATGCTGGATTTCCCGGAAGATCCAGGGTCTCCCCTGAGCAGCGCGGCCTATCATCAGGGCATCGGCCCCGGTGTAGTCGAGCACTGCTCTGGCTTTATGCGGGTCAGTAATATCCCCATTCGCGATAATCGGAATGGAAACACTCTGCTTAACTGCCCGAATGCTGTCGTATTCCGCGTTGCCGTTAAACAGACAGGCGCGGGTTCGGCCGTGAATCGTCAGGGCCTGAATACCACAGTCTTCGGCCAGTTGGGCAATCTCTACACAGTTACGGTGCTCTGGCGCCCAGCCGGTGCGAATCTTCAGCGTTACCGGCACATCCACCGCGTCGACCACCGCGTGGAGGATCCGTTTAACCAGATCCGGGTACTGCAACAAAGCGGACCCGGCAAGCTTCCGGTTCACTTTTTTGGCCGGGCATCCCATGTTGATGTCGATGATCTGCGCGCCGCTGGCCACGTTGATACGCGCGGCGGCGGCCATATCATCAGGATCGCATCCGGCAATTTGCACGGAGCGGATCCCAGGTTCATCGCTATGCACCATACGCAGACGCGACTTATCCGTCCGCCACACCTCCGGGTTGGAGGAGAGCATTTCGGATACAGCCATCCCAGCACCCATTGCATGACAGAGGGTTCTGAACGGGCGATCTGTAATACCGGCCATCGGGGCCGCAATCAGGCAATTAGTAAGCTGGTGGTGTCCAATGCGCATAGACAAAGAGTGACCATACTGTGTCCGCAAGGGCGCGTATATTACGCATTTTTGCGTCGAGATGAAAGGCCAAACTTTAACCAATTGGCCCGATATTAGGACGAAAAATACGCTACGCGGCGATTCATAAAAATATTATATATATTTTACAATAAGTTGACGAAAAGTGCTTATTTTGTGTGCGGCAAAATATTCGCCTTTGCGCAGGATATTATCTGCATTCGCCCGCTATTTTTGCCGGGATAGCCTGCCTGGAAGGCGCATTCTCAGGGCGATCAGTCGTTGAGCGGCGAAAAAGTGCATAAAATTTTGTGCCGCCCGAGGGCCGATCGCCGGACAAAAAAAATCCACCGGCGCAGGGCCGGTGAACGAGAGGGACACTATACCGTGACGCTTACTTGCGGCGGCCGGTAATGCGGCACCACTCTTCGCGCTCGGCGACCGGGTCGAGCGTGAACTTCTCTGCGTAGGCTTCCGCTACGCTGCTCGCCTGGCTGGCCAGCACGCCGGACAGCCCCAGATGGCCACCGGCCTTCGGCAGACAGCCGATCAGCGGCGCCAGCTCGCGCAGCGGGCCGGCGAGGATGTTGGCGACCACCACGTCCGCCAGCAGGTCGGCAGGCTGGTCTTTCGGCAGATACAGCTCCAGGCGCTCTGAAACGCCGTTACGCTGCGCGTTGTCGCGGCTGGCCTGAATGGCCTGGGGATCGATGTCGATGCCGATAGCGCGCGCCGCACCCAGCTTCAGCGCGGCGATCGCCAGGATGCCGGAGCCGCAACCGAAGTCGATAACGGTTTTGCCGGCCAGATCGAGGCCGTCCAGCCACTGCAGGCACAGCGCGGTGGTCGGGTGGGTGCCGGTGCCGAACGCCAGGCCCGGATCGAGCATCACGTTGACCGCGTCGGGATCGGGCACGTCACGCCAGCTCGGGCAGATCCACAAGCGCTCGCCGAAGCGCATCGGGTGGAAGTTGTCCATCCACTCGCGCTCCCAGTCCTTGTCTTCCAGCTGTTCTATCTTGTGGCGGAAACCGGCGCCCAGCAGCGGGTGCTGTTCCAGCATCGCCACCACCTCGGCCATATCGGTTTCGGCGTCGTACAGGCCGATCACATCGGTATCGCCCCACAGCAGGGTTTCACCCGGCAAGGGTTCGAACACCGGATTGTCGTGGGTGTCCTGGAAGGTCACCGACACGGCGCCGCTTTCCACCAGCGCGTCGCTCAGGTCTTCCGCCTGGCTGCCGGTGGTGTTCAGTTTGAGTTGGATCCAAGGCATAGCAATTCTCTTCAAGAGGGTAATGATGACGCCGCCCGGCGCTTTTCGCCGACGACGTTACCGAGATAAAACGCCAACAGGCTGAGCAACAGCGAAGGCACGATAGGGTGCAGCCCCGCCGGTTGCAGGTTGAAGCTGGCCAATAGCGTATAGCATACCGCACCCGACACCATTGAGCTAAGCGCTCCCTGTGCATTGGCGCGTTCCCAATACAGGCCCAGCACCAGCGGCCACAGGAAGACCGCCTCCAGCCCGCCGAAAGCCAGCAGGTTGAGCCAGATGATCATCTCAGGCGGCCGCCAGGCCGCCAGCAGCACCAGCAGACCGAGGATCAGCGTGGTCAGGCTGGAGAAGCGCTTGATCAATCGCTCGTTGTGGATCTGCTGCGGCCGCACGCCCAGATAGAGATCCTTGATGATAGTGGCGGAGGATTGCAGCAGTTGGGCGTTGATGGTCGACATGATCGCCGCCATCGGCGCCGCCAAAAAGATCCCGGCGGCGTACGGCGGCAGCACGGTGATCATCAGCGTTGGGATCACCTGATCGGGGATCTTGAGATCGGGCAATACCGCGCGGCCGAGCGCGCCGGCCAGGTGCATGCCGAACATCAGCACCGCCACCACCACGGTGCCGAGCAGAATGCCGCGATGCACCGCCTTGCTGTCCTTGTAGGAGATGCAACGCACGGCGGTGTGGGGCAGGCCGATCACCCCGAAGCACACCAGGATCCAGAATGACGTCATAAACGGCAGGCTGAGGATCTGATCGCCGCCCTGCGGCGACACCAGCGCCGGATCGATCTGCTGCAGTTTGCTTACTGCGCTGTCCAGTCCGCCGGCGGCATGGATCACCGCCACTAGCAGCAGCACGGTGCCAAGCAGCATCACCAGCCCCTGCATGGCGTCGTTCAACACGCTGGCGCGGAAGCCGCCGAAGGCGGTGTACAGCGCGATGCTGATGCCGAAGATCAGCAGGCCGGTGTCATAAGGTATGCCGGCGGCGGTCTCCAACAGGCGGGCGCCGCCGATGAACTGCACCGTCATGGCGCCGAGGAACGCCACCAGCAGGCTGAGGCTGGCCAGCCACACCAACAGGCGGCTTTGGTAGCGGCCATACAGCATGTCATTGAGGGTAATGGCGTTGTAGCGTCGCGCCAGGATGGCGAATTTCTTGCCCAGCACGCCGAGCGACAGCCACACCGCCGGCAGTTGGATCATCGCCAGCAGTACCCAGCCCAGGCCGTATTTATAGGCGGCGCCGGGCCCGCCGATAAACGAACTGGCGCTGATGTAGGTGGCGGTCAGGGTCATCGCCAGCACAAAGCCGCCCATCGAGCGGTTGCCGAGGAAGTATTCGCTGAGGAAATTTCCGTTCTGACGGCGGCGATAGGCATACACCGACAGGCCGAACACCAGCAACAGGTAGGCGACCAGCGGCAGGATCACTTCAGTTTGCATCGCTGTCCTCCAGCGAAATGTCGCGGAACACCGTGCGCACCATCAGCCAGCACAGGCCGATGAACAGCAGCGGCACCAGCAGGCAGGCCATTTCGAACCAGTGCGGCAGGCCGGTGACGCCGATGGCGCTGTCCGGCAGGTAGGCCGCCAGCCCCCAGGCCAGCAGGTAGAGCAGCGTCAGCCCCAGCGCCCAGCGCGCTTCGCGGTGCGCCTGAATAAAGCGTTTGTCCATCCGTGTCTCCCATAGGTTTACGGTGATGGATTCATCAAAGGTAGGGAATTTTACGGCATGACGGCGTTTTGCCAAGCCGTTACTGGCGTCAGCGCCAAAGAAAAAGGCCGGTGATTAACCGGCCTTTCGTCAGACGATGCTGCGTGCCTGCTTAGGTTTCCTGCAGACCCAGCTTCTTCTCCAGATAGTGGATGTTGGTGCCACCGTGCTGGAAGTTTTCGTCGTTCATGATCTTCTGCTGCAGCTCAACGTTGGTTTTGATGCCGTCGATGATCAGTTCAGCCAGGGCGTTTTTCATGCGGGCAATCGCCACGTCACGGTTTTCGCCGTAGGTGATCAGTTTGCCGATCATGGAGTCATAGTACGGCGGTACGGTATAACCGGCGTAGATATGAGACTCCCAACGCACGCCGAAACCACCTGGCGCGTGGAAGCGGGTGATCTTGCCCGGGCTCGGCAGGAAGGTGTTCGGATCTTCGGCGTTGATGCGGCATTCTACCGCATGGCCGTGGATCTTCACTTCTTCCTGTTTGATCGACAGCGGCTGACCGGCAGCGATGCGCAGCTGCTCTTTGATCAGATCCACGCCGGTGATCATTTCGGTAACCGGGTGCTCTACCTGAATACGGGTGTTCATTTCGATGAAATAGAACTCGCCGTTTTCATACAGGAACTCGAAGGTGCCCGCACCGCGATAGCCGATTTCCACACAGGCTTTCGAGCAGCGCTCGCCGATGTAGCGGCGCATTTCGCTGGTGATGCCCGGCGCCGGCGCTTCTTCGACCACTTTCTGGTGGCGACGCTGCATGGAGCAGTCGCGCTCGGCCAGATAGATGGCGTTGCCCTGGCCGTCGGCCAATACCTGAATCTCGATGTGACGCGGATTCTCCAGGTATTTTTCCATGTACACCATGTCGTTGTTGAAAGCCGCTTTGGCTTCCGCTTTCGTCATGTTGATGGACTGCTCAAGGTCTTTGTCACTGCGCACGACGCGCATGCCGCGGCCGCCGCCGCCGCCGGAGGCCTTGATGATCACCGGATAACCGATGCGCTTGGCGAAGGCACGGTTTTTATCCATGTCATCGGTCAGCGGGCCGTCGGAGCCCGGCACGCATGGCACGCCGGCTTTTTTCATGGCGTTGATCGCGGAAACCTTGTCGCCCATCAGGCGGATGGTTTCGGCTTTCGGGCCGATGAAGATGAAACCGGAGCGTTCAACCTGCTCGGCGAAGTCGGCGTTCTCGGACAGGAAGCCGTAGCCCGGGTGGATCGCCACCGCGCCGGTGATTTCCGCCGCCGAGATGATGGCCGGGATGTTCAGATAGCTTTTTACCGATGGCGCAGGACCGATGCAGACGGTCTCGTCGGCCAGCAGAACGTGTTTCAGATCGCGGTCGGCCGCGGAGTGAACCGCAACGGTCTTGATACCCAGTTCTTTACAGGCACGCAGGATGCGAAGCGCGATCTCGCCGCGGTTGGCGATAACAATTTTATCAAGCATGGGGGCGCCTCGTTATTCGATGACGACCAGCGGCTCGTCATATTCGACCGGCTGGCCGTTTTCCACCAGGATGGCTTTCACGACGCCGGACTTGTCCGCTTCGATCTGGTTCATCATTTTCATGGCTTCAACGATGCACAGGGTATCGCCGGCGTTCACTTTCTGGCCCACTTCCACGAAGGCTTTCGCGTCCGGGCTTGGGGTGCGGTAGAAGGTGCCTACCATTGGGGAACGAACGACGTGGCCACTCACGGCCGCCGGTGCTGCAGGGGTTTCTGCCGCAGGCGCGGTGGCAACGGCGTTAGCCAGGGCTGGCTGCTGCTGTGCCGGCATCGCGTAGGCCTGCTGCATGACGGGATAAGCCTGCGCCGGTGCGGCACGGCTGATGCGAACCGATTCTTCGCCTTCAGAGATTTCCAGTTCAGAAATGCCTGATTCTTCAACCAGTTCGATCAGTTTCTTGATTTTACGAATATCCATGAGTGTGATTCCGTACTCTTTTTGTGGAGTAATTAGTGGGTTTTCGACAGACGGTTAACCGCTGCCTGTAAAGCGAAAGCGTAGCCATCCGCGCCGAGGCCGCAAATCACGCCTACCGCTACGTCTGAGAGATAAGAGTGATGGCGGAAAGGTTCGCGGGCGTGCACGTTGGACAGGTGGATCTCGATGAACGGGATCTGCACCGCCAGCAACGCATCGCGCAGCGCCACGCTGGTATGCGTGAACGCCGCCGGATTTATCAGAATGAAATCGGTATTGCCGCGCGCCTGATGGATGCGATCGATCAGCTGATGCTCGGCGTTGGACTGCAGATGGCTCAGGGTAATATCCAATGCGGATGCCTGGTTTTCCAATCCGTTAACAATCTCTGTCAGCGTCGTGCTGCCGTACTTCTCCGGCTCACGCGTCCCCAGCAGATTGAGATTGGGGCCGTTCAGAAGCAAAATGTGAAACTTATCCGCCATTGTGCTGGTATCTCCGGCAATAAAACCATCATCGTAGAAAATAACCCGATGTTACCGATTTGTCACCTGTTAAGGGGCAAATTCACCCTGAGAACAGAAACAAGGTCGGGCATTATAACGATATCGTAGCAATTCGCAGCTAAATACTGGTCTTATCAGCGAAGATATTCAACCCCAAATCGACGAACTCGGGGAGCCGTGACAGGAATATGAGCGCTGGAACACAAAAAAAGTTCCCGCCGGCGACGCGCGTTTTTCAGCGGCAATCCCGCGCGCCGCCGCGCGATTCAGCGCCACCAGGCGCGGAACTTCTTGTAACGCAGGCCCAACAGCGCCACCGCCAACAGCGCGTAAATGAACGGCTGGGGGGAAAACGTTTTGACCGACCACAGATAGTGGATGGGCGCGAGGATCGCCGCCAGATAGACGAAGTTGTGCAACGTTTGCCATTTGGCGCCCAGTTTGCGCATCGCCCACAGCGTCGAGGTGGCCGCCAGCGCCAGCAGGATCAACCAGGTGAGGATGCCGAGCGTCAGATACGGGCGGTTCACCAGCTCGCTGCCCAGCAGGCCGAGATTGCTCAGCCCCAGTTCCAGCGTGGAGTAGCTTATCAGGTGCAACGTGCCCCAGGCAAAGCACCACAGCCCGACCAGGCGGCGGCAGCGGATCAGCAGCGGTTGCCGGGCGTAGCGCGCCAGCGGGGCGATAGCCAGCGTGGCCAGCAGCAGTTTCAGCGTCATTCTGCCGGTAAAATGCTGAATGTCCTTGGACGGATCGGCGCTGAACCAGCCCTGATCCACCGCCAACACCAGCCAGAGAAAGGGCAAAAACGCCGCCAGATGCAGGGCGGCTTTCAGCCATTTGATATGAACAGGCGTCAGGCGCACTTAGAAATTCTCCCGCAGGTCCATGCCGCGATACAGCGACGCCACCTGATCGGCATAGCCGTTAAACAGCAGAGTCGGTTGGCGTTTGACGTCGAGTATGCCGCCGGCGCCGATGAAACGCTCGGTGGCCTGCGACCAACGCGGATGATCGACGTGCGGATTCACGTTGGCGTAAAAACCGTACTCGTTCGGCGCAGATTGGTTCCAGGTGGTCGGCGGCTGATCGCGCACCAAACGGATATGCACGATCGACTTGATGCCTTTGAAGCCGTATTTCCACGGCGTAATCAACCGCAGCGGCGCGCCGTTTTGCGGCGGCAGGGTTTTGCCGTACACGCCGACGGTCAGCAGCGCCAGCGGATGCATCGCCTCGTCCAGCCGCAGCCCTTCGACGTAGGGATATTTCAGGCCGCCGCCGATAAAGCGATCTTTCTGGCCGGGCATCTGTTCCGGATCGTACAGCGTCTGGAAGGCCACGTAGCGCGCGTTGCCGTTCGGCTCGGCCAGCTTGATCAGTTTGCCCAGTTCGAAACCGATCCACGGTACCACCATCGACCAGGCCTCGACGCAGCGCATGCGATAAATGCGCTGCTCCAGCGGGAAACGCTTCATCAGATCGTCGATATCCAGCGTTATCGGCTTCGCCACTTCGCCGTCGATGCGCACTTTCCAGCCTTCGGTTTTCAGCCCGCCGGCGTTGGCGGCCGGATCGGCCTTGTCGAGGCCGAACTCATAGAAGTTGTTGTAGCCGGTGACCTTGTCTTCCGGCGTCATCGCCAGCTGCGCCTGCCAGGCGGCCGGTTTGCTGAATTCCAGCGCTTTGCCCGGCGGCGCTTTGGGACGATCGTTGCCTTTGAACCACGACAGCAGGTCCGCCTGTGCGCCGGTAGGCAGCGCCAGCGTGGCGGCGGTGATGCCGAGCGCCTGCAGTACTTTGCGCCGCTGGTGGAATACGCTCTCCGGCGTGACGTCGGCCTCGGTCAATTTGGGGTGTTTGTTCATGCTGATGTTCTCCGCGACTGATGCCCGCCGCCCGCGAGCGGTTAACGGGGCTCCATGAAATAAGCATGGCGCTAAAGCCGGCCGGAAGCGAGGGGACACGGGAAAATATGAAATTTCGCAGACGCCGGTGAGCCCCCCGTCGCCGGGGGGAGTCCGTCAGCGGATTTTCACCAGAGTGCGGCCGGTGATTTGGTTGTTCAGCAGCGCGGCGGCGGTGGCCGGCGCCTGTTCGAGGGTGATTTCGTGCGTGGCCTGCTGATAGAAACTGTCCGGCAGAATGCCGGCCAGCCGTTCCCAGGCGGTTTGGCGGCGATGCAGCGGCGTATGCACCGAGTCCACCCCTTGCAGGCGCACATTGCGCAGAATGAACGGCATCACGGTGGTCGGCAACTGATAGCCGCCGGCCAGGCCGCAGGCGGCGACGGTGCCGTTATAGTTCATCTGCGCCAGCACCCGGGCCAGCAGTTTGTCGCCGACGGTGTCCACCGCGCCGGCCCACAGCTGTTTCTCCAGCGGACGCGGCGTGTCGATATAGCCATCGCGCGACATCACCTCTTTGGCGCCGAGCGCTTTCAGGTAGTCGGTATTGCTGTCGCGGCCGCTGATGGCGGTCACCCGGTACCCCAGCGCCGCCAGCAGGGCGATGGCGGTGCTGCCCACGCCGCCGCTGGCGCCGGTAACCAGGATATCGCCGTCGTCCGGGTGTACACCGCCTTCCTCCAGCGCCATCACGCACAGCATGGCGGTAAAGCCGGCGGTGCCGATGATCATCGCCTTGCGCTCATCCAGGCCGTTCGGCAGCGGCACCAGCCACTCGCCGGAGACGCGAGCCTGCTCGGCCAGGCCGCCCCAGTGGTGTTCACCCACGCCCCAGCCGGTGAGCACCACGCTTTGCCCCTCTTTAAAGCGAGCGTCACCGCTGTGGCGCACGGTGCCGGCGAAGTCGATGCCAGGCACCATCGGGAAATGACGCACGATCTTGCCTTTCCCGGTGATCGCCAGCGCATCCTTGTAGTTCAGGCTGGACCAGTTGATGTCGACGGTAACATCGCCTTCCGGCAACCGATCGCTGCCGATATCTTTGATATGAGCCAGAGTTTGGTCGTCTTGTTGTTCCAATAACAGTGCACGCATGTCACTCTTCCTCTCGTTTACACTTTTCTATCAATGGCTGAATCACATTTATTTGACTATATGCATAATAAGCGGCCCAAGTCCTGATAAAGGACAAAAACGGCGCTTGCAGGTTTAATTCCTCAGCAAGGCTTGTTAGGGTTGGACGGTCCCTTTTAGCTAAAGGGTGAACACTCACTTAACCATAGCGGACAAGGCACAGGGATGCGATTTACCACCAAACTCTCTGCATTGATCACTCTGTTGGTCGCGCTGGCGATGTTTTTGATGCTGATGGGATGCTCATACAGCTTCTTTTACGTCACGCAAGATCGCGTGGAGCGCCGCTTGGATTCGCTGGTCACCACTCTCGATCAAGCCATGTTGCGCGAGCCACCGCAGGAGCAGGAGAAATGGTTGCCGATTGTCATGCGCACACTCGGCATCGTGTCAGTCCGCGTAGAGGCCGGCGCCAGCAAGCTCCTCGACTATAAATTGCCGACGGCGAAAAAAGAGCCCTGGGATGCGCTGAACGGCTATCGTCAGGTCTCGCGCCCGCTGTTGCAGCACCCGGGCAGTATGCTGCAAATCACCTACCTCGATCCCTTCGCCAGCGATGTGCGCACGTTGCAATCCACGGCCGCCGTCACGCTGTCGATCGTCGTTATGGTGGTGATTTTGCTGTTCAGCCTGCGCTGGCTGCGTGAACAGGCCGACGGCGAGGATCGTCTGGAGCGCCGCGCGCGGCGCATTCTGAATGGCGAGCGCGAAAACGTCATGCAGGGCGACGTGCGCGAATGGCCGGCCAACGTCAGCGGGGCGCTCGACCGCCTGCTGGCCGATCTGGCGGAAGCCCGGGAGGAGCGCAGCCGGGTCGATACGCTGATCCGCGCCTTCGCGGCGCAGGACGCCAAAACCGGGTTGAACAATCGCCTGTTCTTCGATAACCAATTGACCACTCAGCTGGAAGAGGAAGGCTCGCACGGCATCGTGATGATGGTGCGGCTGCCCGATTTCGAGACCCTGCGCGACACGCACGGCAGCGTAGCGGTGCAGGAGCTGATGTATTCGCTGGTCAATCTGCTGTCTACCTTCGTGATGCGCTATCCGTCGGCGCTGCTGGCGCGCTATTTTCACAGCGATTTTACCGTCTTGCTGCCGCATCGCACGCTGAAGGAGGCCGACGGCATCGCCTCACAGCTGGTCAACGCCATCGATGCCTTGCCTTCCACGGCGATGATCGACCGTGAGGCCTTCCTGCACATCGGCATCGTGGCGTACCGCAGCGGCCAGACCACGGAGCAGGTGATCGATTACGCGGAGCAGGCGACGCGGCACGCCACGCTGCAGGGCGAAAACGGTTGGTACGTGTACGACAGCCAGGTGCCGGAAAAGGGGCGCGGCAGCGTCAAGTGGCGCACGCTGCTGGAACAGGTGCTGGCGCGCGGCGGCCCGCGGCTGTATCAGAAACCGGCGGTGACCGTGGAAGGCGAGGTGCACCACCGCGAGATCATGAGCCGAATTTATGACGGCGCCCAGGAATTGCTGCCGGCGGAATATATGCCGCTGGTGGAGCAATTGGGGTTGGCGGAGAGTTACGATCGCCAACAGGTGAGCCGCATCATCCCGTTGCTGGCGCAGTGGCCTGAAGAAACGCTGGCGTTCCCGCTGTGCGTGGACTCGATTTTGCAGCGTTCTTTCCAGCGCTGGCTGCGGGATACGCTGTTGCAGTGCGAAAAAAGTCAGCGTCGACGAATTCTGATTGAACTTGCGGAGGCAGATGTGTGTCAACATATCGACCGTTTGCGTCCGGTGCTGAGGTTGCTGTCAGGGCTGGGTTGCCGCCTGGCGGTGTCCAAAGCGGGGTTAACCGTGGTCAGTACGTCCTATATCAAGTCGTTGCAGGTGGAGATCGTCAAGCTCCACCCGGGGTTGGTGCGGAGTATCGATAAGCGGGACGAAAACCAACTGTTCGTGCAGAGCCTGACCGGCGCCTGCGCGGGCACGCGCGCTCAGGTGTTCGCTGCCAGCGTACGTACGCGCAACGAATGGCAGACGCTGAAAGAGCGTGGGATCCATGGCGGGCAGGGCGACTTTTTCGCGTCGCCGGAACCGATCGACGTAGGGCGTAAAAAATATTCACGTCGTTATCGTGTTTAAGCTGATTGACGGACAAAAATTGACGTAGAATGAGGACCGGCCCCATCTGGGCCTCGTTACCGTCTTTTTGGAGTTTTTTCCAAACTGCCTGCGACAACAACGCCTATTTGAGATAGGCTCTTGTCTGCCTTTATCTGGTTGACGTTGGTAGGTGCTTACCACCGGCGGCAATCAGGGAATATGTTAGATTTTATGAGCTGTGTTACGCCGTTTCGTGCGTTGACAGGGTGGTAAACTGAGCCTTTGTTCAGGGAATTCAGGCCTCATCCAATTTCCGTGCATTCGAGCAGAAACAATACAGACTATTTTTCACCGAAGTAGAACGTTTTTGCGCCTTGTCGCTGCTTCGTGTGGTTGGTAAAGTAGGCGGATTTTATTTTCCGCCCCCAGCTTGCAGGATTATCCTTTCGTTATGTTTAAGAAATTTCGTGGCATGTTTTCCAACGACTTGTCCATCGACTTGGGTACCGCCAATACCCTGATTTATGTTAAAGGGCAAGGCATCGTACTGAATGAACCTTCGGTGGTTGCCATTCGCCAGGATCGTGCCGGCTCCCCAAAGAGCGTAGCGGCCGTCGGTCATGACGCAAAACAGATGCTGGGCCGCACCCCCGGCAACATCGCGGCTATTCGCCCGATGAAAGACGGCGTGATCGCCGACTTCTTCGTGACCGAAAAAATGCTGCAGCACTTTATCAAACAGGTTCACAGCAACAGCTTTATGCGTCCAAGCCCGCGCGTGCTGGTCTGTGTGCCGGTCGGCGCAACCCAGGTTGAACGCCGCGCTATCCGCGAGTCCGCCCAAGGGGCCGGCGCGCGTGAAGTGTTCCTGATTGAAGAGCCGATGGCGGCGGCGATCGGCGCAGGCTTGCCGGTTTCCGAAGCGACCGGCTCCATGGTGGTGGATATCGGTGGCGGTACCACTGAAGTGGCGGTGATCTCGCTGAACGGCGTGGTGTACTCCTCTTCCGTGCGCATCGGCGGTGACCGTTTCGATGAAGCCATCATCAATTATGTGCGCCGCAACTATGGCTCGCTGATCGGCGAAGCCACCGCAGAGCGCATCAAGCACGAAATCGGTTCTGCCTATCCGGGCGACGAAGTGCGCGAAATCGAAGTGCGCGGCCGTAACCTGGCTGAAGGCGTACCGCGCGGCTTTACCCTGAACTCCAATGAAATCCTCGAAGCCCTGCAAGAGCCGCTGACCGGCATCGTCAGCGCGGTGATGGTTGCGCTGGAGCAGTGTCCGCCAGAATTGGCCTCCGACATTTCCGAACGCGGTATGGTCTTGACCGGCGGCGGCGCGTTGCTGCGCAACCTCGATCGCCTGCTGATGGAAGAAACCGGCATCCCGGTCGTGGTGGCGGAAGATCCGCTGACCTGCGTGGCGCGCGGCGGCGGCAAGGCGTTGGAAATGATCGACATGCACGGCGGCGATTTGTTCAGCGAAGAATAGTCAGCCCCTGGAAGGAGGAATCGTATCGGATGAATGCGCACAGCGAAAATCGGGTACGGTTCCTCTTTCTGTTGTCGAGGAACTCGCATAATTTATGAAGCCGATTTTTAGCAGGGGGCCTTCCCTGCAACTGCGACTTTTTTTGGCGGTGATCGCGGCCATTGGCCTGATCGTTGCCGACAGCCGGCTCGGCACGTTCGTGAAGATACGTAACTACATGGACACCGCAGTCAGCCCTTTCTATTTTCTGGCCAACGGGCCGCGTAAAGTTTTGGACAGCGTGTCGGAAACGCTGGCCACCCGCCAACAGCTGGAGCTGGAAAACCGAGCTCTGCGGCAGGAACTGCTGCTGAAAAACAGCGATATTCTTCTTCTTGGCCAATTCAAGCAGGAAAACGCCCGCTTGCGCGAGCTGCTGGGTTCCCCGCTGCGCCAGGACGAACACAAGATGGTCACCCAGGTGATCTCCACCGGTTCCGATCCGTACAGCGACCAGGTCGTTATCGACAAAGGGTCGGACAACGGCGTCTATGAAGGCCAGCCGGTGATCAGTGACAAGGGCGTAGTTGGCCAGGTCGTGGCGGTGGCGAAGGTGACCAGCCGCGTGCTGCTGATCTGCGATGCCTCGCACGCGTTGCCGATTCAGGTGCTGCGCAACGATATTCGGGTGATCGCCGCAGGCAGCGGCTGCGCCGACGATCTGCAGCTGGAACACCTGCCGAACAATACCGATATCCGCGTTGGCGACGTGCTGGTGACCTCCGGCCTCGGCGGCCGTTTCCCGGAAGGGTATCCGGTGGCGGTAGTCTCTTCGGTCAAGGTCGACAATCAACGCGCTTACACCGTGATTCAGGCGCGGCCGACCGCCGGTCTGCAGCGCTTGCGCTACCTGCTGCTGCTGTGGGGCGCCGATCGCAACGGTGACATGCCGTTGCCGCCGGACGAAGTTCACCGCGTGGCCAATGAGCGCCTGATGCAGATGATGCCGCAGGTGCTGCCGCCTGCCGGTTCGGTCGGGCCGCAGCTGCCTGCGCCGGCCACCGGCGTGGCGCCGCAAACCGTCGCTCCGGCGTCTGCCCAGCCTCCAGCCCAGCCTGCTGCGGCGGGAGTGGTGCAATGAACAGTTACCGCAGCCACGGGCGCTGGATCATCTGGCTGTCGTTCCTGGTGGCGTTGGTGCTGCAAATCATGCCGTGGCCGGAACAGATCTACATGTTCCGGCCTTCGTGGCTGGTGCTGATCCTCATCTACTGGGTGATGGCCTTGCCGCACCGCGTCAACGTCGGCACCGGTTTCGTGCTGGGGTTGATCATGGATCTGATCCTCGGCTCCACGCTGGGCGTGCGCGCGCTGGCGCTGGGCATCATCGCCTACCTGGTGGCGTTCAAATTCCAACTGTTCCGCAATATGGCGCTGTGGCAACAGGCGCTGATCGTCGTGCTGCTGTCGCTGTCGATGGACGTGGTGGTGTTCTGGGCTGAGTTTTTAGTGATCAACGTCTCTTTCCGCCCAGAGGTGTTCTGGAGTAGTGTGGTAAACGGCATTTTGTGGCCGTGGTTATTCCTGTTGATGCGCAAAATCCGCCGTCAGTTCGCCGTACAGTAAGGGTATCTCAATGACTTCGCTTTATCTGGCCTCCGGCTCCCCACGTCGACGTGAACTGCTGACCCTGCTGGGCGTATCGTTCGACATCCTGTTGACGCATACCGAAGAGCAGCGCCGGGAAGGCGAAGCCGCAGAAGCCTATGTGCGCCGCCTGGCGCAGGACAAGGCCAAAGCGGGCGTGGCGCTGGCGCAGGAAGATCGGCCGGTGCTGGGCGCCGACACCATCGTGGTGCTCAACGGCCGGGTGCTGGAGAAGCCGCGCGACGAAGCCCATGCGGCACAGATGCTGGCGGCCCTGTCGGGCAAACAGCATCAGGTCATGACGGCGGTGGCGATCGCCGATCGCCAAGACGTGCGTTGCCAGCTGGTGGTGACCGACGTGACGTTCCGCAGCCTGTCGCAACAGGATATCCGCGACTATATTGCTACGGGCGAACCGATGGATAAAGCGGGCGCCTACGGCATTCAAGGAAAGGGTGGTTGTTTCGTCAGAACGATAACCGGGAGTTATCACGCGGTGGTCGGTCTGCCACTGGTCGAAACACATGAGCTGCTCAGTAATTTTGTCGCATTACGTGATGTAAGAACCGGTTGATGGGCGCTGCCATTATCGACCGGCTCTGAGGAGAAGGCATGACAGCTGAGCTACTGGTTAATATCACACCGTCTGAAACGCGGGTCGCCTATATCGATGGCGGCATTCTGCAAGAGATTCATATCGAACGCGAATCCAAACGCGGCATCGTCGGCAATATCTATAAAGGGCGCGTCAGCCGCGTCCTGCCGGGGATGCAGGCGGCGTTCGTCGACATCGGCCTGGACAAGGCCGCCTTCCTGCACGCCTCCGACATCATGCCGCATACCGAATGCGTCGCCGGCGACGAGCGGAAAAACTTCCACGTGCGCGACATCGCCGAGCTGGTGCGCCAGGGGCAAGACCTGATGGTGCAGGTGGTGAAAGATCCGCTCGGCACCAAGGGCGCGCGTCTGACTACCGACATTACGCTGCCTTCGCGCTATCTGGTCTTCATGCCGGGCGCGGCGCACGTCGGCGTGTCGCAGCGCATTGAAAGCGAAGCCGAGCGTGAACGCCTGAAGTCCATCGTTGCGCCGCACTGCGACGAGCTGGGCGGTTTTATCATCCGCACCGCGGCGGAGGGCATCGGCGAGGAGGAGCTGGCGCAGGACGCGGCGTTCCTCAAACGCCTGTGGACCAAGGTGATGGAGCGCAAGAAGCGCAACCAGACCAAATACAAGCTGTACGGCGAGCTGGCGCTGGCGCAGCGCATCCTGCGCGACTTCGCCGGCGCGGCCCTGGATCGCATTCGCGTCGATTCGCGGTTGACGCACGATCTGCTGGTGGAGTTTACCGGCGAGTATATCCCGGACATCACCCGCAAGCTGGAGCTGTACACCGGCAGCCAACCGATTTTCGATCTGTACGATGTGGAAAACGAGATCCAGCGCGCGCTGGAGCGCAAGGTGGAGCTGAAGTCCGGCGGCTATCTGATCATCGATCAGACCGAGGCGATGACCACCGTTGACATCAACACCGGCGCCTTCGTCGGCCACCGCAACCTCGATGAAACCATCTTCAATACCAACATCGAGGCGACGCAGGCCATTGCCCGCCAGCTGCGGCTGCGCAACCTGGGCGGCATCATCATTATCGACTTCATCGATATGAACAACGAAGAGCATCGCCGCCGGGTGCTGCACTCGCTGGAGCAGGCGTTGAGTAAAGATCGGGTAAAAACCACGATCAACGGCTTCTCTCAGCTAGGCTTAGTTGAAATGACGCGTAAACGAACGCGTGAAAGCATTGAACATGTGCTCTGTCACGATTGTCCTACTTGCAATGGGCGCGGCACCGTGAAAACGGTGGAAACCGTGTGCTACGAGATCCTGCGCGAAATTGTGCGCGTGCATCACGCCTACGATTCCGATCGCTTCCTGGTGTACGCCTCCGCGGCGGTCGGCGAAGCGCTGAAGAGCGAAGAGTCGCACGCGCTGGCCGAAGTGGAGATTTTCGTCGGCAAACAGGTGAAGGTGCAGATCGAACCGTTGTACAGCCAGGAGCAGTTCGACGTCGTCATGATGTAGCCCGCCCGACATCGGTAGGGGCCCGGCACGCCGGGCCCGTCAGTGCATAGATATTCCCGTTGCCAGGCAGCGGAGCAAGGAGAACTGCGTGAGGCGACTGCCTGGGATTCTGTTAGCAACAGGCGCCACCCTAATTGTGATTGTGGCGCTGCTGATCAGCGGGCTGCGCCTGATGCTGCCGAAGCTGAACGACTACCGCCCCCAACTGCTGGCGCAGGTGGAGAAGCTGTCCGGCGTGCCCGTGCGGATGGATTTCGTGCAGGGCAGCTGGGAAACGTTCGGCCCGCAGCTTGAAATGCGCAACCTGAGCGCTACGCTGCCCAAAAGCGATGTGCATATCGAGCGCGTGACGCTGGCGTTGGACGTGTGGCAGTCGCTGCTGCACTGGCGCTGGCAGTTCCGCGATCTGACCTTCTACCAATTCCGCCTCGACTTGAACGCCACGCTGGGCGGCGACCAGCAGGGCGAAGGCCTTGAGCCGGGCAAAATCAGCGATCTGATGCTGCGCCAGCTCGATCATTTCGATCTGCGCGACAGCCGTATCTCGTTCCTGACGCCCGCCGGCGCGCGCGCCGAATTCGACATTCCTCAGCTGACCTGGCTCAACGGCCGCGATCGCCACCGCGCCGAGGGGCAGATCAGCCTGTCGACGCTGAACGGCCAACACGGCGTGGTGCAGCTGCGCATGGACCTGCGTGATAATCAGGGCCTGCTGGATACAGGCACGGTCTACCTGCAGGCCGATAACATCGATATGAAACCCTGGTTTACCCGCTGGCTGCGCGCCAACACCGGGCTGGAAAGCGCCGACTTCAGCCTGGCGGCCTGGCTGCAGGTGCAGAACGGCCAGATCGCCGGCGGCAATGCGTTGCTCAAGCAGGGGGCGGCCAACTGGGACACCGGCGCCGCGCAGCACCGGCTGGACGTGGATAATCTGGCGCTGTCGCTGCGCCGCCAGGGCACCGGTTGGCAGCTCGACGTGCCGCAACTGCGGTTGAGCACCGACGGCCAGGCCTGGCCGCAGGGCGGGCTTTCCGCGCTGTGGCTGCCGGAAAACACCGAATTCATGGGGCCGGCGCAGAATGAAGAACTGCGTGTGCGCGCGACTGATATTCAGCTGGAGCGTCTGTCGGCGCTGTTGCCGACCTTCTCCTTCCTCAGCCCGGACGTGCTCGACCGCTGGAACGATCTGCAGCCGCAGGGGCAATTGGAAGCGCTGGCGCTGGACATTCCGCTCAAGCAGCCGGAAAAGAGCCGTTTCCAGGCGCTGTGGCGCGATGTCAGCTGGCAGCGTTGGGAACTGCTGCCGGGCGTTAACCACTTCTCCGGGGCGTTGAGCGGCGGGGTGGAGAACGGCCGCCTGACGCTGGGGCTCACCAACAGCACCCTGCCTTACGGCGACATGTTCCGCGCGCCGCTTGAAGTCAGCCGCGCGCGTGGCGCGCTGACCTGGCGTTACAACGATCAGGGCTGGGAGCTGGCGAGTCAGGGGCTGGACGTCAAGGCGAAGTCGCTGTGGGTCAATGGCGATTTCCGTTATCAGCAGCCGGCCAAGGGCGATCCGTGGCTGAACATCCTGGCGGGCATCCGCCTGTATGACGGCGCCGACGCCTGGCGCTATTTCCCGGAACCGTTGATGGGCAAGCATCTGGTGGACTACCTGAGCGGCGCCATTCAGGGCGGCCAGGTGGATAACGCCACGCTGATTTATTCCGGCGATCCGCAGCACTTCCCGTATCGCAAAAACGAAGGACAGTTCGAAGTCTTCGTACCGCTGCGCCATGCCACCTTCCAGTTCCAACCGGGCTGGCCGGCGCTGACCGATTTGGCGATCGATCTCGATTTCGCCAACGAGGGGCTGTGGATGCATGCGCCGCAAACCCGGTTGGGCAAGGTGGCGGGTAAAAATATCAGCGCGGTGATCCCGGATTACCTGAAAGAGCGGCTGCTGATTGACGCCGACGTGGCCGGCGCGGGCAGCGATGTGCATGACTACTTTATGCAGACGCCGTTGCACGATTCGCTGGGGGCGGCGCTGGAGCAGCTGCAAATTGGCGGCGATGTCAGTGGGCGCTTACATCTGGATATCCCGCTGGACGGCGAGCAGGTCAAAGCCACCGGTGAAGTGGCGCTGAACAATAATTCGTTGCTGATAAAACCGCTGGAAAGCGAGCTGCAGAAGCTCAGCGGCAAATTCCGTTTCAACAACGGCAATCTGGAGAGCGACACCCTGTCGGCCAACTGGTTCGGGCAACCGGTGGCGGTCAACTTCACTACGCAGGAAGGCGAGCGTGACTACAAGGTCAACGTTGGTCTGAAAGGAGACTGGCAGCCGGGCAAGTTCCCCGGCCTGCCGAAAGAGGCCGCCGATGCGCTCAGCGGCAGCGCGCCCTGGCAGAGCCAGGTGGCCATCACGCTGCCGCACCAAGGTTCGGCCAGCTACGATATCGGTCTCGACGCGGATTTGAAGAAAGTGAGCAGTCACTTACCTTCGCCGCTGGACAAGGCGCCAGGAGAGGCGCTGCCGGTGAACGTCAAGGTCAAAGGCGGTTTGAACGGCTTCATGTTGACCGGTAGCGCGGGCAAACAGAACCGTTTCAACAGTGAATGGAACTTCGATAAAAAACAGGTGAATCTGGCGCGCGCCGCCTGGCAAACCAACGGGGGCGGCACGCCGCCGCTGCCGGCCGGCAAGTCGATGACACTGAATCTGCCGGCGTTGGACGGTGAGCAGTGGCTGGCGCTGCTCGCGCCGGCGCTGAAACAGGGCGGCGGCAGCGGCCAGGTGGGAGGTTTCAGCTTCCCCACCACCGTGGCGCTGACCACGCCGCAGCTGCTGTTGGGCGGCCAGGCCTGGCATAAGCTGACGCTGTCGGCCGAGAAACAGCTTGGCGCTACCCTCGTGAGCGCCAAGAGCGACGAAGTGGACGGCAGCCTGCGGGTGGCCGATCGCGGGCCGTGGCGCGCCGATATCAATTATCTGTATTACAACCCGCAGTTCGCAGAGACGAAAAGCGCGGCGGGCACGCCGCCGCCGCCGGAGAAAATCAGCTTCCGCGACTGGCCTTCGCTGATGTTGCGCTGCAAGTCGTGCTGGGTGCTGGGGCAGAACCTCGGCAAGGTCGAGGCGGATTTGACTAATCGGGGTGATACTCTGACGCTGGATCACGGCCTGGTCGATACCGGCCAAGGGCGCATGACCGCCACCGGCCTGTGGAAACAAAACGCGCAGGAAGAGCGCAGCTCGCTGAAAGGCAAGCTGCTCGGCGGTAAGATTGATGAAACCGCCGCCTTCTTCGGCATCACCATTCCGCTCAAGGGAGCGCCTTACGACGTGGATTTCGATCTGTACTGGCATGGCACGCCGTGGCAGCCGCGGGTCGATACGCTGAGCGGCGCGTTGCAGGTCAAAATGGGCAAGGGCGAGATCGACAGCATGGGCGGCGGCCGCGCCGGTCAGCTGCTGCGGCTGGTCAGCTTCGACGCTTTGCTGCGCAAGCTGCAGTTCGACTTCAGCGATACCTTCGGCAAAGGCTTCTACTTTGATTCCATCCGCAGTACCGCCTGGCTGAAAGATGGCATAATGCATACTGATAATCTATTGATCGATGGCTTGGCGGCGGATATTGCTATGAGCGGCCAGATCGATTTGGCGCGCCGCCGCATCGATATGGAAGCGGTGGTGGCGCCGGCGATTTCAGCGACCGTCGGCGTGGCCACGGCGTTTGTCGTTAACCCGATCGTCGGCGCGGCGGTGTTCGCCGCCTCGCAGGTGCTGGGGCCGCTGTGGAGCAAGATTTCGCTGATTCGCTACCATATCGGCGGCGATCTCGACCAGCCGAAGATCAATGAGGTACAGCGTAAGTCAAAGGAGGATAAGGCGTCATGAGGAATGCTAACGTTGCGTTGTTGCAGTTGTGCAGTGGCGATCAGGTGCGCGATAACCTGGCCCAGATTGAACAGCAGATTAAGCAGCTCAATGCCGGGGTAAAACTGGTCATGACGCCGGAGAACGCGCTGCTGTTCGCCAACTCCGCAGCCTACCGCCAACAGGCGGAAAAACAGGGTGATGGCCCGCTGCAGAATGCGGTGCGCGAACTGGCGCGCCGCTATGGCGTGTGGTTGCTGGTGGGCTCGATGCCGCTCGTCAGCCGTGAGAACCCGGAGCTTATCACCACCAGCAGCCTGTTGTTCGACGAGCAGGGCGAGATCCGCGCCCGCTACGACAAGCTGCACATGTTCGATGTGGACATCAACGACGCGCACGGCCATTACCGCGAGTCGGATACCTACCAGCATGGGCAGCACCTGACGGTGGTGGATACGCCGGTCGGGCGTTTGGGCATGACCATATGCTACGATCTGCGCTTCCCCGCGCTGTTCCAGGCGCTGCGGGCGCAGGGCGCCGAACTGATTTCGGTGCCGGCGGCCTTTACGCGGGTAACCGGCGAGGCGCATTGGGAAATCCTGCTGCGCGCCCGAGCGATCGAGAACCAGTGCATGATCCTGGCGCCGGCGCAGGTGGGGCGCCACGGGCCGACCCGTCGCACCTGGGGCCACACGCTGGCCGTCGACGGCTGGGGCAAGGTACTGGCCGAGAACCCGGACGCCGTGGCGGCACTGAAGGTGCGCGTGGACGCCGCAAGCCTGAAAAATATTCGTGCGCAGATGCCGGTGCTGCAGCACAACCGATTCCAGACGTCGCTGACGGCGCCGTCTGACAAGTTATCCTCCAATCAAGAGTGAAACCATTATGAGTCTGACGTTTGTCAGTGAGCAGTTACTCGCTACCAACAAGCTGAGTCATCAAGACCTGTACTCGGTACTGGGTCAACTGGCAGAACGCCGTATCGACTACGCCGATCTCTATTTTCAGTCCAGCTATCACGAAGCCTGGGTGATCGAGGACGGCATCATCAAGGATGGCTCTTACAATATCGACCAGGGCGTCGGCGTGCGCGCCGTCAGCGGTGAGAAGACCGGGTTCGCCTATGCCGATCAGATCACCCTGAATGCGCTGCAGCAGAGCGCCCAGGCGGCGCGCAGCATCGTGCGCGAGCAGGGCGACGGGCGGGCGCATACCCTGGGCGAAATCGGTTATCGAGCGCTGTACCCGCTGCTCGATCCGCTGCAAAGCCTGCCGCGCGAAGAGAAAATCGCCCTGTTGCACCGCGTCGACAAGGTGGCGCGCGCCGCCGATGCGCGGGTGCAGGAAGTGAACGCCAGCATCACCGGCGTTTACGAGCAGGTGTTGGTGGCCGCCACCGACGGCACGCTGGCGGCGGACGTTCGCCCGCTGGTGCGTCTTTCCGTCAGCGTGCTGGTGGAGCAGGACGGCAAGCGTGAGCGCGGCTCCAGCGGCGGCGGCGGCCGTTTCGGCTATGACTACTTCCTGGAAACCGTCGACGGCGACGTGCGCGCCGATGCCTACGCCAAAGAAGCGGTGCGCATGGCGCTGGTCAACCTCGGCGCGGTGGCGGCGCCGGCCGGCAATATGCCGGTAGTGTTGGGCGCCGGCTGGCCGGGCGTGCTGCTGCACGAAGCGGTGGGCCATGGCCTGGAAGGCGACTTCAACCGACGCGGCACCTCGGTGTTCAGCGGCCATATGGGCGAGCGGGTGGCGTCCGAACTGTGTACCGTGGTGGACGACGGCACCCTGCAAGGGCGCCGCGGCTCGCTGGCGATCGACGACGAAGGCGTGCCGGGCCAGTACAACGTGCTGATCGAAAACGGCGTGCTGAAAGGCTACATGCAGGACAAGCTCAACGCGCGCCTGATGGGCGTCGCGCCGACCGGCAACGGCCGCCGCGAATCCTACGCGCATCTGCCGATGCCGCGCATGACCAATACCTACATGCTGGCGGGTAAATCGACGCCGGAAGAGATCATCGCCAGCGTTGAGTACGGCCTGTACGCGCCGAACTTTGGCGGCGGCCAGGTGGATATCACCTCCGGCAAGTTCGTGTTCTCCACCACCGAAGCCTATCTGATCGAGAAGGGCCGCATCACTAAACCGGTGAAGGGGGCGACGCTGATCGGCTCCGGCATCGAGGCTATGCAGCAGATCTCGATGGTCGGCAACGATCTGGCGCTCGATAAAGGCGTGGGCGTGTGCGGCAAAGAAGGCCAGAGCGTGCCGGTGGGCGTCGGCCAACCGACGCTGAAACTGGACACGCTCACCGTCGGCGGCACGGCGTAATTTTTCCTCCAGGGGCCACGCGTTGGCCCCTCAATCATGCTCCATTTTGCGGCCTTTCTCGCATTCGTAACGCTAAGCGCGGCAGGACGCCGTAGCCTGCACGATATAATGGAATAAAATTGACGTGGCGAAAAAACAGAGCAATACGATGATGACGCGTCTGGCTATACCCGCCCGGCGTTGGCTGCTGGCGCTGGGCGTCCTGTCCCTGACGGGCTGCGCCCGCTCCGATGCGCTGTGGGGCGTAGTCGATAAGCTTTGCATGGCCAATTATCAGCAAAAGCGCGATCCGGCGCCCTGTGAGCAGATTTATATGCCGCAGGGAAAGGCTCAGGGCTTCAGCGTGCTGCAAAACCCGCGTTATCCCTACCATTTTATTCTGGTTCCGACGGCGCCGCTCTCCGGCATTGAAAGCCCGCAGCTGCTGGCCGGGGAACGGACGGACTATTTTGGCTATGCCTGGCTGATGCGTTATCGGCTGGCCGCCGAATATGGCGGGCCGGTGCCGGATGATATGTTGGGCATGGCGATCAACTCCGCATATGGCCGCAGCCAAAACCAATTGCATATTCACCTGACCTGTCTGCGTGAGGACGTGCGGCGTCAATTGCAGGCGGAACGTCCCTACATACAGGAACAATGGCGGCCCTTGCCGGATAAGCTGTTGCGCCACACCTACTACGCGCGCCGCGTGATGCAGCCAACCGCGATGGGCGTTTACCCGATTAAGGATCTGGCGGATTATTTCCATCTATCGCCGCCGCAGATGGCGGAATATGGCGTGGCGTTAGTGCCCACTACGTTTGGCGGCCAACGGGGGTTTATTTTGCTGGCCTCGAAGCGCGGCTGGGACGTCGGCAACCGCGCTTCGGTAGAGTCGCTGCTGGATAAAGAGTGCGCGATATTGCCGCGTTAATTTTGCGACATAAAATGACGCAGGTGAGAGCGGCGAGGCATCGCTCTCACCTCGTTGTCCCTACCTGAACCGCGCATCCCGCGCAAACAGAAAAGCGGCTTCCCGCTGGCGAGCATCGGCTTGTGCCTGATCCCCCTGATATCGCAAGATCATGATCAGCGTGGCGTAGACGTTGGCGTCGATGCGGCGCTGCAGATAGGCATTGGCCCACTGCCGATAGCCGGTCAACAGGGCATCATCGCGCGTTTGGTTATAGACCAGCAGCGCGTGAGATTGCTCATCGAAGGTTTTGCGCTCCCGATAGATCCAGGCGGCCGGCGGCGGCATCTGCTCGATGCTGTCGATGTTGGCCAGCATAGTGCGCTCCGACTGAGTGAGCGCCATGCGCCCTTGCCAGGCGAAGGCCGCCATCACCAGCACGCCGAGCGCCGCAAGCGCCACCGGCAGGCTCAGGGCTTTGGCGAACGGCAGCTGGCGGGGCTCGCCGGTTTGGCCGTCCAGCAGCGCCAGCAGCAGCAGAAACGCCAGCCAGTGCGGCGCAGACAGATAGAAAGGGTATTCCAGCTGAGTGTGTATCAGCATCGGCAGCAGCACCAGGAACAGGCCGACGCGCGCACCGTTCGGCTGTTCTCGATCCCGTTGCCAGGCGCTTTTCAGCAGCCGTACGCCGGCGGCAAGGACGATAGCGATACCTGCCAGCGCCGTCAGGCCGCCCTCGACCCACCACAGCAGGATTTCATTGTGCGGATGCCCGGCGACTTCCAGCACTTCTCTCCAGGGCATTGTCTGCAGGCGGAAGTGCGCGAAGCTGTATTCAAAGCCGCCGTAGCCCCAGCCCAGCAGCGGCTTGGCCAGGATCATGGCGCCGACGTCGTGCAGCATGGTCAGGCGCGCGCTGTTGGAAAGCTCCCGTCCGATCAGGCCAGCGCGGCCATCCAGACCAAAACCGGTGAACAGCACCGTCAGACCGATCGCGGCGCCCAGCAGCAGCGCGCCGCCGGCCCAGCGGCTTGCGGCCGGGCGTTGGCGGGCAAAGCGCCACAGCAGCAGCGCCGCCGCCAATGCGGCCCCCAACCAGGCGGCGCGCGACTGGATCAGCACCAGCAGGGCGGAGAAAGCGGCCAGCAGCGCGAGCAGCGGGATTTGCCGCCGTGTCGGCGCAGAGAAGGGAGCCAGCAGCAGCCAGAGCGCCAAAGCCAGCCCGGTGGCGATAAAGCTGCCCAGCACGTTCGGCTGCTGAAAGACGCCGTAGACCCGGCCGCCGTTAGGGGATACCCAGGCCAGCGCGGGGGCGAACAGCTGTAAAGCCGCCAACAACGCCTGAATGCCGACGGCAAACAACAGGCCGAACAGCAGCAGCTCGCGCTGCCGTGCGGTGACGCGCAGCTGCAGGCAGGCGACATAGAACAACCAACCGCCGAGCAAACCGGCGCAGCGCCACAGGGCGTCTTCGCGCCATTCGGGGCGGGTATACAGCAACGGCAGCGCCAGCACGGCGATGCCGAGCAGCAACAGGCGTGCGGTGGGCGTGAGCGAAAGGCGGATGCGACCCAGGCAAACGGTAAACGTCACGATCAGCGTAGTGAGCGCCATGACGCCCCAGGCCAGAATGTTTTGCGGCAGCGCCAGACCGTCGCCGCCCATGTTGGGATGATAGACCGGCAGGATCGCCGCCATCCAGATCAGCAGCAGGGGCAGCACGGCGATGGTCGCTGCGTTAGCGGGAGATTTATCGGCCATGGTTAACCTGCCAAGGCCTGATAGCGTTTATTAAATGCATGTTTTGATTATTCCCTATCCTTTATCCTGGTATTGAAGTGCGTGTCATGTTGAAATTGACAATGTCTCACGGGAAATTTAAACCGTCTTTATGGTAAAACGATAAATAATGTTTACCCTGAGAATGCACGAGGCTGTTTGCCCAAAGAAAGGTTAAGCCGTATTTTTCACTCGCAAAAGGCATTTTGTTGTTTGCAAAATCAGACGCGCCATTTTCTCAAATCTATTGTTATTCAGTCAATTTTTAATCTTAATATTGTTTTTATTAATTAAAATCAATGTGTTGCCTGTGGTTCTTGCGTGTGTGGATATCGTGGGGTATCCCGGCAATGGTCTATATTGGCAGGCAGTGTGAAGAATAAAAGAGGTATCTGCTTGTTTAATTGATGCCGTCAGTGGCGGCGTGAGGGCGGAGATTTGCTTCATCGTTTCCCATTGCTGGTTTTTAAATTCAATGTGATTTTCATGGTTTTAATTTTATTAAGATTCTTCCTGTCTTTATCTGTTTTTTTAAATTTTCATGAAATAATTTATTATTAGGATTGTTCTGCTGCATTGGAAATAAAAGCGGTTATGGCTTGAGCCTCCTGTTGCCGCGGCAGAATACGGACTAACGCGCCTGCCCAAGCGCGTTAATCTCGTCTCTTGTGCGCTTACTCCACGTCACCGATCCGTTCCAGCGCATCCACCACCAGATCCCAGAATTTATCCTGATCCAGTTTGACCGCGACCTGGGTGTGGCAGTCCGGCGGCGGAGGCGCGCGGAAGTCCGCGACCGTCATGCCCAACGTCAGGGTGCCGGTCAGCTCGATATCCACCGGCGCTTTGCGCACCGACATAACGCTCGGATCGATTACGTAGGCCACTGCGCAAGGATCGTGTACCGGCGGGGCGCTGAAGCCCTGCGCCTGTTGGTACATACGGCCAAAGAATGCCAGCAGTTCGCCGACGAAGGTGGCCGGCCGGGTGCCGAGGGCGGCGATACGTTCGCAGACTGCCGGCGTGGCCAGCGCCTGGTGGGTGAGATCCAGCCCGACCATGGTCAGCGGCCATTTTTCATTGAACACGATGTGCGCCGCCTCGGGATCGATTTTGATATTGAACTCCGCCACCGCGCTCCAGTTGCCTACATGATAGCCGCCGCCCATCAGCACCACTTCCTTGACCCGCTCGGCAATGCGCGGCTCTTTACGCACCGCCATGGCGATATTGGTCAGGCCGCCGGTCGGCACCAGCGTCACGCTGCCGGGCGGGTGGGCCATCACGGTATCGATGATCAGATCCACCGCGTGGCGCGAGTCCAGCTGCAGGTGAGGCTCCGGCAGCACCGGGCCATCGAGGCCGGAGTCGCCGTGAATGTCGGGTGCCACTTCGATATTGCGCACCAGCGGGCGCGGGCAGCCGGCGGCGAAGGGCACGTCGGTGATGTTGGCGATGCGCGCCACCGCCAGGGCGTTGCGCGTCACTTTGTCCAGCGTTTGGTTACCCACCACGGTGGTGACCGCCAGCAGGTCGATCTGCGGATTGCCCCAGGCCAGCAGCAGGGCGATGGCGTCGTCATGTCCCGGGTCACAGTCCAGTATGATTTTTTTCATGGTTATTCCTGATGCAGGGAGAGGTTTCCGCAGCATAACGCAGCGTGGCGGCGTGGGATAATGCCGATGGTGCTTTTGTTAACGGCATCAAAGCCTTGCCATTATTACGATGTAATGAAACGTAAATCCTCATCGCTGGGCTTTACCCTGGAGTTTACTCCAGGGTTTACAGTGAGCTTCAGCGTGAATGCACAGAGGAGAGGCGGGATGAGCTTACTGAAAAGGTTGTTGGGGCAAGGCGGTATTAACGGCGGTCATCGGCGCGCGGGCCACGGCGGTGGCCACCATGGCAACCGCTATAACCAGCATGGCGAGCAGGGGCTGCAGTGCCCGGAATGCCGGGCCGTGAATAAGCCGGGCGCGCGTTATTGTCACCGCTGCGGCCAGCCGTTTGCCGCGGCGAGCGCCACCTGCGGACAGTGCGCCGCGTCGTTGCCGCCGGGCAGCCGCTTTTGTCCGCAGTGCGGCGGCGGTGTGCCGTGAATCGGGGCGGCTGGACGGTCGCGCTGCTGCTGGGCGCCATGGCGCTGTGGACGTTGCTGGCCTGGGGCGTATCCGGCCTGCTGACCTGGCTGCCGGCGTTGGCGGAGGCGGCCGGAAACGCAACGTTGCCGGTGAACGGTGCGCTGAGCCTGGTGCCGCAGACGGTGTCGGACGCCTGGCTGCCGTGGCTGAAACAGCTGGGCAACGGGCTGGCGAGCTATTTTCCTCTGCTGCTGGCCTGGGCGAGCTACGCCGTCTGGCTGCTGTGGGGCATCGGCATGTTGGCGCTGATGCTGCTGGCCGCGCTGGCGCGCCGCTATTTAAGTGCTGCTCAGCGATAACCCTGATAGACCGCCGCTACGCGTTCGAAATAGTCGGTTAAATAGTTGATGCACACCTGTACCTTCAGCGGCAGTTTGTCCTTCTCGGTATAGAGCGCGTAGATCGGCCGCGGATCCGAATGGTAGCTTTTGAACAGGATCTCGATCTCGCCGCGCTTGATCTCTTCGATCACCCACATCAGCGGGGCGTAGGCGATGCCGGCGCCGTTTTTCAGCCAACGGATCATGGTGGAGGAGTCGTTGGTGACGAAGCGCCCCTGCGGGGAAATGCGCGTGGTGATGCCTTCCGGCGACATCAGTTCGAATTCGCTGTCGGGCCGCACGCTGTACTCCAGCCAGGAAAAGTTGACCATGTCGCTCGGCTTCTGCGGCGTGCCGTGCTGGCTCAGGTAGCTTTTGGCGGCGCACACCACCATCGGCATCTGCCCCAGGCGGCGCGAGAACAGACTCGAGTCTTGCAGCGCGCCGGTGCGGATCACCAGATCCAGCCCGTCGGTGATCAGATCCGGCGCCGGTATGCCGGTCACCAGGTTGACCGTCAGACCCGGGTACTCTTTCATCATCTCGGCGGTCATGTTCGCCAGCACGTTTTGCGCCATGGTGGACGAGCTGCCGATGCGCAGCGTGCCGGCGGGCGTATTGTTAAACGCGTACAGCTGCTCATGCACTTCGCTGACTTCCTGCAGCATGCGTCGGCAGCCCTGATAGTAAATCTTGCCGGCCTCGGTCAGGCCAATGCTGCGCGTGCTGCGGTTCAACAGCTTGACCTGCAGCTCATTTTCCAGTTTCGAGACGGTTTGGCTGATCGATGAAACGCTCATGTCGAGTTGGCGCGCGGCCGCGGTAAACGACCCGAACTCAACCACTTTGGCGAATACCGACATGCGTTTTAATCTTTCCATTATTCACTCTGGCTTAAAAGTGATTTAGATCACAGATTGTTGATGCCTTGATAGTAAGCAGGCTAATATAACGTGGTCGGGTGAATAGACCTCACCAACGTGCGAGAGCGAGCGGCGACGTCATCCTGCTGCTCCTCCGGCACCCTCGCAATCCCTGTCGTGGATGTCTGCCCCAAAGTTTAACCTTTTTTCGGGTTCGTGACCTGGACAAGCTGCCTGGTCAAGATTTGTGGCGCGCGCACGCTAAAATGTAAAGAGAATGTGAATGGCGAGACCTGTCTTCCCCCGGCGCAGTGAACAATAAGGAAAAAGTGATGAGTTTGCTTCCGGTTATGGTCATCTTCGGACTGTCGTTTCCGCCGGTGTTTTTCGAGCTGCTGGTGTCGCTGGCGCTGTTTTTTCTCTTGCGCCGCCTGCTGCAGCCGACGGGGATTTACGATTTTGTCTGGCATCCGGCGCTGTTTAATACCGCGCTGTATTGCTGCTTGTTTTATCTGATTTCGTGTCTTTTTGTTTGAGGTCGCTGTGAAAAATTTTTCGATAAAAATAACCCGAATCGCGATCACTTTGATTCTTGTGCTGCTGGGCATTGCCGCGGTATTCAAGGCCTGGGTGTTCTACACCGAGTCGCCGTGGACGCGTGACGCCAAGTTCACCGCCGACGTGGTGGCGATCGCGCCGGACGTCAGCGGCCTGCTGACCGACGTGCCGGTAGTGGACAACCAACTGGTCAAGAAAGGCCAGGTGCTGTTCGTGGTCGATCGGCCGCGTTATGAGCAGGCCTTGGCGGAAGCCGGCGCCGACGTCGCCTACTATCAGACGCTGGCGGCGGAAAAACGGCGTGAGGCCGGCCGCCGCGTGAAGTTGGGCGTGCAGGCGATGTCGCAGGAAGAGATTGACCAGTCGAACAACTCGCTGCAGACCGTGCAGCACCAGCTGGCGAAGGCCATTGCGGCTCGCGAGCTGGCGCAGTTGGATCTGGAGCGCACCACGGTGCGCGCCCCGGCCGATGGCTGGATCACCAACCTCAACGTACACGCCGGTGAATACATCACCCGCGGGTCGGTTGCGGTGGCACTGGTGAAGAAAGATTCCTTCTACATCCTGGCGTACCTGGAAGAGACCAAGCTGAACGGCCTGAATAAGGGCGATCGCGCGGAGATTACCCCGCTCGGCAGCAACCGCATCATGCATGGCACCGTCGACAGCGTGGCGGCGGCGGTGAACAACAGCAGCAGCACGGTGAACAACAAAGGGTTGGCCTCGATCGACAGCAACCTGGAGTGGGTGCGCCTGGCGCAGCGCGTGCCGGTGAAGATCCTGCTGGACGCCAAGGATCAACAGCATCCGTACCCGGCCGGCACCACCGCCACCGTGGTGATCGTCGGCAAGAACGATCGCAATGCCGACAGCGGCTCGCCTTTTGTGCGCCTGATGCACCGGCTGCGTGAGTTCGGCTAATGAGCAGCCCAACCTTTATCCGGCTGAGATTTGCCTTCAAACTCAGCTTCGCGATTGTGTTTGCGCTGTTCGTCGGCTTCCATCTCAATCTGGAAACCCCGCGCTGGTCGGCGATGACCGCCGCCATCGTTGCCGCCGGCCCGGCCTTTGCCGCCGGCGGTGAACCCTTCTCCGGCGCCATTCGCCATCGCGGCTGGCTGCGCATCATCGGCACCTTTATCGGCTGCTTCGTCGGCCTGCTCATCATCATCACCACCGCCCGAGCGCCGGTAGTGATGCTGATGCTGTGCTGCATGTGGGCCGGTTTCTGCACCTGGCTCTCTTCGCTTATCAAGGTGGAGAACTCCTACGCCTGGGGGCTGGCCGGCTATACCGCGCTGATCATCATCGTGACGGTCGCCACCAGCGAGGCCCACCTGCTGGAAGCGCCGCAGTTCGCCATCGAGCGTTGCAGCGAGATCGTGCTGGGCATCGTCAGCGCCGTGTTGGCCGATCTGCTGTTTTCACCGCGTTCGATCAAGCAGGACATCGATCGGGCGGTGGATCAACTGCTGGTGGATCAATATCGCCTGATGCAGATGTGCATCAGCAACGCCGACAAAGAAGACATTGACCGTGCCTGGAGCAATCTGGTGAAGAGCACCACGGCGCTGGACGGCATGCGCAACAACCTGATGATGGAGTCCTCGCGCTGGCAGAAGGTCAACCGTCGGGTGAAGGCGCTGCATACCCTGTCGCTGACGCTGATCACCCAGGCCTGTGAAACCTATCTGATCTTGTTGAATCACCCACAGGCGCTGAAAGAAAGTTTGCGGGAACAGCTGATGGTTCCGGCGGAGACCCCGCAGGAGATCCACAAACGCATGAAGCTGTTGCGCCAGGTGCTGACCACGCATCGCTCCGAGGAAACGCTGCCGACCATCACCGGCTGGGTCGGCGCGGCGACGCGCTACCTGCTGCTGTCGAAAGGCGTGCACACCAACTGCAGCATCAGCGCGGTGGAAGAGGGCGTATTGAGCAATGAAACCGTGGTCAAGCCGACCTCGGCGGAAGGGCATCACGCGATGATCAACGGTCTGCGCACCTTTGTGGCGACGGCCTTCGGCTGCCTGCTGTGGCTGTGGACCGGCTGGACGTCCGGCAGCGGTTTTATGGTGATCATTGCGGTGATCACCTCGCTGGCGATGCGCACCCCGGCGCCGCGCATGGTGGCGATGGATTTCGTGCTGGGCATGCTGGCGGCAATCCCGGTCGGTTCTCTGTTCTTCATGGTGATCCTGCCGGCGACCCAGCAGAGCATTTTGCTGCTGTGTCTCAGCCTCGGCCTGCTGGCGTTTTTCATCGGCATCGAGGTGCAGAAGCGGCGGCTCGGTTCGCTGGGGCTGTTGGCGGGGACCATCAACATTCTGGTGCTGAGCAATCCGATGGAGTTCAACGTGACCCAGTTTCTCGACGGGGCGCTGGGCCAGTTCCTCGGCAGCTGCGTCGGGCTGATGGTGCTGCTGCTGATCCGCGATAATTCGCGCGAACGCACCGGCCGCACGTTGCTCAACCAGTTCGTCAGCAGCGCGGTGTCGGCGCTGACCACCAAGGCGGCACGCCGTCGGCAAAATCACCTGCCCGCGCTGTATCAGCAGCTTAATCAGCTGCTGATGATGTTCCCGAACGACATTGCCAAGTATCGTCTGGCGCTGAACCTGATCATCGCCCACCAGCGCATGCAGCGAGCGGAAATTCCGGCCAGCGAAGAGCTGTCGGCCTTCCACCGCCAGATCCGCAGCACCGCCGATCGGGTGGTCTCCGCCAAGAACGACGTCAAGCGCGCCTATTACTACGATCGCTTGCTGGGCGAAATGAACGAGTACCAACAGAAGCTGGTCGACAATCAGGCGCCGCTCAGCGTCACCGGGCCGGTGAAACGTCTGGCCGACATGTTGCACCGCTATCGCCACGCCTTGATCGATTGATGCGTTCCCTCCTGTTGCGCCGCGCTGTGCGGCGCCTTCCCTGACTATACTGTAAGCAGTCGTTGTTCGGCGGGCCGTCTCAGAGCAGGCGGCTCGTTTTCAGAGAGACTCCGAGTGCCAGAACGGCTGGAAAGTGGCATCATTGACATGAATGGATGAAACCCACACCGCCGCGAAAACGCAACGTGTCGGTCATCTTAGTTTCATCCAGGTCGACTATATACCTAACTAGCCTGGGGGAGCTGCGGCGCCTCCGGCGGCATAATTTCAGGGAATGTCATGAACAAGCGGATTCTGTTGGCGATTGTCATCGCCGTGGTCATCGCCGTCTTCAGCGCGTTGCGCGGCAACGAGCACCGTGCGATTGGCGGCAATGCGGCGGTGGTGCAAGCGCCGGCGGGGCAGCAACAGAGCATCGATCGGCTCACGCAGCAGCAAACGGTGGTGAGTTACCTGCAGCAGCATCAGCGGCTGCCGGATTATTACATCACCAAGAAGCAGGCGCGCGAGCGGGGCTGGGACCCGCGTTCAGGCAACCTCTGTTCGGTATTGCCGGGCAAGGCGATTGGCGGCGATCGATTTTCTAACCGTGAAGGGCAACTGCCGAGCGCCGGCGGCCGGGTCTGGCGTGAAGCGGACATCAATTACCAGTGTGGCCGGCGTGGCGCCGATCGCCTGCTGTATTCGAGCGACGGTCTGATCTTCGTCTCGCGTGACCATTACAAAAACTTCATTCGTGTGGAGTGAGTTTGATGGCAAAAGTAGAGTTTGATTTTGAGCAGATCCAGGATGTGCCGGCCTTCTACCGCGATTTCGCGCATAAGTTTGCGCTGGACGAGGGGTTTGGCGCCAACCTCGACGCGCTGTGGGACGTGGTGACCGGCGATATCGGTCTGCCGGTGGAAATCGAGTTCACCCACCTCAATGCCCGCAGCAAGCGTCGTTTTGGCGCGATCATTCTGCTGTTTGAAGAAGCGGAAGAAGAGCTGGAAGGCAGCCTGCGTTTCAATATCCGCGAAAGCAGCGGCGAACCGGCGCATCACCGGGGATGAAACGGGTTCATCCCGGGATGGCGGCGGCGCTTAGTCAGCCGCTTCGGCCAGCTCGCGCAGGTATTGGAAGATCTGGCGGTAAGCCTTAGGCGGCTTGTTGGCGGCCTTCTCTTTCTGCGCATTGCGCACCAGTGAACGCAGCTGTTGACGATCGGCGGCCGGATACAGATCCAGGATCGACGGAATGACGTCATCGCCTTCTTCCACCAGGCGGTCGCGCAGCGCTTCCAGCTTATGGAACAGCGAAACCTGCTGGTTGTGGCGGTTTTTCAGCTTATCGAGCGCGGTCTGGATCGGCTCGATATCGCGGGCGCGCAGCATCTTGCCGATCAGCTGCAGCTGACGGCGACGGCCTTCTTTCTTGATCTTCTGCGCCAGCTCGATGGCGGCGCGCAAATCTTCGTCCAACGGAATGCGATCCAGCGCGTTTTTGCCCAGATCGACCATTTCGGCCCCCAGGTCTTTCAGCGCTTCGGCATCACGTTTAATTTCACTTTTACTGACCCAGATAATCTCGTCATCGTCCTCGTTTTCATTCTCCGGGACATCGTCGAGCCAGTCTTCAGGCTGTTTGTTCATGGTAGGCTCCGTTAAAAAGAGGCTAATCCTAACAGGTTGTCCGGCAACCCGCCAATTGAGTGCCCTGAGCAAACTGAGTATAGCTGCCGCGCTGGGGCATTATCATGTCTAGGTTCCTGTCCTCTGAATTCATGCTGTTGTTTTTATCATCATGTTTGTATAAAATTTTATACAAAAGGAGGTGGTATTCATGGATGATGGCATCGAGAAAGCCATTGATTGGCGCGGTTCATCGTTAGAGGATTTGTTGGCCTTTCCAATAGATGCGCGAAAAGCGGCAGGATTTGAACTGAGTAAAGTGCAAAGAGGTTTGGAGCCCGGTAATTGGAAAACGATGACCAGTTGTGGAAGTGGCGTTATCGAAATCCGTTTATATGCCATCGGCGGAGCGTTCAGGGTGGTCTATGTGGCAAAGTTTAGCGAAGCGATCTACGTTCTGCACAGCTTTCAAAAGAAGGCGGAGAAAACCAGCCGCCACGATATTCAGATAATCAAAGCGCGTTATGACGCGGTCATTAATGAGCGGAGTAAAGGTCATGACCAAGCCGATTGATACCGGTTCGCGCCACATTACGCCAGCAGGCGGCAATGTGTTTGCGGATTTGGGGTTTTCCGCCGATGAGGCTCGGCAATTGCAAGCACAGTCCAATGCGGAGATTGCGCAGCTTATCGCACTAAAAAAACAGCTGATGGGAGAGATCAGCGCGTGGATTGAGGAAGAAGGCTATCGCCAGGAAGAGGCGGCGCGTTATCTGCACACTTCCCGGCCGCGCGTGTCCGACGTGGTGAACCAGAAAACCGAGAAATTTACGTTGGATGCGTTGGTCAACATGATGGCGAATATCGGCAAGTCGGTAAAACTTATCGTCGAGTGACGCGCGAGTTTTGTATTTTATCCCGGTCTTACCGTTCGGCTTTATGCGAAATTCAACGCGGTTCCTGTTAGACTCAACGGCAGAGATCTCAGGATTTTTGCGCGCCGCCCCGCGTGCACAACTACGCCGCTCCGGCACTTTTCTCAACGATTTTCTGATTAATTATGGCAGATTGATGAAAGTAGTCACTCAAGTTGCAGAACAGCGCAAGGCGCTGGAACAGGCCGTTTCTCAGGCTCTGGAGCTGGCACGCGCCGGTTCCGACGCGGCGGAAGTCGCGGTCACCAAATCGACCGGCATCAGCGTCAGCACCCGCTTCGGCGAGGTGGAAAACGTCGAGTTTAACAGCGATGGCGCGCTGGGCATCACCGTGTATCACCGTCAGCGCAAAGGCAGCGCCTCTTCCACCGATCTCAGCCCGGATGCCATCGCCCGCACCGTACAGGCGGCGCTGGACATCGCGCGTTACACCTCTGAAGATCCTTGCGCCGGCCCGGCGGAGAAAGATTTGTTGGCGTTTGAGGCGCCGGATCTCGATCTGTTCCACCCGACCGAGCTGGACGCCGAGCGCGGCATCGAGCTGGCGGCGCGCGCCGAGCAGGCTTCGCTGGCGGCGGACAAACGCATTACCAACACCGAAGGCGGCAGCTTCAACAGCCACTACGGCATCAAGGTGTTCGGCAACAGCCACGGCATGCTGCAAAGCTACTGTTCCAGCCGTCATTCGCTGTCCAGCTGCGTCATTGCGGAGCAGGACGGCGACATGGAGCGGGATTACGCTTACACCATCGGCCGTGCGATGGGCGATCTGTACAGCCCCGAGTGGGTGGGGCAGGAGTGCGCCCGCCGCACGCTGGCGCGTCTCGCGCCGCGTAAACTGTCGACCATGAAGGCGCCGGTGCTGTTCGCCTCCGAAGTGGCCACCGGGCTGTTCGGCCATCTGGTGGGGGCCATCAGCGGCAGCAGCGTCTACCGCAAATCCACTTTCCTGCTGGACGCGCTCGGCAAGCAGATCCTGCCGTCGTGGCTGACCGTCGAGGAACATCCCCATCTGCTGAAAGGGCTGGCGTCAACGCCGTTCGACAGCGAGGGCGTGCGCACCCAGCGGCGCGATATCGTCAAGGATGGCGTGCTGCAAACCTGGCTGATGACCAGCTACTCGGCGCGCAAGCTGGGCCTGCACAGCACCGGCCATGCCGGCGGCATCCATAACTGGCGCATTGCCGGGCAGGGCGCAGACTTCGCCGGCATGCTGAAACAGCTTGGTACCGGCCTGGTGGTCACCGAATTGATGGGCCAGGGCGTCAGCGGCGTCACCGGCGATTATTCTCGCGGCGCCGCCGGTTTTTGGGTGGAAAATGGCGAGATCCAGTATCCGGTCAGCGAGATCACCATCGCCGGCAACCTGAAAGACATGCTGCGCAACATCGTCAGCGTCGGCAGCGATATCGAAACCCGCAGCAATATCCAGTGCGGTTCGGTGCTGCTGCCGGAAATGAAGATCGCCGGCCAGTGATCCTCTGTGCGGTCGGCGCCCGCCGGCCGCGCGTTATCCCGTCTCAACCTTGCTTACAAATCTCCGGTTTCGATTTTGCCCGGCCTTGCCTATGGTAGCGGTGGGTTAACTAAAACAATAACTGGAAGGTGAGCAAACATGCAGAATACCCTGAAAGCGCTGGCGGCGTTGACGCTGCTGGCGGCCAGTTCGCTGGCGGCCGCCGCCGATCTGGGCGACGATATGGACACCCTGGCGGAAAACTACAAAACGGTGCTGAATACCGACTCCGCCGCCACCCTCAAACAGAGCCTGCAGAACATGCGCGCCGCCGCGCAGGATGCCAAGCAGGGTACTCCGCCGAAACTGGAGAGCAAAGCCGCCGACAGCCCGGAGATGAAAGATTTCCGCAGCGGGTTGGATACCCTGATCGGCCAGATCGATCAGGCGCTGGCGCTGGCCAATCAGGGCAAAGTCGCCGAAGCCAAGCAGCTGGCGCAGGGCTTCAAGCAGACCCGCGACGCCAACCACAAGAAATTCCGCTAACCCGTCAACCGTCGCGCCCGTCTTCCGTCAGATAGGAGGAGGGCGTCTGCCCCAGCACGCGGCGAAACATGGTTGAAAACGCCGCGCTGCTGTCATATCCCATCTCCATGGCCACCTGCGTCACGCTGCGCCCTTCGGCCAGCAGCGCCAACGCCAGCACCACGCAGGCGCGCTGACGCCATTGCGAAAAAGGCAGGCCGGTCTGCGCGCGAAAGAAGCGGCTGAAGGTGCGAATACTCATGTACAGACGAGGGGCCCATTGCTGCGTGGAGTCGTGGGCGTCGGGGTGCTGCAAAAAGGCGCGGCACAGCTCGCCCAGCCGAGGGTCGGCGGGCAGCGGGATGTGCAACGGCAAGGGTTGCAGCCGGGCCAGCTCGTGCAGCAGCAACGTCGCCAGCGCCCCGTCGCGTCCCTCCCGCTCATACTCCAGCGGCATGTCCACCGCCGCCATCAACAGTTGGCGCATCAGCGGGGTGACGCTAACCACCTGGCAAACCTGAGGCTGTTCGGCGGGCAACGCGCCCGGTTCGAGGTACAGACTGCGGGTAGTGACGCCGACCATCCTCACCGCGTGCGGCATCTGCGGCGGCAGCCACACCGCGTGCTGCGGCGGGACGATCCAATTGCCTTGCTGTGTGAAAACGTGCATGACGCCGGTGGCGCCGTACAGCAACTGCGCGCGCCGGTGGCTGTGCATCGGCAGCAAATGCCCCGGCGGATAATCGGTGCCGATGGCGATCACCGCGCGTGCTACGTGGTCGATGTCATCAATGCGGACGTTGCGCATGTGTCCCCTTTGGCGGCAGGTTGGCCGAAACGCAATGATAGTTGGCCTTTCATATAAAGCAAGCCAGCGGCGGTCGCCCTACTATCGGGGCAGAAAAATAACGCTTGTCCGGGGCGCCGTTATTTTATCGGCCATAAAGCCCGCGCAAGTTTTCACACCGGGGTGAGAAGAAGGTTTTCGTTCTCGCAATACAAGAAGTTAATAAGGAATAAATCGTCATTTTATTCCAACACCTGAAGCAATAGTTCTTAGCGCAGTTCAATGACTATAATGTGATATTTCATGTATAAGTTCGGTGTGATTGGCGGCGGAGCCGCCGGCATCTCTTTTGCGTATAACTTTATAAAAAATAAGTCGGTTAATCATTGCAAAAGGCCGCTTTCCCTGACGGTGTTCGACAAGCAGGGCTTCAAGGGCGGTATGGCATACAGCAGCGATTTTGACAGCCATATATTAAATATGACGCCAGAAAATATGTCGGCGGATATTTTCGACGACGCGCACTTCGTTGATTGGATCGCCATGCATTTCCCGCAGTTTTGCCAGGATCGTTATCCGCCGCGTTGGCTGTATCGGGAATATCTCGATTTTATTCGCGACATGACGATGTATATGGCGGCGGACAGCAACGTGGCGCTGAATTTCGTGACCGCCGAAGTGAATGCCATTGCGCCGCACGAGGCAGGCTATCGGCTGACCACTGCCTGCGGCGCCGCCGAACAGATGAACGCGCTGGTGCTGTGTTCTGGGCATAACCCGCCGGAATGTCTCTATCCGGTGGACGGGGTGATCGCTTATCAGGCCCACCGGGATCTGCCGCCGATCGACGCCATCGTTGAACTGATGGAGCGCCTGGGGGCTACCGATATCTGCGCCCTGTCGCGTTCGGGCCTGTTCCCCAGCGTGCAACCGGCGTTGATGCGTCCGCCGCCGGAGGCGTTTGTTGAGGGGCTGCGGCGCTTTGTCGCCGGTAACGATTTTATTGATGCGCATCAGCTGGTGCATGCGATCAACGCCGCGCTGGCGCGTCACTATCCGGGGCCGGAACGGTTGACGGTGCTCTCGGCGCTGGGGGAAAGGCGCGATTGCTACCGCGATCTGGCGGACAGCCTCGACCGGGCGCGCTTTGCCCGGGAGCACATCTGCAGCTACCTGGCGGCGATCCATCCGACGGTGTGCGCCGCCTGGGTCAAAATGGATGCCAACAACCGGCAGGTCTTCATGCGCTTTTACAACTCCTCCTGGATGCGCAATCGGCACGCCATGCCGATCAAGAACGCCTACAAGATCGTGGCGGCGTTGGAGAGCCAACGCCTGCGCGCCTGCGGTGGCCTGGCGGATATCAGCAAGGGGACGGGCGGATTTATCCTTCGTTGCCATGAGACGCGGGTGCATGCGCAGTATCTGTTCAACTGCACCACGCCTTCTTATCAACTGCCGCCCAACCGCCTGAGCCATCAACTGCTGCAAGACGGGGTGGTGCAGGAGAACCTGTTCGGCGGCGTGAAGTGCAACCCGCACACGCTGAAAATCGCCGATCGCCGCGGCCGCGAGCAGCATCTCTACTCGCTCGGCGCGCCCGCCAAGGGCGACCTTTTTTACACCTCGGCGATGGAATCCATCACCCGAGACATCAGCAAATTCGTATTTAACAACCCTATTTTCAACGCAAAGAAGGCTGAAGCATGAAAAACGTAGCGCTCTTTGTCGGCAACGACATTTTCTCCTGGCTGGTATGTCAGGATCTGATCGCCGCCCTGAAAGGCGAGTGTGCTTTTACGGTGTATTTCCCCCTGGCGAAAAGCAGCGGCCGCGCCCAGGAGCCGGCGGTTCGCCGCCTGGGGCTGTATGAGCGCGAGGTGCTGAACGATTTCGTGTTCCCGTTCGTTGGCCGCAACGCCGCCGCCTGTGAGGGCGCCTATCAGCCGCCGGCTCTGTTCCTGGCCGCCGCCGGGGTCAAAGCGCATCGCGTTCTCGACATCAATGACGCCGCGTTTATCAGCAGCCTGGGTCATATGGACGGGGTGATTTCTTTGCGCTGTTATCAGAAATTTTCCGCCGACTATGTGCGCGCCTTCAGCCGGCGCGGCAAGCTGCTGTGGAACCTGCATCCGGGCGACTTGCCGCGCTATCGCGGGGTAATGACGCTGTTCCGCGCGATGATGAACGGTGACAAGGACTGTGCGGTGACGCTGCATGAAATGGACGAACATTGGGATGCCGGCCCGGTGCTCGCCCGCCTGCCCGCCGAGCTGCGCCACGACCTGTCGTTCCTGGAAAACATGATGTTGCTGGGCGTGCAGAGCGGCACCTTCCTGGCGCGCCAGCTGATGCGGGCGGAACGGAGCGAAGCGATAGCGGCGGAAAAGCAGGGTGATTCGCGCTATTGGGGCTTCCCGGATGCGCAGACGCTGGCGCAGGCGGAACAGGCGGGCATTGAGCTGGTGGATCACGACGCCGTGCGCGAGCAGTATCTGGGGCTGTTCGTCGGCGATCGTTTCCACCCGCTGGCGGGGCAGTTCTGCGCCGGGTTCGACGACTTCGTGCGGGCGCACGGCCATGATTGAAATGTTAATCGTTCTGGGTGCCGGTTTTCTGACCGGCATCACCACCATTCTGTTCGGCTTCGGCGGCGGCTTTGTGGTGGTGCCTTTCGTTTACCATTTGATCTCCGCCTCAGGCGAGCAGCCCGGCCAGGCGATGCATATTGCGGTGGCGACCTCGACGGCGGTGATGATCCTCAACGCAGGGTACGCCACCCTGACCAACTGGCGCAGCGGCAACCTGCTGCGGGAAACCATCGTGCCGCTGATCTTTTTCATCGGCATTGGCGCGGCGCTGGGCGCGTTTGCCTCCTCGCTGCTGGCGGACGGCGTGATCCGCGTGCTGTTCGTGGCCTATATGGCGGTGACCATCGCCGACTGTCTGTTCCGCCGGGGGTTCCTGACCAAACCGGCGCGCGCTGAACTTTCCCCTACCACGCTGTGGGGCGGCGGGCCGCTGATCGGCGGCATCGCCACGCTGCTGGGGGTGGGCGGCAGCGTGATGACCGTGCCGCTGCTGCGCCGCCATGGCTATGACATGAAGTATTGCGTCAGCGCCGCCAACCCGCTGTCGATCCCGGTGGCGGTGATCGGGGCGCTGATGTATATCGTGTTGGGGTGGCGCGAGATGAGCGGGCCGCAGTATCTGGGCTACGTCAATCTGAACATTCTGGGGCTGCTGGTGGTGGCGGGGATTGCGGGGATCGTGTTTGCCAGGCGCTGTTTGCCGAAGGTGAGCGATGCGCTGCATGCCAAAATCTACGTGCTGCTGCTGATCGCCGTGCTGATCGCTATCTGCCTCTGAAACAGAAAGGGCGGCTGGATGCCGCCCTGAGAACCGCTTAACGGTGGTATTCGCCCGCCGCTTCCGGCTGGTACAGTAATTCCAGCACTTCAATCCGCGCTTCTTCACCGTTCGGCAATTGCCAGGAGATCTGCTTGCCGACGTGCATGCCGAGCAGCGCTGCGCCCAGCGGCGCCATCACCGACAGCTGATCGTGGCTGTCTTTCAGCGAGGCCGGGTAAACCAGCGTGCGCACGTGCTCTTCATCGGTGTGCAGATCGCGAAAACGCACGCGGCTGTTCATGGTCACCACGTTGGCCGGCATTTTCTCCGGCGGCAGGATTTCCGCGCGATCCAACTCGTCGTTCAGCGCGGCGGCGACGTCGGTGTTGGCAAAGGCCGGTTGTTCCAATAGCGCATCCAGGCGTTCCGCATCCAGCTCATTAATAGTAATGATGGGTTTGGTCATTCCACTCTCCAGTCAAATCAAAGGGCGCCAGTCTGTGCACCCATAAATTCGGAAAAACAACACAAAGCAACACCCCCGCGCCAGAGGAGCGGGGGTGTGGGTAATGTCGATTTGTCCCATTGATAGTAGGCGGTTGGGGCGAGAAAAGAAAGAGATCCCGATCACGAAGGCTTTTATCGTCAATCGAGGCAAAAAAAACCGTTAGCCGGGTTATGTAATTGTTATCTCATTTACTTTTTCGCCTTAACGCCGTTTTGCGAAATGGATCTCCGCGCGTCATTCGATTTCCACTTCGAACTGGAAAAAACCGGTCTCCACAGAAAATCTTACCGGGGGTAGGGTAAAGACATCACAGAAAGCGGGTTATTCAGGTGATGCGCTTTACGGCTTACTGATTAATGTGGGATCTAGGGGTACTGAAAAGTGAATGATGGATCTGCTTCGATAAAAGAAATTGAACAATCCGATATCAGCGAAGCCGGTGAGATCACCGCTCGGGTGCTGGCGGATATTACCGCGATGCTGAATGCTGAGAATATTTATACCAATGCGGTGCAGCAACAGATGCTGGAATCGCATATTCGCGCCATGGTGCTGCGCTCAATAACCGGTGAGCCGTTGCCGGAGGTGGATAAATCACTGTTCGACGAAATTTCCGCCGAGTCCATGCAAATGGCGGAGCGCGTGGTGGATCAGTTTGGCACATTGCCTATCGAAGAAGCCTATTTGCTTTCAGTGCACTTCGAAGTGGCGAAAGATAATAACGCATAGCGGTTAACGCATCGATTTCAATCAGGAGAATATACCATGGGTCAAATTACCGTAGTGATCGGCGATCGTTTGGGAAAAGGGCAAAAAGTCGGCCAGGGCGTTGAAAACGCAGGCGGAAAAGCGGTGGTTATCCCCGGCGTGGCGGCGGATATGAAGCTGGGCGACGTCATGAAAGCGGAAAACGCGCAGCTGGGCATCTCTTTTTGCGGCAGCGGCGGTGCCGGCGCGATTACCGCGCAAACCAAATACGGCTACAAAGCCAAATACGGCATGCGTTCGGTGGAAGAGGGCGTGACGGCAATTAACGAAGGCTGCAACGTACTGGGGTTCGGCTTTATGGATAAAGAAGAGCTGGGCCAGAAACTGGTGGAAGCCTACGTCAAAAAACATGGCAACCCATAATGAAAGAGCAATATACCACATCGGTAAAGGTGGAGGGTAAAGGCGACAGCAAAGCGAAAGCTTTTGCTTCCGCCTTGGCTAATGTGCAGGGCGCGGTATTAAAGTCCACCAACAATATTCTGCTGCGCATCGAGCCGCAGGACGTCAGCGTGGTGAAAGCGGAAGAGAAAATAACAAAAGAGAAATTTCTTTTCTTCTTTTTGCCGCGTGAAAGAAAGAACTATGCCGTTTCTCTGGAAATAACCGTGAACGTAACCATTATCAATACCGAGAAGGTTGTCTTCGTCACGAAATAAAAACGTTAGCATAAATGAAAGGGTATACTGATGTTTTTAATCATCTTATTTAAATCGATTATTATCGGTGGGCTGGTGGGGGTTGGCGTAGGGGCCGGCGCCGCACGCATGTTCCACGCACCGACAACACAGGGCATGGGGGCGTTTCGCACCCTGGGCGAGCTGAACTCCTGTGAGGGCGATCCGGCTTCCCACTTTTCATTCGGTCTGGGCTTCTTCTTCAACGCCTGGGCGTCTTCCGTGGCGGCGGGCTCCTTCACGCAGGACGTCGACCACCGCATCATCCCGCACTGGGGCGCGGCGGCCCTGATGGTCAAGAACCGCAATCTGGCGCAAACGCTGCACGATCCGAAAAAAATGGCCATCGCCTGCGGCATCATCGGCATGCTGGTAGTGGCATTCCTCAATACCACCGCTTCCGCCGTGCCTGCCGCGCTGCAGGTCACCGCGATCAAGGTGCTGGTGCCGGCGGCCAACCTGCTGGTGAACACCGTGATGCCGGTGATCTTCTGGCTGGCGGCGATCGACGCCGGGCGCCGTTCCGGCTTCTGGGGCACCATCTTCGGCGGCCTGGCGCAGCTGATCATGGGCAACGCCGTACCGGGCCTGGTGCTGGGCATTCTGATCGGCAAAGGCGTGGAAGAGAGTGGCTGGAACAAGATCACCAAGATCATGATGGCGGTGATCGTGCTGCTGTTCGTGCTGAGCGGCTTCTTCCGCGGCTTCGACATGAAAGTTCTCGAGTCCTTCAGCCTCGGCGTGCCGGGCTGGCTGGACGCCATTCACAACACCCTGAGCGGTAAATAAGGAGCGGGATGATGGAAGAGCAAACCCAAAAAGGCTTCTGGTACGCCGACTGGTCATTCCCGATTTTTGTTGGCCTGCTGTCCTCCGGCGTGTTCGCCGGGACGCACATGTACTACCTGTACGGCATCGGCGCCTTTAACGAAGTGGCCTTCGTCTCCATGCTGCGGGCGGGGATGGATACCGGCGTGTACGGCGCGGTGGCGGCGTTCGGCGCCAGCTTCCTGTTCGCGCGCATCATCGAAGGTTCGCTGGTGGGCATCCTGGACATCGGTGGCGCGATCCAGACCGGCGTCGGGCTGGGCGTACCGGCGCTGCTTTTGGGGGCCGGCATCGTGTTCCCGGTCGCCAACTTCGCCGCTTCGCTGGCCACCGGCCTCGTCATCGGCCTGGCGATCGGTTACGTGATCATTCTGGCGCGCAAATTCACCATCAATCAGAGCAACTCCACCTACGGGGCGGACGTGATGATGGGCGCGGGCAACTCGTCGGGCCGCTTCCTCGGGCCGTTGATCATCCTGTCGGCGATGACCGCCTCGATCCCGATCGGCATCGGTTCACTGCTCGGCGCGCTGCTGTTCTATATCTGGGGTAAACCGATCACCGGCGGAGCGATCCTCGGCGCGATGATCCTGGGGGCGATCTTCCCGGTAGCCATTTCTTAAGAGGCCTGCGCCAGGCGCCGCCCGAGGCTGCGGCGGCGCCCGGGCTAACAGGAGCAATGCGGTATGTATGACTTAGTAATCAGAGGCGCCAGACTGGCGGACGATACGCTGATCGATCTGGCGGTGAAAGACGGCAAAATAGCCTCGGTGGGGCGGTTGGCGGCGGACGTCAGTGCCGTTCGCCAGCTGGATCTGGCGGGCAACTGCCGCCTGAGCGCCGGTTGGATCGATGCGCACGTGCACTGCTATCCCGAATCGCCGATCTACCATGACGAGCCGGATCGGGTCGGCGTCGCCAGCGGCGTCACCAGCGTGGTCGATGCCGGCAGCGCCGGTGCCGACGATATCGACGCCTTTTATCAGCTGACGCGCAGCGCCAAAACCAACGTTTTCGCCTTCCTCAATATCTCGCGCATTGGCCTGCTGCGGCAGAACGAGCTGGCGGAGTTGACGGACATCGACAAGCGCGAGGCCGGCCAGGCCATCGCCAACCATCCCGGTTTCATCATCGGCATCAAGGCGCGCATGAGCAGCAGCGTGGTGGGCAAGAACGGCACCCGGCCGCTGGTGTTGGCCAAAGAGATCCAGCAGGAAAACCGTCGGCTGCCGCTGATGGTGCATATCGGCAACAACCCGCCGGATCTGGACGACATCGCCGATCTGCTGACCCGTGGCGACATCATCACCCACTGCTACAACGGCAAACCGAACCGCATTCTGACGCCGGCGGGCACGCTGCGCGAGTCTATCCAGCGCGCGCTGCGGCGCGGCGTATTGCTCGACGTAGGGCACGGCACCGCCAGCTTCAGCTTCGAGGTGGCGCGCCAGGCGATCAAACTGGGCATTTTGCCACACACCATCAGCTCCGATATTTACTGCCGCAACCGCATGAACGGGCCGGTGCACAGCCTGGCGACGGTGATGTCCAAATTCTTCAGCGTCGGCCTGACGCTGCCGCAGGTGATCGCCTGCGTGACGGAGAACGCCGCGTCGGCGCTGCAGCTGAGCGGCAAAGGGCGGCTGGAGCCGGGCTATGACGCCGATTTCACGCTGTTTGAGCTGCGCCGCGAACCGCAGGTATTCGCCGACGCCGAAGGGCAAACCGCCGAGGGCGAACGGCTGCTGGTGCCGCTGGCCGCGGTGGTGGCCGGGGAAATCCTATTAACCGAACAAGGGGAGGCAAGCCATGTCTTCGATTTATGAAAAATACGGTTTGAAGCAGGTGATCAACACCTCCGGCCGCATGACCATTCTCGGCGTTTCCACGCCGCGCCAGGACGTGATCGACGCCGTTGATTACGGCCTGAACCACTATTTCGAAATCAAGGATCTGGTCAACAAGACCGGCGCCTACATCGCCGATCTGCTCAACGTGGAGGATGCGGTGATCGTCTCCTGCGCCTCGGCGGGCATCGCCCAGTCGGTAGCGGCGGTGATCGTTAAAGATAACGCCAATCTGCTGGTGAACCTGCATTCGGCGCCGATCGCCGTGCCGCGCGAGATCGTGTTGCCGCGTGGTCACAACGTCAACTTCGGCGCGCCGGTGGACACCATGGTGGCGCTGGGCGGCGGCAAGGTGGTGGAGGCGGGCTACGCCAACGAATGTTCGCCGGAGCAGATTGAAGCCTGCATCACGCCGCAGACGGCGGCGATCCTGTACGTCAAATCGCACCACTGCGTGCAGAAAAGCATTTTGTCCGTCGAACAGGCGGCGGTAGTGGCACGCAAGCATAACCTGCCGCTGATCGTCGACGCCGCGGCGGAAGAAGATCTGATGTGTTACTACCAGATGGGGGCCGATCTGGTGATCTACAGCGGCGCCAAAGCCATCGAGGGGCCGACCAGCGGTCTCGTGATCGGCAAGAAACAGTACGTCGAGTGGGTGAAGTTGCAATCCGGCGGCATCGGCCGGGCGATGAAGGTCGGCAAAGAGGGCATCCTCGGCCTGACCCAAGCGATTGAAAGCTATCTGACGCTTGAGAAAACCACCGGGCAACAGATGGTGGAGCGGATGACGCCGTTCCTCGACAGCCTCAACACCCTGACCGGCGTCAGCGCCAGGATCGTCTGGGACAGCGCCGGCCGCGATATCGCTCGCGCCGAGATCGCCTTTGATGAGGCGGTGCTGGGGCGGTCGACCTATGACATCGTCCAGGCGTTGAAAACCGGCGATATCGCCATCTACTTCCGCGGCTACAAGGCCAACGAAGGCAAGATTGAGGTCGACGTGCGCAGCGTCGACGAGCGGCAACTGATGACCGTCTTTACCTGTATCAAAAATCTGTTTACGGAGAAACAAGCATGAAGCTGCAGCCTAACTACTATCGCGACCGCGTCTGCCTGAACGTGCTGGCCGGCTCCAAAGCCAACGCGCAGGACATCTACGCTGCGGCGGAAGGCCATGTGCTGGTGGGCGTGCTCTCCAAGAACTACTCGGACGTCGACAGCGCGGTGACCGACATGCTGCGCTATGCGCGCCTGATTGAAAACGCGCTCTCGGTCGGCCTGGGCGCCGGCGATCCTAAGCAGTCGGCGATGGTCAGCCTGATCGCTCAGCAGGTGCAGCCGCAGCACGTTAACCAGGTGTTCACCGGCGTCGGCGCCAGCCGCGCGCTGCTGGGCCAGAACGACAGCGTGGTCAACGGCCTGGTGTCGCCGACCGGCCGCGTCGGTTGGGTGAAGATCTCTACCGGCCCATTAAGCGCCGCGGCGCCGGACGGCATCGTGCCGGTGGAAACCGCCATCGCCCTGCTGAAAGACATGGGCGGCAGCTCCATCAAGTATTTCCCGATGGGCGGCCTGAAGTGCAAGGACGAGTACCAGTACGTAGCCAAGGCCTGCGCCGAGCATGACTTCATGCTGGAGCCGACCGGCGGTATCGATCTGGAGAACTTTGAGCCGATCGTCGAGATCGCGCTGGCGGCCGGCGTGAAACGCGTGATCCCGCATATCTACAGCTCGATCATCGACGCCACCAGCGGCGATACGCGTCCGCAGGACGTGAAAGCCCTGCTGGCGATGACCAAAAAGCTGGTGGGCTGAACGCACAATGGGATGAGGTAAACGCTGGGAGGCGAAGGTTTTCCCGTGGCGCGGCATGCCGCGCCGTTACCTATATTGAGGACTACTATGCGAAACTGGCAGGCTCCAACCCGACGCACCGCGTTGTTTATAGCGCTGCTGGCCGTGACCGGCCCGGCGCTGCATGCTGAGGATGCAATGAACTCCACGTCATCTCATTTTGCCTATATCGGCACCTACAATCCCAACGGCGAAGGCGTTTACCGAGTGCGGGTCGATCCGGCCAGCGGCGCGTTGAGCCAGGTTACGCTGGTCAGCAACGTGCCGAATCCGGCGCAGCTGACGCTGGGCGTCGGCGGCAAAACGCTGTATGTCGCCAGCGAAGTGGCCGATTTCAACGGCGGCAAGCACGGCGGCATCACCGCCTACCGGGTCAATCCGGCCGATGGCGCACTGACGCAGCTCAACCAGGTGAATTCGCAGGGGGCGGGGCCGGTGTATCTTACCTCGACGCCGGACGGGCGGCATCTGCTGGTAGCGAACTATGTCAGCGGCAGCGTGGCGGTCTTCCCGATTGAAGCGGACGGCAGCCTGGGCGCCGCCAGCTCGGTGCAGCAGCAACAGGGCCCGGCGGGCGCGGCCAAACCGGCGGCGGCGGTGAACGGCAGCTTCGCCGTCAGCGATCACAATGGCCCGCATGCCCATATGATCGCCAGCGATCCGAGCGGCAAGTTCGTGTTCTCCACCGATCTGGGGTTGGATCGCATCTACCAATGGCGCTTTGACGCCGCGAGCGGCCGCCTGACGCCGAACGATCCGCCGTGGATCGCCGCCTCTTCCGCCGGCGCCGGCCCGCGTCATTTTGTGTTCCACCCGGACGGCGACACTGTGCTGCTGGTGAACGAAGAGGCCTCGACGTTGACCAGCTACCGTTTTGATCGCCAAAAAGGTACTCTGAAACAACTGCATGCGGTTTCCGCGCTGCCCGCCGACTATCAGGGCACCAGCTTCGCTTCGGGGCTGGCGCTCAGCAAGAACGGCGACACGCTGTACGTCGCCAACCGGCTGCATAACAGCATTGCCCAGTTCAGCGTGGGCGCCGGCGGCGAGTTGAAACCGGTGGCGGAAACCTGGACGCGTGGCGATTATCCGCGTTCGCTGGCGCTGAGCCCGGATGGCCGCTATCTGTATGCGCTGAACCAGCGCAGCGATAACGTCACCCGCTTCAGCGTCAACCCGACTGACGGCAAACTCAGCTTTGTGGGCGGTTATCTGCCGATCGGCAGCCCCTCGCAAATGGCGTTCCTGCCGCCGGCGAAGTAACCCGTGGCCCGCCCGGTTCGCCGGGTGGGCCGCCTGATTGACGGACACAGAATGGTGCGATTTCCTTACCCGCGTTTGGCTTACTTGTTCGATGCTTTGCAAACCGAGACTTTGCCGCAGGATGAGCTGGCGAAGCGTTTCGCCGTGTCTACCCGCACGGTGCGGGCCGATATCACCGCGCTGAACGAGATCCTGGACAAATACGGCGCGCGCTTCGTGCATAGCCGCGGGGCCGGCTATCGTTTGCAGGTCGATAATGCTGCGCTGTTCAGCGCCCTGCAGCATCAGGAGCGTCGCAAACACGCCACCCCGCGCAGTGCGCAGGAGCGGGTGCATTATCTGCTGGTGCGTTTTTTGACCTCAGCCTTCTCCCTCAAACTGGAAGATCTGGCTGACGAGTGGTTCGTCAGCCGCGGCACGCTGCAAAACGACATGGCTGAGGTGAGAGAGCGTCTGGCGCACTATCAATTGACGATCGAAACCAAGCCGCGTTACGGCATGAAGCTGTTCGGCGCGGAGATGGCGATCCGCGCCTGCCTGACCGACCTGCTGTTCCAGCTGCAGCTGGCCGACGCCGAGAACCCGCTGCTCAACAACGAGATCCTGCTGCAGCCGCAGGTGGCGGCGTTCGCCGGCTTGCTGCACCCGCTGCTGTCGCAATACGCCATTCGCCTGACCGACGAGGGCGAGCAGTACCTGATTTTCTACTGCGCGGTGGCGCTGCGGCGCATCAACGATGGCTATCCGCTGTCGGACTTCGAGGTGGAGGACGGCGACGAGGCGGTGCGCCAGGTGTCGACCCGCCTGGCGGCGGAGCTGCGTGCGGCCTCCGGCAAAGAGATCTCGATGGCCGAAGAGGCCTATCTGCGGGTCAATATCGCCGCGCGCCGCGTGCAAGACGTGCAGCCGACCGAGATCAACGCCGACGATGAAGAAGCGCTGGTGGACTACATCCTGTCCTACATCAACGCACACTATAACTACAACCTGCAGGGCGACGAGCAGCTGCGGGCCGATCTGCTTACCCATATCAAGACCATGATTACGCGGGTGAAATACCAGATCAACATCCCCAATCCGCTGTTGGCCAACATCAAGCAGCACTATCCGATGGCTTACGACGTGACGCTGGCGGCGGTCTCCAGCTGGGGCAAGTACACGCCTTATACGCTGAGCGAGAACGAAATCGGTTATCTGGTGCTGCACATCGGCGTGGGGCTGGAGCGACATTACAACATCGGTTATGAACGCCACCCGCAGGTGATGCTGGTGTGCGACACCGGCAACTCGACGGTGCGGATGATCCAGGCGCAGATTGCGCGCAAGTATCCGCAGCTGGTGATGACGCGCATCGTCTCGCTGCGCGATTACGAGATGCTCGCGCACATCGACGAAGACTTCGTGATTTCCAACGCCCGCATCGGCGAAAAGAACAAGCCGGTAGTGGTGATGTCGCCGTTCCCGACCGATTATCAGCTGGAGCAACTGGGCAAACTGGTGCTGGTGGATCGCACCCGACCGTACATGCTGGAGAAGTTCTTCGACGCCGAGCATTTCATGGTGCTCAACGAGCCGCTGACGCAGGCGGAACTGTTCAGCCGGGTGTGCGGCCAGCTGGAGCGGGAAGGGTACGTCGGCGCGGACTTTTATCCGTCGGTGGTCGAACGCGAGGCGATCGTCTCCACGCTGCTGGGCGAAGGCATCGCGCTGCCGCACTCGCTGGGGCTGCTGGCGAAAAAGACCGTGGTGGTGACGCTACTGGCGCCGCAGGGCGTCGCCTGGGGCGAGGGCGAGGTCGCGCACGTGATTTTCCTGCTGGCGATCAGCAAGAGCGACTATGAAGAGGCGATGGCGATCTACGAGCTGTTCGTCACCTTCGTGCGTGAACGCTCAATGAGCCGCCTGCTGGGCAGTGACAGCTTCGACAGCTTCAAAGCGGTGGCGCTGGACTGCCTGAGCCGGAGTTGAGGGGCTAATCTGCTTCCGGCAGGAACAGGGCTGGGGGCAGATTGAAGCGTTTGGCCAGCGCCATAATGTGCGGAATGGTCAGCGATCTTTTGCCGTTCAGGATTTGGTTGACCAACGACTTTTTGCCGATCTCATGTTCAAAATCACTTTGGCTGAGTTGGTGCTGTTCCATCAATACGCGAAGCGCGGCCACCCCCTGCGGGAGTTGGGCGATACGCTGGTTGAATGCGGTAAATTCGGCGCTGTTGTCTTCATATTCGGCGATTTTTTTTGCCAACATGTCAATCAGCGGATGGCGTTCATCGTTTTCCAGCAGATATTCCACCAATTCGAGCGCTTCTCGGTAGTCTTGCTGAGCGTGGCTGCCCTGCAATAAGGGTACGGCGCGCAGTAGCGCATCGGCCGCCTTAATGGCATCTGTAATCATGACGAACTCCTTCGATAGTGCTGCATCAGCTTGTCGTATTCGGCGTGGCTAACGATATGCTTTATGAAGACTTTCTGTGTCTCGAAGCTGGCAAAGAACAAGATCCGCAGGTGGTTGCCGCCGACGTCAATGACCCACCATTTCTCTTTGTACTTCATACGATCGAGCGAAGGAAAAAGCGCTTTTAACTCGTCCGGCGTGCGGAACTCACCCCGTCGCAACGCTTTATAAATGGCCTCGAGAGTAGTGGCTTCATTGGGATATTGCTTCGTTGCGTTATTGAACGGTTCCCTGGAAATGATATGCATCGTTCCTTCGATTCCTACCCGGTGAACATTATAGCGACTGCCGGTGAAGTTCACAAATTGTAAACTTTCTGTTGTCCCGCCAGCAAAGCGTGGGGAAACATCCGCCTGTTGTCTGTTTTTGCGTTACACACTATTGCGATTACCGTGGTGGGGGTAAATCCATGACGTGAATTTACAGGCGGTTACGGCTGATTCTGGAAGCGGATTCGCAAAATGAGAAACGGGAGGGCTACACTATGGGAGGGGCGGAGGCAACACATGCGCCGAGGCGACGCATGGGAAGAGTCTCAGCGACTAATCTTCATCAAACCCGGAGTTGAACAGCTCGACCACCGCCGCCAGCGCGTTGACTTCATCGGGGCCGGTCGCTTCGACTTCGATGTGCCGACCCTGGGCGGAGTCCAGCATCAGCAGCGCGATGACGCTGCTGGCTTCGGCTTCGGTGCCGCTTTCGTTGCGCAGCATCACTTCGGCGTCGAAGCTTTGCACCAGTTCGAACAGTTTCATCGCCGGGCGCGCGTGCATGCCCAGCTTGTTTTTGATTTCAACCGTCTGTTTGACCGTCATTGTTTGCGCTTTTCCAGCGTGCGGTGGCGCGATTGCACATTCTTGCCGCGCGAGCGGAAGTAATCGGCCAGCTGTTCCGCCACGTACACCGAACGGTGTTTGCCGCCGGTACAGCCGATGGCGACCGTCAGGTAGCTGCGGTTGTTGGTTTCCAGCATCGGCAGCCACTGTTCCAGATAGCTGCGGGTCTGGTAAATAAAGTTATGCACTTCGGTATGGCGATCGAGGAACGACGCTACCGGCTTGTCCAGACCGGTCATCGGCCGCAGCTTCGGATCCCAGTGCGGGTTAGGCAGGAAGCGCACGTCGAACACGTAGTCGGCGTCGATCGGGATGCCGTGTTTGAAGCCGAAGGATTCGAACACCATGGTCAGTTCGCGCTCGCGTTTGCCGAGCAGGCGGGTGCGCAGCATTTCGGCCAGTTCGTGCACCGACATTTCCGAGGTGTCGATAATCAGGTCAGCCCGCGAGCGCAGCGGTTCGAGCAGATCGCTCTCTTCGTCGATCGCGCTTTCCAGCGACAGGTTTTTGCTGGAGAGCGGGTGCAGGCGGCGGGTGTCGCTGTAACGGCGGATCAGCGTGTTGCGATCGGCGTCGAGGAACAGCAGCTGCGGCGAGAAGCTGTCCGGCAGCTGAGTCATCGCGTATTCGAACACTTCCGGCGATTCCGGCATGTTGCGCACGTCGATGCTGACCGCCGCGGAGATATTGCGTTCCGCCAGCGTATTGGCGAGCTGCGGCAGCAGAACCACCGGCAGGTTGTCAACGCAGTAAAAACCCATGTCTTCCAGCGCCCGCAAGGCGACGGATTTTCCGGAACCGGAACGGCCGCTGACAATCATCAGCACCATGTGGCAACTCCCCTGGCATCGCGGCGGCGTTCATCGCCACCGTTAAACTTTGTTATTCCGGCCGCAGCCGGATCCATCATCGTAAAACAGTATCGTTATCCGGGCTGGAAGTCACGCCGGCCGGGCATCACTCGGTGATGATTTGGTAAAGTTCTTCGTCGCTCTGCGCGGCGCGCAGGCGGCGGCATACGGTTTTGTCTGCCAGGCGTTTGGCGACCAGCGACAGCGTATGCAAATGGGTTTTGCACTGATCGGCAGGCACCAGCAGCGCAAACAGCAGATCGACCGGCTGATTGTCGATAGCGTCGAAAGCGATGGGTTGGTCGAGACGGATAAACACGCCAACGGCCCGCAGTGTGTCCTCTTCCAGTTTGCCGTGGGGAATGGCGATACCGTTGCCGATACCGGTGCTGCCCATGCGCTCCCGGGTGAGAACCGCGTCAAACACCACCTGCGAAGGCAGATTGAGCTGTTTGGCGGCCAGTTCGCTGATAATTTCCAAAGCCCGCTTCTTGCTGGTGCAGTGTACCGAGCTTTTGGTGCACTCGATGTTTAACACCGAGCTTAATTGCATATATTCGTTGTTCATCTCATCTTCACTTAAAACCGCGCCGCCGGGCGAAGCCGGCAAGGCGGTTTTTCGTCGGTTTTGACCCTGATTACCGTTCGGCGCGTCACCCATGCGGGTCACGCGCCGAAGGGAGAGGCGGCGACGGATGCCGCCTCACGGAATGGGTCAGGGTGTCAGTGTTGCTTCAATTTGTCTTTATGTTTGTTCAATTGACGTGCCAATTTGTCGATCAGCGTATCAATTGCGGCATACATATTCTCGTCTTCCGAGGTGGCGTGCAACTCGCCTCCATTCACGTGCACCGTTGCTTCCGCAATTTGCTGCACTTTTTCCACACTTAATACAACATACACCTGATTGATGCGATCAAAATACTGTTCGAGTTTGGCGAACTTGTTGTTCACGAACTCGCGCAACGGATCGGTGATTTCGATGTGGTGTCCGGTAATGTTGAGCTGCATAGTGTCTTCCTTCTCAATAGAGGTCAAACCAACTGTTTGCGCTGGTTCGACGGCGGGATGGACAAAGACTCTCGGTACTTGGCGACGGTGCGCCGGGCCACGATGATCCCCTGATTGGCGAGCAGGGTGGCCAGCTTGCTGTCGCTGAGTGGTTTGGCGGGGTTTTCCGCCGCAATCAATTTCTTCACCAACGCGCGGATCGCCGTCGAGGAGGCTTCGCCGCCGCTGTCGGTATTCACGTGGCTGGAGAAGAAATATTTCAATTCGAAAATGCCGCGCGGGCTGTGCAGAAACTTCTGCGTGGTGACGCGCGAGATCGTCGATTCATGCATCTCCACGGCCTGGGCGATATCCGCCAGCACCATGGGTTTCATAAACTCTTCGCCTTGCTCGAAGAACGCCTGCTGCTGATCGACGATGCAGCGGGTGACCTTCAGCAACGTCTCGTTGCGGCTCTCCAGGCTTTTAATCAGCCACTTGGCTTCCTGCAGGTTGCTGCGGATGAACTGGCCGTCGGCTTCGCTGCGGGCGCTGTTGCCCAGCGCGGCGTACTGCTGATTGATCTTCAAACGCGGCACGCTGTCGCCGTTGAGCTCGACCGTCCATTTGTTCTGCGTTTTGCGCACCAGCACGTCCGGAATGACGTATTCCGATTCGCCGGTATTGATCGACTGCCCCGGGCGCGGATCGAGCGACTGAATCAGCAGCATCGCTTCTTTCAGTGTATCTTCTTTTAGCCGGGTTGATCGCATCAGGCTGCGAAAGTCGTGGTTGGCCAACAGATCCAGATGCTCGCTGATGATCAGCCGCGCTTCGGCCAGATAAGGCGTATCTTTGGCGTATTGGGAGAGCTGCACCAGCAGGCAATCGCGCAGATCGCGCGCGGCGACGCCGATCGGATCAAAACGCTGCACGCGCTTCAGCACCGCCTCGACTTCCTCGAGGGTCACGTTCTCGTCGCCCAGGCTTTCCAGAATGTCTTCCAGCGGGACGGTGAGATAGCCGGTGTCATCCACCGCGTCGACGATGGAAGTGGCGATGGCGGCGTCGGTATCGGAAAACGGCGTCAGATCCACCTGCCACATCAGATAATCCTGCAGCGTTTGGGTGGTCTCGCCCTGATAGACCGGCAGCTCGTCGTCGCTGTAGTCGGTGCCGGTGCCGGACGGCGTGCCCGCGGTATAGATTTCATCCCAGGTGGCGTCCAGAGGCAGCTCTTCCGGCATGTCTTTCTGCTCCAAGGCCTCGCGGGTATCGAGCCCCTCGGTCTCCTGGGTTTCTTTGGCGTCGATTTCGTCGTGCAGATCGGTCTGTTCAAGCAGCGGATTGCTCTCCAGCGCCAGCTGGATCTCTTGCTGAAGCTCAAGCGTGGACAACTGCAGCAGGCGGATCGCCTGCTGGAGCTGAGGTGTCATGGCCAGCTGTTGGCTGAGCCTGAGTTGCAAACCTTGCTTCATAGTTTTCTGTCTACTTCCGTTAACGGTGTCGTCCCGCAGGACGCGCCGGCGCTTAGAGGCGGAACTCTTCGCCCAGATAAACGCGTTTAACCTGCTCGTCGGCCAGAATAGCATCCGGCGTGCCGTGGGCAATCAGTTTGCCCTGGCTGACGATGTAGGCGCGTTCACATACGTCCAGCGTCTCGCGCACGTTGTGGTCGGTGATCAGCACGCCCAGGCCGCTGTCACGCAGGTGCTCGATGATTTTCTTGATATCGATAACGGAAATCGGATCCACCCCGGCGAAGGGTTCGTCCAGCAGAATGAATTTCGGGTTGGCCGCCAGCGCGCGGGCGATTTCGACGCGGCGGCGTTCACCGCCGGACAGCGCCTGGCCGAGGCTGTCGCGCAGATGGGAGATATGGAACTCTTCCATCAGCTCTTTGGCGCGGTCTTCGCGCTGTTCGCTGGTGAGATCGGGACGGATCTCCAACACCGCCATCAGGTTGTCGTACACGCTCAGGCGGCGGAAGATCGACGCTTCCTGCGGCAGGTAACCGATGCCGCGGCGCGCACGGGCGTGCAGCGGCAACAGGCTGATGTCTTCTTCGTCGATCACGATGCGCCCGGCGTCGCGCGGCACGATGCCGACCACCATGTAGAAGGTGGTGGTTTTACCGGCGCCGTTCGGGCCGAGCAGGCCGACGATCTCGCCGGATTTCACTTTCAGGCTGACGTCTTCGACAACTTTACGGCCCTTGTAGGCTTTCGCCAGGTTTTCTGCGATGAGTGTTGCCATAAGTGATTAGTTACTCTTTTTTTGCCCGTTTTTGTCTTGCAACTGCGACGGTACCAGAACCGTTGTCACGCGTTTGCCTTTGTCGCTAAACGCCTGCATTTGCTGCTGTTGCACCAGATAGGTGATGCGATCGCCTTTCACGTTGCTGTCGAGCTGCTCCAGATAGGCGTTGCCCGTCAGGGTCACCAGCTGGGTCGCCACGTCGTAACGCACTTTCTGCGCGTGGCCTTTGACCGGCTTGCCGCTGTCCTGCATCTGGTAGAAGGTTACCGGGTTGCCGAACGCTTCAATATAGGTCTTATTCTGATCTCCGCCCGGGCGGGTGACGACCACCTTGTCGGCGCGAATATCGATGGTGCCCTGTTTGATCACCACGTTGTCGGTGAAGGTGCTGACGTTGCTTTGCATGTCCAACGACTGCTTGAGCGAGTCGATGCTGACCGGCTGGCTGGAGTCGGATTTCAGCGCCAGAGCGGGGGCGCTGGCGGCCAAAACTAAGCTGCCGAGCAACAGGTTACGGAGTTGGTTTTTGGTTCTGAATTTCATAGTTGGTCTTAACCTTATCAATCAGCTCAGCGGTTTTGGTCCGCAGGTTCCCACGCATTTTCATGCCGTTAGAGGTAAAATTGGTCCCGTAAAGCGTGACTTCGTCATCGGAGGTGACGTCCTGGGTGACCAGGTTTACCTGAGCGTTGTCCGTCTTAATTTTTTCCAGCTGCGAGGTGGTGGTCAGGCTGTTTACCTCGACGTGACCATACAGATACAGCATCCGGTCTTTAGTCAGTTTGGCGCGATCGGCGCGAACTGACCAGGTGGCCACCGCATTCTCATCGAACAGCGTCATCACCGGCTGGGTGAACCAGCTCAGCTCGCCGGCGGTGTAATACTTCGCGTCTTCCGCCACCAGTTTGTAATTCAGCTTGCCGGCCGGGTTGTACACCACGGTGACCGTGTGCTGGCTCTGGTAGGTCGGATCCTGATCGTTAGCCGGGCCAGGAGCCGTGTCGTCGCTGAAGTCCGTCATGTTCCAGCCGATCAGCGCCAGAACGATCACCGTCAACAGGATGGTGATCCACAGTTTGGTTTTACTCATATCGACAGCCCTTTGGCGTCCTCCAGCTTATTTTGAGCCAAAAGAATGATGTCGCACAGTTCGCGTACTGCGCCGCGGCCGCCGGCAATGCGGGTGACGTAGTGGGCGCGCGGCGTCAACAGCGGATGGGCGTCCGCCACCGCGACCGCCAGGCCGACCTGCGCCATCACCGGCCAGTCGATCAGGTCATCGCCGATATAGGCGACCTGATCCGCCGTTAACGACAGTTTATCCAACAGTTCGCGGAAGGCCAAAAGCTTATCGGACTGCCCCTGATACAGATGGGTGATACCGAGCGTCTGCGCGCGGTCTTCCAGCAGCTTGGCGGAGCGACCGGTGATGATCGCCACCTCGATGTCCGAGGTTTTCAGACAGCGGATGCCGTAACCGTCGCGCACGTTGAACGCCTTCAATTCTTCACCGTTGTTGCCCATGAAGATCAGGCCGTCCGACAGCACGCCGTCAACGTCGCAAATCAACAGGCGGATGTTCCCGGCACGCGCCATAACCTCTTGTTCTACCGGCCCGTAGCAGGTTTCTACCATACCCATTCCGTTCTATTCCTTAATTAAACGACGCCGGCGCGCAGCATGTCATGCATATGTACCACACCCAGCAGTTGGTCGCCATCGGCAACCAGCAGCGCGGTGATGTGGCGTTGTTGCATCAGGTTCAATGCATCGACCGCCAGAATATTGGGGCGCACCCGCACGCCGCCCGGCGTCATGACATCGGCGATCTTCGCCTCGTGCAGGTTGATGCCCATGTCGAATACCCGGCGCAGGTCGCCGTCGGTGAAGATGCCGGCGATTTTCATCAGATCGTCGCAGATCACCGTCAGACCCAGATTTTTGCGGGTGATTTCCAGCAGCGCGTCGCGCAATGAGGCGTCGGCGCTAACGTGGGGCATTTCGTCGCCGCTGTGCATGATATCGCTAACCCGCAGCAGCAGCTTGCGGCCAAGTGCGCCGCCCGGATGCGACAGCGCGAAATCTTCCGGCGTGAAACCGCGCGCCTTCAGCAGCGCGACGGCCAGCGCATCGCCCATCACCAGCGTGGCGGTGGTGCTGGTGGTCGGCGCCAGCCCCAGCGGGCAGGCCTCCTGCGGCACCTTGATGCACAGGTGGATGTCCGCCGCCTTGCCCATCGAACTTTCCGGATTGTTGGTCATGCAGATGAGGGTGATCCGCTGCCGTTTCAACACCGGGATCAGCGCCAGGATCTCGCTGGACTCACCGGAGTTGGAGATGGCGAGCACGATATCCTGCGGAGTGACCATGCCCAAATCGCCATGGCTGGCTTCCGCCGGGTGCACGAAGAATGAGGGGGTGCCGGTGCTGGCGAAGGTCGCGGCGATCTTGCAGCCGATATGGCCGGATTTACCCATGCCCATCACCACCACTTTGCCGCCGCAGGCGGCGATCGTTTCGCAGGCGCGGGTGAAGTCTGCGTTGATGTAGCTGTCGAGCTGAGCCAGCCCGTCACGCTCTATCTGAAGCACTTCTTTGCCGGCCTGTTGAAAATCGAAGCCCGGTTGCAACTCAATGTTCGACATACTCATTCCCGTCGGTTTAGCCGAAAGTACTGAAAGGGTTAAAGAACAGCACCGCAAGATACGCAATAAAGCCGCATAATAACAGCGCGCCGGCTAGGTGGCCGATGCGGTGTTTGCGGCCGATGCACAGCACGCTCAGCAGCACGCTGGCCGCCAGCATCACCCAGTAATCGCGCTGGAAGGCGGCGGCGTCCACGCTGCCCGGCGACAGCAGGGCGGGGACGCCCAGCACGATCACCGTGTTGAAAATATTGGAGCCGATGATGTTGCCAATCGCCATATCATCTTCGCCCTTTAATGCTCCGGCGATGGACGTGGCCAGCTCGGGCAGGCTGGTGCCGATGGCGATAATGGTCAAGCCGACCACCAGTTCGCTCAGGCCGAAATAGTGCGCGATCACCGTCGCGTTATCGACCACCATTCTGGAAGAGAGCGGCAGAATGATAAACGCCAGCACCAGCCACAGCACCGCCACGGTATTGCTGCTGTCCTGCGGCAATTCGGCGATCTGCTCCATGGTCAGGCTGTCGCTGCCCTCGCGCTGCGCCAGCCGGGCGATTTTCAGCATCAGCAGGATGAAACCGGCGGCGGCGGTCAGCAGCAGCACGCCGTCCAGCCTGCTCAGGGTGCCGTCCATCAACACGAAACCGCACAATACTGTGACCGCTAACATCAGCGGCAGTTCGCGCCGCAGTATTTCCGATCGTGCAGCCAGCGGGTGAATCAGCGCTGCGACGCCCAGGATCAATAAAATGTTGGTGATGTTGGAACCTAACACGTTGCCAACGGCCATATCTATCTGCCCGTTCAGCGCGGCGGTGGTGGACACGATCAGCTCCGGCAGTGAAGTGCCGATGCCGACGATGGTCATGCCGATGATCAACGGCGGCACGCCAAGCGAACGGGAAATCACGGCAGCACCATAAACTAAGCGGTCTGCACCATACACCAGTAGAAATAAACCAACGATTAATAATGCTATTGCGAGAAACATGCAGGGTCCTTTGTCGGGTATTATCCCGGTTCGTTGGTTAAAGCCGTCAATGCGGCGGTATTGCTTGCCCTCCGGTGCGTGCGCTTGAGCGCAGCAACGGTTTTTCCCGGCTAATTGTTGAACACTTTCGTTTTTTTTCGTTATGGCGCCAATTTTGACCGGGTGGCGCGGAAAAGTAAAACCAATGGCATCATTGGTTGCGAAATGGCAGTAAGTTTTTGTAAAGATGAGACGGATTGCGCCCATTGCTTTAACATCACGGGTAGATTCAGCAAAAGATGAGTCGTAAAGGGTCCATTAACATGCTCCAAAAGGCAGATAATTTGGTCGAAGTGCGCGACATGAGCTTTTCGCGCGGCGACCGGCGGATATTTGAAGACATCAACCTGACGGTGCCTCGCGGTAAGATCACGGCGATCATGGGGCCGTCGGGCATCGGCAAAACCACGCTGCTGCGTCTGATCGGCGGTCAGCTGACGCCGGACCGCGGGGAGATTTGGTTTGACGGCGACAACATTCCCGCATTGTCCCGCCGTCAGTTGTACGACGCGCGCAAAAAGATGAGCATGCTGTTCCAGTCGGGCGCGCTGTTCACCGATTTGACCGTATTCGAAAACGTGGCCTACCCGTTGCGTGAGCACAGCAACCTGCCTGAGCCCCTGCTGCGCAGCACGGTGCTGATGAAGCTGGAAGCGGTCGGGCTGCGCGGTGCGGCGCAGCTGATGCCCAATGAACTCTCCGGCGGCATGGCGCGCCGGGCGGCGTTGGCGCGCGCGATCGCGCTGGACCCGGAGATGATCATGTTCGACGAACCTTTCGTCGGCCAGGATCCGATCACCATGGGGGTGCTGGTCAAGCTGATCGACGAGTTGAACCATGCGCTGGGCATTACCTGCATCGTGGTGTCGCACGACGTGCCGGAGGTGCTGAGCATCGCCGACTACGCCTATATCGTGGCCGATCACCGGGTGATTGCCGAAGGCACCACGCAGCAATTGCAGAACAATCCTGATGCGCGCGTGCGCCAGTTCCTGGATGGTATAGCGGATGGACCGGTGCCGTTCCGCTATCCGGCCGGGGATTATCAGACTGAACTGCTAGGCTTAGGGAGTAAATAAGCTCATGTTATTAAGAGCGTTAGCGTCTCTGGGGCGCAGTGGCATCAACACCAGCGCCAGCTTCGGCCGCGCCGGGTTGATGCTGTTCAACGCATTGATTGGCCGGCCGGAACCCGGCAAGCAGTGGCCGCTGTTGTTGAAACAGCTTTACAGCGTCGGCGTGCAGTCGCTGCTGATCATCATGGTTTCCGGGCTGTTTATCGGCATGGTGCTGGGCCTGCAGGGGTATATCGTGCTTACCACCTACAGCGCTGAAGCCAGCCTCGGCATGATGGTGGCGCTGTCGCTGCTGCGCGAGCTGGGGCCGGTGGTGACGGCGCTGCTGTTCGCCGGCCGCGCCGGTTCCGCGCTCACGGCGGAAATCGGCCTGATGAAGGCGACGGAACAGATCTCCAGCCTGGAAATGATGGCGGTCGATCCGCTGCGGCGCATCGTGGCGCCGCGTTTCTGGGCGGGGATGATCAGCATGCCGCTGCTGACCATCATCTTCGTGGCGATCGGCATTTGGGGCGGCTCGGTGGTCGGCGTGGATTGGAAGGGCATCGACAGCGGCTTCTTCTGGTCGGCGATGCAAGGCGCCGTAGAGTGGAAAAAAGATCTGCTCAACTGCCTGATCAAGAGCGTGGTGTTCGCCATTACCGTAACCTGGATTGCCATTTTCAACGGGTATGACGCCGTGCCTACCTCTGAAGGGATTAGCCGGGCGACGACGCGTACCGTGGTGCATTCGTCACTGGCGGTGTTGGGATTGGATTTCGTGCTGACCGCACTGATGTTTGGGAATTGATTCGATGCAAACGAAGAAGAGTGAAATCTGGGTTGGGGCATTCATGCTGATCGCGCTGTGCGCCATCGTGTTTATCTGCCTGCAGGTGGCGAACCTTAAATCGATCGGCAGCGAGCCGACCTACCGCGTTTACGCGACGTTCGACAATATCGGCGGCCTGAAACCGCGTTCGCCGGTGAAGATCGGCGGCGTGGTGATCGGCCGCGTGGCGGACATCGAACTCGATCCGAAAACCTACACGCCGCGCGTGGCGCTCGATATCCAGAAAAAGTACGACGAAATCCCGGATACCAGCTCGCTGGCGATCCGCACCTCCGGCCTGCTGGGCGAGCAATATCTGGCGCTTAACGTGGGCTTCGAAGATCCTGATATGGGCACCACCATTCTGAAAGACGGCGGCACCATCCAGGACACTAAATCAGCCATGGTTCTGGAAGATCTGATCGGCCAGTTCCTGTATAAAAGCGGCGGTCAGGACAGCGCCAAACCGGGAGACGCGGCCGCTGAGCCGGCTGCCGGCGCTGCACCGCAACCCGCTGTTCCAAATCATTAAGAGAGGATACCTGCATGTTTAAACGTTTACTGATGGTGGCTCTGCTGGTGGTTGCGCCGCTGGCGAGCGCAGCCGACCAAACCAACCCTTACAGCATGATGCAAGACGCGGCGCAGAAGACCTTCAGCCGTTTGAAGAACGAACAGCCGAAGATCAAGCAGGACCCGAACTACCTGCGCTCCATCGTGCATCAGGAACTGATGCCGTTCGTGCAGGTGAAATACGCCGGCGCGCTGGTGCTGGGCCGTTACTACAAAGATGCGACGCCTGCGCAGCGCGAAGCTTACTTCACCGCTTTCCAGGCTTACCTGGAGCAGGCTTACGGCCAGGCGCTGGCGATGTACCACGGCCAGACTTACCAGATCGCGCCTGAACAGCCGCTGGGCAACGCCGACATCGTGGCCATTCGTGTCACCATCATCGACAACGGCGGCCGCCCGCCGGTGCGTCTGGATTTCCAATGGCGCAAGAACAGCAAAACCGGCTACTGGCAGGCGTATGACATGATCGCCGAAGGCGTCAGCATGATCACCACCAAGCAAAACGAGTGGGCGTCTACGCTGCGTACTCAGGGCATCGACGGCCTGACCAAACAGCTGCAGGCCGCTGCCGCGCAGCCCATCTCGCTGGACAAGAAAAACTGATGTCGGCAGCGCTCAGCTTCGAATCAGAGCAGCAGACGCTGATCCTGCGCGGTGAACTGGACCGTGAAACGCTGCTGCCGTTGTGGCGGCAGCGCGACGCGCTGATGGCGGATAAAACCGCGATGGACGTGGCGCAACTGCAGCGCGTGGACTCCTCCGGGCTGGCGCTGTTGCTGCATCTGCAGGAAGAGCAGCGCCAACGTGGCGTCGCGCTAAAAATTTTCGGCGTCACCGAGCGTCTGAAAACGCTGATCGCGCTCTACAACCTGCAGGCGATAATGCCTGTCGATACCGCCGGTTAGCGGCGTTTTACACCGCCTTTACGTGGTTAAACGATACAAAGCCCCTGTTATGCAGGGGCTTTTTCTTTAGTTTAAGAAAACATCGTATTCCACTAAGATACTAGGCTGTTTATGATCCTTTAGCGGCAGAACTGGATACTATGGAAACCAACGAGATTAAAGACGTGCTGATGCAGGCATTGGCACTGGATGAAGCGCACGTGACGGGCGACGGCAGCCATTTTCAAGCGATCGTGGTCGGCGAACTGTTCGCCGGCATGAGCCGCGTCAAAAAACAGCAGACGGTTTACGCACCGCTGATGGAATACATTGCGGACAACCGCATTCATGCCTTGTCTATCAAGGCGTACACCCCTGAAGAGTGGCAGCGAGACCGCAAACTCAACGGATTTTAAGGCTGTTTGCCCTGCCGGGCGGGCAGCTTCAGATTAGATAACAGAGAGTAGTCAGATGGATAAATTTCGTGTGCAGGGTCGGACCCGCCTGAGCGGTGAAGTGTCTATTTCCGGGGCCAAAAACGCCGCCCTGCCGATCCTGTTCGCCGCCCTGTTGGCGGAAGAGCCGGTCGAGCTGCAGAATGTCCCTAAGCTGAAGGACATCGACACCACCATTAAACTGCTCAGCCAGTTGGGCACCAAGATTGAGCGCAACGGTTCGGTCTTCGTGGACGCCAGCGGCGTGAACGAGTTTTGCGCGCCTTACGATCTGGTGAAAACCATGCGCGCTTCCATCTGGGCGCTGGGGCCGCTGGTGGCACGTTTCGGCCGCGGCCAGGTTTCCCTGCCGGGCGGCTGCGCGATCGGCGCGCGTCCAGTCGATCTGCACATCACCGGCCTGGAGCAGTTGGGGGCCGAGATCAAGCTGGAAGAAGGTTACGTCAAGGCGTCCGTCGATGGCCGTCTGAAAGGCGCGCACATCGTGATGGACAAGGTGAGCGTGGGCGCGACCGTGACCATCATGAGCGCCGCGACCCTGGCGACCGGCACGACCGTTATCGAGAACGCCGCGCGTGAGCCGGAAATTGTCGATACCGCCAACTTCCTCAATACGCTGGGCGCGAAGATCAGCGGCGCAGGCAGCGACAAGATCACCATCGAGGGCGTCGAGCGTCTGGGCGGCGGCGTGTATCGCGTGCTGCCTGACCGTATCGAGACCGGTACCTTCCTGATCGCCGCCGCGGTTTCCGGCGGCAAAGTGATGTGCCGTAACACCCGTCCGGATACGCTGGATGCGGTGCTGGCCAAACTACGTGAAGCCGGTGCCGATATCGAAGTGGGCGAAGACTGGATCAGCCTGGACATGCACGGCAAGCGCCCGAAAGCGGTCACCGTGCGCACCGCGCCGCACCCGGGCTTCCCGACCGACATGCAGGCCCAGTTCAGCCTGTTGAACCTGGTGGCGGAAGGCACCGGCGTTATCACCGAGACCATCTTCGAAAACCGCTTCATGCACGTGCCGGAATTGATCCGCATGGGGGCGCACGCGGAAATCGAGAGCAACACCGTGATCTGCCATGGCGTTGAACAGCTGTCCGGTGCTCAGGTGATGGCGACCGATCTGCGCGCTTCCGCCAGCCTGGTGATCGCCGGCTGCATCGCCGACGGCGTGACCGTCGTCGATCGCATCTACCATATTGATCGCGGCTATGAGCGTATTGAAGACAAGCTACGCGCGCTGGGTGCGAACATCGAGCGTGTGAAAGGCGAGTAAGGCATTAACGCCGGCGCGGCTGCGTCGGCAGGATGAAAATCAAAGGGCCGGCTATCAATGCCGGCCCTTTTTTAATTGCTGTCTTCCGGGAATTCACCCACCGTCATTTTCAACGTAATGCGCTTGCCGTCACGCAGCACGATAACCGGTATCTCGGTGCCCGGTCTGATCTCCGCCACCTGATCCATGGTCTCCAGCACGGACACCGCCGGTTTGTTATCCACGTTGATGATGATGTCGTTGATCTGGAAGCCGGCGTTGCTCGCCGGGCCGTTTGGCGTAATCTCGGTCACGATGATGCCTTGAAGGCGATCGATGCCGGAATTGGACGAGCGCAGCGGAATGATCTCTTTGCCCTGAATGCCGAAATAGCCGCGGATGACGCGGCCGTCGCGGATCAGCTTGTCCATGATTTTGGTGGCCAGTTCGATCGGAATGGCGAAGCCGAGGCCCTCCGGCGTTTCGCCGTCGGTAATTTTGTCATAGGTCAGGGTGTTGATGCCGATCAGCTCGCCCAGCGAGTTGACCAGCGCGCCGCCGGAGTTGCCGCGGTTGATGGAGGCGTCGGTCTGCAGGAACGTCTGTCGGCCGGTGGTGCTCATACTGATGCGGCCGGTGGCGCTGAGGATGCCCTGTGTGACGGTCTGCCCCAGGTTGTAGGGGTTGCCGATCGCCAGCACGACGTCGCCGACGTGGGCAACGCGATTTTTATTGGTCGGGATCACCGGCAAATTGCCGGGATCGATCTTCAGCACCGCCAAATCGGTCAGGCCGTCCGAGCCGACCAACAGCGCTTCGTAGCGGCGGCCATCCTGCAACACCACGGTGATCTGCTGAGCGTCTTTGATCACGTGGCGGTTGGTGATGATATAGCCGCGTTCATTCATGATCACGCCGGAACCGAGCGACAGTACGTTGGCGGCCCCGTTCAGGTTGCGGTTGTAAATATTCACCACGGCGGGCGCGGCGCGGCGCACCGCTTTGTTGTAGCTCACTGGCGTTTCGTCGCTGGTACTCTCAGGTTTGTCTGCAAACAGGCCGTTGGAAGAACGCAGCATGGGCAGTGCGGCCAGCAGCAGGCCAGCAACGATGAGACCGATAACGACAGAACGCAAGAGCTTAGCAAACATGGAGTTTTCGTGGTGTGGTGAACGATGTTCGGAGGATAGCATGAGTTAACCGGGCGCAGTATGTCACCGAGCCCGGTTTTTGCACAAATTAACGCAGCAGCAGATAAATGGTTTCGTTGCCGCGCACGATATTGAGCGCCATCACCGGTGGCTTGGCCTCCAGCACTTTACGCAGCGTGGTGATGTTGTCCACGCGCTGACGGTTGACGCCGATGATCACGTCGCCTTTCTGCAGGCCGATCTGCGCCGCCGTTGACCCTTTATCCACGTTCTCCACCTTCACGCCCTTGTCGCCGCTTGGCAACGCGCCATTGCTGAGGGAAACCCCCTGCAGCGCCGGCGACAGCGTTTCGGCGTTGGTCGAGGCGCTCTCGCTGTTGTCCAGCGTGACCGAGACCTCCTGCGGTTTGCCATCGCGCAGCAGGCCCACCTTGAGGGTTTTGCCCGGCGCGGTGGTGCCGACTTTGGCGCGCAGTTCGGCGAAGCTGCTCACCGGTTTACCGTCGACGGAGACCAGGATATCCCCGGCCTTGATGCCCGCCTTGGCGGCGGCGGATTTCGGCAGCACTTCGCTGACGAAGGCGCCGCGCTGCGCGTCGGTGTTGAAGGCTTTGGCCATATCCGGGGTCATTTCGCTGCCCTTGATGCCCAGCAGGCCGCGTTTCACTTCGCCGAATTCAATCAGTTGCTGGCTCAGGTTCTGCGCCATATTACTTGGAATGGCGAAACCGATGCCGACGTTGCCGCCGCTCGGCGCCAGAATGGCGGTATTGATGCCGATCAGCTCGCCGTTCAGGTTAACCAGCGCGCCGCCGGAGTTGCCGCGGTTGATGGAGGCGTCGGTCTGAATGAAGTTTTCCAGCCCTTCCAGATTCAGGCCGGAGCGGCCCAGCGCCGAGATAATGCCGGAAGTGGCGGTTTGGCCCAGGCCAAACGGGTTGCCGACGGCGACGGCAAAGTCGCCGACGCGCAGCTGATCGGAGTCGGCCATCTTGATGGCGGTCAGGTTTTTGGTGTCGCTGAGCTGCAGCAGGGCGATGTCGGATTGCTCATCGCGGCCGACCAGCTTGGCGTCCAGCTCGCGACCGTCGTTCAACTGCACGCGGATTTTATCGGCGTTGTTGATGACGTGGTTATTGGTCAGCACATAGCCTTTGGCGGCGTCGATGATCACGCCGGAGCCCAGCCCTTCAAACGGACGGGAGCTTTGCTGCTGGCCGGGGAAGTTAGGGCCGAAGAAGCGTCTGAACTCTTCCGGCAGTTGTTGACGCTGCACCTGAGTGCCGGCGACATGCACGCTCACTACGGCGGGCAAGACTTTTTCCAGCATCGGCGCCAGGCTCGGCAGCGGCTGCCCCTGAACGGCGACGGGCAGGGCCGCGTTGGCCACCGGTACGGAGCTGAGCGTCAGGCCGAGGCTCATTGCCAATGCACTAAGAATTAACGACTTTTTCTTCATTGATTATAACTCTCTCAATACCTGCCGATGAAAATTTGATGATAAGGCAATCACCTTGTCATAGTGAAGGGTAAGACCGTGAATTTGCGTGCAAAGTTCAGTAAAGGTAATGCGAGGGAAGGTCAAGACGGTAAACGGAGGAAGCCCGCGGGTGGCCCCGCGGGCGAAGGGGGTCAGTCGCGGCGCGCGCTTTGTCCGCGCAGCAGGCCGGAGGCGCCTTCCGAATAGTCGCGCGGCATTTCCACCGGCGCTTGATCGTTGTCTGCTTCCGCTTCGGTCAGGCGATAGCGGAACGGATTTTCCTGCATCGGCAGATCCGGCAGCAGGTTGTTCGAGCTTTTCGCCATGTGCTGATACAGTTGACGATAATCGCGCGCCATGTTGTCCAGCAGCTCGGCGCTGCGGGCAAAGTGGCCGACCAGCTCCTGACGGTACTCTTCCAGCTCGGTTTTGCTCTTGTCCAGCTCGTTCTGCAGGACTTGTTGTTGACGTAATTTACGGTTGCCAAAACGCATCGCCACCGCACCAATCACGATACCGACGACCAAACCAATCAGCGCATACTCCCAGGTCATGATGACTCCTATTTTGACTTCGTTGTTCCGCAGGGATTTTTCACTTAATAATATCCACTATAACCGTTAACCTTGTCCGAGTGGAATCCTGATGCGCTTCCACCTAATTTTTACAGGGTTTTCAGCGGCGCCCGCAGCGGGCATTTGTGGCGATAACGGTGCGAATCGGCATCAACTTGCCGCCAACGTTGGCTAAATAATTTCTAAGCGTTCTTAGGGAACATCGAACAGATGCAGGCACTATCACCGTTATCTCGCTACCAGCAGGCGCTGGATGCGGGGGAATATCAGGCCGATGAGGTTCAACGCCGGGCCGTCACTCAACTGGATCGCATTTATCAGGCTCTGTTGCAAAAGCCGGCGGCGAGCGCGCCTGCCGGCGGGCTGCGTGGCAAGCTCAGCCGCTTGCTGGGCAAGGGCGGCGACACGGCGCCGCAGCGCCCGGTGCAGGGGCTGTATATGTGGGGCGGCGTCGGGCGCGGCAAAACCTGGTTGATGGATATGTTCTTCCACAGTTTGCCGGGCGATCGCAAAATGCGTCTGCACTTTCACCGCTTCATGCTGCGGGTGCATGAAGAGCTGACCGAGTTGCAGGGGCGGGAAAACCCGCTGGAAATCGTCGCCGACGGCTTTAAGGCCGAGACCGACGTGCTGTGTTTCGACGAATTCTTCGTGTCCGACATCACCGACGCCATGCTGCTGGCCACGCTGCTGCAGGCGCTGTTCGCGCGCGGCATCACGCTGGTGGCCACGTCGAACATCCCGCCGGACGATCTGTACCGCAACGGTCTGCAGCGGGCGCGTTTCCTGCCGGCCATCGATCTGATCAACGAGTACTGCGACGTGATGAACGTCGACGCCGGCATCGACTATCGTCTGCGTACCCTGACCCAGGCGCACCTCTACCTGACGCCGCTGAGCGACCAGACGCGCGAGACGCTGGATCGGATGTTCGTCAAGCTGGCGGGCAAGGCGGGGGAGGACACGCCGGTGCTGCAGATCAACCATCGGCCGCTGCAGGCTATCCGTTCGGTGGACGGCGTGCTGGCGGTGGATTTCCACACGCTGTGCGAAGAGGCGCGCAGCCAACTGGACTACATCGCGCTGTCGCGGCTGTATCACAGCGTGATCCTGTATAATGTGCGGGTGATGGGGCCGCTGAAAGAGAATACCGCGCGCCGTTTCCTGGCGCTGGTGGATGAATTTTACGAGCGTCATATCAAGCTGGTGATCGGCGCCGAAGCGTCGATGTTCGAGATCTATCAGGGGGTGCAGCTGAAATTTGAATTCCAGCGCTGCCTGTCGCGCCTGCAGGAAATGCAGAGCGAAGAGTACCTCAAGCTGCCGCATCTGCCCTGAGCCCGCCGGGCCTATCGCCGGTTGTCCGCCGCCGGCGATAAATTTATTTTCCATTCAAAAACCGTTCGATCTTTGTGAGCGACTTCTCTATAATCTTGCGACCCCACGTTACAACAAAGTTTTTTTCCCAAAAACTTTATAGTGCCGGCAATGGCTATTCGAAGGGGTAGGTTTGCTGGACTTGTATGGTCGTGTGAGCCTCAACTGTTTTCGAGCGTTTGGGTGTTCACCAACGTGTAACTAATTATTGGGTAAGCTTTCTAATGAAAACTTTTACAGCTAAACCAGAAACCGTAAAACGCGACTGGTACGTTGTTGATGCAGATGGTAAAACTTTAGGCCGTCTCGCTACTGAACTGGCTCGTCGCCTGCGCGGCAAGCATAAAGCGGAATACACCCCGCACGTGGATACCGGTGATTACATCATCGTTCTGAACGCTGACAAAGTTGCTGTAACCGGCAACAAGCGTACAGACAAAGTGTACTACCACCACACCGGCCACATCGGTGGTATCAAGCAAGCGACCTTTGAAGAGATGATTGCCCGCCGTCCTGAGCGCGTGATTGAAATCGCGGTTAAAGGCATGCTGCCAAAGGGCCCGCTGGGTCGTGCTATGTTCCGTAAACTGAAAGTTTACGCGGGCACCGAGCACAATCACGCGGCACAGCAACCGCAAGTTCTGGACATTTAATCGGGATTAATGGCAATGGCTGAAAATCAATACTACGGCACTGGTCGCCGCAAAAGCTCCGCCGCTCGCGTCTTCATCAAGCCGGGCAACGGTAACATCGTTATCAACCAGCGCAGCCTGGAACAGTACTTCGGTCGCGAAACTGCCCGCATGGTAGTTCGTCAGCCGCTGGAACTGGTCGACATGGTTGGCAAACTGGATCTGTACATCACCGTTAAAGGTGGTGGTATCTCCGGTCAAGCTGGCGCCATCCGTCACGGTATCACCCGTGCACTGATGGAGTACGATGAGACTCTGCGTTCTGAACTGCGTAAAGCTGGCTTCGTCACCCGTGACGCTCGTCAGGTTGAACGTAAGAAAGTCGGTCTGCGTAAAGCACGTCGTCGTCCGCAGTTCTCCAAGCGTTAATTTCCGCTGCTTCGGCAGTGCGATTTACGCAAAAAACCCGGTGCTTCACCGGGTTTTTTTATGCCTGAAATCCGCTGTCCCCGACTAAAATCTGTGGCATATCAGACAATTCAACATGAATTCGCCGCAGCGCCCCCACAAAACAAGCAAAATCTGGTAAACTATCACCCACTTTTGCGCCTGTTCGCCGTGCAGTTGACCTCCTGGGCCGGTTTTTTATGGGTTCGGGTCGCGCTGCGTGCTGCCGGCCTGCGGCAAGATTATTCAGGATAGCAGCCTGTCAGTTGGCTATTCGCAGTATTTTCTAGATAACTTGGAGGTTTTCATGGCTGTCGCTGCCAACAAACGTTCGGTAATGACGCTGTTCTCTGGCCCGACCGACATTTTTAGCCATCAAGTACGCATCGTACTGGCGGAGAAAGGTGTCAGCGTCGAGATCGAGCAGGTCGAAATGGATAACCTGCCGCAAGATCTGATTGACCTCAACCCTTACCAGACGGTGCCTACGCTGGTCGATCGCGAACTGACCCTGTATGAATCCCGCATCATCATGGAATATCTGGATGAGCGCTTCCCGCACCCGCCGCTGATGCCGGTTTACCCGGTTGCCCGTGGTGAGAGCCGTCTGATGATGCTGCGCATCGAGAAGAACTGGTACTCGCTGATGGACAAGATCGAGAAGAGCAGCGGTCAGGAAGCAGAATCCGCCCGCCGCCAACTGCGTGAAGAGCTGCTGGCGATCGCACCTATTTTCGGCCAGGCGCCGTATTTCATGAGCGAAGAGTTCAGCCTGGTGGATTGCTACCTGGCACCGCTGTTGTGGCGTCTGCCGCAGCTGGGCATCGAGTTGAGCGGCGCCGGCTCCAAAGAGCTGAAAGGCTACATGACCCGCGTCTTCGAACGCGACGCTTTCCTGGCTTCCCTGACCGAAGCCGAGCGTGAAATGCGCCTGCAAACCCGGGGCTAAGCGCGATGGACATGTCTCAGATGACGCCGCGTCGCCCGTATCTGCTGCGGGCGTTCTATGACTGGCTGCTGGATAACCAGCTGACGCCGCACCTGGTGGTCGACGTGACTCGCCCTGATGTTCAGGTGCCGATGGAGTTCGCGCGCGATGGCCAGATCGTGTTGAATATCGCGCCGCGCGCGGTAGGCAACCTGGCGTTGGGCAACGAAGACGTGCAGTTCAACGCGCGCTTCGGCGGCGTGCCGCGCCAGGTCTCGGTGCCGATGGCCGCCGTGCTGGCGATTTATGCGCGTGAGAACGGCGCCGGCACGATGTTTGAACCGGAAGCCGCCTACGACGAAAGCGAAGGCGTGTTCGAAGGTTTGGACAATGAGACGATCCCTTCGGAAACGTTGATGTCGGTGATCGACGGCGATCGCCCGGATACCGCGGAAGATGACGGCCCGGACGACGAACCGCCGCAGCCGCCGCGCGGTGGCCGCCCGGCGCTGCGCGTGGTGAAATAAGCCCGCGTGAACAAACGAAAAAGCACCCCGTGGGGTGCTTTTTTTTTGCCCGGACGAAGCGGATCAGCCTTTCAAGGCGGCAATGCAGGCATCGCGCGGCGCGCTGAGATCGCCTACGCGCACGGTGGACAGCGCGCGGGCCGCGCGCTCACGGAAGCTGGTGATGGCGGTGTCGCCTTGCACTTCCGGCGGCGCGGTGCAGATGTCATTGAGCGGCAGATCGTTGCCTTTGTTGAGCGCCTGCAATACCGCCGCCGGGTTGTAGATCAGGGCGGCGGAGAGGGCAGATTTAATGCCGGCGGTAAATCCGGCATTGCCGCCGCCGGCCAGCTTGGGCGCCAGGGCAATCCAGTTGTCGTCCCCCAACCGGATACTGTTTTCCACGGCGCTGAACTGCCCGGCCTTGCCCAACTGCGCCACGACCGGCCGTGCGCCACGCGCTTCGATATTGTAACCGACCTCCTGCGAATCCAGCGCCAGGGCTGAGGCGCTGAAACTGACGGCCAGCAGTGCGCCGGCCAACAGGGAAATGGAGCATTTCATGTTCGCTATCCTTATCTCGGTGTCAGGCGCAGCCGCGCCCTGCAATGGTGCTAACTCAATACTATAGCGCGTTGAGGCTGTGAGGAGGGGGGAGGTTGTTACAAAGCGTGGCCGGTTAAAACAAAGGCCCGGCAATGTGCCGGGCCTTTGGCGGTACGGAAGGTTTACACTTCCAGGTAGTTCATGATGCCGTCTGCCGCTTTGCGGCCTTCGGCGATCGCCGTCACCACCAGGTCGGAGCCGCGGACCGCGTCACCACCGGCGAAGATTTTCGGGTTGCTGGTCTGGAATGCGTTGTCGCTGCCTTCCGGCGCCACGATGCGGCCCTGTTTATCGAGCTGCACGTCGTGCGCCGCCAGCCAGTCCATGCGGTGTGGGCGGAAGCCGAACGCCATCACCACCGCGTCGGCGTCGATCACGTGCTCGGAACCCGGCACCTGCTCCGCCGTCTGGCGGCCGTTGGCATCCGGCGCACCCAACTGAGTGCGCACCATTTTCACCCCGGCCACGCGGCCGGCGCTGTTCAGTTCGATGCTCAGCGGCTGCAGGTTGAACTGGAAGTCCACCCCTTCTTCCCGGGCGTTCTTCACTTCGCGCTTGGAGCCCGGCATGTTGGCCTCGTCGCGGCGGTAGGCACAGGTGACCTGCGTCGCGCCCTGACGCACCGAGGTGCGCACGCAGTCCATGGCGGTATCGCCGCCGCCCAGCACCACCACCCGTTTGCCTTCCATGCTGACATAAGGCTCGTGCTGCTCGGTTTCATACCCCATCAGCTGCTTGGTGTTGGCGATCAGGAACGGCAGCGCGTCGTACACGCCCTGCGCATCCTCATTCTCCAGCCCGCCACGCATCGATTGATAGGTGCCGACGCCGAGGAACACCGCATCGTACTCGCTCAGCAAAGTCTCCATGCTGACGTCTTTGCCCACTTCGGTATTCAGCTGGAACTCGATGCCCATCTCGCTGAAGATGCCGCGGCGTTTGACCATCACTTCCTTTTCCAGCTTGAAGGCCGGGATGCCGAAGGTCAGCAGGCCGCCGATCTCAGGATGACGATCATACACCACCGCCTTGACGCCGTTGCGGGTCAGCACGTCAGCGCAGGCCAGCCCGGCAGGGCCGGCACCGACGATCGCCACGCGCTTGCCGGTCGGCTGCACGTGCGACATGTCCGGCTTCCAGCCCATTTCGATGGCCTTATCGCTGATGTAACGCTCGATATTGCCGATGGTGACCGCGCCGAACTCGTCGTTCAGGGTGCAAGACCCTTCGCACAGGCGATCCTGCGGGCATACGCGGCCGCACACCTCCGGCAGGCTGTTGGTCTGATGCGCCAGGTCCGCCGCTTCCATGATGCGGCCTTCGTTGGCCAGCTTCAGCCAGTTCGGGATGTAGTTGTGCACCGGGCACTTCCACTCGCAATACGGGTTGCCGCAGGACAGACAGCGGTCCGCCTGGGCTTTGGCCTGGGTTTCCGAAAACGGTTCGTAGATCTCGACGAACTCGATTTTGCGGATCTTCAGCGGTTTCTTAGGCGGATCAACACGCTGCAGGTCGATAAATTGATAAACGTTCTGGCTCATTAATGACCTACCTCTTACTGCGCCTGCACCCGCAGCTCGGCTGCGGAACGGCTACGGTGACCCAACAGCGCTTTGACATCGCTGGACTTCGGTTTGACCAGGGCGAACTTCGGCGCCCACTCCGGCCAGTTGGCCAGGATCTCTTCCGCGCGGGAAGAGCCGGTCGCCTGCACGTGTTCGGTGATCAGGCCGCGCAGATGCTCCTCATGGATCGCCAACTGATCGACATCCAGCACTTCCACCAGCTCCGGGTTCACGCGCTTGCGGAACTCGCCGTCTTCGTCCAGCACGTAGGCGAAGCCGCCGGTCATGCCGGCGCCGAAGTTGATGCCGGTTTTACCCAGCACGCAGACGATGCCGCCGGTCATGTATTCGCAGCCGTTGTCGCCGATGCCTTCCACCACGGTGATGGCGCCGGAGTTGCGCACCGCGAAACGCTCGCCCGCGCGGCCGGCGGCGAACAGTTTGCCGCCGGTGGCGCCGTACAGGCAGGTGTTGCCGACGATGCTGGCTTCATGGCTGCGGAAGGCGGAGCCGATCGGCGGACGCACCGCGATGCTGCCGCCGGCCATGCCCTTGCCGACATAGTCGTTGGCGTCGCCGGTCAAGGTCAGCTCGACGCCGCCGGCGTTCCAGACGCCGAAGCTCTGCCCGGCGGTGCCGGAGAAGTGCGCCTTGATCGGATCGGCCGCCATGCCCTGATCGCCGTGCACGTTGGCGATAGCGCCGGACAGCATGGCGCCCACGGAGCGGTCAGTGTTGCGAATGTCGAAGTAGAAGGTTTTACCCTGTTTCGCTTCGATATGCGGCTGCGCCTGCGCCAGCAGCTCTTTGTTCAGCAGGCCCTTGTCGAACGCCGGGTTGCTGCTTTCGGTGCAGTACACCGCTTTACCCGGATGCGGCGTGGCGGTTTTCAGCAGCGGCGACAGATCCAGCTTGTTCTGCTTGGCGGAAATGCCGTCCAGCTCGGTCAGGAACTCGGTGCGGCCGATCAGATCCACCAATTGGCTCACGCCCAGTTGCGCCATGATCTCGCGGGTTTCACGTGCGATAAACTGGAAGTAATTCGTCACGCGTTCCGGCAGGCCGTGGTAGTGATCGCGGCGCAGCTTGTCGTCCTGAGTCGCGACGCCGGTCGCGCAGTTGTTGAGGTGGCAGATGCGCAGGTATTTGCAGCCCAGCGCCACCATCGGCCCGGTGCCGAAGCCGAAGCTTTCCGCGCCCAGGATCGCCGCTTTGACGATGTCCACGCCGGTTTTCAGGCCGCCGTCCACCTGCAGGCGGATCTTGTGGCGCAGACCGTTGGCCACCAGCGCCTGCTGGGTTTCCACCAGGCCCAGTTCCCATGGGCAGCCGGCATATTTCACCGAGGACAGCGGGCTGGCGCCGGTGCCGCCGTCGTAACCGGCGATGGTGATCAGATCGGCATAGGCTTTCGCCACGCCGGTGGCGATGGTGCCGACGCCCGGCTCGGACACCAGTTTCACCGAGATCACCGCCTTCGGGTTGACCTGCTTCAGATCGAAGATCAGCTGCGCCAGATCTTCGATCGAGTAGATGTCGTGGTGTGGCGGTGGGGAGATCAGCGTCACGCCCGGCACCGAGTAACGCAGTCTGGCGATGTACGGGGTGACTTTGTCGCCCGGCAGCTGGCCGCCTTCGCCCGGCTTGGCGCCTTGCGCCACCTTAATCTGGATCACGTCGGCGTTCACCAGGTAGGCCGGCGTTACGCCGAAGCGGCCGGAGGCCACCTGTTTGATGCGCGACACCTTGTTGGTGCGGTAGCGCGCCGGATCTTCGCCGCCTTCGCCGGAGTTGGAGAAGCCGCCGAGGCCGTTCATGGCGATCGCCAGTGACTCGTGCGCTTCCGGGCTCAGCGCGCCGATCGACATCGCCGCCGTGTCGAAGCGTTTGAACAGCGATTCCGCCGGTTCGACCTGATCGACCGGGATCGGTTCGCCTTTCGGCGTGATGGCCAGCAGATCGCGTAGCATGGCGACCGGCCGCTCGTTCACCAGCTTGGCGTAAGCCTGATAGTCGCTGTACTCGCCGCTGTGTACCGCTTTTTGCAGCGAGTTCACCACGTCCGGGTTGTAGGCGTGGTATTCGCCGCCGTGCACGAATTTCAGCAGGCCGCCTTGCTCCAGCGGTTTGCGTTTCAGCCAGGCGCGCTTGGAAAGGTTCTGCAGATCCTGCTGGAAATCGCTGAAGCTGGCGCCGCCAATGCGGCTGACCACGCCCTGGAAGCACAGATCCGCCAGATCGCGGTGCAGGCCGACCGCTTCGAACAGCTTGGAGCAGCGGTAAGAGGCGATGGTCGAAATGCCCATCTTGGACATGATCTTGTACAGGCCTTTGTTGATGCCGTTGCGGTAGTTCAGCATCACGTCGCGGTATTTCTTGTCGATCGCCTGGCTGTCCACCAGCTTGGCCAGGGTTTCATAGGCCAGATACGGATAGATGGCGGTCGCGCCGAAGCCGAGCAGTACGGCGAAGTGGTGCGGATCGCGGGCGCTGGCGGTTTCAACGATCAGGTTGGCGTCGCAGCGCAGGCTTTTTTCCACCAGGCGGGTTTGCACGGCGCCGACTGCCATCGGAGCAGGCACCGGCAGGCGGCCGGGCGCGATGGCGCGGTCGGACAGCACCAACAGCACCGCGCCTTCGCGCACCTTACGTTCCGCTTCGTCGCACAGGGCGCGAATGGTCTGCTCCAGATCCTGCTGCTGCGGATCGAAGGTCAGATCGAGGGTCTCGGCGCGATAGTATTCGCCTTCCAGCGTGGTGAGCTGTTTGAAATCGGAGTACAGCAGGATCGGCGATTTGAAGCTCAGGCGGTGCGCCTGGCCTTCGGCTTCGCAGAACACGTTCATTTCGCGGCCGATGCTGGTGGCCAGCGACATGACGTGCGCTTCACGCAGCGGATCGATCGGCGGATTGGTGACCTGCGCGAACTGCTGGCGGAAATAGTCGTAAACGATGCGCGGCCGGCTGGAGAGCACGGCGAATGGGGTATCGTCGCCCATCGAACCGGTGGCTTCCTGGCCAATTTCGCCCAGCACGCGGATCACCTGATCCAGCTCTTCACTGCTGTAGCCGAACTGTTTCTGATAGGTTTCGAGCTGCGCGTCGTCGAGCTCGCGGCTGCCGACCTGATCGTCCGGCAGATCTTCGAACGGCACCAGGCGTTTGACGTTTTTCTCCATCCACTCTTTATACGGGTGGCGGCTTTTCAGATCGTTGTCGGTTTCCGCCGAGTGCAGGATGCGGCCGCTGCGGGTGTCGATCACCATCAGCTCGCCGGGGCCGACGCGGCCTTTTTCCACCACTTCATCCGGCTGGTAATCCCAGATGCCGACTTCGGAGGCGCAGGTGATCAGCTTGTCTTTGGTGATCACGTAGCGCGCCGGGCGCAGGCCGTTGCGATCGAGGTTACAGGCGGCGTAGCGGCCGTCGGACATCACGATGCCGGCCGGGCCGTCCCACGGCTCCATGTGCATCGAGTTGAAGTCGAAGAAGGCGCGCAGATCGCCGTCCATGTCCGGGTTGTTCTGCCAGGCCGGCGGCACCAGCAGGCGCATGGCGCGGATGAGATCCATCCCGCCCGCCAGCAGCAGCTCCAGCATGTTGTCCAGCGAACTGGAGTCGGAGCCGGTTTCGTTGACGAACGGCGCGGCGGCCTGCAGATCCGGGATCAGCGGCGTTTGGAATTTATAGGTACGGGCGCGCGCCCACTGGCGGTTGCCGGTGATGGTGTTGATTTCGCCGTTGTGCGCCAGGTAGCGGAACGGCTGCGCCAGCGGCCAGCGCGGCACGGTGTTGGTGGAGAAGCGCTGGTGGAACAGGCAAATGGCCGACTCCAGGCGCAGGTCCGCCAGATCGAGATAGAAGCGCGGCAGATCCGCAGGCATGCACAGGCCTTTATAGATCGTCACCAGGTTAGAGAAGCTGCAGACGTAGAAACTGTCGTCCTGCACGCGTTTCTCGATGCGGCGGCGCGCCACGAACAGGCGGCGCTCCATATCACGCGGGCGCCAGCCGGCCGGGGCGTTAACGAAGATTTGCTCGATGCGCGGCAGGGAGGAGAGGGCGATTTCACCCAGCACGTCCGGGTTGGTCGGCACTTCGCGCCAGCCGACGATCGACAGCGTTTCGTTTTGCAGCTCTTCTTCCACGATGCGGCGGCTGAGGCGCGCTTCCTCTTCATTCTGGCTGAGGAACATCATGCCGACGGCGTAGTTCTTGGCCAAACGCCAGCCGCGCTCTTCCGCCACCATGCGGAAGAAGCGATCGGGTTTTTGCAGCAACAGGCCGCAGCCGTCGCCGGTCTTGCCGTCGGCGAGGATCGCGCCGCGGTGCTGCATGCGGGCCAGCGCGTGAATGGCGGTGCGCACCACCTTGTGGCTAGGTTCGCCTTCTATATGGGCGATCAGGCCGAAACCACAGTTGTCCCTCTCTTGGGATTTATCGTACAACATATCGTGAACCTCCCCAGGCTCTGCGTGACTCTCACAACCTACTGCGAGGGGGCTTCCCAATTTCAGGCAGAAGTCCAATCAGCAAGTTAACCCCGCCAATCTGCTTTTCCGCCCTCCATCAATGGCCTCTCGTGACGGTCTCACAAGTGGTATAGGACTTGTTTTAAGAGGGAGTCTTCAATTACTGCATAAATATGACGAGACGTTTGCCCGTCCAGAAAGCTTCCAGCGGACTTCCAACTTAGCGAGAAAGAATTCGCAGGTCAAATGTGGGCTTAAGATAGATTCTTATCGAATTGATGATGTTTATTTATTTGAAAAATAAGTATTTTAATGCATTTTTGCACTATCGTGGGGCAGCACCGATCCCCGCAGAAGTGTGAGCTGTCTCACTATAGTGCAACCCCTTAATCTCTGCACCATGCTAGTGCGGAGGGTAATGCCAGAATTTTATTCTATAAGATATTGCTTGGCTGATGTTTATGACTATTTTTCACCGTGTTGTCATATTGCCGTTAACGGTTGCGTGACGATTAGAATAATTCATCAGAATTAGAGTGAATTGATTTGCGTTTATGATGAATAGTTATGCCTGATGGCGCCTTGCGGGGAAAGCGTTGATCTCTGTCATCGCGGGAAAAACCGTTTCTTATTAGCATCGCGGCTTTGAACACAGAGAAGCACCAAGATTATGCAGTTGCCGCAATTAGTCAATATGTTTGGCGCGGATCTCCAGCGCCGCTATGGCGAAAAGATCCATAAACTCACGCTGCACGGCGGATTCAGCTGCCCTAACCGCGACGGCACGTTGGGGCGCGGCGGCTGTACGTTCTGCAATGTCGCCTCGTTCGCCGATGAAGCGATGCAACGCCAAAGCATTGCCGAACAGCTGGCGCAGCAGGCCGCGCGGGCCGATCGGGCGCGGCGCTATCTGGCCTATTTCCAGGCCTATACCAGCACCTATGCGGAGGTTGAACGGCTGGAGACGATGTATCGGCAGGCGTTGGCGCAGAGCGCCATGGTCGGTCTGTGCGTCGGCACCCGGCCGGACTGCGTGCCACCCGCCGCGCTGGATCTGCTGACGGGATACCGCGAGCAAGGCTATGAAGTGTGGCTGGAGCTGGGGCTGCAGACGGCGCACGATAAAACGCTGAAGCGCATCAACCGCGGCCATGATTTTCGCTGTTATCAGCAGACTGCGCGACTGGCCCGGCAGCGCGGGCTGAAGGTGTGCTGCCATCTGATCGTCGGGCTGCCGGGAGAAACTCAGCGCGATCATCTGCTCACGCTGCAGCGGGTGACGGAGACCGGCGTGGATGGCATCAAACTGCATCCGCTGCACGTCATCACCGGCAGTACCCTGGCGCGGGCGTGGCATGCCGGGCGGTTGCCCGAACTGGCGTTGGAGGACTACGCCGCCAGCGCCGGGGAGATGGTCCGCCATACGCCGGGCGGGGTGGTGTACCACCGTCTTTCCGCCAGCGCCCGTCGGCCGACGCTGCTGGCGCCGCTGTGGTGCGAAAACCGCTGGAGCGGCATGCAGGCGGTCGGCGCTTATCTGCAGCAATACGGCGGGCAGGGCAGCGCGCTGGATGAAAAGCGGCGCTACCGCCCCGGAATGCCGCTCTGAAGTGCAATCTTTGCCACACTTCGGCGTTTGCCGCCTTATCTCATCGCGGTTTTACGGTATGATTCAAAAGATTGTGTCTGATGGGAGCCGCTATGAAGCAAATCCGGGTGTTGGCCCAGTACTACGTTGATTTAATGGTGAAACTGGGGTTGGTGCGCTTCTCGCTGCTGCTGGCCTCGGCGCTGGTGGTGCTGGCGATGGTGGTGCAGATGGCGGTGACCATGCTGCTGCGCGGCGAAGTGGAAAGCATCGACGTGGTGCGTTCAATCTTCTTCGGTCTGTTGATCACCCCGTGGGCGGTCTACTTTCTCTCGGTGGTGGTGGAACAGTTGGAAGAGTCGCGCCAACGGCTGGCGCGGCTGGTGGACAAGCTGGAGGAAATGCGCCACCGCGATCTGGAGCTCAATCAGCAGCTTAAGGACAATATCAGCCAGCTGAATCAGGAGATCGCCGACCGTATCAAAGCGGAAGAAGAGCGCCTGCAGGTGATGGAAAAGCTGACGGAAGAGATGGAGCAGCGCGAGCAGGCGCAGATTGAGCTGGGCCAGCAATCGGCGCTGCTGCGTTCCTTCCTCGATGCCTCGCCGGATTTGGTCTACTACCGCAACGAAGACAAAGAGTTTTCCGGCTGTAACCGCGCGATGGAACTGCTGACCGGCAAGAGCGAGAAACAGCTGATCGGCCTGACGCCGTTCGACGTCTACGGCCAGGAGATCGCCGAAAAGGTCATTGAGACCGATGAGAAGGTGTTCCGCCACAACGTTTCGCTGACCTACGAACAATGGCTGGTGTATCCCGACGGCCGCAAGGCCTGTTTCGAGCTGCGCAAGGTCCCGTTTTACGACCGGGTGGGCAAACGCCACGGGCTGATGGGCTTCGGCCGCGATATTACCGAGCGTAAGCGCTACCAGGATGCGCTGGAGAACGCCAGCAGGGAGAAGACCACCTTTATCTCCACGATCAGCCACGAGCTGCGTACGCCGCTTAACGGCATCGTCGGCCTGAGCCGCATTTTGCTCGATACCGAGCTGAACGACGAGCAGCTGAAATACCTGAAGACCATTCACGTCAGCGCCATCACCCTCGGCAATATCTTCAACGACATTATCGAAATGGACAAGCTCGAGCGGCGCAAGGTGCAGCTCGACAACCAGCCGGTGGACTTCACCGGCTTCCTGGCGGATCTGGAGAATCTCTCGGGCCTGCTGGCGCAGCCTAAAGGGCTGCAGTTCATCATGGAGCCGCAGACGCCGCTGCCGCAGCAGATCGTGACCGACGGCACGCGCCTGCGGCAGATCTTGTGGAACCTGATCGGCAACGCGGTGAAATTTACCCAGCAGGGGCAAATTGTGGTACGCGTGCGGCGCGAGGCGCAGGAGAAGCTGGTGTTCGAAGTGGAAGACTCGGGCATGGGCATCCCGCAGGACGAGCAGGACAAGATTTTCGCCATGTATTATCAGGTGAAAGATCAGCGCGGCGGCCGTCCGGCCACCGGCACCGGCATCGGGCTGGCGGTCTCCAAACGGCTGGCGCAAAGCATGGGTGGCGACATTACCGTGCGCAGCGAACAAGGGCACGGTTCTTGCTTCACTTTGACCATCAAGGCGCCGGCGGTGCAGGAAGCCGTCAGCGCGGCGCCGGAGGAAGAGGAGCTGCCGTTGCCGGCGCTGCACATTCTGCTGGTGGAAGATATCGAACTGAACGTGATCGTGGCGCGCTCGGTGCTGGAGAAGTTGGGCAACAGCGTCGAGGTGGCGATGAACGGCCACGACGCGCTGGCGATGTTCGATCCGGACGAGTTCGATCTGGTGCTGCTGGACATCCAACTGCCGGACATGACCGGGCTGGATATCGCCCGGGCGCTGCGTGAGCGTTACGCCGGACAGGCGCTGCCGCCGTTGGTGGCCCTGACCGCCAACGTGCTGAAAGACAAAAAAGAGTATCTCGAGGCGGGCATGGACGATGTGCTGAGCAAGCCGCTGTCGGTGCCGGCGCTGACCAAGGTCATCAAACACTATTGGGATCATCAACCTTCTCACACTTCTAAGAAAACGGAGCACAAGGCGATGCAGATTAATGAGTCGTTACTCGATACCGCGATGCTGGAGCAGTACATGGACCTGGTTGGCCCGCAGTTGATCCATCAAAGTCTGGAGATGTTCGAACAGATGATGCCGGGTTATCTGGCGGTGCTGGATTCCAACATGACGGCGCGCGATCAGAAAGGCATCACCGAGGAAGGGCACAAGATCAAGGGCGCCGCCGGTTCGGTCGGCCTGCGTCACCTGCAGCAGTTGGCGCAACAGATTCAAACGCCGACGCTGCCGGCCTGGTGGGATAACGTGCAGGACTGGGTAGATGAGCTGAAGCAAGAGTGGCGCAACGACGTGCAGGTACTGCGGGCTTGGGTAGAGAACGCTGAAAAAAAATGACCCCGACGTGAGCCGGGGTGCGCGAATATTGCGCCAACACCAGGGAAATTGTGAACCTGCGTATTGGTTTCAGTGTTCTGGTCGAGCAGGTTGTAGCGAATTCCTAAACATCATACAGCCAACAACATAGCAAATGTAAGCGCTCTTGTTAGAAGATTCATTAAAATGTGTGATGTAGATTAGTGTTTGTCAACTCCGAGCACGAACCAGTTGACAGCAGCGACAGGAGGAAGAGTGATGAAAAAGGTGGGTGTAGTCCTCAGCGGCAGCGGCGTTTATGACGGTACGGAGATCCACGAAGCGGTGCTGACGCTGCTGGCGCTGGACCGTGCAGGCGCGCAGGCGGTGTGTTTTGCGCCTGATAAACCGCAACGCCATGTTATTAATCACTTATCTGGTGAGGAGATGGCGGAATCGCGCAACGTCCTGATTGAATCGGCGCGCATTGCCCGCGGCGCAGTGCAGCCGTTGGCGCTGGCTGAGGCCGCGCAGCTGGATGCGCTGATTGTGCCCGGCGGCTTTGGCGCCGCCAAGAATCTCAGCAATTTCGCCGAGGCCGGCGCGGAATGTTGGGTCGATGAAGCGTTGGCGCGTCTGACGCGCGAGATGCATAAGGCCAACAAACCAATTGGCCTGATGTGCATCGCACCGGCGCTGTTGCCGAAGCTGCTCGATCAACAAGCGCGGCTGACCATTGGCAACGATCCCGACCTGGGAGAAGTGATTGACGCCATGGGCGGCGAGCCGGTGATTTGCCCGGTGGACGACATCGTGGTGGACAGCGAGCACAAAATCGTGACCACGCCAGCCTATATGCTGGCGCCGTCGATCGCGCAGGCGGCCGTCGGCATCGATAAACTGGTGGCGCGGGTGCTGGAACTGGCTGAATGAGCAAATCGGTCGGCGGATGGCGGCGGCTGCGTCCGTGGTATTGGCTGAAACGCGGCGTCATCGCGATTATCGGCCTGTGGGTGTTGGGCATTGTGGCCTTCGCCTTCCTGCCGGTGCCGTTTTCCGCCGTGATGGTGGAGCGGCAGATCGGCGCCTGGCTGAGCGGCGACTTCGGCTACGTCGCTCATTCGGACTGGGTGTCGATGGACGACATTTCGCCGCAGATGGCGCTGGCGGTGATGGCGGCGGAAGATCAGAAGTTTCCAGACCATTGGGGCTTCGATGTGGCGGCCATTGAAAAGGCGCTCAGCCACAACGAGAAGCGCCCGACGCGCATCCGCGGCGCGTCCACGCTGTCGCAGCAAACCGCCAAGAATCTGTTTCTGTGGGATGGCCGCAGCTGGCTGCGCAAAGGGCTGGAGGCCGGGCTGACGTCGGGCATCGAGCTGGTGTGGACCAAGCGACGCATTCTGACGGTGTATCTGAACATCGTGGAGTTCGGCGATGGGGTGTTCGGCGTGGAAGAGGCTTCACAGCGCTTTTTCCATAAGCCGGCCAAGCGCCTGACCGCGGCCGAAGCGGCGCTGCTGGCGGCGGTATTGCCGAATCCGCACCGCTTCAGGGCCGATGCGCCGTCCGGTTATGTGGTGCAGCGTCAACAGTGGATTATGCGCCAGATGCGCCAGTTGGGTGGGGAAGGTTTCCTGAAAGAGAACAAGCTGGATTAAACGGGCGGGAACGGCACGGCGCCGCTCCCGCCAGGCGGATTATTTCACATAGGTAAAGGCGGTGGTGACGTGCTTCACGCCGCTGACCTGGCTGGCGATCTGCGCCGCCGACTGCCCTTCCTGCTGAGTGACCAGGCCCAGCAAGAACACTTCGCCGTTTTCGGTGGTGACTTTCACGTTGGACGATTTCACCGTATCGCTGGTCAACAGCTGCGAACGCACTTTGGTGGTGATCCAGGTGTCGGAGGACGCGGTGCTCAGGCTGACCGGCGTGCCCTGGCGAATTTCGTTATACACTTCGGTCGTGCCTTCCACGCCCATGGCGATCTGCTTGGCGCGCGCGGTGAGATCGGCGTTAGGCGACTGGCCGGTCAACAGCACCTTGCCCTGATAGGCGGTGGCGACCACCCGGGCCTCTTTCTTCAACTGCTGGTCTTTGCTCAGGGCGCTTTCTACCCTGGCTTCCAGCGTGCCGTCATCCACCTGGGTCCCTACGCTACGCGGGTCGGTGGCGGTTTTGGTGGCGACGGCTGCACTGCCGACGACGACGCCGGCGATACAGCCTTGCAACAGCAGGGCGCTGGACAGCACTGCAAATGTGGCTTTTAGCTTCATCTCAGTTCCTTAATCGTCCTGGTGGGGGAATAACGTATTGTCTATCAGGTCGCACAGGCAGTTTACGGTCAGCATATGCATTTCCTGAATGCGCGAACTGCGGTGCGACGGGATGCGGATCTCGACATCCTGTTGGCCGAGCAACCCGGCCAGCTCACCGCCGTCGTAGCCGGTGAGCGCGACGATGGTCATATCGCGGGTCACGGCCGCTTCGACCGCTTTCACAATATCACGGCTGTTGCCGCGGGTGGAAATCGCCAGCAGCACGTCGCCGGTGTGCCCGAGCGCGCGCACCTGCTTGGCGTACACTTCGTCGTGCAGGCGATCGTTGCTGATCGCGGTCAGCACCACGTTGTCGGCGTTGAGGGCGATGGCCGGCAGGCTGGGGCGCTCGGTTTCAAAACGGTTGATCATGCTGGCGGCGAAGTGCTGTGCGTTGGCGGCCGAAGTGCCGTTGCCGCAGCACAGGATTTTGTTGCCGTTGAGTAAGGATTGAACCAGCGTCATCGCAGCGCGGGAAATGGCATCCGGCAGTGCTTCCGCCGCCGCGATCTGGGTTTGGATGCTTTCGGTAAAACAGACTTTAATTCTATCCAGCACGTTGTATTAATCCACTAAGTCAAAGGGCCGGTCTGCGCCGCAAAACCCCAATTAATCCGCATTGAAGGCGTTGGGTATCCATTCTAACTGGCTACCGGTAATGGCCAAAACATCAAAACGGCAAGATGATGTGTCAAAACTGGCGCCGCGCCCCGCCAGCCAGACGGCGGCGGCGTGCAGCAACCGCTGTTGTTTGCGAGAGGTAACGCTGGCGGCCGCGCCGCCGAAGGCGTCGTTGCGGCGGTAGCGCACTTCGACGAACACCCAGGTGGCGCCGTCGCGCATGATGAGGTCGAGCTCGCCGCCGCGCACCGCAACGTTGGCGGCGCAGAAGGTGAGCCCGGCGCGTTCCAGATGACGGCGGGCCAGTAACTCATAGCCCGCCCCGGCGGCGCGTGGGTTCAAGAGACCGGCACGACCGTACCCTGACGATATTGCAGCCAAGGCAGCTTGCGGTTGATCACGCAGTTCGGCGACGCGCTCAGCGTGCCGGTGGTGCCGGAAACCTGGAAGCCCGGCAGCTGGCGCATTTCAGCAAAGTGGTTGGCCAATGTCCAGGCATCCATCCCCATCGCATACAGGCGCACCAGCGAGTAATCGTTGCGGAAACGCGCGCTGGCCTGCTGCAACAACTGAGGGTTTGAGCCCGCCAGCAGAGGGATATCGCTGAACTGCAGACCTTCCATTTCCAGACGGAAGTCCGGGCCGGCGCCGGCCTGGTAGCTGCGCGAGCTGGCGTACATCGCCGGTTTGCCGCGCGAGCTGGTGGCCATGTCGATCATCGGTTTGATCAGCGTCAGTTGGGACTGGGTAGCGACGATATACACCGCGTCGACGCTGCCGCCGGTAGCGGCGGGCACGTCGCTCGGCGGCGCCGGAATGGTCAGCCCGGCGATGGTTACGCTCTGCGGCGCCGGGGCGCTCGACATCGGCGTGCCGGTCATGCGGATGCCGCCGCTGTTCACCATCTGGCGCAGTTCACCGGCGGAGCCGATGTCCTGACGCAGCACGGTTTGCCCGCCTTGCTTCTGCCATTCCTGGTTAAAGGCCTTGGCGACGCGATCGCCGAAGGCGCCGCGCGGCACCAGCAGCAGCGGTTGACGTTTCTGTTGTTCCCAGATGTGGCGGGCGGCGTCGCGCGCTTCATCTTCCGGCGACAGGGCGAAGTAACAGATGTTCAGATTGTCCTTCGGCGTTTCGGGCTGGTTGAGCGCCAGCACGTTCAGCGTGGTGGTGCTGGCGGACAGCTGATCGACGTTCTCTTTCAGCAGCGGCCCGACCACCAGAGTGGCGCCATCCTGCTGCGCCTGGCTCAGCAAGGCGGCCAGCGGCTGGCTGGTGGTGTCGTACACTTTGACCTGCGCATTAGCGGCCTGCAGCGGCGTTATCGGCGCGCTGGACGGCGCAGCGGGTTGCGCGGCGGTCACGGCCGGCTGGCTCTCTTGCGCCGAAGGGCTGACCGCGCCGTTGGCGTTGATGTCACCGGCAGCGGCCTGATCGGCCGGCGCCGTTTGGGCCGGCGTGCCGGCCGGTTGCGCGGCTTGAGGCTGCGGCGCCGGCAGGGAACCGCCGTTTTTCGCCGCTTCGAACCCTTGCTGGATGGCGTCGGCGAACACTTTCGCCTGGCCGTTCAACGGCAGCAACAGGGCGATTTTCGAGGTGGAGGCCTGGGTGAAGTTCAGCACCTGGTTCAGGCGAGCCGGCAGCGTTTTGGCCGCCGGGTTCTTCGGATAACGGTTCTGCCAGTCTTTGATGCCGGCCTTCAGCAGATCGGGATCCTGCTTGTTGTCCTGATAGACGCGCAGCAGATCCAGCCAGCCTTGCAGCACGTTCTCGTCGGCGTTGATCACCAGGCTGTTCATCTCCTGCGGCGTCAGCTGCAGCAGGGCCTGCCAGGTTTGATCCAGATTGTCCTGGTGCGCCTTGCCGGTCAGCAACGGCTCCTGAGCGATATAGGCGCGGATCAGCGGCAGCGATGCTTTGCCCTGATTGGCGGCGATCTGCGCCTGGTAGTAGCGCACCTTTTGATTCGGCGACAGCGCACCGCTGTCCAGGTGGCCCAGCGTGCTGCGGGCGCTGACGTAGCTCTTGTTGGCGATCTGCAGTTCGGCGGTCAGCAACTGGCGTTCGGTCTGCTGTGCGCCGCTGAGGTTTTTCGGCAGCTGATTCAACTGGTCGCCGGCCTGCGGCAGTTTTCCTTCACGCAGCAAGGCGCGAATAGCAAGTAATTGCCAGTCAGCCTTGTTATCATCGCTGCTTTGCTGCAACTGCTGCAGGTAGTAATCGGAGCTGGCGCTCGCTTCGTCCTGTATATTGGCGGGCGGCGTTTGCGGGGCCCGACTCGGACAGCCTGCCAGGAAAAGGGCGGCCGCGATGACTGCGGTAAGTCGGACAGGCTTGGAACGCCCTGCTTTGGTACGAACGAATGTTGAGGAAAGCATACTGTATCCAGTGATGTTTTTTTCAAGATGCTCAATATTAAATCGGCAACCCGGATGAAACAATGAATCAACACCAACAATCAGTCATTTCTGCATCAACGCTGTATGTGGTGCCCACCCCAATCGGCAATCTGGGCGATATTACCCACCGCGCGTTAGAGGTACTGAAAAGCGTTGATCTGATCGCGGCGGAAGACACGCGCCATACCGGATTGCTGCTGCAACACTTCGCGATCAACGCGCGTCTGTTCGCGCTGCACGACCACAACGAACAGCAAAAGGCCGATCAGCTGCTGGCGAAACTGCAGGAAGGCCAGAGCATCGCGCTGGTTTCCGACGCCGGCACGCCGCTGATCAACGATCCCGGTTATCACCTGGTGCGCCGCTGCCGCGAGGCCGGCATTCGCGTGGTGCCGCTGCCGGGCGCCTGCGCCGCCACTACCGCGCTGTGCGCCGCGGGCGTCGCTTCCGACCGTTTCTGCTACGAAGGTTTTCTGCCGGCGAAAACCAAGGGGCGCAAGGATACGCTGATGGCGCTGGCGGAGGAACCGCGCACGCTGATTTTCTACGAATCCACTCACCGCCTGTTGGAAAGTCTGCAGGACATGGTCACCGTTTGGGGCCCGCAGCGTTATGTCGTGCTGGCGCGCGAGCTGACCAAAACCTGGGAATCCATCCACGGCGCGCCGGTGGGTGAGCTGCTGGCGTGGGTGCAGGAAGATGAAGTGCGCCGCCGCGGCGAAATGGTGCTGATCGTCGAAGGCCACAAGGCGCAGGAGGATGCGCTGCCGCTTGAGGCGCTGCGCACGCTGGCGCTGCTGCAAAAAGAGTTGCCGTTGAAAAAGGCGGCGGCGCTGGCGGCGGAAATCCACGGCGTGAAGAAAAATGCGCTGTATAAGCACGCGCTGGAGCAACAACAGCCGTAAAGCGGTTGACCTGCCGCCGCCGCGACGCTACTATCCGCGCCGGAGTTGACCAGACAGTCGCCGCTTCATTGCCGTCCTCTTCGGGGAGACAGATGGAGGGGAGGAAAGTCCGGGCTCCATAGGGCAGGGTGCCAGGTAACGCCTGGGAGGCGCAAGCCTACGACTAGTGCAACAGAGAGCAAACCGCCGATGGCCCGCGCAAGCGGGATCAGGTAAGGGTGAAAGGGTGCGGTAAGAGCGCACCGCGCGGCTGGCAACAGTTCGTGGCACGGTAAACTCCACCCGGAGCAAGGCCAAATAGGGGTTCACATGGTACGGCCCGTACTGAACCCGGGTAGGCTGCTTGAGCCAGTGAGCGATTGCTGGCCTAGAGGAATGACTGTCCACGACAGAACCCGGCTTACCGGTCAACTCCCTCGACAAAAGAAAACCCCGCGCAACGTCAGTTGCGCGGGGTTTTTCGTTTACCGGCCGGTTTACACCGGCAGGTCAATCAGCAGTGCGCGCAGCGGCGTCTCGGCGCGGATCGTCAGGCGATTCTCCTCGCGCACGAAGGCGCCGTCGCCGCAGGTCAGGCGTTGTTCCTCGTGGCGCTCGCCGGTGGCGGCGATGGTGCCGTGAATCGACTGCAAATAGGCGCGTGGCCCGTTAATCGTCAGCGTTTGTTCTTCGCCCGGCTGCAGATCGAGATGGTGGATCCAAACCTGCTGGCGCAGCTGCAGGCTGCCCTGCGCGCCGTCCGGCGAGGCCAGCAGCAGATTGCCTGCCGCCGGCAGCGTCAGGCGCTGCACCCGCTCGTTGTTACGTTCCGGGCAGGCGTCCAGCCACAGCTGCAGGCGGGTGAGCGGCGTATCGCTGCTGACGTTCTGCTCGCTGTAGCTCAGGCCCGGGTGGGTGGCCAACAGCAACGCTTCGCCGGCTTTAACGCGCGTGGTGTTGCCGTCGCTGTCGCGGTATTCCGCCTCGCCCTGCAGGATCAGGTTCAGGATATCCACGTTGGGATAGGTGCGCGGCTGGAACGACGCGCCCGGCGCCAGCACCTCCTGATTCAACACCCGCAGCGACGCGTAGCCCATCAGTTTGGGATCGAAGTAGTGACCAAAGGAAAAGGTGTAGCGAGCCTGCAGCCAACCAAAGTCAGCTTGCCCGCATTGTTGTGCTGTTCTGCATGTAATCATGGCAATCGGCTCTCTAAATTCATTATCCAAATGGTAAGCATCTGGACGTCGGATTGTTAGCCAGTTAATCTGGTCGGCATATTCAAATTTCCTGACAGAGGGATGCGATGGCCAGAGATCGGGCGCTCACGCTTGAGGCACTAAGGGTGATGGATGCAATCGACCGGCGCGGCAGCTTCGCCGCGGCCGCCGACGAATTGGGCCGGGTGCCGTCGGCACTCAGCTACACCATGCAAAAATTGGAAGAAGAATTGGACGTGGTGCTGTTCGACCGTTCGGGCCACCGCACCAAGTTCACCAATGTGGGGCGCATGTTGCTGGAACGCGGGCGGGTGCTGCTGGAAGCGGCCGACAAGCTGACCACCGACGCCGAGGCGCTGGCGCGCGGTTGGGAAACTCACCTGACCATCGTCAGCGAAGCGCTGTCGCCGCCGAGCCTGCTGTTCCCGCTGGTGGACAAGCTGGCGCTGAAGGCCAACACCCAGGTGTCGATTTTCACCGAGGTGCTGGCGGGCGCCTGGGAGCGGCTGGAGCAGGGGCGCGCCGACATCGTGATCGCGCCGGACATGCATTTTCGCGCGTCGTCGGAGATCAACACCCGCAAACTGTATAAGGTGATGAGCGTTTACGTCGCCGCGCCGGATCATCCTATCCACCAGGAGCCGGAGCCGCTGTCCGAGGTGACCCGCGTGAAATACCGCGGCATCGCGGTGGCGGATACCGCCCGCGAGCGCCCGGTGTTGACCGTGCAGCTGCTGGATAAGCAGCAGCGTCTGACGGTGAGCACCATCGAAGACAAGCGTCTGGCGCTGCTGGCCGGGTTAGGAGTGGCGACCATGCCGTATCCGATGGTGGAGAAAGATATCGAAGCCGGGCGGCTGCGCGTGGTCGGGCCGGAATACAGCCGCGAAGCCGATATCATCATGGCCTGGCGGCGCGACAGCATGGGGGAGGCGAAAGCCTGGTTCCTGCGCGAAATTCCGCGCCTGTTCGCGCAGCGTTAACGTCGGTTGGATGAGATCCCCTTGCCGGGCGGCAAGGGGATTTTTTTCGCCTTAACCGAAGCGCTGGTCGCGGCCGTGTGGCTCGTCCAGATCCTGCGCCGGCCCGATGGAAATGATGCCGTGCGGGTTGATGGTGGCGTGGCTGCGGTAGTAGTGGTTGCGAATGTGCGGCAGGCTGACCGTCTCGGCGATGCCCGGCATCTGGTAGATGTCGCGCAGGAAGCCGTACAGATTGAGGTAGTCGCTGATGCGGTGTTTGTCGCACTTGAAGTGGGTGACGTACACCGGATCGAAACGCACCAGCGTGGTCCACAGACGCAGATCGGCTTCGGTCAGCCGATCGCCGGTCAGGTAACGATGCTGCCCCAGGATCTGCTCCAGGCGTTCCAGCGCGTTGAATACCCCGTTGACCGCTTCGTCATAGGCTTCCTGGCTGGTGGCAAAACCGGCCTTGTACACGCCGTTGTTCACTTGATCGTAAATCCAACCGTTAAGCTCATCGATCTTGCCGCGCAGCGCGGTCGGGTAGTAGTCGCCTGCCCGAGCGCCGACGCCGTCAAACGCGCTGTTGAACATGCGGATGATGTCGGCGGACTCGTTGCTGACGATGGTTTGCCGCTGTTTATCCCACAGCACCGGTACGGTCACGCGCCCGCTGTAGTGCGGATCGGCCCGCAGGTAGATCTGGTACAGGAAGTCGGCGTGATACAGCGGATCGCCGGTGGTTTCAGGAAAATCCTGGCCGAAGGTCCAGCCGTTTTCCAGCATCAGCGGGTGCACCACCGAGACCGGAATGATCTGCTCCAGCCCTTTCAGTTTGCGCATCAGCAGCGTGCGATGCGCCCAGGGGCAGGCGAGAGAAACGTACAGGTGATAACGGCCCGCTTCGGCCTGGAAGCCGCCCGCGCCGTGTTCGCCCGGCTGACCGTCGGCGGTCACCCAATTGCGAAACTGAGCGGTTGAACGTTTGAAACGGCCGCCGGTAGATTTCGTGTCATACCAGATGTCTTGCCAAACGCCATCGACGAGTTGTCCCATGGGAATCTCCTTGGTGTCCGAGTGAAAAACGACAGGGCCCGGCATGCCGGGCCCTGAATGACAGTTTAGATTACCATTTCTTGTTCAGAAGGCGGTCGATGCTGAAGCCGCCCGGGCCTGCGACCGCCAACACGATGAAGCCGCCGGCGATGGTCAGGTTTTTCATGAACATCAGCTGGTTTACTTCGTTCGCAAAATCAGTGTGGAACAGCAGCGCGGTCAGGATGGTGAAACCGGCGGTGAACAGCGCCACGGTGCGGGTCAGGAAACCGAACAGGATCGCCAGACCGCCGCCAAATTCCAGCAGGATGGTCAGCGGCAGCAAGAAGCCAGGCACGCCCATCGATTGCATGTACTGTTGGGTACCGGCGTAGGCGTCACCCATTTTGCCGTAGCCTGCCACGATAAACAGGATTGGCATCAGAATACGAGCAACCAACAAACCTGTATCTTCTAATTTTTTCATCATCTACTCCAAAGTGTTTTTGTATGCCTGTTCGGCGGAAGCCATGTCAACGAGCGGTATATCAGGACGTTCGCCCTGTCCGGCTCGTATCGTATTGATGGAGTGAATGTTAAGCGGGAAGTGCTCAGGTTGTTAGCAAGTAAAACTGTCGTAATTTTTCAAAAAATCTGAATCTTTAGCGTGCTAATAAAATGCCGCCGATCAGCAGGTTGCCCGGCCCCGGGGTTGGACGCGTTGTATCAAGGGAGAAAATGCGGGCAGAGCAACAGGAGGTTTGAAGGAAAGACCAAGCGGCTTACTTGGCGGAAAACGTCTTTTTAAACAGACGGATAGCGCTCCAGGCGCCGAAAGCGCGACGCGACCAGCGGATCATCTTGCTGGGATGGCGGATGCCGTACAGCGCCATGACGCTGGAACCGAGCACCAGATAGCGGCGCAGGCCAAACACCGTTTGCCAGCCGCGGTCGATGCGTTCGGTCTTTTCCAGCCACAGGGACTTGTTTTCGGCCAGATCCAGACGCTGTTGCTGGATCTGCCGAATCAGCCTCTCTTTTTTCCATTCCAGATAGCGGCGGCGGCTCATGGCTCTCGCTCCAGTTCGGCGCGATCGAGCTCCAGTTGCTTGCGCGTGGCGCCCAGCAGCGTGGTGCGACGGGCCTTGACCAGCGTCCAGATGGTGCCGACCACGGCCAGGAACAGCAGCACGCCGGTTGTTGCGCCCAGCGCCACCAGCCGGTAGACCGGATCGATGGCCCAGAAGATCAGGATCAGCAGGCTCATCAAACCGAAGGCGGTGAACAGCAGCGTCATGCCGGCCATGATCAGCAGCTGAATGAGGTTGGCTTTCTCCTCTTCCAGCTCGACTACCGCCAGCCGGACACGGGTTTCCACCATGCCGACCAGGATCGTGATGATGCGCTGACCGATATCCAGGACCCCTTTAGCGGGGCCCTGCGCGCGCACTTGCGGTTGTTCAGCCATGATTAACGACGCGCGAGCAGCACGCCCAACACCACGCCGACCGCCGCGCCGATACCGATGCCGGTCCACGGGTTGTCGCGCACATAGTCGTCGGCCTGGCCGGCGATCTGTTTGGTTTGCGAAGCCAGCTTGTCACCGGCGTCGCTCAGGCGAGCGCGAGTCTCTTTCAGCGCGCCCTCCGCCTTCGAGCGCAGCTTCTCCAGCTCGGCTTTCGGCTTGTCGGTGGAGGAGTTCAGCACTTCCTCCAGCGTATCGGCTAAGGACTTCAGTTCAGCGCGTAAGTTTTCTGCATTTGAATCATGTGCCATGTGATTATTCCTTAACGTTTATTTCGACAGACTTTTAACATAGCGGATTTTTTCGCCGGAGCAAAGGGGTGATGACCAGCAGATAACACCAGACATCAATTCCATATGCTTAAGAAATCCCGTGTGATGGGGCTCTCATCGATAAATCCGCTGGTGTAAAAAAATTATTCCGCCTGAGCGCGTTTCAATTCAGCCTGCGCTTCGGCCAGCTTTTGCTGCTTCTTGGCGACCTTGTCCAGCTTGCCGGTTTGTTGCGCTTCTTTCAGCTCTTCCCGGCGCTCGTCCACCTTGCGCTGTTTCTCTGCGATATTTTTCTGGCGTTCGGCCTGCAGGCCGGCTTCGGTGCAGTGGGTCTGCACTTCGCTCAGCGCTTTTTTCAGCCCATCCACGCGGTGGGTGTTGCCGTGCTGAGTCGCGTAGTCGATTTGCTGCTGGATATTTTGCGCTTTGGCGGCGCAGCCGCCCTCAGCGGCCGAGGACAGCGTCGGCAGCGCGCAGAGTGGCAGCAGCAGTAACAGTGAGTGGCGAAATTTCATTTCTCAGTTCCTTTTCATGGGATGCCTGAACAGGCATCCGCTTTCCTGACTGCCGGAGGCGGCAGCGCGAGAGGAGGGCGTTCATCGCCGGCTGAAGTTATCCTTCAGCATAGCCATGAAACCGGCGCGCCCCCAAAGAATCAGCCGAAATTCGGTGCGACTGATTGTTTTTTGAGCTAAATGATGCGAGTGAAAATGAAGATAACGGCAATGAAAGGAATCCCCTTCATTTGAAGGGGATTATCCCAGATTGAGTGGGGAGCGCGCAAATTCGCGCACCCAGTGCGTTGGCACGGGAGATTCGCTCAGCGCGATGTGGTAACCGGGAGGCAGGATGGTTTGCAGCGCTTCGCGCGCCAGCAACTGCTGCTCCGGCGAATCCAGACGGATAACCAAGCCATCGCCTTCCGGCGTGATGCTTTTGATGCGGATACCGCGCTCATCCAGGCGCTGGTAGACATAAAAACCGTCGGGCAGCGACAGCCCTTGCTGGCTGGCGCGAATGCGCAGCTCGCTCTCGGTGCGCACCATGCAGGGCACCAACAGCGTCGCCAGCGCCAGCAGGGCGAGCGCGATCATCAGGACGTATTGCCAGCGCGGGCGCTTTGCTGTCACGCCCCTTTCCCCGGGTTCTGGCCGCTGGCGCGTTTCTTGCGCCACAGCACGATCAGCGAGCCGACCAAGCCGACCACCAGTAACACCAGCGGCAACATCATCAGGCAGAACATCAGCTGATCTTCATACTTGCGGAACACCGGGGTTTTTCCGAGGGCGAAGCCCAGCGTCGTCAGGATCAAGACCCACAGCAGGCCGCTCATCCAGTTGAAGAACTGGAAGCGTGCGTTGCTCAGGCCGGACAGGCCGGCGATGGTTGGCAGCAGGGTGCGCACGAAGGCCAGGAAGCGGCCGACCAACAGGGCGGAAAGGCCGTGGCGGTGGAACAGGTTATGCGCACGCTGATGGTAGTGGGCCGGCAGATGCGAAAGCCAGCCTTGCACCGTTCGCGTATTGCCGAGCCATCGGCCCTGTATGTAACTGACCCAGCACCCCAGGCTGGCGGCGACGGTCAGGATAACGATGGTCAATGGGAAGCCCATGGTGCCTTTGGCGATCAGCACGCCGACCAGGATCAGCAGGCTGTCGCCCGGCAGAAAAGCGGCCGGCAGCAGGCCGTTTTCCAAAAACAGGATCATGAACAGCAGGATGTAGAGGGTCCACACCAACGAAGGGTTCGCCAGCGTCTCAAAATCCTGCTGCCATAAGGCATGTATCAGTTCTTTAATGATGTCCATCCGGTGTTCCTAAAACGTCATTGTTTATTTTTATCTCAGCGGCGGAGCGGGCGTGGGCTGAAAGCGCGCGGCGATCCTGAATGCTGATAACGATGAAACGGCGTTGCTTTAAGGTTTCTAAGCGGTGCGACACCGGTCATAGGTGGTAAGTCAGCGTGCCACGGTACTGCATGTTGCTTTCTTTCCAGCCGGCCTGCCGACTTTGTTGCCTGGAGGCGTCCAGCATCCAGTCGACCTGGGCAAGCCGGTTGGGGGCCGGGGTGTCCTGGCGGGGGAAACGAATTCGGTAGCCCGGCTCTGCGGCCAGGGTATAGACCGGCGCCGGCAGGGAGGACGCGAGCAGCGAACCGGGGAAAGAGTACGCTCTGGGCAGGAGCAGCGGCAACTTGCCGGGCGCTTTGCGGCGCGCTTCGGCCGGTGCCCGATACACATGATCATAGGGGGAAAGCGCCGGCTCCGCCAGCAGCGGCAGGCTGCTCAGCGCGCTGGGGGTGGGCTTGGATGACGCCACGCATAGCTGTTGGCCGGAGACCGAACCGGTCCAGCAGAAAAGAGCAATCAGCATGGCAAACAACCAGCGCATTTATTCGCGTCCCGCCCCCGCAGCAATGGGTAAAAAAGTGGGCTAACTCTACCAAAATAGCACGATTGGCAACAGGGAAATCTACGTTGCCGACGGTGAAATAGTACACGGCAAACGGCGGTTCCGGCATCGATTCAGCGGATTTTACATTACCTGACATAAGCCGACGGTTTTTGACCGCCGTGGCTATTTCGGCTCGTGACTCAAGCCGTCCAGGTGCACCACCGGGTTCTCGGCGAACAGATAGCGGTCGGCGTTGTATTCGAAGTCGTCGCTGGTGGCGTTGAACAGCATCTGCTTGGTGTTCTCCAGGTGCTGCCACATGGCCAGTTTGGCGGCGTAAGGATCTTTGCGCATCAGCGCCTTGAGGATCTGATCGTGATCGTCGCACCAGCTGGCGATCGAGCGTTCGTCGATATGCTCGTGCAGTTTCTTCCAGTAAGGGTTGTTGACCCGCTGCACCCACATTTTTTCCACGATGGTGGCCATGGCGGTGTTCTGGGTGGCCAGCGCCACCTGCACGTGGAACTTCAGATCCCACTGCGAGTCGCGGAAACGGTCTTCTTTGCGGGCGTGCTCCTGGATCTCCATCAGTTGCACGATATCCTGCTTGGTCACCTGGGTGGCGGCGAATTCGGCGATGTTGCTTTCTATCAGCTGGCGCGCCTGCAGCAGCTCAAACGGGCCGGCGGTGGCGAACTCGATGCTGTCGCCCGGCACCACCAGGTGCTTTTGCTGGTTGGACACCACGTGGATCCCGGATCCCTTGCGCACGTCCACATAGCCTTCCACTTCCAGCATGATGATCGCCTCGCGCACCACGGTGCGGCTGACATTCATCTCTTCGGCGATGTATCGCTCGGCCGGCAGCTTGTCGCCTACCGGGTAACGGCCGCTTTCGATGCGTTGCTTCAGCTCGGCGGCCAGTTGCTGATACAGGCGTCTGGTTTCAGTGAATTCCATAGTGAATGCTCTATACGGTGCGGTGGGAAGGGGCGCGTGGCCATCGGATTTGTTATACCACTTATTCGGCACCGCTGCCAGAGGAGCAAGGGGCCCGGCGCAGCGGCCGGGCGGGGGATCAGCTGCGCGCCGGGGTGGGCTGCAGCGCGGCCGGCTGCGGGTCGGCGGCCGGGCGGTTTTGCAGCACCGTCCAGATGACGATGGCGCCGAGAATGTCGAAGACCGACAGCGCGGCGAACAGCGGGCTGAAGCCGAGGGTGTCTGCCAGGGCGCCGACCACCAGGGCGAACAGCGTGCTGGCGGTCCAGGCCGCCATGCCGGTCAGCCCGTTGGCGGTCGCCACCTCATTGCGGCCGAACACGTCGGAAGAGAGGGTGATCAACGCGCCGGACAGCGCCTGATGGGCGAAGCCGCCGACGCACAGCAGCGCGATAGCCGCGTAAGGGCTGGTGAACAGGCCGATCATGCCGGGGCCGATCATCAACACCGCTCCCATCGTCACCACCAGCTTGCGCGAGACGATCAGGTTGACCTTGAAATACTTCTGGAACAGCGGCGGCAGATAACCGCCGACGATGCAGCCGAGATCGGCGAACAGCATCGGCATCCAGGCGAACATGGCGATCTCTTTCAGGTTAAAACCGTAGGCCTTGAACATGAACAGCGGGATCCAGGCGTTGAAGGTGCCCCACGCCGGCTCCGCCAGAAAGCGCGGCAGCGCGATGCCCCAGAACTGGCGGTTGCGCACGATCTGCCAGGCGGACATCTTTTTGGCGTTAGAGGTCTGGTGCTGCGCTTCCTGGCCTTCGAGGATGTAACGGCGTTCTTCCTGGCTCAGTTTCTTCTGATCTTTCGGGTGTTTGTAGAACAGCAGCCAGCAGATGGCCCAGATCAGGCTCAGCACGCCGGTGATGATGAATGCCATCTCCCAGCTGTGCGCGACGATGGCCCATACCACCAGCGGCGGGGCGATCATGCCGCCGATCGACGAGCCCACGTTGAAATAGCCGACGGCGATCGAACGTTCTTTGGCCGGAAACCATTCGCTGCTGGCCTTCAACCCGGCGGGGATCATCGCCGCTTCCGCCATGCCGACCGCGCCGCGCGCCAACGCCAGCCCGCCCCAACTGTTGGCCAACGCGGTGCCCATGCAGAACAGCGCCCACAGAATGGCGAACATGGCGTAGCCGACCTTGGTGCCCAGCACGTCCAGCACGTAGCCCGCCACCGGTTGCATCACGGTGTAGCACGCGGAGTAGGCGGCGACGATATAGGAATACTGTTGGGTGGTGATGTGCAGCGTATCTTCCAGCGTCGGCGCCGCCACGGCGATGGCGTTGCGGGTCAGATAACCCAGCACGGTGCCGATGGTCACCAGTCCGATCATGTACCAGCGTAACCCTTTAATTTTACGCATCCGAAGTGTCTCCCCGTTTGAAGGTGTGGCCGTCGATGCGGCTGGCGAGACAATAACCTGTCATACAGGTTTAAAAGTTGAGTGATATCACAAAAGGAATTATTCGCCTGAGTGATACTGTGGCCGGTGAAACAGGGCATTTTTGCTGGTAAATTGAGCGAAAAAGGGCGTGGAGAGAGGATGAACGGCAGGCCTCGGGAAAAATTTGCTGGACGCTAGTGAAAATTGGTGTGATAACTTTTGTGATTCGAACCCCGTGCCGCACGGCAAGTAAGGAGCCCGAGATGGCGACGTTTTTAAGCGAAGATTTCCTGCTGGACAGTGAATTTGCCCGGCGCTTGTATCACGACTACGCGGCGCAGCAGCCGATTTTCGATTACCACTGCCATTTGCCGCCGCAGCAGATCGCGGAGAATACCCGCTTCAGCAACCTGTACGATATCTGGCTGCGGGGCGATCACTACAAATGGCGGGCGATGCGCACCAACGGCGTGGCGGAGCGGTTATGCACCGGCGATGCGGGCGATCGCGAGAAATTCGACGCCTGGGCCGCCACGGTGCCGCACACCATCGGCAACCCGCTCTATCACTGGACGCATCTGGAGCTGCGCCGCCCGTTCGGCATCACGGATATGCTGTTGTCGCCGGCCACGGCGGATGAAATCTGGCAGCGCGGCAATGCGCTGCTGGCGCAGGATGCGTTTCGCGCGCGCGGCATCATGCAGCAAATGAACGTGAAAATGGTCGGCACCACCGACGATCCGATCGACGATCTGCGTCATCATCGGGCGATCGCCGACGATCGCAGTTTCGCTATCAAAGTGCTGCCGAGCTGGCGGCCGGACAAGGCTTTCACCATCGATGCGCCCGGCTTCAACGACTATCTGCAGCAGCTGGAGGCGGCGGCGGACACCGCCATCGGCCGCTTTAGCGCGCTGTGCGACGCCCTGTACAAGCGCATGGATCACTTTGCCGCCCACGGCTGCAAGGTGGCCGATCATGCGCTGGACGTGGTGGTGTTCGGCGAGGCCGATGAAGCGGCGCTGGATGCGATCCTGCTGCGCCGCCTGAACGGCGAGCTGCCGACGCCGGAACAGAGCGCCCAGTTCAAAAGCGCGGTGCTGCTGTTTTTGGCCGGCGAATACCGGCGTCGCGGCTGGGTACAGCAGTATCACATCGGCGCGCTGCGCAATAACAACAGCCGCATGTTGGCCGCCGTCGGGCCGGATATCGGCTTCGACTCGATCAACGACCGGCCGCTGGCGGAACCGCTGTCGCGGCTGCTGGATGCTCAGGCGCGGCAGGGCGGTCTGCCGAAAACCATTCTCTATTGCCTCAATCCGCGCGATAACGAAGTGATCGGCACCATGATCGGCAATTTTCAGGGGGAAGGCACGCCGGGCAAGATGCAGTTCGGCTCCGGTTGGTGGTTCAACGATCAGAAGGACGGCATGCAGCGCCAAATGACGCAGTTGGCCCAGCTCGGGCTGCTGAGCCGCTTCGTCGGCATGCTGACCGACAGCCGCAGCTTCTTGTCTTATACGCGCCATGAATACTTCCGCCGCATCCTTTGCCAGATGATCGGCCGCTGGGTGGCGGACGGCGAAGCGCCGGCGGATATCGCGCTGCTGGGCGAGATGGTGAAAAACATCTGCTTCGACAACGCCAAAAACTATTTCGCCATTGAACTGGCGTAGCCGTTATCCGGGACCGGTTTATGCAAAGTACGATAAAGATTCACGAGCAGGATAACGTGGCGGTGGCGCTGCGCGATCTGGCTGCCGGAGAGCGCGTTGAGCTGGAAGGCGCGGTCGTCAAACTGGCGCAGCCGGTGGCGCGTGGGCATAAATTTGCGCTCGGCACGATCGCCGAGGGTGAAGACATCATCAAATATGGCCAGCCGATCGGCCATGCGCTCGCGGCCATTGCGCCTGGGGAGCATATTCATTCGCAAAACGTCAAAACCAACCTGAGCGATCTGGACAGCTACCGTTACCAGCCGCAGTTCCCGACGCTGCCGCCGCAGGCGGCGGATCGCGAGGTGCAGCTGTACCGCCGGGCCAACGGCGAAGTGGGGATCCGCAACGAGCTGTGGATCGTGCCGACCGTCGGCTGCGTCAACGGTATCGCTCGCCAGATCCAGCAGCGCTTTTTGCAGCAAACACAGGCGGACGGGATCGACGGCGTGCATCTGTTCAGCCACCCGTTCGGCTGCTCGCAGCTGGGGCAGGATCATGCCAACACCCGCATCATGCTGCAAAACCTGGCGCGCCATCCCAACGCCGGCGCGGTGCTGGTGATCGGGCTGGGTTGCGAGAACAATCAGGTGGATGCCTTTCGCGCCACGCTGGGGATAGGGGACGAGCGGCGGCTGCGCTTTATGGTGTGCCAACAGCAGGACGACGAAGTGGAGGCCGGGCTGGCGCTGTTGCACGAGCTGTATCGGGAGATGCGCCACGATCGCCGCGAGCCGGGCCGCCTGAGCGAGCTGAAGTTCGGCCTGGAATGCGGCGGTTCGGACGGGCTGTCGGGCATTACCGCCAACCCGCTGCTGGGGCGCTTTTCCGACTATGCGATCGCCAACGGCGGCACCACGGTGCTGACCGAAGTGCCGGAGATGTTCGGCGCCGAGCGCATTCTGATGAGCCGCTGCCGCGATGGAGAAACCTTCGATAAAACCGTCGACATGATCAACGATTTCAAACGCTATTTCATCGCCCATCAGCAGCCGATTTATGAGAATCCGTCGCCGGGCAACAAGGCCGGCGGCATCACCACGCTGGAGGAGAAGTCGCTTGGCTGCACCCAAAAGGCGGGGCTAAGCCAGGTGGTGGACGTGCTGAAATACGGCGAGCGGCTGCGCGTGCCGGGGCTGAATCTGCTCAGCGCGCCGGGCAACGACGCGGTGGCGACCAGCGCGCTGGCCGGCGCCGGCTGTCATATGGTGCTGTTCAGCACCGGGCGCGGTACGCCGTACGGCGGCTTTGTGCCGACGGTGAAGCTGGCGACCAACAGCGAGCTGGCGGCGAAGAAACCGCACTGGATCGATTTTGACGCCGGCAGCCTGGTTCACGGCGTGGCGATGGAGACGTTGCTCAGCCGTTTCATCGATCTGATTGTCGAGATTGCCAACGGGCGTCCGGCGCGTAATGAAACCAACGACTTTCGCGAGCTGGCGATCTTTAAAAGCGGGGTGACGCTGTAAAGCTGACAAAAAAGGCGCTCGAGGGAGCGCCTTTTTATGAAGCAACGCGCGATTAACGCACCTTCAGCGGGTCTTCGTTCGCCAGCCGCTGGTCTTCCGCCTGGCAGGCGGCGGCGGTGAACAGCACGTCGGTGGAGGAGTTGAGGGCGGTTTCCGCCGAATCCTGCAGCACGCCGATGATAAAGCCGACCGCTACCACCTGCATCGCCACGTCGTTCGGAATGCCGAACATGTTGCACGCCAGCGGGATCAGCAGCAGCGAGCCGCCGGCCACGCCGGAGGCGCCGCAGGCGCACAGGGCGGCCACCACGCTCAGCAGCAGGGCGGTCGGGACGTCCACCGCGATGCCCAGCGTGTTTACCGCCGCCAGCGTCAGCACGGTGATGGTGATCGCCGCGCCGGCCATGTTGATGGTGGCGCCCAGCGGGATGGAAACCGAGTAGGTGTCCTCATTCAGATTCAGCTTTTTGCACAGCTCCATGTTCACCGGGATGTTGGCGGCGGAGCTGCGGGTGAAGAAGGCGGTCACGCCGCTCTCGCGCAGGCAGGCGAACACCAGCGGATACGGGTTGCGGCGGATCTTCCAGTACACGATCAGCGGGTTGAGCACCAGCGCTACCAGCAGCATACAGCCGATTAACACCATCAGCAGTTGCGCATAGCCCCACAGCGCGCCGAAGCCGGTTTCCGCCAGCGTGGAGGCCACCAGGCCGAAGATGCCGAGCGGCGCACAGCGGATCACCGCGCGCACCACCAGCGTGACCGCATGGGACATGTCGTTGATCAGCCCCTTGGTGGTTTCGGAAGCGTGGCGCAGCGCCAGCCCCAGCCCGACGGCCCACGCCAGAATGCCGATGTAGTTGGCGTTAATCAGCGCATGGAACGGGTTGGCCACCACGCTCATCAACAGGCCCTTCATCACGTCCACGATGCCGCCTGGCGGGGTGATGTCGGTTGCGCCGGTGGTCAGCGCCAGCGTGGAAGGGAAGATAAAGCTGACGACGACCGCCACCAGCGCCGCAGCGAAGGTGCCCAGCAGATAGAGGAACAGGATGGGGCGAATGTTGGTTTTCTGCCCCTGTTTATGGTTGGCGATCGAGGCCATCACCAGTATCAGCACCAGCAGTGGCGCTACCGCCTTCAGCGCGCCGACGAACAGGGTGCCGAGCAGGCCGACGGCCGCCGCGGCCGCCGGCGAAACCAGCGCCACCAGAATGCCGGCCACCAGGCCGACCATGATTTGTTTAACCAGGCTGCCCTGAGTCATCCTTTGTAGTAGTTTTTGCATAGTGCTTCTCTTCCTGATGTTATCTGGCCGCCGCGGCGGGAACGACGCCGGGCAGCTTTATATGATTCTGTAACTAAGTGTGTTTGCCGAATCAGTATTCAGCAATCGAATGATGTTGGAAAGAGGCGAGGGTGAAATTCTGAGCGCGGATCAACACTTGATAACATACTGGTTACATTTGTGTGATCGCAATAACGTTTGGCGTTTTGGGGGAATTGCCAAACAATCGCGGGGCGGCTAGCGCCCCGGATAACAGATTATGGTTATTTCTTCGCCAGGCGATCGTTGCGGCGATTGACCCAGGCGTTGATCAGCAAGGTGAGCGTCAGGATGCCCGCCACCACGCCGAGCGAGATACCGATCGGGATGTGGAAGAAGTCGATTATCAGCATCTTGATACCGATAAACACCAGGATCACCGACAGGCCGTATTTCAGCATCGAGAACCGTTCCGCCACGTTGGCCAGCAGGAAGTACATGGCGCGCAGGCCCATGATGGCGAACAGGTTAGAGGTCAGCACGATGAACGGATCGGTGGTCACGGCGAAGATCGCCGGAATGCTGTCCACCGCGAAAATCACGTCGCTCAGTTCCACCAGGATCAGCACCAGCACCAGCGGGGTGGCGAACAGGATGCCGTTGCGGCGCACGAAGAAACGCTCGCCTTCCAGGCTGTCGGTCATGCGCAGGCGGCTGCGCAGCCATTTCACCAGCGGCTTGTCGCCGATCGCCGAGTCATCTTCCTTCGCCAGCGCCATCTTGATACCGGTGAACAGCAGGAAAGCGCCGAACAGGTACAGCAGCCACTGGAACTGGCTGACCAGCCAACTGCCGGCGAAGATCATGATGGTACGCAGCACGATCGCCCCCAGCACGCCGTAGATCAGCACCCGCCGCTGCAGGTTGGCCGGCACGGCGAAGTAGCTGAACAGCATCAGCCAGACGAACACGTTATCCAACGCCAGCGCTTTTTCGATCAGGTAGCCGGTGAGGAAGGCCAGCGCCTGGGTATCGGCGACGGCGCGCCCGGCGGTTTCATTCAGGTAGTACCAGAAACCGAAATTGAACAGCAGGGAGAGGCTGACCCACACCAGCGACCAGCTGGCGGCCTGCTTCATAGACATGGTGTGCGCGCCTTTACGGCCCTGCAACAGGAGATCGATTGCGAGCATCACGACTATGACGGCGGCGAAGCTGCCCCACAACCACGGTGTGCCAACGGAATTCATCATCAGAGGTATCCTTCAAAAACAAAAACGGCCAACGTCGGAAGACGCCAGCCGCTCTGTGAACGCTGCAAGCAAACCTCGCCTTCCGGCAAGGTCTCACTTACAACGTTGATGAAGGTGGTTACACCTTTGACATCAGGTTGCCCGGTAACCGGATGCTTGCGCATCGTAATGACGATTGACCGGCAATGAAGTTACTCCCCTTTGCAGAGCAGAAAGTAATGCAAAATGTGTCGGCGGTCAACGTGAATCGCGTTAGCCGGCCAACGCTTTTTGCGCGCCCAGGCTGACGACGAATCCCTGCAGCAGCAGGCGGCTGAACGGCGTGTTGCTAACCTGTTGTTGTTGCTGCTGATAGCGGGCCTGCTGCTCGGGATGCAGCTCGCCGAGCCACTGCAGATACTGGCTCATCACCGCGCCGTTGAATTCCGGGTGGAACTGGGTGGTCAGGGCATGATCGCCATAGCGCAGGATCTGGTGCGCGTCCTGCTGCGAACGCGCCAGCGTCTGCGCGCCGGCGGGCGGCGTCAGCACGCTCTGCGAGTGGATCAGGTTGGCTTTAAAGCGCGGCGGCAGCAGGGTGAGCCGCCGGTCTTCGGCCGCGGCGGGCAGCAGTTCGATCTCCAGCGTGCCCACCTCCATGCCCTGCGGGTGGTAGCCCACTTCGCCGCCGAGCGCGTAGGCCAACAGCTGGTGGCCGTAGCAGACGCCGAACAGCGGCAGTTTGATCGCCATCGCCTGGCGCAGCCACTCGGCCGCCGCCTCGCTCCACGGCAGCCGTTCGGTCACCATCGCCGGCGAGCCGGTGATGACCACGCCGCAATAGGCGGCCGGCGGCAACGGCCGCTCGCCGGCGGGCAGATGCACGATGTGCGCGCGTTCGGCGTCGATGTTGCCCTGTTGCAGGAACATGCCATCAAAGTTGGCCAATTCCTGACGAATGGCCTGCGGCGCGTCGCCGGTTTGCATCACGAGCAGCGGTTTCATCTCATTCTCCGTCGGCGGGGAAGACGACGCCGGTCTGGCGGCGGATATCGGTCAGCAGGCGGGCGACGATCAGCGAATTCTCCAGTCCCGGATGTTCCACCTGACGTTTCTCAACCAACTCGGCGAAGGCCAGCGCTTCATACAGCATGGTGTTGATGTGCTGCGGCTGGCTCAGATCTTGGCGGTTGCCGCCGCGCGGCGTCAGGGCCACGCCCTGGCACTCGGAAATCTTGTCGATAATCAGCGTGCCTTCCTCTCCCTGGAGCTCGCTCGGGATCGCCGAGTCGCTGACCTTGGAATGGGAAAGCGTGACGTCGAAATCGCCGTAGTTCAGGCAGACGGTGCCGTGGGCGTCCACGCCGGTCTCCAGCAGCGTGGCGCTGGCGAGCACCGACTGCGGCGCGCCGAACAGCGCCACCGCGCTGGCCAGGCAGTAGTAGCCGATATCCATGATGGAGCCGTTGGAGAACTGCGGGTTAAACGTGTTGGGGTTCTCGCCGGCCAGGTAGCGCGGGTAGCGCGAAGAGTATTGGCAATAGTTGATGCAGGCTTTGCGCAGCCGGCCGACTTTCGGCAATGCCTGCTGCAGCGCCAGAAAATTCGGCAGATAGGCGCTTTTGAACGCTTCGAACAGCACCACCTGATTTTCCCGCGCGCAGGCCGCCAGCTGTTCCGCTTCGCGCTGGTTGGAGGCCAGCGGTTTTTCGCAGATCACGTGCTTTTTATGGCGCAGGAACAGCAGCGATTGCGGGCAGTGCAGGGAATTGGGGCTGGCGATATACACCGCGTCTATGGCGTCGGACTGGGCCATCGCCTCGAGAGAGTCGAAAAACTGCGTGACCTGATAGTTGGCGCCAAACGCCTGCGCCTGTTCCAGCGAGCGTGAATACACGGCGCTCAGCTTGAGTTTGCCGCTTTCATGGGCGGCATCAATAAAACGTTCCGTAATCCAGTTGGTGCCGACGACGGCAAAGCGAATCATGGCGAGCTCCGGTCCAGGCTTAAAACCGCAGATTATCACGCCCTCATTCGCTATGCATACAGCTCGCCGAACAGCGAAAGGTGCGTCAGATACAGCCGGGTATCGAACTCCAACTGGTGGTAATCCGGTTCCATATGGCAACACAGGCTGTAGAACGCCTTGTTGTGATCTTTCTCTTTCAGGTGAGCCAGCTCATGCACCACGATCATGCGCAGGAACGGTTCGGGCGCGACCTTGAACACCGTCGCCACGCGAATTTCCGCCTTGGCCTTCAGCTTGCCGCCCTGCACGCGAGAGATGGCGGTGTGCAGGCCCAGCGCGTGCTTCATGACGTGGATCTTGCTGTCGTAGGCTACCTTGCTCAGCGGCTGGGCGTTGCGCAGATACTGGTTTTTCAGATCGACGGTAAACTGATACAGCGACTTGTCGGTGGTGCAGTCGTGCACCTGCGGATAGCGCTGCAGCAGCACGTCTCCCAGCCGGTTCTGGTGGATCAATTGCTGCACCTGGCTTTGCAGATGCGCCGGGTAGCCTTGCAGGTAGGTCAATTCAGACATTCTTGTTCCGTATCAACGGCCATTCAGCCGGTCATTCTATGCTGTTTTTTCGCTCAAATCCTGACATACGCAATTTATCCGAAAAAACATTTTACTGACGGGCGTTTTTAGGGGATAAACAGCCCAAATTTTATCAGTCAGGAGGGGCAATGAGCCAACTCGATCTGGGAACACAGCAACTTGAGCTGGAGCGTTATCCCCAACAGGAAGAATCCACCCAGCTGCAGGCGTGGGAAGCGGCGGACGAATATCTGCTGCAACAGCTTGAAAACGTAGATATCGGCGGCCGCCCGGTGCTGATTTTCAACGATAACTTCGGCACCCTGGCCTGTGCGCTGCACGCGCATCGTCCTTACAGCGTCAGCGACTCGTACATGAGCCAGCTGGCGACGCGTCACAACCTCAAGCTCAACGGTCTGGATCCTGAGCAGGTAACGCTGTTGGACAGTCTGGCCGAGCTGCCGGCGGCGCCGGCGGTGGTGCTGATTCGCGTGCCGAAAGCGCTGGCGCTGCTGGAACAGCAGCTGCGCGCGCTGCGCCACGTCGTGACCGAAGACACGCTGATCGTCGCCGGCGCCAAAGCGCGCGACGTGCACACCTCGACGATGCAGCTGTTTGAAAAGGTGCTGGGCCCAACGCGCACCAGCCTGGCGTGGAAGAAGGCGCGCCTGATCTTCTGCCAGGCGGCGGACATCGTCCCGCCGGCGGCGGCGGAAACCACCAACTGGACGCTGGACGGCACCGATTGGCTGATCCACAACCACGCCAACGTCTTCTCGCGCGGCAGCCTGGATATTGGCGCGCGCCTGTTCCTGGAGCATCTGCCGCGCGGCCTGAACGGCCATATCGTCGATCTGGGCTGCGGCAACGGCGTGATTGGCCTGACGGCGCTGGCGCAGAATCCGGACGCGCAGGTGACTTTCGTCGATGAATCCTACATGGCGGTGGCCTCCAGCGAGCTGAACGTGGAGCACAACCTGCCGCAAGAGCTGGACCGCTGCCAGTTTGAGGTGAACAACGCGCTGGCGGGCATCGAGCGCGAAAGCGTGCAGGCGGTGCTGTGCAACCCGCCGTTCCACCAGCAACACGCCATTACCGATCACACCGCCTGGCAGATGTTCTGCGACGCCAAGCGCTGCCTGCAAGTGGGCGGTGAACTGCGCATCGTCGGCAACCGTCACCTCGACTACCATCAGAAGCTCAAACGTCTGTTCGGCAACTGCACGCTGGTGGCCTCGAACAAGAAGTTCGTGATCTTGAGAGCGGTGAAATCCGGCGCGCGTCGCTGAGAATCAATAACAAGGGGCGCGATACGCCCCTCAGGCTGTAGACAAAGGGGGAAAAAGCGTGGTTTTTCCCCCTTTGTGGTTATCAGCCGAAAATCAATAAATTGATTTTCCTTGTTTTCTATTCGCTGCTCTCTGCCAACCCGGCATGGGGATGAGGTTTGTCATCAATATCAGGGGCGCGATGCGCCCCTTTTTTACAGCGTCATCGCCAGCCGCGTGCCCTGATCGATCGCGCGGCGGGCGTCCAGCTCGGCGGCCACGTCGGCGCCGCCGATCAGATGCACGGTTTTCCCCATCGCCAGCAGCGGCTGCTGCAGTTCGCGGCGCGGTTCCTGCCCGGCGCAAATGACCACCGTGTCTACCGGCAGGCAGCTGTCCTGCTCGGCGCGGGTGATGTGCAGCCCTTCGTCGTCGATCAGCCGATAGCTGACGCTATTGAGCATCTTCACGCCGCGCATCGCCAGGCTGGCGCGGTGGATCCAACCGGTGGTTTTCCCCAGGCCTTCGCCCACCTTGCTGGTTTTGCGCTGCAACAGGTAGATCTGCCGGGCGGCGCGTGGTGCCTGCGGGCCTTGCGCCGCCAGCCCGCCGCGCTGTTCAAGGCGGCCGTCGATGCCCCATTCGCGGTTGAATTCCGCCTGATCCAGGCTGCTGGAGACGCCGTGCTGGCTAAGGTACTCGGCGGTGTCGAAGCCGATGCCGCCGGCGCCGATGATCGCCACCCGCTGGCCGACCGGTTTTTTATCGCGCAGCACATCCAGATAGCTCAGCACCTTGGCGTGCCCGATGCCGGGAATATCCGGGGTGCGCGGCACGATGCCGCAGGCGAGGATCACCTCATCGAATTCGCTTAAATCCGCTGCCTCGACTTTGGCGCCCAGTTTGACCGTCACTTCACGCAGCGCCAGCTGACGGCGGAAGTAACGCAGGGTTTCATGGAATTCTTCCTTGCCGGGGATTTGCTTGGCGATGTTGAACTGGCCGCCGATCTGCTCGGCGGCGTCGAACAGCGTTACCTGATGACCACGGCTGGCGGCGGTGGTGGCAAACGCCAGCCCGGCGGGGCCGGCGCCGACCACCGCCAGTTTTTTCGGCTTTTCCGCCATCGTCAGCGGCATTTCGGTTTCACGGCAGGCGCGCGGGTTGACCAGACAGGAAGTCAGCTTGCCTTCAAAGATCTGGTCGAGGCAGGCCTGGTTGCAACCGATGCAGGTATTGATCTCGTCGGCGCGCCCCTCGGCGGCTTTTTGCACAAAGGCGGCGTCGGCGAGGAACGGACGCGCCATCGACACCATGTCGGCGCAGCCGTCCGCCAGCACCTGCTCGGCCACCGCCGGATCGTTGATACGGTTGGTGGTGATCAGCGGGATGCTGACCTTGCCCATCAGCTTGCGGGTCACCCAGCTGAATCCGGCGCGCGGCACCATGGTGGCGATGGTCGGGATGCGCGCTTCGTGCCAGCCGATGCCGGTATTGATGATCGTGGCGCCCGCCTGTTCGATCGCCAGCGCCAGCTGCTCGATCTCCTGCCAGCTGGAGCCGTCTTCCACCAGATCGAGCATCGACAGCCGGTAGATCAGAATGAATTCCGGGCCCACGGCCTGGCGTACCGCCCTGACGGTTTCGACGGCGAAGCGCATGCGGTTGGTGAAGCTGCCGCCCCATTGGTCGTCGCGCTGATTGGTGCGTGTCGTCAAGAATTGGTTGATCAGATAGCCCTCGGATCCCATCACCTCAACGCCGTCATAGCCGGCCTGCTGCGCCAGCGCCGCGCAGCGGGCGAAGTCGGCGATAGTCTGCTCGATCTCCGCTGCGCTGAGCGCGCTCGGCGTAAACGGGTTGATCGGCGCCTGCAGCGCGGAAGGGGCCACCAGCTTGGGTTGATAGCTGTAGCGGCCGGTGTGCAGGATCTGCAGCGCAATTTTGCCGCCCGCCCGGTGGACGGCTTCAGTCACCGGGCGGTGGTGAGGCAATTGCTCCTCGCTGTTGAGGATCGAACCGCCGCGAAACACCACGCCCTGTTCGTTCGGGGCAATGCCGCCGGTGACGATCAGCGCCACGCCGGCGGCGGCGCGCTCGGCATAGAACGCGGCCAGGCGCTGCGGGCCGTCGGGCAGCTCTTCCAGGCCGGTATGCATCGATCCCATCAGCACCCGGTTTTTCAGGGTGGTGAAGCCGAGATCCAGCGGCGCCAGCAGGTGAGGGTAATTGCTCATTGCACTCTCCATCGTTCATCCCCCGCCTCTTTCAACCTGCAGCGTTGTTGCCTGCGTTCGCTCGCCCCAGTCACTTACTTGAGTAAGCTCCTGGGAACGCCCGAACTTGCCGCCTAGCTGCAGGTTGAAAGCGATTGGGGATGAGCATCTGTTATTATTATGTGAACACAAGTGGTCGGATGAGATAAATCTAGCCGTTGTCGCGCCGCTTGGGAATCTGCGTTGCGCCGAATGTGATAGATGTCATGAATCTCAGACTCTGTTTGCATAACGAACAAAAGATCGGTTAGCCTTTACGCGTTGTAAATTCCTTCTCTCTGCGGAGTCATTACCGAAAATGAACACCCACACCTGTTGATATCGTGTCCCACGCTGTGCGCTCTCGCGCCCTGTGGGGATGTTTTGATCTCATTCAGGAGTGCTTATGGCTCATTCAGCGCAGTCCCCTTATTTCGTTTTACATCAACTGATCTGCCAATTTGCTGACGGCGAAACGCTGTTCGGCCCGCTGGATCTCGCTTTCGACCGGCAGCGCTGCGGCCTGGTAGGGCGCAACGGCGTCGGCAAAACCCAGCTGCTGCGCCTGATCGCCGGGCTGGATCAACCGGGCAACGGGCACGTCGAATCTCATGCCGCAGTAGCTTACGTTGCACAGCAACCGGAGATCGCCGCGGACACCACGCTGGCCCAGCTGTTGGGCTATGGCGAGGCGTTCGCCGCGCTGGCGCGTCTCGAGCAGGGACGGCCGCTGGCGGACGATATCGATCGTCTGGAAGGGCGATGGGATCTCCACGATCGCCTGCAAAACGCCTTCGCCGCTGCCGGGCTGCCGGCCTTCGATCCGTTGCGATCCGCCGGTTCGCTGAGCGGCGGCGAGCGGATGCGCGCGGCGCTGTGCGGCGCCTTGCTCGGCGAGGCGGATTTTCTGCTGCTGGACGAACCGACCAACCACCTCGACAGCGTCGGGCGCGCCTGGCTGTATCAGCAGCTGGATCAGTGGCGGGGCGGGTTGCTGATCGCCAGCCATGACCGGCAGTTGCTGGCGCGCATGGAGCGCATCGTCGAACTGACGCCCGGCGCGCTGCGCAGCTACGGCGGCAACTATGATGACTACCGGCGCCAGCGCGATACGGAGCAGCAGGCGGCGCGCGCCGATCTGGAGCATGCGCGCGAGGAGCGCCGCCGCACCCGCGCCCGCCAACAGAAAGAGCACGACATGAGCCAGCGGCGCTCGGCGCAAACGCTGCGCGTCGTCGATACGCTGAATATCGCCTCTTTCGAGCGGGTGGCCTACAAGTCGGCGGCGAAAGAGAGCCTCGGCACGCTGCGCAAACAGCATCAGGATCGGCGCGACAGCCTCGATGCGGCGGTGCGCGAAGCCTACCAGCGGGTGGAAGAGGAACAGCCGGTGTTGCTGGCGCTGCCGGGCAGTGAAGTGAACGCGAACAAGCAGGTGCTGGTGCTCGAGCGGCTGCAGCTGCCGTTCGTCAGCGCGCCGCCGCTCGATCTGCGTATCGACGGCCCGATGCGCGTGGCGTTGACCGGCCCCAACGGCTGCGGCAAATCCACTTTGCTGAAGACCATTCTCGGCCGGCTGGCGGCGCTTTCCGGCCATTGTCATTGTCCGCTGTCGACCGCCTACCTCGATCAAACCCTGTCGCAGCTCGACCCGGGCCTGTCGGTGATGGAGCATCTGGGGCTACAGGATTCGCCGTTGGCGGAAGGCGCGTTGCGCACCCGGCTGGCGCAGTTGCAGCTTGGCGCGGATCGCATCGCGTTGCCGCTGGGCTCGCTGAGCGGCGGTGAAAGGCTCAAGGCGGCGTTGGCCTGCGCGCTGTGGCGGCGACAACCGGCGCAGCTGCTGTTGCTCGACGAGCCGACCAACCACCTGGATCTGGCGTCGTCGTTGGCGATTGAAACCGCGCTGGCGGATTTCCCCGGCGCGATGATGGTGGTGTCGCACGACGAAGACTTCCTGCAGGCGCTGCGGCCGACGCACCGCCTGCACCGACAGGCAGACGGCTGGTGGCTTCAGGCCTGGTGAGGCAGGTGGGCGGCGCTCTGACTTAGTGCGGGGCGTTGATGCACGCCAGCAGTTGGGTGAAGGCGGCGGCCATCTGCTCTTCCGGCACGCAGGCAAAACCCATCAGCAGGCCGCGCCGCCGATTGGGCAGCATGTAGTAGCGCGACAGCGGCCGCACCAGCACCCCTTGCGCGCCGGCGGCGGCGGCGATCGCCATGTCGTCGGCCTCGTCCGGCAGGTTGAGGATCAGGTGCAATCCGGCGTTGCTGTTGAACTCGCTGAGCGCCTGTTTGCCGAGGTGCCGTTCGATCAAGCCGGTCAGGAAGGCGCGCCGCCGGGCGTACAGCAGCCGCATGCGGCGGATGTGCGCGGTGTAGTGCCCCGCCTGGATGAACTCCGCCAGCGCGCTCTGGATCAGCAGGTGCCCGCCGCGGTACAGCTCGGCGTGGGCGGTTTTCAGCGCCTGCACCAGTGGCGGCGGCAACACCACATAGCCGAGGCGCAGCGCCGGGTAGAGTGTTTTGCTGAAGGTGCCGATGTAAATCACCGGCGCGTCGGCTTCCAGCCCTTGCAGCGCCGGGATCGGTTGGCCGGAAAAGCGGAATTCGCTGTCGTAGTCGTCCTCGACGATCCAACCGCCGGCGTTGCGCGCCAGCGCCAGCAGCCGTTGGCGGCGCGCCAGGCTCATCACCGAGCCGAGCGGATACTGGTGCGACGGGGTGACGAAGATCAGCCGCGGCGGGTTGGTCGGCTGCTCCGGCGGCACCAGCCCGGCTTCGTCCACCGCCAGCGGGCAGATGTTCAGCGCATTGATGCGCAGAATATTGCGGATCCCCCAATAGCCCGGCTCTTCGATCCAGGCGTCATCCCCCGGATTGCACAACATGCGCGTCACCAGATCGATCGCCTGATGGATGCCCTCGGTGATCAGGATCTGTTCCGGCGAACAGCGCACCGAGCGCGCTACCCGTAAATACTCCACCAACGCATGCTGCAGCTCCGGGCTGCCGCCCTGATTGCTGTAGGTCAGCCGCTGCGGCGTTGGGCGGCGGCTGAGGCGCGCCTGGATCTTGCTGAACAGCTGATGGGGAAAGGCGTTGACGTCAGGCACGCCGGGAATGAATGCCCCCCACTGTTTGGGGCTGGCGCTGGCGTGGTGCAGCAGCGTGGCGCCGCGCGCCGACAGTTCGACGCGTCGCGGTTGCCCGCTGCCGTCCGCCGGGGCGCCGCCGGTGGAGAGGCAGCTGTCCGGCACCGTGTCGGCGACGAAGGTGCCGCTGCCGGCGCGCGCCGACACGTAGCCTTCCGCCAGCAGTTGTTCATAAACGGTTAACACGGTGTTGCGGGACAGGCTGAGCTCCTGCGCCAGATCGCGTGAGGCGGGCAGGCGGCTGGAGGGCGGCAGGCTGCCGTCGAGAATGCTGGTGCGGATCGCGTTGTAAAGCCGCTTGTGCAGCTTGTCTTCGGGCTGTTCGCCGAGGCGCTGCAGCAACAGATCACCACTCAATGAACGCAATTGGATCCCTCAATTATTCGTAACTGGCACTCGATTATAGGGCCACATCCTGTGTAAATAAACGGCATTGTTTCACGAATGTGAACGAAACGTGTAACTGGCACCGACCGGAGAGAACAGCATGAAAAACGCAGAATTGAACCAACGCCGTCAGGACGCCACCCCGCGCGGAGTGGGCGTGATGTGTGGTTTTTACGCCGAGCGCGCAGAGAACGCCACGCTGTGGGATGTGGAAGGCAAAGAAGTGATCGACTTTGCTTCGGGGATCGCCGTGCTGAACACCGGGCACCGTCACCCGAAGGTGATCGCCGCAATTGAAAAGCAGCTGCAGGCCTTCACCCACACCGCCTATCAGATCGTTCCTTACGAAAGCTATGTTTCTTTGGCGGAGCGCATCAACCAGCGCGCGCCGATCGCCGGCCCGTGTAAAACCGCTTTCTTCACCACCGGCGCGGAAGCGGTGGAAAACGCGGTGAAGATCGCCCGCGCTTACACCGGCCGTCCGGGCTTGATCACCTTCGGCGGCGGCTTCCACGGCCGCACCTATATGACCATGGCGCTGACCGGCAAAGTGGCGCCTTACAAACTGGGCTTTGGCCCATTCCCCGGCTCGGTGTTCCACGGCCAGTACCCGAACGCGCTCTACGGCGTGACCACCGAAGACGCGATGAACAGCCTGGATCGCCTGTTTAAAGCGGATATCGATCCCAAGCAGGTGGCGGCTATTGTGCTGGAGCCGGTGCAGGGCGAGGGCGGTTTCAACGTAGCGCCGGCCGATTTCATGCAGGCGCTGCGCGCGCTGTGCGACCAGCACGGCATCCTGCTGATCGCCGACGAAGTGCAGACCGGCTTCGCCCGTACCGGCAAGCTGTTCGCCATGGAGCACTACAGCGTTAAGCCCGATTTGATCACTATGGCGAAAAGCCTGGCGGGCGGCATGCCGCTGTCGGCGGTGGCGGGCCGCGCCGAGGTGATGGACGCGCCGGCGCCGGGCGGGCTGGGCGGCACCTATGCCGGTAACCCGCTGGCGGTGGCCGCCGCGCACGCGGTGCTGGACGTGATCGAAGAAGAGCAGCTGTGCCAGCGCGCTCAGCGCTTGGGGCAGCACCTGGTGGAAGTGCTCCAGCAGGCGCGCAAAACCAGCCCGGCGATCGCCGATGTGCGCGCGCAGGGATCGATGGTGGCGGTGGAGTTCAACGATCCGGCTACCGGCAAGCCTTCGGCGGAGATCACCCGTCAGGTGCAGCAGAAGGCGATGGAGGAAGGGCTGCTGCTGCTGAGCTGCGGCGTGAACGGCAACGTGATCCGCTTCCTCTATCCGCTGACCATCCCGGACGATCAGTTCACCAAGGCGATGGGCATTCTGTCCCGCGCGCTGGCCCACTAAGGAGCGATCGGCATGAAATTGAATAATCCCGAGCTGTTGCGCAGCCAGTGTCTGATTAACGGCGAGTGGTGCGATGCCCTGAGCGGCAAACGTGAAGCGGTGATCAACCCGGCCACCGGCGTCGAACTGGCCAGCATTCCGCTGGTCAGCGAAGAGGAAACCCAGCAGGCGATCGCGGCGGCGCAGCGGGCGCAAAACGAGTGGAAACAGCTGACCGCCAAGCAGCGTTCCGCGCTGCTGTTGGCCTGGGCCGACAAGGTGCTGGCCGCACAGGAAGATCTGGCGCAGCTGATGACTGCCGAGCAGGGCAAATCGCTGGCGGAAGCGCGCGGCGAAGTGGCGTACGCCGCGTCGTTCATCACCTGGTTCGCCGAAGAGGCCAAGCGGGTGGACGGCGCGGTATTGCAGGCGCCGCAGGCTTCGCAGCGTCTGGTGGTGGTGAAGCAGCCGATCGGCGTGTGCGCGGCCATCACCCCGTGGAATTTCCCGGCGGCGATGATCACCCGCAAGGTGGCGCCGGCGCTGGCGGCCGGTTGCGCCATCATCGTCAAACCGGCCGAGCAAACGCCGCTGACCGCGCTGGCGTTGGCGAAGCTGGCGCAGGACGCCGGCATTCCCGCCGGCGTGTTGCAGGTGGTGACCGGCGAAGCGGCGCAGGTGGGCAAGGTGCTGTGCGACAGCCCGGTGGTGCGCAAGCTGAGCTTTACCGGTTCGACCGAGGTCGGCCGCATCCTGATGGCGCAGTGCGCGCCGAGCATCAAGAAACTGTCGCTGGAGCTGGGCGGTAACGCGCCGGTCATCGTGTTTGACGACGCCAATCTGGACGCGGCGGTAGCGGGCATCATGGCCTCCAAATTCCGCAACAGCGGCCAGACCTGCGTGTGCGCCAACCGTATCTACGTGCAGGACGGCATCTACGAGCGGCTGGCGGAGAAACTGGTGGCGGCGGTCGAGCAGTTGAAAGTGGGAGACGGCAGCCAGGAAGGCACCACCCAGGGGCCGCTGATCGACAGCGATGCGGTGGCGAAGGTGCAGAGCCATATCGACGACGCGCTGATCAAAGGGGCGCAGATCGCCACCGGTGGCCAGCCGCACGCGCTGGGCGGCACCTTCTTCCAGCCAACGGTGGTGACCGGCGTAACGCAGAAGATGCGCTTCGCCAAAGAAGAGACCTTCGGGCCGGTGGCGCCGCTGTTCCGCTTCCATGACGAGGCAGAAGCCATCGCCATGGCCAACGACACCGAATTCGGCCTGGCCGCCTACCTGTTCACGCAGAACGCCGCGCGCCAGTGGCGCGTGCCGGAGGCGCTGGAGTACGGCATGGTCGGCATCAACACCGGGCTGATTTCCAACGAAGTGGCGCCGTTCGGCGGCGTGAAACAGTCAGGGCTCGGGCGTGAAGGATCGCGCTACGGGATAGAAGAATATCTGGAGCTGAAATACCTGTGTATCGATGTGAGCTGTTGAGCGTCAGGACGTTAACCCATCCCGGCGGCCAGCGTCGCCGGGCGATAAAGGATGATGCATGTCTGATAATATCTCTGTTTCTCCGGCGCTTGCCGCCGGGGTGCGAGCACCTGCACCCGCCAAATCGTTAAGTTTCCTCGAAGGGGTGGCGATGATCGTCGGCACTAACATCGGCGCCGGGGTGCTCTCCATCGCCTACGCCTCCAGCAAGGCCGGCTTTCTGCCGCTGCTGTTCTGGCTGGTGCTGGTGGGAAGCCTGACCACCATCACCATGCTGTACGTTGCCGAATCCACGCTGCGCACCCGCGCGCATCTGCAGCTGAGCGGGCTGGCGAAGCGCTACGTCGGCGGCCTGGGCGCCTGGCTGATGTTCGCTTCGGTGTGCGTCAACAGCGTTGGGGCGCTCACCGCCTATATGACCGGCAGCGGCAAGCTGCTGCAATCGCTGTTCGGCATCTCGCCGGCGCTGGGCAGCCTGCTGTTCTTCGTGCCCGCCGCCGGCGTGCTGTACCTCGGTTTGAAAGCGATTGGCCGCGGCGAGAAGTTCATCAGCATCGGCATGGTGGTGATGTTGACCGCACTGGTGGCGGCGACGCTGCTGAAAGACACCACCCAGATGCGCAACCTGTTGGACGGCGACTGGCGCTATATGGTGCCGGTGTTCAACGTGGTGGTGTTCTGCTTCTCGGCGCAATACATCGTGCCGGAAATGGCGCGCGGCTTTGCCGACAAACCGGAGCAACTGCCGAAGGCGATCATTGTCGGCATGGTGGTGACGTTCATTTTGCTGGCGGCGGTACCGATGTCGGTGATTGCGCTCAGCGGGCTGAATGACATCTCCGACGTGGCCACTATTTCCTGGGGCCAGGCGCTGGGGCAGTGGGCGTTCTTCTCCGCCAACATCTTTGCGCTGTGCGCGATGCTGACCTCGTACTGGGGATTGGGCGGCAGCTTCCTGACCAATATTTTCGACAAGTTCCGGCTGGGCAACGACGAGCTGCCGCTGCGCCGCTTCGGCGTGCTGCTGCTGGTGGTGGTGCCGCCGTTCGCGCTGGCCTACAGCGGGCTGGTGTCGTTCGTCAACGCGCTCTACTTCGCCGGGGTGTTCAGCGGGGTGATCCTGTCGATCATGCCGATGCTGATCCTGCGCGGCGCGCGCAAACACGGCGACCAAACCCCACGCTGGCAGTGTAACTGGATCACACATCCGCTGCTGCAGATCAGCATTGTGTTGCTGTATCTGGCCAGCGCGGTGTACGCCATCGCTTCATTGTTAGGCTATCTGCCCTCTGGATGGTGATTTGCCTTCCCTCAAGCAGTGATGTTGTTTCTCGGCATTGAGAACGGCGGCGTCGTGGCCGCCGATTTTTTTCTCAGGCGCGCCGTTTTTCCGACAACGCCAGCCAGGCCTGCACCGACGGGCGCTGCCACTGCTTGTGCGCATAGTGGCGCACGCGCTCCGGCACCGGGTCGCCGTGCATCACCAGCCGGTTGAGCATCAGCGCCAGATCGGTGTCGGCGATGCACCACTCCCTGAACAGATTGTCCTGCCCGTGGCTCAGCAGTTTTTCTACGGCGGCGATCAGCTTGCGCGCGGCCTCCTGCGCGGCTTCGGACAGCGACGGGAACTTGCCGTTGTTGAACACCACCTCGGTCGAGCGCTCGGCGCGGATCGGCAGCAGATCGCTGCGCAGCCAGGCCTGGATCTCGCGCGCCTTGGCGCGCAGCTTCACGTCGCGCGGGTATACGGCGTGGGCCGGGTGGATGTCTTCCAGGTATTCGGCGATCGCCGAAGACTCCGAGAGCTGGAACTCGCCGATCGCCAGCGTCGGCACCCGGCGGGTGAGCGACAGCGCCGCGTAGGCCGCCTCTTTGTTCTCTTCTTTCGCCAGGTCCACCGGCTTCACGGTGAACGGAATGCCTTTTTCCGTCAGCACGACAAAGGCGGACATGGCGTACGGGCTGAAAAATTCACTGTCGGTGTAAAGTTCGATGATCGGTTGAGACATCGGCGGTTCCTCGGGGTTAAGGGGGGAACATTCATCATTGTTGAGGGGAGGCTAAAAATCAATCTGTTAGCCTAAAAGTTCTTTTATGACGCGGCGGACGGCGGCGCTGGCGCGACGTGATATATTTGTTGCCAACACGTGAATTGAGCCGTATCGGGTAACATGAAGACGCAGTGGATAGAACGGGTAAGAGTGGGAGTTGCGCGCCTGTGGCCGCACCCGCTGGCGGTGGGCAAGCGAGAGATGCTGATTTCCAGCGTCGGTGCCGGTTTGGGGCTGATGCTCGCCGGCTGGATCAGCCACTTTATTTTGGGTGAGGTGAACCTGTGGTTTATCGCGCCGATGGGCGCTTCGGCGGTGCTGCTGTTCGGCGTGCCCAACAGCCCGCTGGCGCAGCCCTGGTCGATCGTCGGCGGCAATGCGCTGGCGGCGACGGTGGGCGTCAGCGTCGGTCTGCTGATCCCCGATCCGATCCGGGCCTGGCCTGCGGCGTGGCGGCGGCGGTGGCGCTGACCGCCATCCTCGGCGGCCCCGGTATTCACCAGATGGGCTATCACTTTGTGCTGTACCCGGTGCTGCTGAACTCGGTGCTGCTGGCGGTGCTGGCCATTCTGTTCAATAACCTGGCCGGGCGACGCTACCCGCACGCGCTGGCGCCGGCGGAGGCCAAGCCGGCCAATCTGCCGATCGATGCCGTTGCCATCACCCGCGCCGATCTGCACGAGGCGCTGATGGAGGGAGATCTGTTCGATATCGACGAGGACGATCTGCAGGAGATCCTGCTGCGCGCCGAGCAGCTGGCGCATCAGCGGCAAAGCAAGGCCGCCTGATCAGCCAAGCGTTTTTCGGTAAAACACCACCCGTTCCGTTTCTGCAAAGCCCAGCGCCGCATGCAGGCGCTGGGAGTCCAGATTGGCGATATCGGTATCCGACGCCAGCTCGCTGCACCCCTGCTGCTTGGCCCACTCCTGCACCTGCGCGATCAAACGCGCCGCCCAGCCCTGGCGGCGGGCGCGTTCGATGGTATAGATCCCTTCCAAAAACGCCACCGGCGACGATTCGCAGCCGTTGACATAATCGTAGCGCAGCGCGACCTCGGCAAAGCCAACGAAAGCGCCGTCCAGCCCCCGCGCCATAAACGCGGTGTGGTGCGGCGAAGCCAATATTTCGCGCATTTCTGCGCGGTGTTCTTCCCGCGGGCAGGTGGGCCACAGCGCCGAGCGCAGCGCCAGCCAGGCATCAAGGTTGTCGTGGTCGCAGTTGACGATCATGCAGGGGCCTTATGAGTCGGAATAAATCAGGAATGCCGAGAGGGAAGTGTGGCACGGCAGCGGGAAACAAAAAAGCCATTATGCCGAGGGGCGCCCTTCATTAGGATGAAAGGGGTGTTGATATTTTAAGCGAAGTTAGTATAGGGTACGGCCAGGGCGCTGATAAGGGATTGTTATGGATGCGAAAGCCGTAGCTCAAGGAATTCTTGAGGGAATAGAGTCTTTACCAAGGGGCATTGCCTATAGTGCTCGTAGGACATGGCAGGGAGCAGGGCTCGGCGGTCGAGAGCTTAAGCGCCGCAATGAAATCGAAACGGAACGGTTCATCAAGGTCGTTCGTGCCGGCTATGGTATCGAAGCCCCGCTACGTGAGCTGATAGCGGTGATTATCCGTGACTGCTATCAGCGGATGGATCTGCAAACACAAACCGTGCTAAGCCAAAAATTAAACCATGTAGAGGGTTATCTTACAGGACGTATGGGGACGCAGTTCATTCTGGTTCAGCAAATCACACACCATATTTTGAAAAAGGTTATCGGCAGCACACTTTTCAAATGGGTATTCAAAGGTGTCACCATTGCTGGGCTAAACATCATTCTTTTACAAGGAATTATTGAACAGGCCGCCGTTTCTTCGCGTCGTTTGCGGGAACAATATCCCTCAACGTACCATAAGCTCACGCCACGAAATTTGGACATGATCTACTTTCTGGCGGAGGAGTATCTTGAACCCTTTGTTGCCTATACCAGCAAATCGAAAATGTTCTGTGAAGGTGTGAATCATGAGCTATCTAAAGTCTTGGGGCAGTAAGCTCGGTAAAGGATTGTCGCACCTTGTGGAAGCGATTTTGGGCGGGATATTTTCTGTCGCTGCGTTTGGCTCACTGTTCTGGTTCGACGAATGGTGGCAACGAATTCTGAGCGCGGCAATATTCCTGTTACTGGTGTTTGTCACTATTGCTTTGTGTAGCCTTGTAAGAGGTGACCGATAGCGGATGGATCAATCAAAAGCCAGCGGTTGGATTTTAACTAATGGTTAAGTGATGATGACTTCCTATCGTTAAGTAATAAAATCAATGAACTGGCTAAAATCCTTTCTTGTGAAGTTCGTTAAATTTGTTGGCCGACAAACTGCTGACTTGGCTGAGTCCATAGTCATTGGCCTGTTCTCTATAGCGGCATTTGTTGCCTTGTTCTGGTTTGATGAGTGGTGGAAATCTATCGCTGCGGCTGTCGCGATCTTCTTTGCCGGCTTCCTGGTAAGTCTGGCTATAGGCTGGTTAAGAGGGTAAAGATAGCTGAGAGTGTTGGCATACTGCCGCCATTTTACCGCCACTGTGAGCAAGAAATAAAAAAGCCACTTCGAGAAAAGTGGCTTTTTTATATGATTTTAAAGCAAAAATTTGGTGGCCCCTGTTGGGTTTGAACCAACGACCAAGCGATTATGAGTCGCCTGCTCTAACCACTGAGCTAAGGGGCCAAGCCGCGAGATTATAGGGAATCCTTAAGCGGCGGTCTACTGTTACCCGCCCGTATGTTGCTTTTCTGCACAGTTCTAGCCTGTTGTAATTGCTGGCGGATTTTGCGATAACCGCAGTAAATCCCTGCAATGGACTCACGATACTCATGGAACTTCTGGCGCCTGGCCTGCGGGTGGTGTTTTGCGGCATCAACCCCGGCCTTTCTTCCGCCCATCAGGGCTACCCTTTCGCCAACGGCAGCAACCGCTTCTGGAAGGTGATCCATCAGGCCGGCTTTACCGAGAGCCAGTTGGCACCGGAGCAGTGGCAGCAGCTGAAGGATAACGGCTGCGGCATTACCGCGCTGGTGGCGCGCCCGACGGTGGCGGCCAGCGAGCTGTCGCGTGACGAGTTGCGCAGCGGCGGTGAGGCGCTGCAAGAGAAGATCCTGCGCTACCAGCCGCGCGCGCTGGCGATTTTAGGCAAGCAGGCGTTCGCCACCGCCTTCGGGGTGAAAAACGCGCCCTGGGGCAAGCAGGCGATGATGCTGGGGCAAACCGAGGTGTGGGTATTGCCCAACCCCAGCGGATTGAACCGCGCCACGTTGGAGCAGCTTACCGCCAGCTATCGCGAGCTGTTCCTGGCGCTGCAATGACACAAGGGAGTATGCGATGACATCGATAATGAAAGGCTGTGTGATGGCGCTGTTATTGGTGACCGGCGCTGCACAGGCGGGGCATTCGCCACAGGAAGCGCGCAACAAGCAGAACGTGCTGGAGTTTTATCAGCAGGGGCTGAACAACAAGGATTTTGCGGCGGCGCGGCCGTTTTTGGGGGAACAGTACAAGCAGCATAACCCCAACGCCAAAGACGGCGTGGCGGGTTTTCGTCGATTTGTCGAGCTGCTGAAAACGCGTTACCCCAACTCGCACAGTGAGGTAAAACAGGCGTTCGTCGACGGCGACTACGTGATTCTGCATGTGGAAGTCAGCGGGCGCGAAGCCGGCAAGACGGCGGCGATCGTCGATATCTTCCGTCTCGACAGCGCCGGAAAAATCGTCGAGCACTGGGACGTGACGCAGCCGGTGCCGGAGAAGACCGCCAGCGGCAACAGCATGTTCTGAGGCATAAAAAAACCCCGGCAGGCCGGGGTTTTTGTTTTGAGTGCAACCGCCGGACTTAGTCGTCCAGGAAGCTGCGCAGCACTTCGGAGCGGCTTGGGTGACGCAGCTTGCGCAGCGCCTTGGCTTCGATCTGACGAATACGCTCACGGGTAACGTCAAACTGCTTGCCAACCTCTTCCAGCGTGTGGTCGGTGTTCATGTCGATGCCGAAACGCATGCGCAGCACTTTCGCTTCGCGCGCGGTCAGGCCGGCCAGCACGTCGTGGGTGGCGGAACGCAGGCTTTCCGAAGTCGCGGAATCCAGCGGCAGCTCGAGGGTGGTATCCTCGATGAAGTCGCCCAGATGCGAATCTTCGTCGTCGCCGATCGGCGTTTCCATCGAGATTGGCTCTTTGGCGATCTTCAGCACCTTGCGGATCTTGTCTTCCGGCATCAGCATGCGCTCGGCCAGCTCTTCCGGCGTCGGCTCGCGGCCCATCTCTTGCAGCATCTGGCGCGAAATACGGTTGAGCTTGTTGATGGTCTCAATCATATGCACCGGGATACGGATGGTGCGCGCCTGGTCGGCGATGGAGCGGGTGATAGCCTGACGGATCCACCAGGTGGCGTACGTCGAGAACTTGTAGCCGCGGCGGTATTCGAACTTGTCTACCGCTTTCATCAGGCCGATGTTGCCTTCCTGGATCAGATCCAGGAACTGCAGGCCGCGGTTGGTGTATTTCTTGGCGATGGAAATAACCAGACGCAGGTTGGCCTCAACCATCTCTTTCTTCGCGCGGCGAGCTTTCGCTTCACCGATCGACATGCGACGGTTGATGTCTTTGACCTGCTCGATGGTCAGGCCGGTTTCTTCTTCGATCTGACGCAGTTTCTGCAGGCTGCGCTGCACGTCTTCAGCAACGTCTTTCAGCTTTTCCGACCATGGCTTGGCCATCGCCAGTGCGGCTTCGAACCAGGAGTCGCTGGTTTCGTTGCCGGCGAACAGGGTGACGAAGTTTTTCTTCGGCATTTTGCACTGTTCAACGCACAGCTTCATGATGATGCGTTCCTGGGTGCGAACGCGATCCATCATGGTGCGCATGCTGTTGACCAGGAAGTCGAACTGTTTCGGCACCAGGCGGAACTGCTTGAACACTTCAGACAGCTTCAGGATCTCGTCCGCGGCGCTGGCGTGGCTGCGGCCGTTCTTTTTGATCACCAGACGCGTCGCTTCATACTGATCGCGCAGTTCGGCGAACTTCTGACGCGCCAGCTCAGGATCGATGCTGTTGTCGTCTTCGGTGTCGTCGTCTTCGGCATCCTCATCTTCTTCGTCGTCGTCTTGCTCTTCGCTCGACAGTTCGGAACCGATGTGGGTCGCGGTTGGGGCGATGTCCTCTTCCGCGTTAGGATCGACGAAGCCGGTGATCAGATCGGACAGGCGCGCTTCGCCCGCTTCGACGCGATCGTACTGCTCAAGCAGGTAGGTGATGGCTTCCGGGTATTCGGCAACCGAGCACTGCACCTGGTTGATGCCGTCTTCGATGCGCTTGGCGATGTCGATTTCGCCTTCGCGCGTCAGCAGTTCGACGGTACCCATTTCGCGCATGTACATGCGCACCGGGTCGGTGGTGCGGCCGATTTCGGATTCCACGCTGGACAGAACCTGTGCGGCGGCTTCTTCCGCATCTTCGTCCGTGCTGTTCGAGTTTTCGGCGAGCAGCAGGTCATCGGCGTCCGGTGCTTCTTCCATCACCTGGATGCCCATGTCGTTAATCATCTGGATGATGTCTTCGATCTGATCGGAGTCGACGATATCTTCCGGCAGATGGTCATTGACCTCAGCATAGGTCAGATAGCCTTGCTCCTTACCACGGGTGACAAGTAGCTTCAGCTGTGACTGCGGGTTTTGCTCCATAAGACGGTATCCACACTTCAGAGTATTTAGGTTGGTGTCGGTCGGCGAAACCGCCAACAATAGCATTTGGGGCGTTTTCGTTATCGCCGCGGCCCACTATGGCGGCACTGTGCAGGGCTCTGCCCTCGCAATTATCGGCACTTAAGCCGTTTGGTATTCAGTTTTTCTTCGCTAAAACCTGGTTGAGGGAACGGACTTCTTCACGTTCCTCCGGGCTCAGGCCGCGCGTTCTGGCCTGCGCGATCAGCGTTTCCAGCCGTTGCTCGAGCACCGAGTCGTACAGGCTGGCCAACGTATCCAAAAAGGTCTGTTCGACCATGTCCTCAACGATCATATGGTTCCAGGTCGCCAAGGTTTCAAGCTGCTGGCTGAATTTGTTGTCGCGATACAGCTCCAGCAATTGCCCGGTTGTCAGGCCCGGCTGCGCCAAACAGGTCTGCACCAGTTCGACGAACAGCGGCAATCCCGCCTGTTTGGTCTGCTCCAACCCTTCCAGCGAAGGGATAAGTGTAGCCAACTGCGGATTTTGCACCAGTAACCCTATCAGTATACGCATGGTTGTGCGTTTTAGCTGGGGCGCCTGATAAGGATTCGCATTTTCAGCCTGCTTGGGCATCAGCTTGTCGAGCTGGCTGTCGTCCAGCAGCCCCAGCTTGTTGCCGAGCTCCTGACGCAGGTACAAGCGCAACGTTTCGCCCGGCACCTGAGTAATCAGCGGCAGCGCCAGCGTGCTCAGCTTGGCGCGCCCGTCCGGGCTGCTCAAATCCACCTGCGGCAGCAGGCTTTCGAACAGGAAAGTGGACAGCGGCTGCGCCTGCTCCATTCGCTGTTCGAAGGCTTCTTTGCCTTCCTTGCGCACCAGGGTGTCCGGGTCTTCGCCATCGGGCAAAAACATGAACCGCAGCTGGCGCCCGTCGTTCAGGTACGGCAGCGCTGTTTCCAGCGCCCGCCAGGCCGCTTCGCGGCCGGCGCGGTCGCCGTCGTAACAGCAGACGACGTTGTCGGTGGCGCGGAACAGCAGCTGAATGTGTTCAGCCGTCGTCGAGGTTCCGAGCGAGGCGACGGCATAATCGATGCCGAATTGCGCCAACGCCACCACGTCCATATACCCTTCCACTACCAGCAGCCGCTGCAGGGTAGGGTGATTCTGCTGTGCTTCATACAGGCCATACAGCTGGCGGCCCTTATGGAAAACTTCGGTTTCCGGCGAGTTCAGGTACTTGGGCATGCCGTCGCCCAGCACGCGGCCGCCGAAGGCGATGACGCGCCCGCGCTTGTCGCGGATGGGGAACATCACCCGTTCGCGGAAACGGTCGTACGAACGCCCCTGATCGTTAGTCACCAGCATGCCGGCATCGTTCAATGCGCGGCGCGAGTCGGCGTCGCGGCCGAAACGCTTCAGGGCGTTGTCCCATCCCGCCGGCGCGAAGCCGATGGCGAAATGGCGAATAACGTCGTCACTTAATCCGCGCTGCTGCAAATAGCTGCGCGCCGGTGCCCCGGAGGACTGCTGCAGTGACTGTTGATAGAACGCGCTGAGCTGTTCCATCAGTTGGTATAGGCTCTGGCGCTGATGGCGTTCGATCTGGGTCGGCCCGGTGCCCGCTTCGTAAGGCACTTCCAACCCGTGCATGGTCGCCAGCTCTTCGATGGTTTCGACAAACTCGAGTCGGTCGTAATTCATCAAAAAGTCGACGGCGTTGCCGTGCGCACCACACCCAAAACAGTGATAAAACTGCTTTTCGCCATTAACGGTAAATGAAGGCGTCTTTTCGTGGTGGAACGGACAGCACGCGTGGTAGTTCTTGCCTTGCTTCTTGAGCTTCACGCGGGCGTCGATCAAATCGACGATGTCGGTGCGAGCCAGCAAGTCATTGATAAATACGCGCGGAATTCGTCCAGCCATAAGCCCTTACTTCATTAGCCTATAAACGAGAACAAGCCGCGCATTCCTTTCGGAAAGCACGGCCTTCGTATGCAACTACTCGGTCTGCGCGATTTTGAAAATCAGAAATTCACGCGGTGGGGTTGCCCCCGAAGAATTAATACAGACGAGTGCGGCGTGCGTTTTCGCGAGCCAGTTTCTTCGCGTGACGTTTCACAGCAGAAGCTTTAGCGCGTTTACGTTCGGTAGTTGGTTTTTCATAAAACTCACGACGACGAACTTCAGCTAAAACACCCGCTTTTTCGCAAGAGCGTTTGAAACGACGCAGAGCAACGTCAAATGGCTCGTTTTCACGTACTTTAATTACCGGCATGTGCCTCTCACCTCAATAAAATTCGGTTTGCTGCTGGCCAAGCGCCAGCCTTTTCAAAATGGTGCGGAATTTTACTCCAATGGATGCTGCTTTGTAAAGCATCACCGCAAATTGAAACCCGCGTCGCTCTGCCGCAACGTGCGCAATTTTGCACCGGGCGCTGATTATAGACTAATCAGAAAAAAATGCTCGTGTTTAATCGCTCGGGCATTTTCTGGATGAATCATCGACATAGGCGCAAGCCGGTGACAAGATGCGCCGCATCGGCGGTAAATGCGACGGAATGTGGTAGACTGGCGGCCGCACGTGAATGATGGGAAATGTAATGCGAGTACTGGGTATAGAAACGTCCTGCGATGAAACCGGAATTGCAGTGTATGACGATCAAACCGGTTTGTTGGCCAACCAATTATACAGCCAGGTGAAGCTGCACGCCGACTACGGCGGCGTGGTGCCGGAACTGGCCTCCCGCGATCACGTGCGCAAAACCGTGCCGCTGATTCAGGCGGCGCTGAAAGAGGCCAACCTGACCCCGGCCGATATCGACGGCGTGGCTTATACCGCCGGGCCGGGCCTGGTAGGCGCGCTGCTGGTCGGCGCTACCGTCGGGCGTGCGCTGGCGTTCGCCTGGAACGTGCCGGCGGTGCCGGTGCACCACATGGAAGGCCACCTGCTGGCGCCGATGCTGGAAGATAACCCGCCGGCGTTCCCGTTCGTCGCGCTGCTGGTCTCCGGCGGCCACACTCAGCTGATCAGCGTCACCGGCATCGGTGAATATGAACTGCTGGGCGAGTCGATCGACGATGCCGCCGGCGAAGCGTTCGACAAAACCGCCAAGCTGCTCGGCCTGGATTATCCCGGCGGGCCGATGCTGTCGAAGATGGCGCAGCAGGGCACGGCGGGGCGTTTCACCTTCCCGCGGCCGATGACCGATCGTCCGGGGCTGGACTTCAGCTTCTCCGGCCTGAAAACCTTCGCCGCCAACACCATCCGCTCCAACGGCAACGACGATCAGACGCGTGCCGACATCGCCCGCGCCTTCGAGGATGCGGTGGTGGATACGCTGGCGATCAAATGCAAACGCGCGTTGGAGCAAACCGGCTTCAAACGCCTGGTGATGGCCGGCGGCGTGAGCGCTAACCGCACGCTGCGCGCCAAACTGGCGGAGATGATGCAGAAACGCGGCGGGGAAGTGTTCTATGCTCGCCCGGAATTTTGCACCGACAACGGCGCGATGATCGCCTATGCCGGCATGGTGCGGCTGAAGAGCGGCGCCAACCCGGAGCTGAGCGTGTCGGTGCGGCCGCGCTGGCCGCTGGCGGAACTGCCTGCGGTATAAAACAAAGGGCCGGATTATCCGGCCCTTACGTTATTCGTCTTTCGGCTGGTCGCCGTTATCCTCATCCGCGTCGTTTTTCTTCTTGCGGAACTTGCCCCAAATCTTGCCTTCCTGGCCGCGCCACAGGCGCTGAATATTGTCGTGATGCCGCATCAGGATCAGGCAGGAGAGCATCGCCACCGGGAAGGTGAACTGCGGTTTGAACCACCAGACGTAGAACGGGGCGATCAGCGCGCTGACGATGGCGCCGAGCGAAGAGTAGCCGCTGAGCAACACCGTCAGCAGCCAGGTGCCGGTCATCAGGCCGGTCAGATCCCAGCCGATAGGCGCGATGGCGCCAAATGCCGTCGCCACGCCTTTACCGCCGCGGAAGTGGAAGAACACTGGATAGATGTGCCCAAGACAGGCGGCGATCGCCGTCAGGCCCAGATACAGCGGCGGTACATTGAGTTTGTAGGCCAGCCAGACCGGCAACATCCCTTTCAGAATATCGAACACCAGCACCGCCGCCGCCGCCAGCCGGCCGCCGATGCGCAGGACGTTGGTCGCCCCGGGATTTCCTGAGCCATGCTCACGCGGGTCCGGCAGCCTGGCGATCCGGCAAACCAGGATCGCGCTCGAAATCGAGCCGCACAGATACGCGAAGATAATCATGCCAAGCGCGGTAGCACTCATAACGCGGTTCCGTTTAATAATGGTCGTTTTACTCGCAACATCTATGGATAATACGCACATTCCGCTGGAAGTGGTATCCGGCAAGGCCAAAAACAGAGAATGACGTGATGGATATCGTATTTATTGAAGAGCTTACCGTAATTACCACCATTGGCGTTTATGAGTGGGAACAGGGCATTCGTCAGAAGCTGGTGTTCGATATCGAAATGGGCTGGGATAACCGGCCGGCCGCCGCCAGCGACGACGTAAATGACTGTCTGAGCTATGCCGACGTCAGCGATGCCGTGATCCAACACGTGGAGTCGAACCGGTTCGCGCTGGTTGAGCGCGTGGCGGAGGAAATATCTGAAATTTTGCTCCAGCGCTTCAATTCCCCCTGGGTCCGTATTAAGGTCAGCAAACCGGGCGCTGTAGCACATGCCAATCGGGTCGGCGTGATCATTGAGCGCGGCACCCGTCCCGCATGATTTTATGTCATCTGCTTGCAACGAAAGACCGTTAACCTGGTCTTAATCCTGAGAATTGTTTTAGCGGCATTGTCTTTAAGCATTGCCGCTTTTTTATGTGATAGCCGTTATTTTATGGGGTGAGCGAAGCACATGGCAGACATGCATTCACTGTTTATTGCGTTTGTTCTTGGGGTTGTCGAGGGATTAACCGAATTTTTGCCGGTTTCTTCCACCGGGCATATGATCATCGTCGGCGAGTGGCTGGGCTTTACCGGCGACAAAGCCAAAACCTTTGAAGTCATTATCCAGCTGGGGTCGATCCTGGCCGTCGTCGTGATGTTCTGGCGCCGGTTGTTCGGTCTGATCGGCATCCATTTCGGCGGCAAGCCGGTGGAGCACGAAGGCAAAACCAGCGGCCAGCTGAAGCTGGGGCACATCCTGCTGGCGATGATCCCGGCGGTGGTGCTGGGGCTGGCCTTCCATGATTTCATCAAGTCGCTGTTTGCGCCGAAAAACGTGATGTACGCGTTGGTGGTCGGCGGCCTGCTGCTGCTGGCGGCGGAATGGCTGAAGCCGAAGAAGCCGAGCGCGGAAGGGCTGGATGACATCACTTACCGTCAGGCGTTCATGATCGGCTGCTTCCAGTGTCTGGCGCTGTGGCCGGGCTTCTCCCGTTCGGGTTCCACTATCGCCGGCGGCATGCTGGTGGGCGTGAACCGCTATGCGGCGTCCGAGTTCTCCTTCATTCTGGCTGTGCCGATGATGATTGGCGCCAGCGGCCTGGATCTGTACAAGAGCCTGCACTTCCTGACCTGGGGCGACCTGCCGATGTTCGCCGTCGGTTTCGTCACCGCCTTCGTGGTGGCGCTGGTTGCGATCAAGACCTTCCTGTCGCTGATCAAACGCATCTCGTTCGTACCGTTCGCTATCTACCGCTTTATCGTGGCGGCCGTGGTTTACATGGTGTTCCTGTAAGCCTTCACGCCAAGAAAAAACCCCGCTCCGCGGGGTTTTTTTATGCCTGATCGTTGATGATGGTTTGGGTAAGCTTCCACTCGGCCAGCGCCTGCTGGCGGCGGCGTTTGAGCTCGTCGCGGATCGCGGTGCCCTGCAGCCCGCTGGCCACCACCTCTTTAATAGATACCGCGTTCGCCACCTGATACGCCTGGCGCAGATAGTCGCCCTGTGGATAGGGATTCTCCTCAAAGCCGGTACGGCCGCGCGCGTCCGCCTCGCTGGTCAGGATCATCTGCTCCAGCCGGTGCGGCTTGCGCCAGACGTCGATGGCGTCGAACAGCTTCAATAGGGTCTCCGGCCGCAGCTTGTTCACGGTGTGGATCAGATCATGGTACTCGGCCACCAGCTTGCTCAGATCGCGCACCGGGTTAGGCACCCGCAGCCGCTGGCACAGCGCCTCGACCAACCGCACGCCGGCCGGGCCGTGGCCGTGGTGATGCGGCCAGAACTCTTTTGGCGTCAATCCCTTGCCGAGGTCATGGCACAGGGTGGCGAAGCGCACGTCCACCTCCGGCGTGAGGCGGGCGGCGATCGCCAACGCCATCAGCGTGTGCACGCCGGTGTCGATTTCCGGGTGCCACTTGGCGGGAGCCGGCACGCCGAACAGCGCGTCGATTTCCGGGAACAGCACCGCGAGCGCATCGCAGTCGCGCAGCACCTGAAAATAGACCTGCGGGCTCTGGCTTTGCAGCGCCTTTTCCGTTTCTTTCCAGACGCGTTCGGCGGTCAGCGCGGCCAGTTCACCGCTATGCGCCATCCGGCGCATCAGGGCGAGCGTTTCGTCGGCGATGCGAAAACCCAGGTGGGCGAAGCGGGCGGTGAAGCGCGCCACGCGCAGTACGCGCAGCGGATCTTCGCCGAAGGCGTCGGAAACGTGGCGCAGCACGCGCGCCTGCAGATCGGCCACGCCGCCGTAAGGATCAATCAGCTCCCCCTCGGCGGAACGGGCGATGGCGTTGATGGTCAGATCGCGCCGCAGCAGATCCTCCTCCAGCGTGACGTCCGGCGCGGCATAGCAGGTAAAACCGGTGTATCCCTGGCCGGATTTGCGCTCGGTGCGCGCCAGCGCGTACTCCTCGTGGGTGTCGGGATTGAGGAATACCGGAAAGTCTTTGCCGACCTGCTGGTAGCCCAATGCCAGCAGCTCGGCCGGCGTGGCGCCCACCACCACCCAATCATGATCGACCACCGGAATGTCGAGCAGGCTGTCGCGAACGGCGCCGCCGACCAGATAAATCTGCACTGTTGACTCCTGAATATCGTGTAAGGCTCTGTCTATCAGATTACATGAATTGGCCGCGGGATGTCGGCGCCAATGAAAAGGGCGCCCGCAGGCGCCCATACTCAAACTGAACGATACTGAGATCAGTTCATCCAGCGATTGTTGTTCTTGCGGCGCGGGATCAGGTGCGGCAACAGCAGGCCCAGCAGCAAGCCGACGCCGGCGACGCCGCCGCCGTACATGAACCACTGCAGAATAATGGTGCGCTGTTTGTCGTCGAGCTGCAGGTTAACGGCGTTAACCTTCTTCTGCGCGACCACCAGCTGGTTTTTCAGATCCTGGTTTTCCTTCTGCAGGCTGCTGATGGTGCTGTCGCTGCCCGCGACTTTTTCCTGCATTTCCGCCGTGCGCTGGTTCCAGGTGTTATCGATGTTGGCCAGCTTGTCGGTCAGGGTTTTCACCTGCTGTTCCAGCTCGGGCACGCGGGTGCGCAGGCTCGGCGTCTGGCTGAGCTGATCGAGTGGGATCCAGGTGGTGCGGCCTTTCGGATCGCGGATCTGGCCGTAGTTGGTGCTGTCGTTGACGCTCAGCAGGGTGACTTCTTCACCGGCGTTCAGAGTGCCGACAATACGGTACTGATTACCTGGGCCGCTATGGACGTAAGTGCTTAACTCATCGGAGATATAGCGTTTATCTTCGGCATGTGCGCCCCAAGTGATGCTGAAGCTCAGCGCGGCAAGGCAAATCAGGCGTAATTTCTGCATTAGTTCATCGTTTCTTGGTGAATTTATGGAACGATAGTAGAGCGTTCAGTCTGACGACGCAACGCCAAAACCGGAATGAGAACTATCTTACTGTGGCTGATTCTGTGAGTTGCGCGGCGTTTTATAACGTAACAGGTTTTTTCTACAGTTAGCAGGGTTAAGGCGCCAGGAATCGCGGTAAGATAACGGCAACTGTGCGTCATTGGGCAGTATGCGGCGGCCGAACGCGCCGCGCTGAAACAGACGTGAATGCATAACTTATTGGTGTTAAAGAATTATGACCGTTGAAATTGAACTGAAATTCATCGCCGCGCCGCAAGCGGTGGCCGCTCTGCCGCAATGGCTTGCCGCCTGGCCGCATCAGCATTCCGCGCCGCAAAAACTGACCAACATTTACTTCGAAACGGCCGATAACTTCCTGCGCAATCACGACATGGGGCTGCGCATTCGCGGTTTCGACGATCGCTATGAGATGACCATCAAAACCGCCGGTAAAGTGGTGGCCGGCCTGCACCAACGTCCGGAATACAACGTCGCTATCGCCGAGCCGCAGCTGGCGCTGGCGCAGTTTCCTGCCGACATCTGGCCGCAGGATTGTGATATCGCGGCGCTGCAGCAGGCGTTGCAGCCGCTGTTCCGTACCGACTTTGCGCGTGAAAAGTGGGTGGTTACTTACGGCCAAAGCGAGATCGAGATTGGCTTGGATCAGGGAGAGGTGCGCGCCGGTGACCTCAGCGAAGCCCTGAGCGAGATCGAACTGGAGCTGCTGAAAGGCAACACCGCCGATCTGCTGGCATTGGCCGGCGAGCTGGCGGCCCATGGCGGGCTGCGTCAGGGCAGCCTGAGCAAGGCGGCGCGCGGCTACCACCTGGCGCAGGGCAATCCGCCGCGCGAGGTGCGCCCGCTGCGGGTGCTGAAGCCGGCGGCGAAGGCGACCGTGGAGCAGGGGATGATCGCCGCCTTCGAGCTGGCGCTCAACCATTGGCAGTACCATGAGGAGCTGTGGCTGCGCGGCGATGCGCAGGCGCGCGGGGCGGTCCTCGAAGCGGTCGGCACCATCCGCCAGGCGCTGGTGATCTTCGGCGGCCTGGTGCCGCGCAAGGCCAGCGCCGATCTGCGCGCCCGCCTGACCGAGCTCGAACCGCTGTTGGCGGACAAAGCCGCGCAACCGGAGAGCCTGTGCTACAGCGCGGCCTATCTGCAATGTAAGTTGGCGCTCACATCATGGCTGGTGCGCGGCGCCTGGCGGCCGTTTATCGACGCCAAAGGGCAGGCCAAACTGGACGGTTCTTTCAAACGCTTCAGCGACATCATGCTGGGGCGCAGCGGCGCGGAGCTGAAAGAAGCCTTCAGCCGTACGCTGAACGAAGATGAATATCAGGAACAATTGCCGCGCCTGACGCGTCAGATTTCGGCGCTGGTCCTGCTGTCGGGCGCTTACCCCGACGAGCAGACCGGGCCTTATATCGACGCCTGGCGCGAGCTGCAGGCGGCGCTGAGCGAGCGCCGCCAGGGCTGGTATGAAGCCAGCCGCAAACAGGCCTTATCGCATGCGCCATTCTGGTTAAACGGCGCGCTTCGTTAATCCAGCCGGCCCGCCAGCCGTGGGCCGCAGAACGGGTCATACACTATGTCGCCACTTTCAGCCGCGTTACAGGCTCAGGCACAGCAGGTTGTGCAGCGTTTTCAGGAAGTTCACGGCGCGGACTGCGCCTTTAGCGAGCAAGAGCAGTGGGTGCTGGCGTCGAGCGACTTCGTCAGCGACGCGCTGCTCGCCCAGCCGGCCTGGCTGGCGACGCTGCGCGAACAGCCGCCGGCGCCCGGCGAGTGGCAACACTACGCCGCCTGGTTGCAGGACGAGCTGGAAGAGGTGCGCGACGAAGCGCAACTGATGCGCACGCTGCGTCTGTTTCGCCGCGAAACGCTGGTGCGCATCGCCTGGGCGCAGGCGCAGGGGCTGTGTTCGACCGAAGAAACGTTGCTGCAGCTGAGCGGGCTGGCGGAGACGCTGATCGTCAGCGCGCGCGACTGGCTGTACCAAACCTGTTGCCGCGAGTGGGGCACGCCGTGCAATGCCGACGGCGAACCGCAGCCGCTGCTGGTCCTCGGCATGGGCAAGCTGGGCGGCGGCGAACTGAACTTCTCGTCGGACATCGATCTGATCTTCGCTTACCCGGAAAATGGTCAAACCCAGGGCGGGCGGCGCGAGCTGGATAACGCCCAGTTCTTCACCCGTCTCGGCCAGCGGCTGATCAAGGCGCTGGATCAACAGACCATCGATGGCTTCGTCTATCGCGTGGACATGCGGCTGCGGCCGTTCGGCGACAGCGGCCCGTTGGTGATGAGCTTTGCGGCGCTGGAGGATTACTACCAGGAACAGGGGCGCGACTGGGAACGCTATGCGATGGTGAAGGCGCGCCTGATGGGCGGGGCGGAAGACGCCTACAGCCAGGAGCTGCGTAAAACGCTGCGGCCGTTCGTGTTCCGTCGTTACATTGATTTCAGCGTCATTCAGTCTCTGCGCAACATGAAGGGCATGATCGCCCGCGAAGTGCGGCGGCGCGGCCTGAAGGACAACATCAAGCTGGGCGCCGGCGGCATTCGCGAAATCGAATTCATCACCCAGGTATTCCAGCTGATCCGCGGCGGCCGTGAACCGGCGCTGCAGGGGCGTTCGCTGCTGCCGACGCTGCAGGCGGTGGGCGAGCTGGGGCTGCTGGAAAGCGAGCAGGTGCGGGCGCTGAGCGCCGCCTACCTGTTCCTGCGGCGGCTGGAGAACCTGCTGCAGGCGATCGGCGATCAGCAAACCCAGACGCTGCCGCAGGAGGCGCTCGATCAGGCCCGCTTGGCCTACGGCATGGGGTTGGCGGATTGGCCGGCGCTGATAGCGGCGCTGGACGTGCACATGCAGGCGGTGCGCGCGGTGTTCGACGACCTGATCGGCGACGATAGCCCGGATGTCGGCGAAGATCCCGACTACCAACACTACCACAGCCTGTGGCAGGACGCGCTGGAGGAAAATGAGCTGGCGCCGTTGACACCGCACCTGGACGAAGAGGGGCGCCGACAGATGCTGCGCACCATCGCCGATTTCCGCCATGACGTCGACAAGCGCACGATCGGCCCGCGCGGCCGCGACGTGCTCGATCAGCTGATGCCGCGCCTGTTGGCGGAAGTGTGCCCGCGCCAGGACGCGCCGACCGCGCTGGTGCGGCTGGCGCAGCTGCTGCTCAGCATCGTCACCCGTACGACCTACCTCGAGCTGCTGGTGGAGTACCACGCGGCGCTCAGCCATCTGATCCGCCTGTGCGCCGCGTCGCCGATGGTCGCCAACCAGCTGTCGCGTTACCCGCTGCTGCTGGACGAGCTGCTGGATCCGGCCACGCTGTATCAGCCGGTGGCGCTGGACGCCTACCGCAGCGAGCTGCGGCAGTATCTGCTGCGGGTGCCGGAAGACGACGAAGAGCAAAAGCTGGAGGCGCTGCGTCAGTTCAAACAGGCGCAGCAGCTGCGCATCGCCGCTGCGGATATCGCCGGCGCGCTGCCGGTGATGAAAGTGAGCGATCACCTGACTTATCTGGCTGAGGCGATCATCGACGCGGTGGTGCAACAGGCCTGGAGCGACATGGTGGCGCGCTACGGCCAGCCCACCCATTTGCAGGAGCGGGAGGGGCGCGGCTTTGCGGTAATCGGCTATGGCAAACTGGGCGGCTGGGAGCTGGGGTACAGTTCCGATCTCGATCTGGTGTTCCTGTTGGATTGCCCGCCGGAGGTGATGACCGACGGCGATCGCTGCATCGACGGCCGCCAGTTCTACCTGCGCCTGGCGCAGCGGGTGATGCATCTGTTCAGCACCCGCACGTCCTCGGGCATTCTGTATGAGGTGGACGCGCGCCTGCGGCCTTCCGGCGCCGCGGGGATGCTGGTCAGCACCGTCGAGGCGTTCGCCGACTACCAGCAAAACGAGGCCTGGACCTGGGAGCATCAGGCCCTGGTGCGCGCGCGCATCGTGCACGGCGATCCGGCGCTGCATCAGCAGTTCGACGCGATCCGGCGCGAGATCCTGTGCAAAACGCGCGATGCGGAGATCCTGAAGCGCGAAGTGCGCGAGATGCGCGAAAAGATGCGCAACCATCTTGGCAACAAGCAGCGCGATCTGTTTGATATCAAAACCGATGAGGGCGGCATTACCGACATCGAATTTATCGCCCAATATCTGGTCTTACGCTATGCGCCGGGTGAACCGCGGCTGACGCGTTGGTCGGACAACGTGCGCATCTTCGAGCTGATGGCCAATTACGACATCATGCCGGAGGAGGAGGCGCGCGCGTTGACCCAGGCCTATGTCACCATGCGCGACGAGATCCACCATCTGGCGCTGCAGGAGCATTCCGGCAAGGTCGGCAGCGAACTGTTCGCCGCCGAGCGCGAGCAGGTGCGCGCCAGCTGGGCCAAATGGCTGGATTAATACCTTTTTGCGGGTATTCCGGCGGTCTGTGGTAATATCTGCGCCACTAAAATTTTGTACTTTTTTGGAGTTATCGGATGAAAGTTACGCTGCCTGATTTTCGCCGCGCCGGTGTGCTGGTGGTCGGTGACGTCATGTTGGATCGCTATTGGTATGGGCCGACCAGCCGCATTTCACCGGAAGCCCCGGTGCCGGTGGTCAAGGTCGATACCATCGAAGAGCGTCCCGGCGGCGCGGCTAACGTGGCGATGAACATCGCTTCGCTGGGGGCCACTTCCCGCCTGGTGGGCCTGACCGGCATCGACGATGCGGCGCGGGCGCTGAGCGCCAAGCTGAATGAAGTCAACGTGCGCTGCGACTTCGTCTCGGTGCCGACCCATCCGACCATCACCAAGCTGCGCGTGCTGTCGCGCAACCAGCAGCTGATCCGTCTCGACTTCGAAGAAGGCTTCTCCAACGTCGATCCGCAGCCGATGCTGGAGCGCATTCAGCAGGCGCTGCCGCAGATCGGCGCGCTGGTGCTGTCCGATTACGCCAAGGGCGCGCTCAGCCAGGTGCAGGGCATGATCCAACTGGCGCGCGCCGCCAAGGTGCCGGTGCTGATCGATCCGAAAGGCTCTGACTTCGAGCGCTATCGCGGCGCGACGCTGCTGACGCCGAACCTGTCCGAGTTCGAAGCGGTGGTGGGCCACTGCAAGGATGAGGCGGAACTGGTGGAACGCGGCATGAAGCTGGTGGCGGATTTTGAGCTGTCGGCGCTGTTGGTCACCCGTTCCGAACACGGCATGACGCTGCTGCAGCCGGGCGTTGAACCGCTGCATTTGCCGACCCAGGCGCAGGAAGTGTTCGATGTGACCGGCGCGGGCGACACCGTGATCGGCGTGCTGGCCGCCTCGCTGGCCGCCGGTAATTCGCTGGAAGAGTCCTGTTTCCTGGCCAACGCCGCCGCCGGCGTGGTGGTGGGCAAGCTTGGCACCTCTACCGTGTCGCCCATCGAGCTGGAAAACGCGGTGCGCGGCCGTGCCGAAACCGGCTTTGGCGTGATGACCGAAGCGCAGTTGAAGCATGCCGTGGCGCAGGCGCGTCAGCGCGGCGAAAAAGTGGTGATGACCAACGGCATCTTCGACATTTTGCATGCCGGCCACGTCTCTTATCTGGCCAACGCCCGCAAGCTGGGCGACCGCCTGATCGTGGCGGTGAACAGCGATGCGTCGACCAAACGCCTGAAAGGGGAAACACGCCCGGTCAACGCGCTGGAGAATCGGATGATCGTGCTGGGCGCGCTGGAAGCGGTGGATTGGGTGGTGCCGTTCGAAGAGGATACGCCGCAGCGCTTGATCGCCGACATCCTGCCGGATCTGCTGGTGAAAGGCGGTGATTACAAACCGGAAGAGATTGCCGGCAGTGCGGAAGTGTGGGCCAACGGCGGCGATGTCAAAGTGCTGAACTTTGAAGACGGGCTGTCGACCACCAACATCATCAAAGCGATCAAAGACGGGCGCGGCTAACGCCGGGCGACGTAAAGAACAAGGGCGCGCGGTGCGCGCCCTTGGCGGGAATTATTCGTCTTCCTGTTTGGCGGCCGGCGCCGCGCTCAGCTTGCTTTCCAGCTCGGCCATGCGCTGTTCCAACAGCGCCAGCTTTTCGCGGGTGCGCAACAGCACCTGAGTCTGCACGTCGAACTCTTCGCGGTTAACCAAATCCAGGCGGGTCAACTGCGACTGCAGCACCTGACGGATTTTTTTCTCAACGTCTTCCCCGAATTCACGAACGCCTTTAGGCATGGACTCATGAACCTGGCGTGCGATTTGTTCGATTTTTTTCGGGTCAATCATGGCGTATCCCTTTCAGAGTTTAATAGCTGCCGCTTAGTGTAATGCGAGTTGCCCGCCGGATAAACACCATTAAGCGCATTCGCCGCGCGTGGCCGAATTGTGCTTTTGCCAATTGCCCTGTCTATCCATTAGCGTTATAGTCATCTTGCTTATTCTCAGGGCGGGGTGAAAGTCCCCACCGGCGGTAAATCACCTTCTACGGTGAAAGCCCGCGAGCGCTCAGCCAGCCTGTAAAGGCCGGTTAGAGGTCAGCAGATCCGGTGTAATTCCGGGGCCGACGGTTATAGTCCGGATGGGAGAGAGTAACGGTATCTGCCGGGCATGCGCCCGCTTGCGTTATTTTTTTAGCTATTGCTAGCTACTCCTCAAGATCGCCCTGGTTCTGGTAATCCATAATTTTTAATGAGGTTTTTTACCATGAATCAGACGCTACTTTCAGACTTCGGCACGCCGACAGAACGCGTTGAACGCGCGATCGACGCACTGCGCAACGGGCGCGGCGTGATGGTGCTCGATGATGAAAACCGTGAAAACGAAGGTGACATGATCTTCGCCGCGGAAACCATGACCGTTGAGCAGATGGCGCTGACCATTCGCCACGGCAGCGGCATCGTGTGCCTATGCATCACCGAAGAACGCCGTCAGCAGCTTGAGCTGCCGATGATGGTGACCAACAACTCCAGCCAGTTCCAGACCGCCTTCACCGTGACCATCGAAGCGGCGCAGGGCGTGACCACCGGGGTTTCCGCTTCCGATCGCCTGACCACCATCCGTGCGGCGGTGGCAGACAGCGCCAAGCCGAGCGACCTGAACCGTCCGGGCCACGTATTCCCGCTGCGCGCGCAGCCGGGCGGCGTGCTGAGCCGTCGCGGCCACACCGAAGCGACCATCGATCTGGTCTCCATGGCCGGTTTCAAACCTGCCGGCGTGCTGTGTGAACTGACCAACGACGATGGCAGCATGGCGCATGCGCCGGAAGTGATCGCCTTCGCCAAACAGCACGACATGGTGGTGCTGACCATCGAAGATCTGGTGGCCTACCGCCAGGCGCACGAGAAAAAAGCCAGCTGATAGCCGGCCGCTTTCAACGATAAAAAAGCCGCGTAATGCGGCTTTTTTGTATCTACCGTTCTGACAGGCGTTCGCCGATGCGGCTGGCGTAATTCATCACGTGGAAGGTGTAGTTCTCCTCAACCGTACCCTGGAACAGATGTGCCCAGGGACCGATGGCGTAGATGCCGAGATCTTCCCCGCCGTGCGTCTCGCTTTTCAGCGGCACCAGCGCCGGCTGAATAAAGTCGGGCGCGGTGGTTTGCTCCATGGTCAATGCCGGGCGCTCGGTCAGCGGGATCGCGCCGCCGGGGCCGTTGGCGAAACCGAGGGTGGTGTAGGGCTTGCCGTCGCTGCCCAGCCGAGGTTTACCGTCGACGCCGACGGAAATGCCGAGGATAGGATTGCCGCGCTTGGCATAGCCGGCGATGGTCAGCGTGTGGCTGTGATCGCCGGTCACGATCACCAGCGTTTCGTCCAGGTTGACCTTGCCGACGATGGTTTTCACCGCCTCGTTCAGGGCGACCGCGTCGCTCAGCGTGCGGTAGGCGTTGCCGTTATGGCTGCCGTGATCGACGCGCCCGCCTTCCACCAGCAGCAGATAGCCTTCGGGATTCCTGGCCAGAATATCGATGGCCTTGCTGGTCATTTCCGCCAGCGAAGGCTCTCCCGCCGCGTCTTGCCGCCGATCGTGCTCGAAGTTCATGTGCGACGGCTCAAACAGGGCCAACAGGTGGTCGACCTTACCCGGTTCGATTTTGTCGAACTGGGCCTGATTCCAGACGTATTGTCCGCGCTCGCCGTAGCGTTGCAGCCAGGCCTGCGTCAGGTCACGGCCGTCCTTTCTGGCGCCTTTCTTGCCGGGATATTCAGGATCGCTCACGCTGTCGGGCAGGAAGTTGGCGCGCCCGCCGCCCATCGCCACGTTCAGGCCGTTGCCGTACTTCATTTCCACCAGCTGGCGCGCGATGTCGCGGCAGCCTGCGGCCAGGGCATCCGCCGGCATTTTGGCGTCAGACTCCCAGTCGCGGTTGGCGATATGGGCATAGGTGGCGCCCGGCGTGGCGTGGGTGATGGTCGCGGTCGTCACGGCGCCGGTAGCCATGCCGAGCGTTGCGGCCATCTCCCACAGCGTGGTGACGGCCTTGGTTTGCTGATCCTCGCAGTTGTTGAGGGCGGCCGTATGGTTGAGGCCCATCAGATCGTTGATGGTTTTGACGCCGGTGGTCATCGCCACCGCGCTGGGCGCAGAGTCGGTGATTTGGGCGTCGGCGGAGTAGGTTTTGGCCGCCGCCAGATAGGGGAAGGCTTCCCAGGCCAGCACGTTGGATTCGCCGTCCACGCCGCGCTGCTGCCCTTCAAAAATGCGGGCGGCGGTCACGGTGGAAAACCCCATGCCGTCACCGACCACCAGAATGACGTTTTTGGCGCGGTTGGTGTTTGGGGTCTGTTTCAGTCGCTGTTGCAGCTGAGCTTGCGCCTGAAGGAAGTAAGGATCTTCGCGCTGCGTCAGCGGCGCGTTGTCCGCCGCGCCGGTAGTTGCCGCCCCGGTGGCGAACAAGGACATGGAAAGCGCCAGGCGGGTTGCCAGTGTGAGTCTGAACATGAATTCCTCCTTGGTGAGACGTGATTCCCGTAGCGCCGACGGGCTGCCAACACCCTGTCGACGGCAGGAGGAGTGTATCGATTGTGTTAACAAAAAATACATAAATTGTTCACAAATTGGATCTGTGTGGCAGTAATGTCATGGTATTCATGATTTTTATTAATTATTTGAAAATCATTCATTTTTTAACTTTTTGCTTGCCGGTGCATTTTTGCGATTTTTAATTCAAATTTATTGAATATCTTCATCACGGTTATCCGGCTGTGTTGCTGCGGCAAAGCGCGTAATGTAACGCCATAGCACAATTTGAACTAAGGATCCCTCTATGAACACCTCTCGTATGCCGGCACTGTTTCTTGGCCACGGTAGCCCGATGAACGTGCTGGAAGACAACCGCTACACCCAGGCATGGCGTGCGTTGGGTGAGTCATTGCCGCGTCCGAAGGCGATCGTGGCGGTTTCTGCGCATTGGTATACCCGCGGCACTGCGGTCACCGCGATGGAAAAACCCAAAACCATTCACGACTTCGGCGGGTTCCCGCAGGCGCTGTTTGATACCCGCTATCCTGCGCCGGGTTCCCCCGCGCTGGCCGCGCAGCTGCAGCACATTCTGGCGCCGGTGCCGGTAACGGCGGATCTCGGCGAGTGGGGGTTGGATCACGGCACCTGGGGCGTATTGATCAAGATGTATCCCAATGCCGATATCCCGGTGGTGCAGCTCAGCGTCGACGGCACTCAGCCGGCGGCTTACCACTATGAGCTGGGCCGCAAACTCGCGGCGCTGCGGGATGAGGGCGTGATGATCGTCGCCAGCGGCAACGTGGTGCACAACCTGCGCATGGTGAAATGGCAGGGCGATACCAGCGCCTATCCGTGGGCGGAGTCTTTCAATAACTTTGTCCGGGATAACCTGCGTTATCGGGGCGATAACCACCCGCTGGTGGATTTCATGCGCCATGAGGGCGCAGCGCTGTCGAACCCGACGCCGGAACACTATCTACCATTGCTGTATGTGCTCGGCGGCTGGGATGGAAAAGAGGCCATCAGCGTGCCGATCGACGGTATCGAAATGGGAGCGCTGAGTATGCTGTCGGTGCAGGTGGGCTAAAGAAAAACGCCAGTCAGAGACTGGCGTTTTTGCCTTCAGCGGGGCGATCAGCCGAGGATGGTGTGCGGATAGAAGCGCGACAGATCCTGCGTGATCAGTTCGCGATCTTCGCGCAGGCCGATGCCGCAGGGTTGATCGTTCACCAGCCAGCTGCCGATCAGCGTGTAGCTGTCTTCGAACTTCGGCAGCGGATGGAACTGCTGCACGACCATGCCTTCTTCACCGTACGGCCCATCGACGCGCGCCACTTCCTGACCGTTTTCGACGATCTGGATATTGGCGCCTTCGCGTGAGAACAGCGGTTTGGTGACGTAATGATCCATCGGCGGATGATCGTCTTGCGCGAAATAAGCCGGCAGCAGGTTAGGGTGATTCGGGAACATTTCCCACAGCAGCGGCAGCAGCGCCTTGTTGGAGATGATGCTTTTCCAGGCCGGCTCCAGCCAGCGCACGCCGGCGTCTTCCAGCTTGGTGGAGAACATCTCGCGCAGCATGAATTCCCACGGATAGAGCTTGAACAGGTTGCCGATCACCTGATCCTGCAGATCGGTGAACTGGCCTTTCTCGCCGAGGCCGATCTCTTCCATGAACAGGAACTCGGTCGGCAGACCGGCTTCCTGCGCGCAGTCCTGCAGATATTGCACCGTGCCGCGATCTTCTTCGCTGTCCTGGCAGCAGGCCAGGTGCAACAGGCCGAAGCCGTGATGCGCTTTCAGCTCGGCGAAACGCTCGATCAGTTTCTCCTGCAGGCTGTTGTACTGATCCGATTCCGGATCCAGCTTGCCGGCGTTGATCTGGTCTTCCAGCCACAGCCATTGGAAGAAGGCCGCTTCATACAGTGAGGTGGGCGTATCGGCGTTGTTCTCCAGCAGCTTCGGCGGATTGACGCCGTCGTAGGCCAGATCGAGACGCGAATACAGCGACGGCTGGTTGGTGCGCCAGGAGCTGCGCACGAATTCCCAGGTGTGTTTCGGGATGCAGAACTTGGCCATCAGCTCATCGCTGGCGACCACTTTCTCCACCACCTGCAGGCACATCTGATGCAGCTCGGCGGTGGCGTTTTCGATCTCTTCAATCTGCGCCAGCGTGAACTGGTAATAGGCGTCTTCACACCAGTACGGCTCGCCGTACATGGTGTGGAAACGGAAGCCGAACTCGGTCGCTTTTTCGCGCCAGTCCGGGCGCTCGGTAATGGCAATACGTTTCATGCATCAACCGCCCATGCTGCGAGAGCCGGAGTTGGAGGTGGCGCTGCTGCGCTGCATGCTGGTCTGCTTGGCCACGGTCTCGCCGAAACCGCCGCGGGTCACGGTGTTGGTGACCGCAGGCTTCGGCGCCATGGCGGTTTTCGGCACCGTCATGGTGCGGCCGCCGGCGGTGGCCGGGCCGTAGCTCTTGCCGCTGGCGTCGACAAACTTGCCGTTCGCCGGGCTGGCGGCGTTCTTGGAGGTGAACAGCGGCTGCTGCGCGAAGCCGGAACCGCCCATCAGGCGGCCCATCATGTAGCCCGCCATCAGCGGCATCCAGAAGCTGCCGCTGCTTTGCGATTCCGCCGCCATGCCGGCCTGCGCCGGAGCCGGCGCCTGGGTGCACTGCGCTTCGCCGAACTCGGCGACGCAGTCTTCGCGGGTGGCGTATTTCGGCGCGGTTTTCGCCGCTTCTTTCAGGGCGTTGTTGTAGGCGGTAGTGCACTGCTCGCTCATCGAAGGGTTGGCGCGCGAACAGTCATCGGCATTCTGATACAGGGAGACCGTCTCATCGCTCTTCTCGCAGCCGGCCAGCATAAAGACGGCGCTGATCGCCAAGGCCACGGGCGCGACACGGTAGCTGCGCCAGGATTTGCGGAACGTCTCTTGGTTGATGTTTTTTGTCCGTTTCATCGTTATCAATCCCATCATGCGGGCTGTTTTCGCCCTTTCCCAGTAGTGGCGCTAAGGATAGGGGAAACATGGTCAAAATTAAAGCTGAAACGCCCGCAGAATCCACTCTTTACGCAGTTATACGTTGGGGTGTGCGCCAGTTCGCTTTCGCGGCGAAAAAACGCGCGTTGGCGTTTCATCATGAAACGTTATCGCTATGATGATGTTCCATAATGGAACAAAAATCGCGTGGCTCGCCAGGCGGGCGGCAGACGCTCATAGTCGAAGCACAACAACAAGCCGGCGGCGAAGTCGGCGCGTCATCACCTGATATCTGAACGTTACCATCGCCAACTCCCTACAAGGATCCGGTTATGTTGAGAATCATCCAGTCACCAGGCAAATACATTCAGGGCGCCAATGCGCTGGCCGCCGTCGGCGAATACGCCAAATCCCTCGCCGACCATTATTTCGTGATCGCCGACGACTTCGTGATGCAGTTGGCGGGAGACACCCTGATGGGCAGTCTGCAGCAGCACGGCGTGAAACATCATGCGGCCCGCTTCAACGGCGAGTGCTGCCGTAAAGAGATAGACCGGCTAGGCCGCGAGCTGCAGACCCACGGTTGCCGCGGGGTGATCGGCGTCGGCGGCGGCAAGACGCTCGACACCGCCAAGGCCGTCGCCCACTACCAACGGCTGCCGGTGGTGCTCATTCCCACCATCGCCTCCACCGATGCGCCGACCAGCGCGCTGTCGGTTATCTACACCGAACAGGGCGAATTCGCCGAATACCTGATCTACCCGCGCAACCCGGACATGGTAGTGATGGACAGCGCCATCATCGCCAAAGCGCCGGTGCGCCTGCTGGTAGCCGGCATGGGCGACGCGCTCTCCACCTATTTCGAAGCGCAGGCCTGCTTCGACGCTCAGGCCACCAGCATGGCCGGCGGCAAATCGACGCTGGCGGCGCTCAGTCTGGCGCGGCTGTGTTACGACACGCTGCTGGCCGAAGGGGTGAAGGCCAAGCTGGCGGTCGAGGCCGGCGTGGTGACGGAAGCGGTGGAACGCATCATTGAGGCCAATACGTATCTGAGCGGCATCGGCTTCGAGAGCAGCGGGCTGGCGGCGGCGCACGCCATTCACAACGGTTTCACCGTGCTGGAGGAGTGTCACCACCTCTATCACGGCGAAAAAGTGGCGTTCGGCACCCTGGCGCAGCTGGTGCTGCAGAACAGCCCGATGGCGCAGATTGAAACCGTGCTGGCGTTTTGTCATGGCATCGGCTTGCCGATCACGCTGGCGCAGATGGGCGTTATCGGCGACGTGGCGACGAAGACGATGGCGGTGGCCGAGGCCAGCTGCGCCGCCGGCGAAACCATTCACAATATGCCGTTCAAGGTCACCCCTGCCGGCGTGCAGGCGGCGATCCTGACGGCGGATCGGCTCGGCGCCGCCTGGCTGCTGCGTCATTGATACCGTTGGGGCGCGGTGCGCCGCGCCCCTGGCTTACAGAGGAAACCATCGTGAAAAAACTGATTAATCAGGTCGAGTCGGTGTTGGAAGAGCAGTTGCAGGGGCTGGCAGAGGCTCATCCCGAGTTGCTGGTGCATGCGGATCCGGCGTTCGTCACCCGCGCCGACGCGCCGGTAGCGGGCAAAGTGGCAATTCTGTCCGGCGGCGGCAGCGGCCACGAGCCGATGCACTGCGGTTTCGTCGGTGAAGGGATGCTCGACGGCGCCTGTCCAGGCGAGATTTTCACCTCGCCGACGCCGGATAAAATGTACGAGTGCGGTCAGGCGATCGACGGCGGCGCCGGGGTACTGCTGCTGATCAAGAACTACACCGGCGACGTGCTCAACTTCGAAACCGCCACCGAGCTGCTGCACGACAGCGGCGTCGCGGTGGCGACGGTGCTGGTGGATGACGACGTGGCGGTCAAGGACAGCCTGTTCACCGCCGGGCGGCGCGGGGTGGCCAACACCGTGCTGATGGAGAAATTGCTGGGCGCCGCCGCGGCGCGCGGCGACGATCTGGACAGCGTGGTGACGCTGGGGCATCGCATCAACAACCACGGGCATTCGATCGGTATCGCGCTGGGCGCCTGTACCGTCCCCGCCGCCGGCAAACCGTCGTTCACCCTGGCGGAGAACGAGATGGAGTTCGGCGTCGGCATTCACGGCGAGCCGGGCATTGCGCGCCGTCTGTTCACCACGCTCAACGCGGCGGTGGATGACATGTTCCATACGCTGATCGACCACGGCCACTATCAGCGCACGATCCGCGTCTGGGATCGCCAACAGGGCGAGTGGCGCGACGAGATGCAGACCAAGCAGCCGCTGACGCGCGGCGATCGGGTGATCGCGTTGGTCAACAACCTGGGCGCCACGCCGCTGTCCGAGCTGTACGGCGTGTACCATCGGCTGGCGGAGCGCTGCGCCGAGGCGGGCATCATCATCGAACGCAACCTGGTGGGCGCGTATTGCACTTCGCTCGATATGCAGGGCGTGTCCATCACGTTGTTGAACGTGGACGACGAACTGTTGTCCTTGTGGGATGCGCCGGTGAAAACGCCTGCGCTGCGTTGGGGTTGCTGAGGAGGAATTATGGCGTTGACCAAACCACAGGTCGTCGATTGGCTGATGCGTTGCGGCGAAGTGTTCAGCCGGGAGCGCGATTTTCTTACCCAACTGGACACCGAGATCGGCGATGCCGACCACGGCCTGAACATGAATCGCGGTTTCAATAAGGTGGTGGAAAAGCTGCCGTCGGTGGCGGACAAGGATATCGGCTTTATCCTGAAAAACACCGGCATGACGCTGCTGTCGAGCGTAGGCGGCGCCAGCGGTCCGCTGTTCGGCACCTTCTTCATCCGCGCGGCGCAGGCGGCGAACGCCAAGCAAAGCCTGGATCTGGCGGAGCTGCATCAAATGATGCAGGAAGGGGTGGAAGGCGTGGTGATGCGCGGCAAGGCGGAGCCGGGCGACAAGACCATGTGCGATGCCTGGTGGCCGGTGGTGGAAAGCCTCGGCCAGTCCGCGCAGCAGAACCTGAGCGTGGCGGAGGCGCTGCAGCGCGCCGCCGACAGCGCCGAGCGGGCGGTGGAGAGCACCATCACCATGCAGGCGCGCAAGGGGCGGGCCAGTTACCTGGGCGAGCGCAGCATCGGCCACCAGGATCCCGGCGCCACTTCGGTGATGCTGATGATGAAAACGCTGGCCGAGGTCGCCGGCAGTTAGCAGGAGGCGAGATGATTAATATCGTGGTGGTGTCGCACAGCGCGTTGCTGGCGCGCGGCGTTGAGCAACTGGCGCGGCAGATGATGCGCGGCGACGGCTGCAAGCTGGCGCTGGCGGCGGGCGTGGATGACGAGGAGCACCCGATCGGTACCGACGCGGTCAACGTCATGGAGGCGATCGAAGCGGTCGCCGACGGCGATGGCATTCTGGTGCTGATGGATCTGGGCAGCGCGCTGCTCAGTGCCGAAACCGCGCTCGATCTGCTGGATCCGGAGTTGGCCGCCAAGGTGCGGCTGTGCGCCGCGCCGCTGATCGAAGGCACGCTGGCGGCGGTGGTGGCCGCCAACTCCGGCGCCTCGCTGGAGCAGGTGGTGGCGGAGGCGCAGGGTGCGCTGCAGGCTAAACAGGCGCAGCTGGGCGAGGCTTCACCGGCCGCGAAGCGCGCGGCCTTGCCGCTGGCGCAGGGCAAAAGCACAACCTGGACGGTGCAGAACCCGCACGGACTGCATGCGCGCCCGGCGGCGCGGCTGGTCGAAGCGCTGGCGCCGTTCAAGGCCGAGCTGGTGCTGGAAAAACAGGGGCAGTGCGTCGATCCGCGCAGCCTCAATCAGCTGGCGCTGCTGCAGGTGCGCCACGGCGATACCATCCGTTTGATCGCCGACGGCGCGCAGGCGGACGAGGCGCTGGCGGCGTTCAAAACGCTGGCGGAGCAGCATTTTGGCGAGACGGTCTCCGAGCGGCAGCAGCCTTCGCTGCACGGCATTCCGGTGGCGGAAAGCGTCACCAGCGGGCCGGTGTTCCAGGCCCGCAGTGTCTGGCCGTCAGCCGCCGAGCGCCGGATCCGCGCGGACGAGGTGTTGGGCGAACAGCAACGCCTGCGGGAGGCGCTGCAGCACACGTTGAGCGATCTCAACCGGCTGGCGGAGCGCACCGGCACGCTGATCGGCAAGCCGCAGGCGGCTATCTTCGGCGCCCACAGCATGCTGCTGGACGATCCGGATCTGCAGCAGGCGGCTTACACCCGCATTGCGCAGCAGTTGTGCAGCGCCGAGCAGGCCTGGCGGCAGGTGCTGGAGGCGATCGCCGAAGAGTACCGCGAGTTGGATGACGACTACATGCGGGCGCGCGAACTGGACGTGCGCGACATGCTGCGCCGCACGCTGTGCCACCTGCAGGGGCAGCCGCTGCCGACCATTGCGCTCGCAGAGCCGTCAATACTGGTGATGGATGAGCTGATGCCCTCAGAGGTAGTGATGCTGGATCGCCGACTGGTGCTCGGCATCTGCCTGAGCGGCGGCAATGCCCTCTCGCACAGCGCCATTCTGGCGAAGGCGATGGGCATTCCGATGGTGGTCGGCATGCAGGATTGCCTGAGCAAAACCCGCAGCGGCCAGAAGGCGATGCTGGACGCCGCGCGCGGGGTGTTGCAGCTCAGTCACTAGGCGCGCAGCTTGAACTGGCGGATGTCGATCCCGTGCTGTTTGATCTTCCGCCACAGCGTGGTGCGGCCGATGCCCAGCAACTGCGCCATTTCCGTCAGTTGGCCGCGGCTGACGGTCGCCGCCCGCAGGATCGCCTGGCGCTCCATGTCCGTCAGCGTCAACAGCGGCGCGCCGGGCTGCGGATCGCTTTCCAGCAGCGACGGTTGGCCAAGCAGGTGCGCCGGCAGGTCCGCAAGCTGGATGTGGTGGCCGTGGCATATCATCGCCGCGCGCTCCACCACCCCTTTCAGTTCCAAATCGTTGCCCGGCCACAGATAGAGCGCCAGCTGAGCCATCACCTCGTCATCCACCCGGAAGCGACACTGAAAATGTTGCTCCAGCGTGCGCAGATGGTGTTTGACCAGCAGCGGAATATCGCTCAGCCGCTGACGCAGCGGCGGGATTTGGATCTCGAACGCCTGCAGGCTGTAAAACAGCTGGCGGCGGAAGCGGTTTTGCTGCACCAGCAGCGGCAGATCGGCGGCGCTGCCGGCGATCACCCGCACATCGACCGGGATCACCCGGCTGGAATTGAGGCGGATCACCACGCCGGTTTTCAGCACCTGCAGCAGCGCCGACTGCATCTCCGCCGGCAGGTATTCGATCTGTTCCAGGTACAGCGTGCCGCCGTTAGCCAATTCGAATTTACTGAGCTGGCCCGCCTCTTCTTCGCTGGCGTCGCTGCCCAGCAGCTCACGCAGCCCCTGCGCCTGCGGCAGCAGTTGGCAGTTGAGGGCGATATACGGCCCGGCGGCGCGCTCGCCGGCGTTGTGGATAGCCTGGCTGAGCAGCTCTTTGCCAACGCCTTCTTCTCCGCGCAACAGGATCGGATGCTGGCCTTTGGCCGCCTGCTGCCCGTAACGGATCAGTCGCCGCATTTCCAGCGAGGCGGAAGGCATCTGTTCGAAGCTGTGGCTGACGCGCCCCAGCTGGCTGCTGACATACTGGCGCAGCCGTTCGAGCGGATGCAGCAGGGCGATGAAACTGCAGCGATCGCCGTCGAAAATCGGCTTGAGCGTCAGCAAGGCGGCGATAAACTGCCGCTGGCTTTCGAAGGTGACTTCGACGTGTTGCAGCGGTTGGCGATCGGCGATGGCGCGCTTGAGCAGCGCGGGCAGCGTCAACAACTGCGTCAGCGGCTTGCCCTGGCTCTGCTGTTCGTCCAGCTTCAGCAGGCCGGCGGCGCGCTGGTTGATGTATTGCAGGTAGCCGCGGTGATCCCAGGCCATGACGCCGTCGTCCACGCCGTCCAGCAGGCCGTAAAGCTGATTCAGATGGCGGTTGGATTCCGCCAGCAGGCCGTCGGCGTTCAGCGAGTTGCCGATTTCTCGGGCGATGGCCAGCGTCAGCGACAGATCGCCGGCGGCGCTGTCGGCCAGCAGGCAACCCAGGGCGATCGAGCCGCGCTGGCGGCCGCTGTTGTCGTAGACCGGCGTGGCGCAGAACGACCAGCCGTGCAGCGCCCGGCGCACGTGTTCTTCACCGCTCACCCGCACCGGGTGGCCTTCCGCCGCCGCCAGCGCCGGGGCATTGGTGCCTATCAGCCCTTCGGCCCAGTAAGCGCCGGGGGCGAATCCCAGTTGCTGCAGAGTCTCCCAGGTTTGGGCGTCGCCGCAGCGCCACAGCATGCAGCCGCTCTCGTCGAGGATCATCAGCAGGCAACGCCGCGGCTCCATGTATTCGCAGGCGTCTTCCAGCGCCGCCTGGCCGAGCGTCAGCAGATCGTTCTTGCGGCGGCAAATCGATTCGAAGGTCGCGCCCTGCGCCCGGTGCGGCGCTTGCCAGACATCAGGCTGCATCAGGCTGCGGCAACGCAGCCAGGAGGCGTACACCGCCGGCGTCGGGCGCAGCGGCGGCGGCAGTTCGCCGTCGTTAATCAGTTGCTGCCAACGTGAATCGTTGTCCATCGAACCTCATCCAACTGCGAAAACGAGAGTGACGATGATATCACCTGGCGCAGCGGCGGCTGTGAGGCGGCGGGCAGAAGCGGGGAAAATCGGGACAAAAAAAACGGGGCGCGGCGCAGGCCGGACCCCGTGTTTGTCAGCGTGCGGACATCAGTTGCGGAATGGGTTGCCGCTGTGGCGAGCCGGTTGGCTGGTGGTAACGGCCGGCGCGGATGCGCGAGTGGCCGCCGGTGCCGGCGCCGCAGTCTGTTGCATCGGCGCATTGTCCTGATAACCGTCCGCATAGGCGTCCTGCGCGCGGTTTTGCGGTGCGACGGCGTCAGGCGCGGTCGATACCGGCTTGCCCAACGCGCCGTTCAGCAGCAGCAGATCGTTCTGGTTCAGCGTGCCGAGCGCCGACTTGATGTTCAGCTGGTTGATCAAATAGGTATAACGCGCATCGGACAGCTGACGTTTGGCGTTATACAGCGTGGTGGTGGCGTCCAGCACATCGACGATGGTGCGGGTACCGACCTGATAACCGGCTTCCATCGCGTCCAGGGAGCTCTGTGCGGAGATCACCGCCTGTTTGTAGGCGTTGATGCTGCTGATCGAAGCGTTAACGTTGTTGAACGATGAACGCACGGTCTGCACCACGCTGCGGTGAGCGCTTTCCAGCTGCTCGCTGGCGCCGACGAAGCCGTACTGCGCTTGTTTAACCTGCGAGTTGGTCGCGCCGCCGCTGTACAGCGGCAGGTTGAAGCTGATGCCCACTTTATTTTGGCCCGCATCGGAGTCGCTGTAGCGTGCGGCATTCGCGCCGCCGGTGTTTGAGCCGTTGTATTTGGTATTGCTGATGCCGGTTGACGCGCTGACGTCAATCGTCGGCATATAGCCGGTCTGTGCGGCACGGATCTGTTCGCGCGCCAGATCCTGGCTCAGGCGGGCGGACAGCAGGCTCAGGTTGCGCGCTTCCGCTTCTTTCAGCAGGTTGTTCACCGCTTCCGGGCGCTGGGTGCTGAAGCGATCGGTGTTCAGCGAGGCCAGCTCAGGGTAGAAGCTGCCGGTGACCTGACGCAGCGTTTCCAGCGCGTTGTCCAGATCGTTGCGGGCGGAGACTTCCGCCGCCAGCACGGTGTCATAGTTCGAGCGGGCGTTCTGCACGTCGGTGATCGCCACCAGGCCCACGTTGAAGCGCTGAGTGGTTTGATCCAGCGTGCGGTACACCGCGTCTTTCTGCGCCTGGGTGTACGACAGCGTGTCGATCGCTTTCAGCACGTTGAAGTAGGCGGTGGCGGTGTTGAGAATCAGCGACTGCTCTGCGGTCTGGAAGGTGACGTCGGAGATGCCGGCGCTCTTTTCCTGCAGCGTCAGCTGGCGCCATTTCGACATGTCGAAGAGGGTCTGCGTCAATGCCAGCGAACCGCTGGTGACGTTGCTGTTAACGCCATTGCTGTCACGATAACCGTTGGTGTAATCGTAACCTGCGGTTAAACCGAGCTGCGGCAGCAGCGGGCTGCGCGCTTCATTGATCTTTTCGAATGCGGCGTCGCGGTCAGCAGCACTTTTGCGCAGATCCGGGTTACTTTCCCTGGCCTGTTTGTAGACCTGCAGCAGGTTCTCTGCCTGGCTCATTGCACTGAAGCCGCCCAGGCTCAGTCCGATAAGAAGGGGGAGCAGTTTCTTCATTTGCATTCCTTGTTGTGCAGCAATATTGCTATGTTAGCGCTGACGATAGACGAAATAGTTGCCGATTCTAGCAGAGTCTGCGGTACGCATCAGGTGGCTGAATGTGCCATCTCACGTAACTTTTACCTTTCAGACCGCCCATTTACCTTGGCGTACTGCCCGGGCCGACTGCAGCTGATATTATGGCTGACAATCAGGATTGTTTCCCGCTATTACCCGCGAGCGCACAAACGCGCCGCGTCCGGCGGCGAAAAACAGCCTAACATAAAGCGGCGGCGGTGAGACCCGCTGTTTCTGTCATCAAAACCGTTTATTTTATCGGCATACTCACGCAGGAGAATTCGCGCATGAACCGTTCGCAGCCGTCACCCGTCACCTTCGATAAAAAAGATGTAGAAATTATTGCACGCGAGACGCTGTACCGTGGTTTTTTTTCACTCAATTTATACCGGTTTCGCCATCGCTTGTTCAATGGCGAAATGAGTCCTGAAATCACGCGTGAAATTTTCGAGCGCGGCCATGCGGCGGTGCTGCTGCCCTACGACCCGGTGCGCGATGAAGTGGTGCTGATTGAACAACTGCGCATCGCCGCGGTCGATACCAGTAATTCGCCCTGGCTGCTGGAAATGGTGGCGGGTATGATCGAAACCGGCGAAAGCGTCGAAGACGTGTGCCGCCGCGAAGCGCAGGAAGAAGCCGGCGTGGTGGTCGGGCGCTGCAAGCCGGTGCTGAGCTATCTGGCCAGCCCAGGCGGCACCAGCGAACGCTTGTCGATCATGGTCGGCGAGGTGGATGCCGGCACTGCCGAAGGCATCCACGGCCTGGCGGAAGAGCATGAAGATATTCGCGTCCACGTGGTCAGCCGCGAGCAGGCTTACCGCTGGGTGGAAGAGGGCGCGATCGATAACGCCGCATCAGTGATTGCATTGCAATGGCTGGCGTTGCACCATGAATCGTTGAGAAAAGAGTGGGCCAACTAATGAAACAGCGCTATACCCCTGATTTCCCCGAAATGATGAGATTGTGCGAAACCAACTTCGCGCAATTGCGCCGCTTGCTGCCGCGCAACGACGAAGCGGGCGAAACGGTGACTTATCAGGTGAACGGCGCTAGCTATCGTTTGACCATCGTTGAGTCCACGCGTTACACGTCGCTGGTGGAGATCGAGCAGATCTTTCCGGCGGTCAGCTACTGGAGCCTGCCCGCGATGACGGTGCGGTTATACCATGACGCCATGGTTGCGGAAGTGTGTTCCAGTCAGCAGATCTACCGCTTTAAAGCGCGTTATGATTATCCTAATAAAAAGTTGCATCAACGCGACGAAAAGCATCAAATTAACCAGTTTCTTGCTGATTGGCTGCGCTACTGTTTGGCGCATGGAGCGATGGCGGTTCCGGTTTGTTAGACAGACTGAAATAACAAAGGACACCATTTGGAAAGCCTGTTTAAACTGCCCGTGGCGAGTGGGGCCGCGGTCAGGATTCTACAAATAACAGATACCCACCTTTTTGCCGGCGAACACGAGACGTTGCTCGGCATCAATACCTATCGCAGCTATCACGCGGTGCTGGACGCCATTCAGGCGCAGCGCCGCGATGTCGATTTGATCGTCGCCACGGGAGATTTGGCGCAGGATCATTCGCAGGAGGCGTACCGCCACTTCGCCGCCGGCATCGCGCAACTGCCGGCCCCGTGCGTGTGGCTGCCGGGCAACCACGATTTCCAACCGGCGATGGTCGACGCGTTGGCCGCCGCCGGCATCGCCCCTTCCAAGCAGGTGCTGCTGGGCGATAACTGGCAGGTGCTGATGTTGGACAGCCAGGTGTTCGGCGTACCGCACGGCGAGCTGAGCGAATACCAGCTCGAGTGGATGGAGCGCTGCCTGCAGGCGCACCCCGAGCGTTACACGCTGTTGCTGCTGCACCACCATCCGCTGCCTTCCGGCTGCACCTGGCTCGATCAGCACAGCCTGCGCAACCCGCATATGCTGGGCGCGATCCTGTTGCGCTACCCGAAGGTGAATACCGTGGTGTGCGGTCATATTCACCAGGATCTGGATCTGGAATGGCAGGGCCGGCGTCTGTTGGCGACGCCGTCCACCTGCGTGCAATTCAAGCCGCACTGCACTAACTTTACCATCGACGACGTCTCCCCCGGCTGGCGTTACCTCGATCTGTTGCCGGACGGCCGCGTCGAGACGCAGGTGTTCCGCCTGGAAAACGACGATTTCCGCCCCGATATGGACTCGGATGGATACTGATGCCTTCGACACTGCTCTACCTGCACGGTTTCAACAGCTCGCCGCAGTCGGCCAAGGCGGTGGCCTTCAAGGCCTGGCTGGCCGAACACCATCCCGCTATCGAGATGCTGGTGCCGCAGTTGCCGGCCTTTCCGGCGGAGGCCGCCGAAATGCTGGAAAATCTGGTGCTGGAACGCGCCGGACAAACGCTCGGATTGGTGGGGTCCTCGCTGGGCGGCTATTACGCCACCTGGCTGTCGCAGTGTTTTTCGCTGCCGGCGGTGGTGGTCAACCCGGCGGTCAAGCCGTTTGAGCTGCTGGTCGACTATCTCGGCGCCAACGAGAACCCCTACACCGGCCAGCAATATGTGTTAGAGTCTCGTCACGTTTACGATCTGAAAGTGATGCAGATCGATCCTTTGGAGTCGCCGGATTTAATCTGGCTGCTGCAGCAAACGGGCGATGAAATTCTCGATTACGGCCAGGCAGTGGCGTATTACACCGCGTGTCGGCAAACGGTGGAGTCGGGTGGAAACCACGCCTTCGTCGGTTTCGAGCACTACTTCCCCCAGATTGTGGATTTTTTAGGGCTAAACGCGGTCTGACGGACCGTTCCGGCACCTCCCTTTAACCACGAAAAAATAATCAACGATGACTCAATCCAGCTATAACGCTGATGCCATTGAAGTACTCAGCGGTCTAGAACCAGTGCGCCGTCGTCCCGGCATGTATACCGACACGACGCGCCCAAACCACCTCGGCCAAGAGGTGATCGATAACAGCGTCGACGAAGCGTTGGCCGGCCACGCCAAGCGCATCGACGTGATCCTGCACGCCGATCAGTCGCTGGAAGTGATCGACGACGGCCGCGGCATGCCGGTGGACATCCACCCGGAAGAGGGCGTGCCGGCGGTTGAGTTGATCCTGTGTCGGCTGCACGCCGGCGGTAAATTCTCGAATAAAAACTACCAGTTCTCCGGCGGCCTGCACGGCGTGGGTATCTCGGTGGTCAACGCCCTGTCGAAGCGGGTGGAAGTCAACGTGCGCCGCGACGGCAACGTTTACAGCATCGCCTTCGAAAACGGCGACAAAGTGCAAGATCTGACGGTGACCGGCACCTGCGGCAAACGCAACACCGGCACCAGCGTGCACTTCTGGCCCGACGAACAGTTCTTCGACAGCCCGCGTTTCTCGGTATCGCGCCTGACTCACCTGCTGAAGGCCAAAGCGGTGCTGTGCCCCGGCGTCGAGATCTATTTCATCGATAAGGTGAACAACACCGAGCAGCGCTGGTGCTACCAGGACGGCCTGACCGACTACCTGATGGAAGCGGTTAACGGCCTGATCACCCTGCCGGAAGCGCCGTTCGTCGGCAACTTCGCCGGTGACACCGAAGCGGTGGACTGGGCGCTGCTGTGGCTGCCGGAAGGCGGCGAGCTGCTGACCGAAAGCTACGTCAACCTGATCCCGACCATGCAGGGCGGCACCCACGTCAACGGCCTGCGTCAGGGGTTGCTGGACGCGATGCGCGAGTTCTGCGAATTCCGCAATATTCTGCCGCGTGGCGTGAAGCTGTCGGCGGAGGATATCTGGGATCGCTGCGCCTACGTGCTGTCGGTGAAGATGCAGGATCCGCAGTTCGCCGGGCAGACCAAAGAGCGTCTCTCCTCGCGTCAGTGCGCGGCCTTCGTTTCCGGCGTGGTGAAAGACGCCTTCAGCCTGTGGCTGAACCAGAACGTTCAGGCGGCGGAACAGCTGGCCGAGCTGGCGATTTCCAGCGCCCAACGCCGTCTGCGCGCCGCCAAGAAAGTGGTGCGCAAGAAGCTGACCAGCGGGCCGGCGCTGCCGGGCAAGCTGGCGGACTGCACCTCGCAGGATCTGGCCATGACCGAACTGTTCCTGGTGGAAGGGGATTCGGCGGGCGGATCGGCCAAGCAGGCGCGCGATCGCGAATATCAGGCGATCATGCCGCTGAAGGGCAAGATCCTGAATACCTGGGAAGTCTCCTCGGACGAAGTGCTGGCCTCGCAGGAAGTGCATGACATTTCCGTGGCGATCGGCATCGATCCGGACAGCGAAGATCTCAGCCAGTTGCGCTACGGCAAAATCTGCATCCTGGCGGATGCGGACTCCGACGGCCTGCACATCGCTACGCTGCTGTGCGCGCTGTTCGTGCGCCACTTCCGTTCGCTGGTGAAAGGCGGGCACGTTTATGTGGCCATGCCGCCGCTGTACCGCATCGATCTTGGTAAAGAGGTGTTCTACGCGCTGGATGAAGAAGAGAAAGCCGGCGTGCTGGAACAGCTGAAGCGCAAGAAAGGCAAGCCGAACGTCCAGCGCTTTAAAGGGCTGGGCGAGATGAACCCGCTGCAGCTGCGCGAAACCACCCTCGATCCGAACACCCGCCGTCTGGTGCAATTGACGGTCGCGGAAGATGATGTCGATCAGACGCTGGCGGTGATGGACATGCTGTTGGCCAAGAAGCGTTCGGAAGATCGCCGCAACTGGCTGCAAGACAAGGGCGACATGGCCGAATTGGCGGTCTGAGCCTGACCCTGGCCCGGTGAAACGCCGGGCCGGCTTTCCCGCAGGGCGTTCATGCGGCGCCCGATAACCTGGGCCGGAATGCATGAAGATCACGCTCGAAGAATTGCTGGCGTTCACTTCGGTGGTCGACAGCGGTTCCATCACCGCCGCCGCCGATCGGCTCGGCCAGACGACTTCCGGCATCAGCCGCGCGCTCAGCCGCCTGGAGAATAAGCTCGATACCACGCTGATGCGCCGCACTACGCGTCGCCTGGAGCTAACCGAAGAGGGGCAAAGCTTCCTGAGCCATGCGCGTACGATCATCAGCTCGGTGGAAAATGCCGAAGAACAAATGGCGGTGCGCCGGCAGATGCCGGCCGGGCGACTGCGGATCAATGCGGCTGCGCCTTTTATGGAGCACGTCATCGTGCCGCTGGTGGCGGGGTTCAGGGAACGTTATCCGCAAATTTCGCTCGAGCTGAACACCGACAATCTGATCATCGATCTGCTGGAAAAACGCACGGATATCGCCATTCGCATCGGCGCGTTGCGCGATTCGACCATTCATGCGCGCGCGCTGGGCGCCAGCCGGTTGCGCATCCTCGCCAGCCCGGCTTATCTGCAGAAGCACGGCACGCCGCAGAGCGTGGAGGCGTTGCACCGGCATTGTCTGCTCGGTTTTACCCAGCCGGAATCGCTGAACCAGTGGCCGTTGCGCTATCGCCAGGCGCCGCATTTCACCATCACGCCGACGATCTCGGCGTCCAGCGGTGAAACGCTGCGGCAATTGGCGCTGCGGGGCGAGGGGATCGTACAGCTGGCAGACTTTATGACCCGACGCGATCGGGAAGCGGGCAAGTTGGTGACGTTGCTGGAGCAGGAGACGCTGGACGTGCGCCAGCCGATTAATGCGGTGTATTACCGCAATACGCAATTGGCGGCGCGCATCACCTGTTTTCTTGACTACGTCAGCGCGCACATCGACGCGCAGACGTTATAAGGCGGAGCTTACAGGGCGTTTTCCAGGATGTAGATCTCGGTGTCCAGCACGCTGTCTTTGAGGGTGTCGCGGTGTTTGAGCATGTGCTCAATGGCCAGATGTTTTTCCAGATGCGCCATGCTTTCCCATTTCTCCAGCATGAACACCGAATCCGGCGACCGCTTCTGCCACGGCGCCTGGGTATTGCTGTCGACCATCGGCGTGTATTCGCCGCAGCCTTCTTCCGCCAGCACCAGCGGCACCAGCTTTTCAATGGCTTGCAGTACGGTGGCGCGGTGGCCGGGTTTCACTTTGATTTCTGCGATTACGGTGATCATGCTGACCTCGTTGATGAGTATGTCCTGCGTCAGTTAAGCAAAAATTTTCGCCAGATGCTCGCGATAACGTGCGATGTCCGCTTCGATATCCGGTTGTTTTATCACGTCATTGCAGATAAAGGTCGGCAGCGCTTCCATTCCCAGGAACTGGTTGGCCTTGTGGAAGTGCAGGTAAACGCCGTCGACGCCGACGCCGTGGAAGAACTGATCGGGATCGGTGAAGGCCTCCAGCGGGGCGTTCCAGGTCAGGCTCAGCAGGTATTTTTTGCCCTGGATCAGGCCGCCGGAGCCATATTTTTTGCTTTCGTCAGAACGAGAGCGGCCGTCGCTGGCATACAGGCTGCCGTGACCGGCGGTGAACACTTCATCGATATATTTTTTCAGGATCCAGGGTTCGCCCATCCACCAGCCCGGCATCTGGTAGATGACCGCGTCGGCCCACAGGTATTTCTTTACCTCTGCTTCGATGTCATAACCGTCGTCGACCACGGTGACCTGCACATCGTGCTGCAGATCGCGCAGGAAGCTTTCCGCCACGTCGCTCAGGGTTTGGTTGAGTTCGCCGTTGGAATGGCCGAATTGTTTTTTAGCGTTGATAATCAGGATATTGCTCATCTTTCGCGGCTCCCGTCAGAGTTAAGATATGGCATGCTTCCCGCCGAAAAGGCGGAAACCAGCTCGCTGGCGACGAGTGTAATCGTTAGGCAGGCAAGTAAAAATGCGATCCAGCGCACAACAGTGTTGACTGCCAGTCAATAAACGGGCCGCCAGACAGCGAAATTTTGCATAAACCGCAGCGCGCAACCGGCCGCCGCCGGCGATCCTTGCGCCAACTGTGACAGCCACCCTGCAGATGGGTTACTATCGCGGGCAGAATCGACAAGCGATGCCTTTTGTCGTCCAAGGGATTGCCAAGCCACGGTCTGAGGATAATTGAGTAATGAGTGATCTGACTCATGACGGTGTAGAGCGTTTACCGCTGCACACATTCACTGAAAACGCCTATCTGAACTATTCCATGTACGTCATCATGGATCGGGCGTTGCCGTACATTGGCGACGGTTTGAAGCCGGTACAACGCCGCATCATCTACGCCATGTCTGAACTGGGGCTGACCAACAGCGCCAAATTCAAGAAGTCCGCCCGCACCGTGGGCGACGTGCTGGGTAAATATCACCCGCACGGCGACAGCGCGTGTTATGAAGCCATGGTGCTGATGGCGCAGCCGTTCTCGTATCGCTATCCGCTGGTGGACGGCCAGGGGAACTGGGGTGCGCCGGACGATCCCAAGTCGTTCGCGGCGATGCGTTATACCGAATCGCGCCTCTCCAAATACGCCGAGGTCTTGCTGGCCGAGCTGGGCCAGGGCACGGTCGACTGGATCCCGAACTTTGACGGCACGCTGCAAGAGCCGAAGATGTTGCCGGCGCGCCTGCCGAACATCCTGCTGAACGGCACCACCGGCATCGCGGTCGGCATGGCGACCGACATTCCGCCGCACAACGTGCGCGAAGTCGCCGCCGCCGCGGTGGCGCTGCTCGACAAGCCGGGCGCTTCGCTCGATGACCTGCTCGAGTTCGTGCAGGGGCCGGACTTCCCGACCGAAGCCGAGATCATCACCCCGCGCGATGAAATTCGCAAAATTTACCAGAGCGGCCGCGGCTCGGTGCGCATGCGCGCCGTGTGGAAGAAAGAGGATGGCAGCGCGGTGATCACCGCCTTGCCGCATCAGGTTTCCGGCGCCAAGGTGCTGGAGCAGATAGCCAGCCAGATGCGCGCCAAGAAGCTGCCGATGGTCGAAGACCTGCGCGACGAATCCGATCACGAGAACCCGACGCGTCTGGTGATCGTGCCACGTTCCAACCGCATCGATCTGGAGCAGGTGATGAATCACCTGTTCGCCACCACCGATCTGGAGCGCAGCTACCGCATCAACATGAACATGATCGGTCTGGACAACCGCCCGCAGGTGAAAGGGCTGGTGGAGATCCTCACCGAATGGCTGGCCTACCGTCGCGATACGGTGCGTCGCCGCCTGAACTACCGCCTCGAGAAGGTGCTCAAGCGCCTGCATATCCTCGAAGGTTTGCTGGTGGCGTTCCTCAACATCGACGAGGTGATCCACATCATCCGCAGCGAGGATGAGCCGAAGCCGGTGCTGATGCAGCGTTTCGGCATCTCCGATACCCAGGCGGAAGCGATCCTCGAGCTGAAACTGCGTCACCTGGCCAAGCTGGAAGAGGTCAAGATCCGCGGCGAGCAGGACGAACTGGCGAAAGAGCGCGATCAGCTGCAGGCGCTGCTGGCGTCCGAACGCAAGCTGAATACGCTGATTAAGAAAGAGATCCAGGCCGATGCGCAGACCTACGGCGACGATCGCCGTTCGCCGCTGACCGAGCGCGCGGAAGCCAAGGCGATGAGCGAGCACGACTTCGTGCCGTCCGAGCCGGTGACCATCGTGCTGTCGGAAATGGGCTGGGTGCGCAGCGCCAAGGGCCATGACATCGATCCGACCGGGTTGAGCTACAAGGCCGGCGACAGCTTCCGCGGCGCGGCGCGCGGCAAGAGCAATCAGCCGGTGGTGTTTATCGACTCTACCGGGCGCAGCTATGCGCTCGATCCGATGACGTTGCCTTCGGCGCGCGGGCAGGGCGAGCCGCTGACCGGCAAGCTGACGCCGCCGCCGGGCGCCACCATCGAGCAGGTGCTGATGGCGGCCGACGATCAGAAGCTGCTGATGGCGTCCGACGCCGGTTACGGTTTCGTCTGCACCTTTAACGACCTGGTGGCGCGCAACCGCGCCGGCAAGGTGATGATCACGCTGCCGGACAACGCCAGAGCGCTGCCGCCGATGGAGATCCATGGCGCAGACGATATGCTGCTGTCGATCACCGCCGCCGGGCGCATGCTGATGTTCCCGGTCGCCGATCTGCCGCAGCTGTCGAAGGGCAAGGGCAACAAGATCGTCTCCATTCCGGCGGCGCAGGCCGCCGCCGGTGAAGACAAGCTGGCCTGGCTGTTCGTGCTGCCGCCGCAGGCGTCCGTCACGCTGCACGTCGGCAAACGCAAGCTGACGCTGCGTCCGGAAGATCTGCAGAAGTTCCGTGCGGAACGCGGCCGCAAGGGCACCCAACTGCCGCGCGGCCTGCAGCGCATCGATCGCGTCGAAGTGGATGCGCCGGTGCGGGCGTCGGGTGGCGACAGCGAAGAGTAAGCGTTGGCACCAGCGTTAACGGGCGGTCGCAGCATGCTGTGGCCGCCTTATTTATTTTTGCTGGCGTTTATTTTCCAAATAGTTAACATTTCTGCGCATAAAATTATTGTGCGTACTGCCGCCTGGCGGGAAAATAGCGAGAAATGCAGGCGACATAGGCGTGCTTTCCGCCTGGTCGGCAAATAATGAGTAAAGGAATCTGCGCAGCGAAGTAAACTGCGTTGGCAGTGTGCTAATGAGGTTGTTATGTTATTGATTTTGCGTGCCGTTCTTGCCACTCTTTTCTGTATTCTGGTGTGTATTTTCGGTTCGGTTTATTGCTTGTTCAGTCCGCGTAATCCTCGCCATGTGGCGACCTTCGGCCATCTTTTCGGCCGTCTGTCGACGCTGTTCGGCATCAAGGTTGAAACCCGCGTGCCGGCCGATGCGGCCAACAACGGCAACTGCATCTATATCGCCAACCACCAAAATAACTACGACATGGTGACGGCCTCTAATATCGTGCAGCCGCGCACCGTGACGGTCGGTAAAAAAAGTCTGGTGTGGATCCCGTTTTTCGGCCCGCTGTATTGGCTGACCGGTAATCTGCTGATAGATCGTGATAATCGCGCCAAGGCGCACGGCACCATCGCCCAGGTGGCGGAGCAGTTCAAGAAGAAAGACATTTCGATCTGGATGTTCCCGGAAGGAACCCGCAGCCGCGGCCGTGGGCTGATGCCGTTTAAAACCGGCGCGTTCCACGCGGCCATCGCCGCCGGCGTGCCGATTGTGCCTATCTGCGTATCCACCACCAGCGGTAATATAAATCTTAATCGTTGGAATAACGGCCATGTGATCGTCGAGATGTTGGCGCCGGTGGATACCAGCAAATACGGCAAAGAAAACGTGCGCGAGCTGGCGGCCCATTGCCGCGAGCTGATGGAGGCGAAAATCGCCGAATTGGACGCCGAAGTCGCCCAGCGCAACGCCGCCAAAAAATAAGAGTCTACCGGCTTCAAAGAAGAGTTTTTTAATTGGCGTTCAGCGCCGTTAACGCCTGAGCGCCTGCTAATCTTGATTGGCGGGCGTTTGGGTTTTGCACACGGTTTAGTTATTGCTTTTCATGGAGAAAATATGTCACTCAGTCGACGTCAGTTTTTACAGGCATCGGGCCTGGCGCTGTGCGCGGGCGCCGTGCCGCTGAGGGCTGAGGCGAGCGGAACGCAGACCCCATTACCCATTCCCCCGCTGCTGGAGTCTCGCCGCGGTCAGCCGCTGTTCCTGACCTTGCAGCGCGCCCACTGGGCGTTTATGGATAACCGCAAAGCGGCGGTGTGGGGCATCAACGGCATGTACCTGGGGCCGACGGTGCGGGTTTACAGCGGCGACGACGTCAAACTGATCTACAGCAACCGCCTGCAGGAGCCGGTGGCGATGACCATCAGCGGTCTGCAGGTGCCGGGCACGCTGATGGGCGGCGCGCCGCGCATGATGTCGCCCAACGTCGACTGGTCGCCGGTGCTGCCCATTCGTCAGGCGGCGGCTACCTGCTGGTACCACGCCAACACGCCAAACCGCATGGCGCCACACGTGTACAACGGGCTGGCCGGGCTGTGGCTGGTGGAGGATGCCGTCAGCAAAGCGCTGCCGCTGCCCAACCACTACGGCGTCGACGATTTCCCGCTGATCATTCAGGACAAGCGCTTCGATAACTTCGGCACGCCGCAATACGATGCGCCGTCGCAGGGCGGCTTCGTCGGCGATACGCTGTTGGTCAACGGCGTGCAAAACCCGTATGTCGAGGTGTCGCGCGGCTGGGTGCGTTTGCGCCTGCTCAACGCCTCCAACGCGCGCCGCTATACCCTGCAGCTCAGCGACGGGCGCCCATTCAACGTGATCGCCAGCGATCAGGGCTTCCTGCCCGCGCCGGTCGCGGTGCAGCAGTTGTCGCTGGCGCCGGGCGAACGCCGGGAAGTGCTGATCGACATGTCGAAGGGCGACGAGGTGACCATCACCGCCGGTGAAGCGGCGGGCATCATGGATCGCCTGCGCGGCCTGTTCGAGCCGTCGAGCATTCTGGTGTCCACACAGGTGCTGACGCTGCGCCCGACCGGCCTGCTGCCGCTGGTGACCGACAACCTGCCGATGCGCCTGCTGGCGGATCAGCTGTTGGACGGCAGCGCCAGCCGCACCCGCGATTTCCGCCTGGGCGACGGCGGCGTCGGCATCAACGGCGCAATTTGGGACATGAACCGCATCGACGTACAGGCGCAGCAAGGTACCTGGGAACGCTGGAACATTCATGCGGATACGCCGCAGTCATTCCATATTCAGGGCGTGCAGTTCCTGATCAAACGCGTCAACGGCGCGCAGCCGATGGCGGAAGATCGCGGCTGGAAGGACACCGTCTGGGTCGATGGCGACGTCGAGCTGCTGGTGTATTTCAACCAATCCACCTCCGAACACTTCCCGTTCCTGTATTACAGCCAGACGCTGGAGATGGCCGATCGCGGCACCGCCGGCCAGCTGATGGTGCAGCCGACGATGTAACCCGCTCTGCGGGCCGCTTAGGGCGCCCGCAGCATCGCCAAAAAAGCCTGCACCACCGGCGTGACGCTGTCGGTACGGTATACCGCATACAGATCCGCCGGGGGCGCCTGCTGCAGCGAGCAAAACCGCACGCCGGGCCACGGAATGCGGCCGTAGCTGTCCGGCAGCAGCGTAATGCCGCAGCCTTCCGCCACCAGCGCCAGCAGGGTTTGCGGTTCATTGACCTGATAAGCGACGTCCGGCAAAAATCCCTGCTGCAGACACAGATTGTGCAGATACAGCCCCAGGCTGGCCTCATGCGGCGGCAGCACGATGAAGCTGTCGTTTTGCAGCGCCGCCAGTGGGATATTCTCCTGCTGCGCCAGCGGATGATCGAGCGGCAGCACCACGGCGATGCTTTCGCGCGCCAGCCGTTGGCAGCTCAATCCCGGCAGCGTCTGCTGCTGCGCCTCTCGCCATACCCCGATATCGATATGCCGCTTTTGCAGCGCGGCGATTTGCTGGCTGGGCGTCAGCTCATTCAACGACCAGGTAGCGCCGACGCTCTGCTCGCTGAACCGCCGCAGCGCCGCAATCAAGCCGCCCCAGGCCGAGGTGCCGACCATGCCGACCACCATGTGGCCGCCTTCGCCGCGCCCCATTTGTTGCACCTGATGCAGCGCGCTGTCGGCCTGATCCAGCAGCCGCTCGACGTTGCGCAGCAGTGTGCGGCCGGCCGGCGTCAGCGTCATGGAGCGGGTGGTGCGTTTGAACAGCACCACGCCGAGCTGGCTCTCCAGCTCTTTGATGTGCTTGCTGAGCGGCGGCTGTGACATATTCAACCGCCGCGCCGCCTGAGTGAAATTCATCTCTTCCGCCACCACGCGGAAATAGTGCAGCAGGCGGAAGTTAATCCGACCGGGATCGGGCAGGGCATGGGGCGGGTTCATCCGGGGTATCGCCTCCTGTGACGCAGCGCAACTTATAGATAAATGGAATAAATCGGCCGCCAAGAATGTATTGGTCTCGGCCGCGCCTCGCTCTCTACTATGGGGCTTATTGTCCCCCGCTTAAAGAGAGAATACGATGTTTAATCAAGAAGATGCTTTTATCTGCGCCGATGTTGTCCGCGCACGTCTGCCCGGTTTTCAGCCGAAAGCGGCCTTGATTCTCGGCTCCGGGCTCGGCGCTCTGGCGGAGGTGATGACCGAAACCGTCACCCTCGATTACGCGGCGCTGCCGGGCTTCCCGGTGAGCGGCGTCGCCGGCCACGCCGGGCAACTGGTCGCCGGCAAGCTGGAGGGCGTACCGGTATTGTGCATGAAAGGGCGCGGTCATTTCTATGAAGGGCGCGGTATGCAGGTGATGACCACCGCGGTACGCACCTTCAAACTGCTGGGCTGCGAATTCCTGTTGGCGACCAACGCCGCCGGTTCGCTGCGCCGCTCGGTGGCGCCGGGCAGCCTGGTGGCCATTACCGATCATATCAATTTCATGCCGGAATCGCCGCTGGTCGGCGCCAACGACGAGCGCTTCGGGCCGCGCTTCTTCAGCCTGGCGAACGCCTACGATCGCGATCTGCGCGCCCAGCTGGCGGCGGTGGCCGAAAGCGCGGGCATCCCGCTGGCGGAAGGGGTGTTCGCCGCTTACACCGGGCCGAACTTCGAAACGCCGGCGGAGATCCGCATGATGCAGACCCTCGGCTGCGACGTCGTGGGCATGTCGATCGTGCCGGAAGTCCTGACGGCGCGCCACTGCGGCCTCAAGGTGCTGGTGGTGTCCGCGATGACCAACTACGCCGAAGGGCTGTCGGATACGCCTCTTTCTCACGAACAAACGCTCAGCTGCGCGGCGCTGGCGGCGGACGATTTCATGCGCCTGATCCGTGAGCTGTTCAAAACGCTGTGACACCGTAAGCAAACCGGCGGCGGGCTGCAGGGGGCCCGCCGCACCAAACATCGTTGAAAGCATAATAACAAGGTGATGGCGATGGCGATAAAAACACGATTGAAGGTGATGATTTTACTGCAGTTCTTTATCTGGGGTGCCTGGCTGGTGACGCTGGGCTCCTATATGATCAACACGCTGCATTTCAGCGGCATGCAGGTGGGAATGGTTTACAGCGCCAAGGGGATCGCGGCGCTGATCATGCCGGGCCTGGCGGGCATCATCGCCGACCGTTGGATGAGGGCCAACTACCTGTATGCGCTTTGCCACCTGCTCGGGGCGTTGGCGCTGTACTGTGCGGCGCAGGTTGAGCAACCGATGCTGATGTTCTGGGTGATGCTGTTCAACGCGATGGTCTATATGCCGACCATTGCACTCTCCAACGCCATTTCCTATTTTTGCCTGGAGAAGCACGGCTTTGACACGGTAAAGGACTTTCCGCCGGTGCGGGTGTACGGCACCGTGGGATTCATCCTGGCAATGTGGCTGGTCGGTTTCAGCCAAATCGAGCTCAGTAATCTGCAGCTGTACCTGGCTTCTGCGGCGTCGCTGCTGCTGTCCGCCTATTCGCTGACGCTGCCGCGCTGCCCGACCAACCGCGCGGCCGAGTCGAAGCGCTGGGTGAGCGTGCTGGGGCTGGATGCGCTGGTGCTGTTTCGCCAGCGGCGCATGGCGCTGTTTTTCCTGTTCGCCATGTTGCTCGGCGCGGCGCTGCAGATAACCAACACCTTCGGCAACCCGTTCCTGCACGATCTGTCGCTCAATCCGCTGTATCAGGACAGCCTCAGCGTCCGGTATCCGGCGGTGCTGCTGTCGCTGTCGCAGATCTCTGAAGTGTTCTTTATCCTCACCATTCCCTTTTTCCTGCGCCGTTACGGCATCAAGCAGGTGATGCTGATCAGCATGGCGGCCTGGACGCTGCGTTTCCTGTTCCTGGCGTACGGCACGCCGGTCGGTTTTGGTTTCGTGCTGCTGCTGTTGTCGATGATCGTTTACGGTTGCGCGTTCGACTTCTTTAATATCTCCGGCGCCATTTTCGTCGAGAAGGAGGCCGATCACCGCATCCGCGCCAGCGCGCAGGGGCTGTTCATGACCATGGTCAACGGTCTGGGCGCCTATGTGGGGGCGCTCGCCAGCGGCGAAGTGGTGGATTTCTTCAGCCATGACGGCGTGAAAGACTGGCAGAGCATCTGGCTGGTGTTTGCGCTGTATACGCTGGTGCTGGGGATTGTGTTCGCGTTGAGCTTCAACTATCGCCACTCGCCGCAGGAGAGTGCGGCGGCGGCGCAGTAAGGCTGAGGGCGCTGGATGGTGGCGCCCTGAAACGTCAGGCCTGCGGGAAGCATTGTTGCAGTTGATGCCGGTCCGGCGGATTGGCGGCGCCGAGGCTGGCCACCACGCAGGCGGCGACCCGGTTGGCCAGATCGACCGCCCGCGGCAGCGGCCAGCCGGCGGACAGCCCCGCCAGCAAACCGGCGCAGTGGGCATCGCCCGCGCCGATGGTATCGATGACGTCCACCGGATAGGCGGGAACGTGCAGCGGCGGCGTGCGGCCGTCGCAGATCCAGGCGCCGTCGCGATCCAGGCGGCAGATCAGCGTCAGGTTACGGGCGGCGGCATAGCGCTGCGCGGCATCCACGGCGTCGCCGGCGCCGCACAGCGCGGCCACTTCGTCGCGGTTGAGCGTCAGCAGGGTGTGGCTGTCGCTGAGCATGGCGAGGAAATCTTCGCTGAGCTGGGCGATGCGCGGGCCGGGATCGATCAGACGCGGTTGGTCGAACGGCATGCGCGTCAGCCACTCGCGCAGCGCTTCGCCGTTTTCGCCCGCCAGCTCGTAGCCGCTGGCGTAGATCAGGGTGTGTTCCGTCAACGGCAGCGTGGCCAGCTGCGCTTTATTCCATTGGCTTTCGCAACCGGAAACCGTGATGAAGGTGCGTTCGCCGTTCGGCTCCACCAGCGCCAGGCACCAGCCATTGTCCATCTGGCCGTGGCGCAACAGCACCTCCAGCCCCAGTTCGCCCATGGCGGCTTCGATCGCCGCGCCCCATTCGCCGTTGCCGACCGGCATACCGTTGATCACCGGCACTTCAAGGCGCGTCAGCGCGCGCGCCACGTTGAACGCGCAACCGCCGATTTGCCGCGCCTGCGGCTGGGCTTCGATATCTTCGCCGCTGGTCGGCAGGCGCGGCAGCGCCATCACCAGATCGCCGACCGCGCCCCCTATCACCAGGACAGGCGTTACAGCTTCCCACTCATTCATTGATGTTCTCTGCGTTGGGTCAGGTACAGACCGTAAGCGATCAGACTAACCGCAAACGACACAAACAGCCCCAGGCTGGAGTCGGCAAACAAGCCTTTAGCCAGCGGGCCGTCGATAAAACCGGTTTTGGTGACCAGCAGGCCGCACAGGGCGCCGAGGAACCAGCAGAACAGCGGGGCTTTGCGCACGCCGCGGTTCTGGCCATGCAGGCCGTACAAAGCGTTGCCATCATACCCGTGGCGGCGGCGCAGGCACAGGTAATCGAGCAGGAAAATCGCCTCCCAGGCTGCCAGGAACACCCCGCAGAACACCAGGAAGGAGATGAACGGCCCCATAAAATCGCCGGAGATGAACAGCACATACAGGGCGATACCCAGCACCACCACGGCGTCGATCGATACCGCCAACCACTGTTTGACCTGCACGCCGATGGTCAGCAGGTTAAGGCTGGCGGAATACAGGCTGAGCACCGCGATGGTGACGATGCCGGCGGTGGCGGCCAGCAGATAAGGGATCGCCATCCAGGCGGGCAGCACTGAGCCTATCAGCGCGATGGGATTGGCGGCGTTGGCCAGATCGGGCAGCTGCACGGAAAGCAGAATGCCGGCCAGCATCAGCAGCATCAGCGGCAAACAGGCGCCGCCCATCACCGCGGCGAAAATGCTTTTGCTCGACGAATTCGGGCTTTGATAGCGGCTGTAATCGGCGCCGGCGATCGCCCAACTGATGCCGGTACCGGCGGCGATCACCGAGACCGCCGGCAGGAAGCCGGTCAGCCAGCTGCCGGAAGGCAGCGCCAGTACCTGGCTCCACTCGGTGTTGAACAGGATATAGAGCACCACGATCAGCGTCATGGTGCCGAAGATGCGGCTGAACCAGCTTTGCATCCAGACTACGGTATTCTGCCCCAGCAGGCTGACGACGATAGTGAGCCCGGCGAACAGCAACAGGCTGAGCGCAGTCAGCAGATGGCTGGCTCCCAGCCCGAAGGCCTCGAACAGCGCCGCCAGCGTCAGGGTGCCGGTGATCACGTTGACCGCTTCCCAGCCCATCAGATTGATCCAACTGAACAGGGTAGGCGCCACGTTGCCCTTCAGCCCGAAAATCACTCGCGACAGCGTCAGCGTAGAGGTGCGCCCGCGCTTGCCGGCGAAGCTGGTGAGGCCAACCAGCACGAAGCTGGCGACGCCGAACAAGGCGGCGAGCACCGATTGCAGGAAGGATAAGCCGAAGCCGACGATGATGGCGCCATACACCACGCCGAGAATGCCGATATTGGCTGCAGACCAGATCCAAAACAGCTCGATGGGCCGCCCGGTCTGTTCCGCATCCGGCACCCGGTCGATACCGGTGCTCTCTACCTTCCATGCTTCATTGCGATTGATATCGGTCATAGCAATTGATCCCTGTTGCGCAGGGCCTTGAGGGCCGCCGCAGTTAACTGAAAAGCGATTTTGTTGGCGCTGCGGCCGCCGCCTCGGATGAGGCTTGCCGACCGCACGGCGCCAATGAGTGTAGACAAAGAGTGGGTCTGCAGCGGAGTTTGGAAGAGAGAGAACGTTTTTATTTGCAGGCATCAGTCCGTTTCACCCGGCGCAAGGGGGATCGCGCGAGGGGATGATGAGCCGTGAGCAAGCTATCCATTAGCACCGTTGCTTATTATTTGTCATTTGTAGTGGCGTCTTGGGCAACGTGACCCATCGGGTACGGCGAGAAGCGGGCAATTCATCCCAAAGGGTCGTCCATCCGCTTCAGCGAACGGGATGCGGACAGCGTATGCCCGCTGCCTGACCATCAGGTGCGTCCTGTCTGGTCGGCAGCGGATTTTTAGTTGTTTTAAAGGTGGATCCCTGGTGTTGGTGCCATTGATGTTTCAACATCAATAAGCACAGATTACGCGCGATCTAGATCCAATGAAAGTCCATTGAATAAAAATTGTGATGTCCCTCTGAAAACATTAGCAATATTTTAGTTATGGTGAGAGGCTTTATCGCCAGATCGGCGATAGGAGAAAGTGAAGTTTGGGCATAGGGCGGAACAAGAGGGCGGGCGAATGACGGATTTTATGGCCTGGCTGCGTGAACATCTGGCGCAGGGGGCGGCGGCGCCGCGCTATATTCAGCTGGCGACGGCGATAGAAACCGCGATCAGGCAGCAGGTGCTGGCGGCGGAGGCATTTCTGCCGCCGGAACGGCACATGGCGGAAGGTTTGGCGCTGTCGCGCGTCACCGTCAGCAAGGCGATGAAACTGCTGGAGGAGAAGGGGCTGATTTCGCGGCAGCAGGGCGTTGGCACCCGCGTGGCGATGCGTATCGGCTATTCCCTCGATAAGGACAGCGGTTTTACCGCTCAGGCGCTGCGTCACGGCAGCAGCGTCAGCAACCGATGGCTGCTGCGCGCGAGGGTCGGCGCGCCGGCCAAGGCCGCGGCCGCGCTGGGGATCGCGGAAGGGGATGAGGTGGTCAAACTGCGGCGTTTACGCTTGCTGAACGGCAGCCCGGTCTCGCTGGAAACCACCTATATTCCGCTGCGCTTCCTGCCTGAACCGGCGCAGCTGGAGCATTCGCTGTATGCGTTATGGCAATCGCGCGGCATCGTGCCTGAAGATAAACACTTTTTGTTGAAGGCGGTGTCCTGCAGCGGCGAGGTCGCCGAGCTGCTCAACGTACCGTGCGGCGCGCCGTTGTTGCACATCCTCCAAACCAGCCGCAACGCCCGGGGCGAGGCGCTGGAGTTCAGCGATATCTTGTGCCGCAGCGACGTTTATGAATTCGAGGTGAATGGTTAGCGAAATAACCATGCTCTTTTTGCCACTAGTGCGTATAATCGCCGCCCGGCGATTAATTAACCTGTAAAAAGAGCAGCAGAATGAGCACCACCAGCCTGATCCAACCCGATCGTGAACTGTTTTCTTATAAGCCTTATTGGGCGGAATGTTATGGCACCGCGCCGTTTTTACCGATGTCGCGAGCAGAGATGGATCAACTGGGCTGGGACAGCTGCGACGTGATCATTATCAGCGGCGACGCCTATGTCGATCACCCGAGCTTCGGCATGGCGATCATCGGCCGCATGCTGGAAGCGCAGGGCTTCCGCGTCGGCATCATCGCGCAGCCGGACTGGAGCAACAAAGAAGACTTCATGCGGTTGGGGAAACCGAATCTGTTCTTCGGCATCACCGCCGGCAACATGGATTCGATGATCAACCGCTATACCGCCGATCGCAAACTGCGCCACGATGACGCCTACACCGCCGGCAACGTCGGTGGCAAGCGCCCGGATCGCGCCACCCTGGTCTACAGCCAGCGCTGCAAAGAAGCCTATAAAGACGTGCCGATCGTGCTGGGCGGCATCGAAGCCAGCCTGCGTCGCATCGCCCACTACGACTATTGGTCGGATACCGTGCGCCGCTCGGTGCTGGTGGACTCCAAAGCCGACATGCTGATCTACGGCAACGGCGAACGCCCGCTGGTGGAAGTGGCGCACCGTCTGGCCGCCGGCGAGAAGATCGGTGATATCCACGATATTCGCAATACCGCGGTGATGCGTAAAGAAGCGCTGCCGGGCTGGAGCGGCGTGGATTCCACCCGCCTCGACAAGCCGGGCCGCATCGAACCTATCCCGAACCCGTACGGCGAGGATCTGCCGTGCGCCGACGGCGCCAAACCGAAGGAGCCGGAAGCCAAGCCTGTCACGGTGCGCGCCGCCAAGCCGAAGCCGTGGGAGAAGACCTACGTGCTGCTGCCGTCCTTCGAGAAAGTGAAGGGCGACAAGGTGCTGTATGCGCACACCTCGCGCATTTTGCACCATGAAACCAACCCCGGCTGCGCCCGCGCGCTGATGCAAAAACACGGCGATCGCTACGTGTGGATCAACCCGCCGGCGATCCCGCTGACCACGCCGGAGATGGACAGCGTCTTCGCCCTGCCTTACCAGCGCGTGCCGCACCCGTCCTACGGTCAGGAGCGCATTCCTGCCTACGACATGATCCGCTTCTCGGTGAACATCATGCGCGGTTGCTACGGCGGCTGTTCGTTCTGTTCGATCACCGAGCACGAAGGGCGCATCATCCAGAGCCGTTCGGAAGATTCGATCGTTCGCGAAATCGAAGAGATCCGCGACAAAGTGCCGGGCTTTACCGGCGTGATCTCCGATCTGGGCGGCCCGACCGCCAACATGTATATGCTGCGCTGCACCAACCCGCGCGCCGAGCAGACCTGCCGCCGCGCCTCGTGCGTGTATCCGGAGATCTGCACTTATATGGATACCAACCACGAGCCGACCATCAAGCTTTACCGCCGCGCGCGTTCGCTGGAGGGCATCAAGAAGATCCTGATCGCCTCCGGGGTACGTTACGATCTGGCGGTGGAAGATCCGCGCTATATCAAGGAACTGGCGACCCACCACGTCGGCGGCTACCTGAAGATCGCGCCGGAGCACACCGAAGAAGGCCCGCTGTCGAAAATGATGAAACCGGGCATGGGCAGCTACGATCGCTTCAAACAGCTGTTTGATCACTATTCGAAGCAGGCGGGCAAAGAGCAGTACCTGATCCCGTACTTCATCTCTTCGCACCCGGGCACCCGCGATGAAGACATGGTGAACCTGGCGCTGTGGCTGAAGAAGAACCGTTTCCGCCTCGATCAGGTGCAGAACTTCTATCCTTCGCCGATGGCCAACTCCACCACCATGTATTACAGCGGCAAAAACCCGCTGAGCAAGGTGGGGTACAAGAGTGAAGACGTGGTGGTGCCGCGCGGCGAGCGCCAGCGTCGCCTGCATAAGGCGCTGCTGCGTTACCACGATCCGGCCAACTGGGCGCTGATCCGCGCCGCGCTGGAAGAGATGGGGCTGAAGCACCTGATCGGCAGCCGCCGCGAGTGTCTGGTGCCGGCGCCGAGCATCGACGAGCAGCGCGAAGCGAAACGGCTGCAGCGCCACACCCGACCGGCGTTGACCAAGCATACCGACATCAATCGGCAGCGCACGCCGTCCAACCGGCCACCGCGCAAACCGATTCGCAAGGCCAAGCCGTAACGACGAGGCCCGCGCGCAAACAAAAAGGAGAACCCTCGGGTTCTCCTTTTTACTTTGGCTAATTACAACCGTTCGTAAGCGGCTTCCACTTTCATCAAATGGCGCGGCGCCTGCGGGGCGGGATGGTATTTGCGCACGTGCCAGTTAAAGGCTTCCGGCGACAGGTTGTTAATCATCGCGATCGCCTGCTGGCGGTTGCTGGAGAAGGTGCGCAGCAGCGCCCCGGTGCCGTTGACGTAGGCGATGATGGTGGCGTAGCGCAGCGTGACGGGATTGGCGATCCCTTTAAGCTGTTGTTTTTGCAAGGTGGCCAGATAGGCGGCGCCAAGATCGATATTGGTGTCGGGATCCCGCAGGTCATCGTCGTCCGGGCAGCCGCGTTTGCCTTTGTAGCGATAGGCATCGCAGCCGGCGGTATCGGCTTTCAGCTGCATCAGGCCGATCGCATTGGATCTGCTCACTGCGGAAGGGTTGAAGCCGGACTCCACCTGGATCATGGCGGTGATCAGCTTGGCGTCCACGCCGTATTCGCTGGCGGCGTCTTGAATGGCGCTATCGAAGGCGTGGCGATCGTAGCTGACGCGCTGTTTCTTGCCGGCGCAACCCGCCAGCACCAGCATGATGCAAAGCATGCCCAGCCGTGACCCGTGTGAGAAAGAGAATTTCATGGTGCTCCGTGCTTGTCTGTTTTTTTTAACGGCGTTAACCGGTGGCCGGAGCCTCCGGCGTCGTCATCATAACGTCAGGCGGCGCAAAGGAGCAATGTGCGGGAAGGAAAAGCCCCCTCCGGCGGGAGAGGGCTTGAGGGGGGTTACAGGGTATCCGGATCCGGCCCCAGGCGGTTGCCGACGTCCAGCTTGGCGATCTCGCCCAGTTCGTCCTTATCGAGTTTGAAATCAAACACCTCGAAGTTTTCGCGGATGCGCGACGGCGTGACCGATTTCGGGATCACGATAAGGCCGCTGTCCAGGTGCCAGCGCACCACGATCTGCGCCGGAGTCTTCTCGTATTTCTCGGCCAGCGCCTTGATCAGCGGCTGGTCGAATACCCCTTCACCACCCTGCGCCAGCGGGCTCCAGGATTCGGTGGCGATATGGTGCGTGGCGTTCCAGGCGCGCAGCTGGCGCTGTTGCAGCAACGGGTGCAGCTCGATCTGGTTGACGACCGGCGCCACGTTGGTTTCATCCAACAGACGCTGCAGGTGCGGCGTATGGAAGTTGCACACGCCGATGCTTTTCACCAGGCCTTGTTCGCGTAGTTTGATCAGCTCGCGCCAGGCGGAGACGTATTGATCCTGCTGCGGGCGCGGCCAGTGGATCAGATACAGATCCACGTAGTCCAGCTTGAGCTTTTCCAGACTGGTTTCCAGCGCCGCCAGCGGATCGCCCTGATCGTCGTTCCACAGCTTGGTGGTGATGAACAGGTCGCTGCGCGGCAGCGCGCTGGACTGCAGCGCGGCGCCGACGCCTTCCTCGTTCTTGTAGATCGCGGCGGTGTCGATGGAGCGGTAACTGATCTCCAGCGCTTTGCTGACCGCGCGGGTGGTCTCTTCAATACTCGCCTGCCAAACGCCGAGACCCAACTGCGGCATCAGATTACCATCGTGGAGTTTGATGATGGGTTGTTGCGTTGTCATGCGCATCTCCTTGTGTACGGATTGCGGCGCCTGCGGCACCGAAACGGCTATAGATAAATTCTAGTTGGCAAAATGGGCGGTTGCCGGGTTTGCCAGCCTAATTTCAGCGGTGGCGGGAGGGCGATTTTCTCCCCGCTCTCCCTGCGAATGAGCGGTAAGACGAAGGGTGCGAAACGAGCGGCGGCGCGCTGAGGCGCCCGACTGCGCCCGGCGATCGGCCGAGCGCAGAATGCGGCGAAAAATGGCTGGCGAAGACTAAAGCCTAGCAAAAAATCGCCGTTTTGCGATTAACGCGCCGCTTCATAAATGCGGCGGCTGACGTCCAGGGTGATATCCTGATGCTCGCCCAGGGCGGTCATGCCGTGCTGCTGCAGCTTGTCGAGCAGCGCGGGAATGCTGCTGCCGTCGAGCTGATAATCCGCCATGCGGGTCGGCACGCCCATCTGCTCGAAGAAGGCGCGGGTGGCGGCGATCGCGTCGTCGATGCGGCTGTCTTCGCTGCCTTCGCGCAGGCCCCAGACGCGTTCAGCGTACTGCAGCAGCTTTTCGCGTTTCTGCGCTTTCTTCTCGTGCAGCAGCGCCGGCAGCACGATGGCCAGCGTTTGCGCGTGGTCGAGGTCGTGCATGGCGGTCAGCTCATGACCCAGCATGTGGGTCGCCCAGTCCTGCGGCACGCCGGCGCCGATCAGGCCGTTCAGCGCCATGGTGGCGCTCCACATCACGTTGGCGCGCACCGCATAGTTCTCCGGCTCGGCCAGCGCGCGCGGGCCGTCTTCCAGCAGGGTCAACAGCAGGCCTTCGGCGAAGCGATCCTGTACCTTGGCGTCGACCGGGTAGGTCAGATACTGTTCCAGGGTGTGTACGAAGGCGTCGACCACGCCGTTGGCTACCTGGCGCGGCGGCAGCGAGTAGGTCACCACCGGATCCAGCACGGCGAAACGCGGCTGCACCAGCGGCGAGAAGAAGTGCTGCTTGTCGCCGCTGCTCTTCCGGGTGATCACCGCGCCGCTGTTGGATTCTGAACCGGTGGCCGGCAGCGTCAGCACGCAGCCCATCGGCACCGCGTCAGTGATGTGGCTGCCGACGGTCTGCAGAATATGCCAGGCATCGCTGTCGGCCGTATAACGGGCCGCGGCGGCGATGAACTTGGTGCCGTCAACCACCGAACCGCCGCCGACCGCCAGCAGGAAATCGATGTTTTCCGCTTTCACCACCTCGACCGCTTTCATCAGGGTTTCGTAGGTCGGGTTAGGTTCGATGCCGGAGAATTCCCGTACGTCGCGGCCGGCCAGTGCGCTATACACCTGGTCGAGCACGCCGTTTTTCTTCACGCTGCCGCCACCGTAGGTGATCAGAATGCGCGCGTCCGCCGGGATCTGGCCGGCCACTTCGGCGATTTGCTGCTTGCCGAACAGGATTTTGGTTGGGGTATGCAGAATGAAGTTTTGCATGGTTGATTTCTCTCTTTCTGTCAGGCGGGCGCCAAAGCGGCGCAAAGGTTTCTGGCCCGTATTGTCAGCAACCTGGCGGTAACGCACAATGCACATTCCTGTTTGGTTCTTGCCTATTTCTACAGGTGATTGTAGAAATAGAGAGTTTTAAATTATGATTTATGCCGAATCGTTCTGACTGTAAGAGGGTGTTTCCGTGACTGAAATCGATGCGCTGCGCAGCCGCATGGCGCGCCAGGCTATGGCTATCGCCACCGGCAACGGCTATACGCCGTCACCGGTGCCGCGGGTGAAGATCCTGTATGTCGATCGCCACTGCCCGCGCCAGCCGGTGATGTACGAACCGGGGATCGTCATCATCTTTCAGGGGCACAAGGTCGGCTATTGCGGCAACAAGGTGTTCCAGTATGATCCGCGCAACTACCTGCTGATGACGGTGCCGCTGCCGTTCGAGTGCGAAACCTTCGCCAGCCCGGAGCTGCCGCTGGTTGGGTTGGCGGTCAATATCGATACCCAAATGCTGCAGGACTTGCTGATCGACATCGGCGACGACGACTACCTGATGCAGCCGCGCGCGGAGAGCAACGGCGTAAACCTGGCCGAGCTGACGGAAGAGCTGTTGTGCGCCACCGAACGTCTGCTGGACGTGATGGCCAAGCCGCTCGACGCTCGGGTGTTGGGGCCGCAGATCGTGCGCGAGATCCTCTACTACGTGCTGCGCGGCGCCTGCGGCGCGTCGCTGCAGGAGCTGGTCAACCGTCATACCCATTTCAGTCAGATCGCCAAGGCGCTGCGGCGCATAGAAAATCAGTATGCCGAGAGCCTCAACGTCGAGCAGTTGGCCGGCGAGGTCAACATGAGCGTGTCGGCGTTTCACCATAACTTCAAGGCGGTGACCAACACCTCGCCGCTGCAGTACGTGAAGTCGTACCGGCTGCACAAGGCGCGTTTGCTGATGGTGCATGACGGCCTGAAGGCCAGCACCGCGGCGATCCGCGTCGGCTACGAGAGCGCGTCGCAGTTCAGCCGTGAATTCAAACGCCTGTTTGGCGTCACGCCGGGGGATGAAGTCGCCCGGCTGCGCGACGCCAATCCGCTGATGCTGGAGGGGTGAGCCGCCGCCGGGCAGTGGGCTATGGGGTTAGCACGATCTTGCCGAACGGGCCGCGATCGAGGTGATCCAACGCCTGCGGCAGTTGATCGAGCCGGTATACCTGGTCGATCACCGGCTGCAGGTTGACGGCGTCCACGGCGCGCACCAGATCTTCCAGCGCGCGGCGGTGGCCGACGCCGATGCCCTGGATCTCCGCCGATTTCAGCAGCAGCAGGCCGGCGGGGGCGGAGATCTCGGCGCCCGCCAGGACGCCGATCACTGAGATGCGGCCGCCCACCGCCACGGCGCGCACCGAGTTGCCCAAATTCGGGCCGCCGACGGTATCGATCACATGGTCGATGCCGCGATCCTGCGTCAGCGCATAAATCGCCTCCACCCAATCGCCGTCCAGCCGGTTGATGCCATGATTGGCGCCCAATGCCAGGGCTCGCGCCAGCTTTTCATCGCTGCCGGAGGTGACATAGACCTCCGCGCCGTGGGCTTTGGCGATCTGCAGCGCGAACAGCGCCACGCCGCCGGTGCCTTGCACCAGCACCGTCTCGCCGGCATGCAGTTTGCCCTGTTCCACCAGCGCGAACCAGGCGGTCAGCCCGGCGCAAGGCAGGGTGCTGGCCTGCACGTCGTCCAGCGACGCCGGCGCCGCCACCAACCAGTCTTCATGCAAAATCACGTATTCCGCCAGCACGCCCTGATAGAAGCCGCCAAGGGTGTGGTAAGGCGCCTGGCGCGCATTGCCGTACGGTTTTTTCCGGCCGTCGATCCAGCCGGGGCTAAAGGTAGAGATGACCCGGGCGCCGGGTTGGAAACGGCTGACGCCGGGTCCGACGGCGTCGACCTCGCCGGCCATGTCCGAGGCGGGGGTGAACGACTGCGGCAGCGTCAGCCCCATGCCGCTTTCAATCATCATTTTGTCGCGGTAGTTGAGCGCTACCGCCTTCACTTTCACTCTGATCTCGCGCGGCCCCGGCTGCGGGATCGCGTCGGTGGTCAGCTGCAGGTGTTCACGCCCCAGGGCGTCCATCGTCCAGCGTTGCATCGTGTCGGTCATGATGTTCTCCAAAGTCTGCGATTAACGACCTGTCGATAATATCGTTGATGAAGGTTCGCCAGTGGCGATAAGATTTCCGCAGATTGTTTCTTTTAGAGCGACAAACCATGAGCGATCGATTGAGCGGCATTTCGGTATTCGTCACCGCCGTGGAGGCGGGCAGTTTTGCGTTGGCGGCCAGTCGGCTGCACCTGTCGCGCTCGGCGGTGGGGAAAACGATCGCCCGGCTGGAACAGCGGCTGGGCGTGCGGCTGTTTCATCGCACCACCCGCAGCCAGAGCCTGACCGACGATGGCGCGTTGTTCTATGAGCGTTGCCTGCGGGCGCTGGAGGAGATCCGCGGCGCGGAAACGCTGCTGGAGTCGGGCAAGCGGCAGGTCAGTGGCCGGCTGCGGGTATCGATGCCGGTGTTGTTTGGCCGCATGTGCATCGCGCCGCTGCTGACCGAGCTGACGCGTGAGCATCCCGGCCTGGAGCTGGAGCTGTCGTTCAGCGATCGGGTGGTGGATCTGATTGAGGACGGCTTCGATATGGCGATCCGCAACGGCACGCTGGCCAACAGCAATGGGCTGGTGGCGCGGCGGATCGGCGATCACCGCATGACGTTGTGCGCCTCGCCGGCCTATCTGCAGCGGTGCGGCGAACCGCACAGCATTGAGCAACTGGCCCAGCACGAGGCGGTGACCTATATGCGCACCGGCGCGCGGCGCAGCTGGCGGGTGCTGGACGAGAACGGCGAGCCGCAGGAAGTGATGCCGAATAACCGATTGCAGATGGACGATTTGCAGGCGATTGCGGATGCGGCGACGGCCGGGTTCGGCATCGCCTGGCTGCCGTGTTGGCTGGTGCGTGAACAGCTGTTGAGCGGGGCGCTGGTGCGCCTGCTGCGCGATCGGCCCGGCGCCGCCTTTGAAGCGCATGCGGTGTGGCCGAACACGCCTCACCTGCCGCTGAAGGTGCGGCTGGCGGTGGATACGCTGGTGAGCAAGTTGCCGCCTCGCCTGGCGTTGGTCGAGAAAGCGCTGTAGCGCGCCGGGATCAGGAAGAGGAAGCGCGTTTTTTACGCCAGACCACCAGCATGGCGCCGAGCAGGCCGACGAACAGCAGCAGCAGCGGCAGCAGCATCAGGCCGGTCATCACCTGGCTTTCGTGGCGTTTCACCAGCGGAATTTGGCTGAAAGCGTAGCCGAGGCCGACCAGCGCGCAGACCCAGATCGCTGCGCTCAGCCAGTTGAAAACCTGGAAGCGGGAGCTGTTGAGCCCGGAAATGCCGGCCATGGTCGGCAGCAGCGTGCGCACGAAGCCGAGGAAGCGGCCGATCAGCAGCGCCGTCAGCCCGTGGCGGTTGAACAGGTTATGCGCGCGCTGATGGTATTGGGCCGGCAGTTGCAGCAGCCAGCCTTTCACCAGTCTGGTGTGGCCCAGCCAGCGGCCCTGGATATAGCTCAGCCAGCAGCCGAGGCCGGCGGCGGCGGTCAGAATCAAGAGGGTGGGGGCAAAGCCCATCACGCCTTTGGCGATCAGCGCGCCCGACAGCAACAGCAGGCTATCACCGGGGAGGAAGGAGGCGGGCAGCAGTCCGTTTTCCAAAAACAAGGTGGTGAAAAGTACGGCGTAAACCACCCAAATCACGCTGGGATCGGCGAGGGCGATGAAGTCCTGCTGCCAAAGCGCATGAATAATCTCTCGTAATACATCCATTTTATGTCCTGTTGCATGCCGGTTGCGCCCGGGGTCACGTTCTCCAGGATGCGGCGGTTACCGTATCTGACAGTTACCCGGTTAGTGTACCGCTAATAGCTTAAGCCGACATTAAACGAGACGAAGAAAATTACCGGAATCCGCCTTAGCGCACGCCGTTGAGGCGATCGAAGCCGGCCGCCAGATCGGCGATCAGGTCTTCGACGTTCTCCAGACCGATATGCAACCGCACCAGCGTGCCGGAAAAATCGACGCCGCCCGCCGGGCGGATCGCTTCCAGTTCTTCCGGCTGATTGGCCAGGATCAGCGACTCGAAGCCGCCCCAGGAGTAGGCCATGCTGAAGTGGCTGAAGTTGTCCAGGTAAGCGGCCAGCTGCGCCTCATCCAGCCGCTCTTTCAGCACGAAAGAGAACAGCCCGTTGCAGCCGCTGAAGTCGCGGCGGTAGAACGCGTGGCCCTTGCAGCTGGGCAGGGCCGGGTGATTGACCGTCGCCACCTCCGGCCGTTCGGCCAGCCAGTTGGCGACCTCAATGCTGCTGCGTTCGTGCTGCTTGAGCCGCACGCTCAGGGTGCGCAGGCCGCGGCTCGCCATGTAGGCGGTGTCGGCATCCACCATCTGCCCCATCAGATAGGAGTACTCGCGCAGTTGCTCCCAACAGCGCGCGTTGGCGACGGCAGTGCCGAGCATGTAATCGGAATGGCCGATCAGGTATTTGGTGCCGGCCTGAATGGAAATGTCGATGTCGAAATCCAGCGCCTTGAACAGCACGCCCGCCGCCCAGGTGTTGTCTATCATGATCACCACGTCCGGTGCCACGGCGCGAATGGCCTGCACCATCGCCGGGATATCCTGCACTTCCAGGGTGATGGAGCCGGGGGACTCAAGGAACACCACGCGGGTATTGGGTTGGATAAGCGTGGCGATGTCGGCGCCGATCAGCGGATCGAAATAGGTGGTGCTGACGTTCATGCGGCCGAGGATGTGGGTGCAGAAGTCCTGGGTCGGTTCATACGCTGAGCCGGTGACCAGCAGGTGATCGCCGGCGCCGACGAACGACAGGATCGCATTGGCCACCGCCGCCGCGCCGCAGGGGTACAGCACGCAGCCGGCGCCGCCCTCCAGCTCCACCATCGCATCCTGCAGCGCGAAGTGGGTCAGCGTGCCGCGTCGGCCATAAAACAGCTCGCCGTGGGCGCGTTGCGCGGTGGCCTGTTTTTTGGCGGCGACGGAGTCGAAGACCAGGGAAGAGGCGCGTTGAGTCACGGGGTTGACGGAGCCCTGGGTGTAGCGTTTGCCGCGGCCGGCGCCGATCAGCGTGGTTTCGATGTGTTTTGACGTCATGGTACCTGGCTCACCTCTGGTTGCTCTGCACTGCCCGTTTGCGATAGCCCTTACGTTAGCATGAGTTATTATAGCCATCCAGACGTTTTAACTTCTGGATATAGAAACGGCTATAATTGGCTGCCGCCCGCGCATTTTTCGCGTCATCCTTCTGCCGAGCGGCCAGAGAGAAGCCCATTCATCGGTCGAGACGCCGTTCGGCAGCGTGGCGTTGTTGCGCCGTTGTGGGAGAAAAGTAACGAAATCGCCCTATAAAAGGGGCTTTTAGCGGTGAACGGGCGTGGATTGGCGTTTGGTTGCGGAGGTGTCTAAAATTTTCTCGTTTATTTGGTAAATAATAATGAGAACTACTATCAATCCCCGGTTGGTTTGATATGATCGCACGCTGAATTATTCCTTAATTTTGATCGGTAATGGGTGGAGGCACAGCGTGAAAACGGCTGGCAAGAATTTAAATCAAGGATCGTTCGGCCAGGGCCGGGCGCAGTGGGGCAAGGCCTTTGGCCGCAGCCTGATGGCTTCAATGGTGCTGGTCGTAGGGTTGGCCGGCAGCGCGCAGGCTGCGCCGGCGACCCATCCGGCCGTTGCCGAAAGCGTTGCGCCGGCCACCGCGCCAGCGCCTGCAGCCGCCGCGCCGGAAAGCATCACGCCGGTGAACCCGGCGCCCACGATCCAGCCGCCGGAAACCCGCGGTATGGACTTGTCCATTTGGGGCATGTACCAGCACGCCGACGCGGTGGTGAAAGCGGTGATGATCGGCCTGGTGCTGGCGTCTATCGTGACCTGGACCATTCTGTTCGCCAAAGGCAGCGAACTGCTGCGCGCCAAGCGCCGTCTGCGCCGCGAACAGTCGGCGCTGGCCGACGCGCGCTCGTTGGATGAAGCTTCCGAGCTGGCGCAAAACTTCTCCCCGGAGAGCGTCAGCGCGGTGCTGCTGAACGATGCGCAAAACGAGCTGGAGCTGTCCGCCGAGTCTGACGACAACAACGGCATCAAAGAGCGCACCGGTTTCCGCCTCGAGCGCCGCGTGGCGGCCTACAGCCGCAATATGGGCCGCGGCAACGGCTTTCTGGCCACCATCGGCGCCATCTCGCCGTTCGTCGGCCTGTTCGGTACCGTATGGGGCATCATGAACAGCTTCATCGGCATCGCCCATTCGCAGACCACCAACCTGGCGGTCGTGGCGCCGGGCATCGCCGAGGCGCTGCTGGCGACCGCAATGGGCCTGGTGGCGGCGATCCCGGCGGTGGTGATCTACAACATCTTCGCCCGCGTCATCAGTGGCCATCGCGCCCAGGTGGGCGACGTGGCGGCCCAGGTCTTGCTGCTGCAGGGCCGCGATCTGGATCTGGCCGCAACGGCGGAAGCCAAGCGCTCACAGCACGCACATCAACTGCGGGCGGGGTGAGTCATGGCGATGCGCTTAAATGAAGATCTGGACGACAGCGGCGAACTGCATGAAATCAACGTGACGCCGTTTATCGACGTCATGTTGGTGCTGTTGATCATCTTTATGGTGGCCGCGCCGCTGGCAACGGTAGATATCCGCGTCGATCTGCCGGCTTCTTCCGCCAAGCCGCAGCCGCGGCCGGAAAAACCGGTCTTCCTGTCGGTGAAGGCCGACAAGCAGCTCTACGTCGGCGATCAGCCGGTGAATGCCGATCAGCTGACCTCGGTGCTGGATCAACGCACTCAGGCGAACAAAGAAACCACCATCTTCTTCCAGGCGGACAAGAGCGTGGACTATGAAACGCTGATGAGCGTGATGGACACCCTGCGTAAAGCCGGTTACCTGAAAGTGGGGCTGGTGGGCATGGAAGGCGCCGCCAAGTAGCGGCAGCAAAACGATAAAGGGCGCTCAGGCGCCCTTTTTTTACGGCTAAAGAGCTGTCACGCCTTTGCCAGCAAATCCCTGGAACCGGCATGGCGCCAGTGGATGCGGCCCGGCAGATACAGCGCGTTCTGTTCCAGCGGCCGCTCGTCGATAAGCGCGGTGACGTTGTCGAAGCTATGTTGCGCCAGTGCCAGGCAGTCTTGCGCGACCGTGTCTATCTTCAGCGTCATGCAGTCGAACAGGTAGTGATCGTCGAAGCTGCACAGGTGAATGTCGCTCTCCATCAGCTGATGCTGCGTCAGATAACGCAATACGCCTTCCAGCAGGCCGCAGGCGGCGGTAAACAGCGCTTTGGGCGGACGCCCCAACTGTGCGCACAGCTGAGCGAACATCTCGTAACCTGAGCTGGGGTGATAGTTGCCGTTGATGATCCATTCCGGTTTGCACGTTACGCCGGCGCGCTCCAGGCCAAGCTGGAAGCCGGCCAGGCGATCGCGGGTCGGCGAAATGCGCGGCTGCCCGCCGAGAAAATAGATTTCATCCGGATGTTGGCGCGCGACCGTTTCCACCAGGTCGGCGGTCGAATTGACCGAATCGGTGATCACCAGCGGCAGTTCGGAGCCGGCGATCAGGCGATCCATCTGCACCACCGGCAGCCCGGCGTTGATCTTCTGGTATTCTGCGTCGTTCAACTGGCTGGAGGCGACGATCAAGCCGTCCACCTGCCGCTGTACCAGACTGTTCACCGCCATCATCTCCTGCGCCGGGTTTTCATCGGTGCAGGCGATCAACAGCTGCAGGCCGGCTTCGCGGCACAGCGTTTCCAGCTCGCGTGAAATCACCGCAAAGCCGTAGTTGGTCATCTCCGGCACCACCAGCCCCAGCGTGTGGCTGCGGTTGGAGCGCAGGGAGCGGGCGTGGATGCTGGGCTGATAATGGTGTTCGTGCGCCAGCGCCAGAATGCGGTCGCGGGTGTCGTCGGACACCCGGTATTCCTTGCTGCGGCCGTTCAGCACCAGGCTGGCGGTCGATTTCGACACCCCGGCCAGCGTGGCGATGTCACTGATGGTAATGCGTTTATTTTTTTTCACTGACGCCATCTGAAGTCATCGGAGGATGCGTCATTCTAGCATGCATGGCGTCAGCGGCCAGTATTCCAACGCCAGCGGCGCGTTTCCGGACAGCCGCAGTTGCGGCTCAATGGCCGGGAAGTAGCGCGCGCTCATCACGGCCTCGCCGCGGTTGATGAAGATCTCCACGCTGGAACGATCGAACAACAGCTGCAGATGCGTGACCGGGCCGCGCCAGTAACGGTGCTCCGGCTGGCCGTCGGCCAGGGAAGCGCGCGTCAGCCGCAGCCTTTCGCCGTCCCAGTTCAGCGTCATTGCGTCGCCAAAGGCGGCGTTGAACGCGCCCTGCGGCGCCAACTGCAGCTCCGCGGCCCCCAGCGCGCAGGCGGGGGCGTCATCGGCGCGGCCCTGCCAGCATGTTCGTTCGCCGCGCAGCTGTTGCAGCTCGCGCGCCGGACGCTGCTGGAGGCGGCCATGCCGCAGCGACAGCTCGCGCGGGCAGGTCATGGTGTGGATCCAGCCGTAGCGGCGCGTCGGATGGGCTTCTTCATCTTGCTCGGGCACGCCCATCCAGCCGAACAGCAAGCGGCGGCCATCTTCCGCCAGCGTCGTCTGCGGCGCATAAAACTCGAAGCCGGCGTCCAGTTCGCGGAATTCGCCGTGACGGAAGGCCGCCTGGCGGTAATCCAGCTTGCCGATCAGATAACCGGCCTGATAGCGATTGAGGTAGCGTTCCGGCTGCGGCGCCAGCCCCTGCGGGCAGCAGATCAAGACCTCGGCGTCGTCCAGCGAGAACAGATCCGGGCACTCCCACATGTAGCCGAATTCGCCTAAGCCGTTCAGGCCGGAACCGGCGATCTCGCCCAGCGGTTGCCAGCCGCGCAGATCGGCGGAGCGCAGTAACAGCACCTTGCCGCGATCCTGCAAGTCCCGCGCGCCGAGCACCATGTACCACGCATTCTGATGACGCCACACTTTCGGATCGCGTACGTGCCCGCTGTAGCCCGCCGGCAGCGGCAGCACCGGCCCGAGTTTGCGGTACTCGCTCCGATCGCTTTCCTGAGCCAGGCACTGGTAAGCGGTGCGTGAGCCGTCGGGGAATTTCACGTTGCCGGTGTAGATCAGCGTGATTTTGTCTTCCGCCACCACCGCCGAGCCGGAGTAACAGCCGTGGCTGTCGTAACAGGCGCCCGGCGCCAGGGCGATCGGCTGATGCGTCCAACGCAGCAAGTCGGTCGACTGCCAATGTCCCCAGCACTTGTTGCGATGGTCGCAGCCCAGCGGATTCCATTGATAGAACAGATGATAAACGCCGTTGTGCTGAATGAAGCCGTTGGGATCGTTCAGCAGGCCAACGCTGGGCGCCAGATGCCAGGCCGGGCGGTGCGGATCGCGCAGCGCTCCCGGCAGGCCGTTCATGACCGCCCGCATTGCCTGCTTGATTAAGCTGAGCTCCTCCATCATTGCGCGTCCGTTTTATATTTCAGCAGCAGGGAGAGGGCGAAGGCGCTGCCAAACGCGATCGCCAGGCCGATGATATAGCTGACCAGCGAACTGGCCTGCACGATCGCCATGCCGGGGATCGCCGTCAGCCCGACCGCGTTCATGCCGACATGATTGGCCACCACCCAGGCGCCGCCGAGCGCGCCGCCCGCCAGCGCCGCCAGGAACGGTTTCACGAAGCGCAGGTTGATGCCGAACAGCGCCGCCTCGGTGATGCCGAGCATGGCGGAAAAGGCTGAGGGCACCGCGATGGCTTTGATTTTTGCATCGCGCGTTTTGAAATACACCGCCAGGCAGGCACCGCCCTGAGCGATGTTGGCCATCGACCAAATCGGCAGCAGGAAGTTGACGCCGATGTTGGGGTTGCCGAGCAGCCCGGCCTCCACCGCGTGGAAGCTGTGATGGATGCCGGTGATGACAATGGCGGAATAGAGGCCGCCGAACAGCAGGCCGGCGAACCAACCGGCATGGGCGATCAGCGTGCTGAGCACGAAGGAGATGCCGTCGCCCAGCGCCCGGCCGGCGGGGCCGATAAACAGCAGGGCGACAAACCCGGAGATCACGACCGTCAGGAACGGCGTCAGGATCAAATCCAGCGCGTTGGGGATCACCTTGCGCAGGCGTTTTTCCAACAGGCTCATGAACCACACCGTCAGCAGCACCGGAAATACCGTGCCCTGATAGCCGATCATGGCGATCTCCAGACCGAAGAAGTTCATGGTATGGAACCCTCCGGCGACGCCCCAGGCGTTGGTTAGCGCCGGGTGCGTCAGAATGCCGCCGAGCGTGGCGCCCAGATAGGGGTTGCCGCCGAATTCACGGGCGGCGGTGAAACCGATCAGAATCGGCAGGATAATGAACGCCGCCGAGCTGAACATGTTCAGCATCACGAACAGCGCGCTGTCGGCATCCGCCCAGCCATAGGTTTTCACCATGCCGAGCAGCCCCATCAGCAGGCCGGAGGCGACGATGGCCGGGATGATCGGCACGAAGATGTTCGACAGCAGGCGGGCGATGCGCTGCAGCGGGTTGAGCTTTTTCGCCGCGATATCGGCGGCTTCGGCTTTGCTGGATTCGCTGACGCCCGCCGCCTTGATGAATTCCGCATGCACCTTGTTGACCAGCCCGGTGCCGAAGATCACCTGGATCTGACCGGCGTTGCTGAAGCAGCCTTTGACGCCGTCCAGTTTGCCGATGGCCTCTTTGTCCACCTTGCTGTCGTCCACCAGCACCAGGCGCAGGCGCGTGGCGCAGTGGGCGGCGCTGGCGATGTTCTCTTTACCGCCAAGCAGCGGCAACAGCGCGTTGGCGGTTGCGGTAATGTCCATGTTGTCCCCTTGCTGAATTAAAATGCCGCCGCGCTCTGCGCGGCGGAAATACGTTCATCGATGTCAGAAGAAATACTTGAATCTGGCGCGCACGCCGTAACGCTGGTCGTTGTCGCCGTTGGCGATCTTGTTCTCTGCGTTGGCTTCCAGCAGCGAAACATAGGCGCCTAAATACACATTGAAATTCTTCATATTCATAATGTTAGGTATCTGATACGACGCGTGAACGGTGTGGATGTCGTAGTTGCCCGGCTCGCTGAGTGGATTGTGGATATCGGCGGCGATCCCGGCGGTATTGAACTCTTTGATGTTGTTGTGCGCATAGATATAACCCAGTTCGAAGCGCCGCCACAGTACGTTGACGCCGGCGGTCAAGTCCTGCTCGCCGGCGGCGTCCAGGTAGGCAGTGCTCAGGTTGGCCACCACGCCGTTATCCGGATCGGCCGCGTTGGTGTTCCAGCTCATGGTCATGCCGTAGCCGTTGCGCTTGGATTGATCGACGAAGCGGCCCTGGCTGTCCTGATAGCCGTAGGCATTATTCACCACGTTGCTTTCCATCGCCGCCGCGATGCTGAAGGCCTCTTTCTTCCAGGCGATCACCGGGCGCAAATAGGCGACGTTTTTCTTATTGTTCAGCGCATTGCCGTGGTAGCTGTTGTCCTGGAACAGCGAGGTGCCGTCTTCCACCAGCGTGTTCAGTTCGAAATAGACATCCCCGGCGTATTTGCTCAACATCAGGTTTCCGCCGCTGCTGCTGCGGCCACGGCCTTCTTTCATCATATAGATATAGCCAAAGCCGTCAGCGTAAAGATCGTTGGCGGTGTTGCCTGAATACTGAATGAAAGTGTCCTGATTCAGCGGGAACATGTCGTAGGCTTCGAAGCGGCCGATTTTGGTTTGCCAGTTCTTTTCATTGCCGAAGAAGAAAGCGGCGTCGTCCAGGTTCATTTTGCCGGTCATGTCCGCCAGCGGCTGGACGCTGAAACCGGAGAAGTTGCCGTCCGGATTGCGGCGATAGCCGTCCAGCCCCACCAGAATGCGGCCGTTGATGTCCCAGCGCTCTTTGTTGCCGGGTTTCCAATCCTTGTGATCGCTGCCTTTCAACGACGTCAGTTGGCCGCTGCGGCTGGCGCCGTCCAGATTGAACTCCACGTCGCCGTATAGCTTCAGATCGTTGAAGCCGTTCAGTTTCAGCGCGCCGGTCACGGGGGATTGCGTTTCCAGCGCGGCGGCGCGTTGCGCGACCCGCGCGGTTTGCCGCTCGGTGCTGGCGGTGCGCTGCTCCAGCTGTTGCGCCCGGCGTTCCGCCGCCGTGGCGCGGGTTTCAGCCTGAGCGGCGCGCTGTTCCGCCTGCGCCAGACGTTGTTCCAGCGCGTTAAGACGCGCCTCGATACTGCCGTCGCCGGAGGCCGCAGCGGCAGAAGTGGAGAGGAAAAGCCCTGTTGTTATCGCCAAATAGCTGAGTTTTTTCATCATCGTCTATCATCCGGGAAGGGTTGTTATTATTTTTTGCTAAATTGCTAAACCGGTTTTTCATGGCGAAAGATAACGATCGAGAAGCGGACTGGCAATCAAGTTTGCTAACCCGATTCAGCTATTGTGATCGAGTGCGCAAATCGTGGGGTTAAAAGACCACGGCGCCCAGGGGATCGCCGTGGATGCAGGGGATCAGCGCAGAAAAGCGGCGAGCTCTTCGGCGCGGGGCAGGGCGGTCATGGCGCCTTTGGCGGTGGTGGCCAGCGCACCGCAGGCCTGAGCCTGGGCGATAATCGCCGGCCATTGCGCTTCTTGCGGCAATGCGTGAAGGCGCGCCAGCGCCGCTAACAGCCCGGCGACAAACGCGTCGCCGGCACCGGTGGTATCGACCGGCACGACAGGCGCCGCGCGGAAATGACGCAGCCGTTGGCCGTCATGCACGTAGACGCCGTCGCCGCCCAGCGTGACCAGCAACAGGCGCAACGGGTAGGTTTGCATCATCCAGCGGATGCCGTTCTCCACATCGTCAAGATGGCTGATGAAAACCAGCTCTTCGCGCGACAGTTTCACCACGTCCGCCAGCAGCAACGCCTTTTGCAGGCAGGGGCGCAGCGCTTCCGGTTGGCGCCAGATCTCTTCGCGGATATTGGGATCGAAACTGACCCGCCCGCCGGCCGCCCGAATGTTTTCCATTGCCGTAAAGGCCGCGCTGCGGCTGGGTTCCTGCGACAGCGCGATGGAGCAGAGATGCAGCCACTCGCCGCGTTGGAAGGCCGGCAGATCGTCAGGCTGTAAAAACAGATCGGCACTGGGCTGTACCATGAAAGTGAATGAGCGTTCACCGTGCTGATCGAGATCCACCACTACCGTGGAGGTGTGGTGTTCGGGATCCGAAAGCATATGGTCAATATCCACCCCTTCTTCGCTCAGCACCTGCTGCAGAAAGGCGCCGAAGCTGTCTTGCCCCACTCGGCCGATAAAGGCGCTGTCGCCGCCCAAGCGGGCGACGCCCACCGCCACGTTAGCCGGCGCGCCGCCGGGGCATTTAAGATAACTGTTTGAATTTTCTGGCACCAAATCGACCACTGCGTCGCCCAGCACCCATACGCGATTCGCCATGCTTAATCCCTGTTTCTACCGATGTCTGATGGGTGGCTAAAATAGAAGAACCGGTTTAGCAAAGCAATGAAATAATGCGTCAGGCGTTTGGGGAGTGAGGAAGATCAAAAAATAGGGCGGGTCAGGCGCAGGAAATACCGCCCGCGATGCGAGCGGGCGGTATGGATGAACGAAGCGCCTGTAGTGGGCGCTGGGCGTCAGAATGCGACGGAACCCTGCACGAAGAAGGTGCGCGGTTCACCGACGTACTTGCCGAAGTTATTGTCGTTGGAGCGGGTAAAGTAGCGCTGATCGAACAGGTTTTTCACCCCGGCGCCCAGCGTCAGGTTCGATAGCTGCGGCCCGAAATTATATTCCCCGCGCATGTTCCACACCATGTAACCGGCGATATTGCCGAACTGACCATCGGCGCTTTCCTGCGTGACGTACTCCGGCCCGGTGCCCGGCGAATGCTGTTTGGACTGCGCGTAACCGTCCAGATTCCATACCCAGTTGCCGGTGGCGTAGCGCGTGCCGACGGTATAGACCTGGCGCGAGTAGAACGGCAGGTCTTTACCGGCGAAGTCGCCCTTGTCGGTGCTGGCCTTGGTGTAGGTATAGCTGGTGTAGACGCTGGCGCCGTCGAGCACGCGGTTCAGCTCGCTGAGATCGTAGCTGAGCGCCAACTCGATGCCTTTGTGCTTGGTGGCGCCCATGTTGGTCCAGCCCACATCGTTGCTGATGTACTGCAGCTGATTATCGAAGTCGATATAGAACAGCGTGGCTTCGGCCTTGACCACGGTGTCGTCGTAGCGGGTGCCGAACTCATAGGTATGCGCTTTTTCCGCCGTCAGCCCCGGCGCAGGCTGGTTGCCGTTGCCGCCTTTGGTCAGCTGGAAATACTGCATGCTGCCGAACGAGGTGTTGGCGTTGGCGAACAGTTTCCAGGCGTCGGACAGGTGGTACATCACGTTCAATGACGGCAGCGGTTCGCTGTAGCTTTTCTCGCGGCTGATGTTGTTGAACGAATCGTCCACGTGGGTGCGAATGCTTTCATAACGCAGGCCCGGCGTGACCGTCCAGTTGCCGACGTTAATGGTATCGTCGATATAGAACGCGTTGGCTGCGGTGCCGCCGGAGGTGTGCTGGTAATAGTCCGGGGTATCCGGCGTGGCGCCGACATTCGCCGGGTTATACCAGGCCGAACGCGACGCCTTTTCATCCATGGTTTCATTCAGGTAGCGGTAACCGAGGGTGATCTCGTGCGCCATATCCCAGAAGCGAAACAGCTGCGAATAGCTTGGTTCGATCGCCCAGGTCGAATAGTGGCGCGGATAGGACACCATGCGCCGCAACCCGGCATTTTTGCCGGTGCCTTCCGACTCGATGTTGCTGCCGCGGTAGCTGTCGGTGAAGTAGGTCAACACTTCGAACTGTTTGTCGTCTTCCTGATGTTTGTATTTGAACGACATATCCTTGCGGCGGCCTTCGAACTGGTCCCAGGGACGCGTGGACTGGAACGGGTTCTGCGCGTATTGCGCGCTGCTCAGCCCGCCCGGCATGCCGGCTTTGGCGTCGTAGTAGTGGAAATTGGCCAGCAGTTCGTCGCGATCGGTGAACGCATAACGCGTTTTCAGCATGAAATCGTCGATGTCGGTGTTGTCGTTGTTGTCGCGGTAACCCTGGCCGTGCAGGCCGGAATAGAGCAGCTCGGCGCCGAAGCCGTTATCTGCGGTGCCGCCCACCGAGGCGCTGGTCAGGGTCTTCAGGCCGCCGTGGCTGGCGCCCTGGGTTTGTACGCCGGCGGTGCCGCCAAACGTTTTGGGAATGTCTCGGGTAACGAAGTTGATCACGCCGCCGACGTTCTGCGGCCCGTAGCGCACTGCGCCGCCGCCGCGCACCACGTCCACCGATTGCAGATTACCGATAGACAGCGGAGCCATCGACAGCTGCGGCTGGCCGTAAGGCGCGACCGCCAGCGGGACGCCGTCCATCAGAATGGTGGAGCGTGGAGAAAGACGCGAAGTCAGGCCGCGCACGCCGACGTTGAGCGAGATGTCGCTGCCGCCGGTGCCGTTGCTGTCGCGCACCTGCACGCCGGGCACACCGCGCAGGCTGTCGGCGATGGTTTGGTCGCCTTGCTCATGCATCTGCTGCTGGGTGACGATGGAACGCGCGCCCGGATGGTTGAGCAGCACCGAACTGGTATCAGGGTTGTCCAGCCAGTTGCCGACGACGGTCACGGTGTCGGTATCGTTTTGAGATGAGTTATCAGCAGCAAGGATGGGGAAAGCAACGGCGATAGAGGTCGCCAGCAGGGAGAGGCGAAAAAGAGTTGACATAATAATGCCTTAAGAGTTTCAGACCCGGATGTGTTTTTTTAGAAAAGACAATCTTAATGATAATTATTGGCAAGTAAATAGAATTGTTACGGGATAGTTAAGCGGGTAACTAAATAATGAATGCGGGAAACAGGGCCCGGCTGGCGGGCCCTTGCGGGGGTTATTGCGGCGTAAGCCAGAAGACGCCGCTGTAATCCAGCGCGGTGAATTTCTGGTGCACCATTTCGATATCCGCTTGCGGATCAATATCTTTAAACAGCGCCGGGTGCAGGAATTTGGCGATCGCCTCAACGGCGATAAAGTTGAGCGGCGTGTCGTAAAATTGATGGTAAATCGCCATCACGCGTTTTTCTTTCACCGCTTTCAGCACGTTAATGCCGGTGCGATCCAGCAGATGCGCCAGTTTCTTTTGGCTGGTGGTCATATCGGTGGTGTAACCCAGCGGCACCGCCAGCGTGCCGCGATGCCCGCGGCTCCAGTCGGCGCCGGTCAGCAGATAGAAATCCGGGTTGCTGCTAATCACCTGCTCGACATTCACTTCACCGCCCATGTCTGAAAACAGCTTACTGCCGATATTGTTGCCGCCGGCGGTATCGATGAACTGCCCGAAGCTGCCTTTGCCGAAGGTATTGCAGCACTGTTCGCCTTTGATGCCGGCGCTGCGCTCGATAAAGACGCTGGGGCGTTGCTCCGGCTTCAGCGTGGCGACGCGCTGGCGCACCAGTTCGAGGCGCTGCTGATAGAGACGGATAAAGGCGTCGGCGTTGGGCTGCTCGTCAAACACTTTACCCAACAGCGTCATGCTGGCGACGGTATTGGTCAGCGGCTGCTGGCGAAAATCGATGATCAGCACCGGGATGCCAACTTTTTCCAACTGGGTCAGTACGCCGCTGTCTTTCAATTTGCTCAGCAGGCCGATGTCGAAAATGATCAGATCCGGTTGGCGCACCACCGCGCTCTCCACGCTGAAGTCACTGGTGTAGGGGTTGTCGAAGGTGGGGATTTGCATGACCTGCGGGAATTTTTTCGCATAGGCCTCAACCAGATCCGGGGCTTTGACCTTCAGCGAGTTGTCCCAGGCGATGATGTTTTTCAGCGGCTCCTGCGGATGCAGAATATTCAGCGCCAACAGCGCTCGGGCGTCGGCCAGGATAACGCGCTTGGCCGGTTGCGGCAGCGTAACCTGACGGCCGGCGACATCGGTAACGACGATCGGCGCGGCTTGAGCGGCGCCGGCCAACAGCAAAACGCAGGCTGCCAGCCAGCGGCCGGCTTTGGCGATAAGAACAGCGGACATGGAGATCCTTGAGTAATCGGCTAGGAACGAGAACGCAATGATAAGCGATATCCTTTCGCTTTTTGAACCTCTTCGCTGTCGATAGGCTACTCCTGGCCCATCAGCGGGTCGCTGATGCTGTGTTCGCCATCCTCCAGTCGGCCCGCCAGGCGGCGCCGCCAGCCTCCGGCGCTGTGCAGCGCAAGATCATACCAACCGCCGCTGGCGCGGGCGTCAAACGTTTGGCGGTGGCTGCCGCCCGCAGGCAGCGTGATGGGCCACGGGCCTTGTTGCGTGTAAGGGCAGCGGTCGAGAGTGACCGTCACCGTTTCGGCACCCGGGTTATCCAACTGCAGCAGCAGGCTGCGGCCCGTCGGGCGCAAACGCACTTCCGGCTGCGGCCGGCTCAGCGCGCCGCGCATTTCACGATGAAAACCGTTGGGGCCGAGCAGCCACAGATGGTACTCGTCCTCCGTCTGCCAGTCGTCGCTGACCGCCTTGCCGGCCTCGACGGTATAGCGGCGCGGGATCTGCGTCAGATCTCGCCGGTCGTAGACGTGAAACACCGCCCCTTGCTCGCCGGTATTGAACAGGTTCAGCGTTACGCGCCGCTGCTCGGCCGCGACGCTGACCTCGACGTGCAGCTGATAGGGCAGTGCGCGAGAAGGGCGCGCCAGGCGGCGTTGGTGTGGCAAACGCTGGCGGGCGGGCGGCGGCAGCGGCACCTGCGGCAGCTGCTCCTGGCGTTGACGCAGACCGTCGGCGGCGTGGCGGCTGGTGGCGGGCAGGCTCGGCAATGCTTCGCCGTTAGGATCGACAAAGTTGAACGCCGAGGTGAGATCGCCACACACCGCGCGGCGCCAGGCGCTGATGTTGGGTTCGTGCACCTGAAAGCGCTTTTCCAGGAATTGCAGCACCGAGGTGTGATCGAAGACCTGCGAATTGACCCAGCCGCCGCGGCTCCAGGGCGACAGCACCAGCATCGGCACCCGCGGGCCGGGGCCGTAGATGCGGCCGTCCGGCGGCGGCTGGTCCTGCGATCCGGGCGGCGCCACGTGCTGGAAGATCTCGGTATCGAACGGCACCGTCGATTTACCGGCGAAGCTGCCGTCTTCGCGCAGCGACGGCGCGGAAGGCGAAGGCATATGATCGAAAAAACCGTCGTTTTCGTCGTAGTTGACCAGCAGCACGGTTTTACTCCACACCTCCGGGTTGTCGGTCAGCGCGTTGAGGATCTCTTGCGTGAACCAGCCGCCCTGCACCGGGCTGGAGGGATCGGGATGTTCCGAATAGGCCGCCGGCGCGATGATCCAACTGACCTGCGGCAGTTTGCCCTGCTGCACGTCGGTGCGGAATCCGGCCAGCATGGCGTCCAGATCGTTGCCGTCGGCGGCCGGCAGGGTGTTGCCGTTGCCTTTGTACAGCGGCGCGGTCGCGTTGAGCTCGTCGCGATAAGGCACGAAGGCGTTGAAGTCTTTTGGCGGCCGAGCCGGGTTGCCCACCTGAATGCTGGCGGCGCGGTATTGGCGAAAGCCCGCCAGCGGGTTGTCGGTAAAGTTGTCCGGCAGGAATTGGTACACCTTCCAACTGACGCCGCTCGCCTCCAGCCGTTCCGGATAGGTGATCCACCGGTAGCCGATCTCTGCCGGGCCGGGGCTGTCCCATTCGTTGACCACTACCGCCACGTCGGCGGCGGACGGGCCGTTGGTGCCGGTCCAGTGGAACAGCCGATTGGTGTTGGTGCCGGCGTGGATGGAGCAGTGATAGGCATCGCACAGGGTGAAGGCGTTGGCCAGCGCGAACTGGAACGGCAGCTCCTGCTGGCGGTAGTAGCCCATCGAGGCCGGCGTTTTGTAGGTGGGCCAGGCGCTCATGCGGCCGTGATCCCAGGCGGCTTGCTCATCTACCCACGAGTGCGGCGTGCCGGTGACGCGCTGGGCGTTGCCGCGTTTGCTGTCCAGATGGTAGGGCAGCACCAGCCGTTCAGCGCCCTGTTGCTGCCAGACCAGGCGATCGCCGGGCAGTGGAATGGTAAATCGATCGCTGAAGCCGCGCACGCCCGGTAAGGTGCCGAAGTAGTGATCGAAAGAGCGGTTCTCCTGCATCAGGATCACCACGTGTTCGACGTCGCGCAGGGTGCCGGTGCGGTTATTGGCGGGAATGGCCAGCGCTTTGCGAATCGAGGCGGGCAACAGCGAGAACGCCGATCCGATGGCGGCAGCCCGCAGGATGTCTCTGCGAGAAAGGTCAGGCATGCGTCGTTGATCTCCGTCAGTGTGCTTTGAAGATAGCCGCTGACGACGATAATGGCGAAAAATAACAGGGAGATGAAAGCGAGAGAAACAATGCTCCCTGGCGGGAGCATTGGGGGATGAGGCTTACTGTCTGATCAGGCGGCCGAGCGTCGGCGCCGTTTCGAAATCGCTGCGGAAGGGGTTGATGTCCAGGCCGCCGCGGCGGGTGTAACGCGCGAACACGCTGAGTTTTTCCGGGCGGCAGCTCTGCTTGATGTCGTTGAAAATGCGCTCGACGCACTGCTCGTGGAATTCGTTGTGCTGGCGGAAGGAGATCAGGTAGCGCAGCAGGCTTTCGCGATCGATTTTGCGGCCTTCATAGTGGATCACCACGCTGCCCCAGTCCGGCTGGTTGGTGACCAGGCAGTTGGATTTCAGCAGATTGGAAGACAGCGTCTCCGCTACGTGCTCCCCTTGATCGGCCGCGCCGCTCAGGTATTCCGGTTTGAAGGCGAAGTCGTCGACCGCGATATCCAGATCGTCGATGTTGATGCCCGGCAGACGATCGATCTGCGCCGGATAACCTTCCAGACCCGGATAGAGCTTGACGGTGACCTGGCCATTGGCCGCCTGCGACAGATCCTTCTGCATGGCGGCGCTCACCTGTTCCACGCTGTCGAAGCGCGTTTGGTTGAAGCTGTTGAGATACAGCTTGAACGATTTCGATTCGATCAGGTTGGAAGAGGAGTGCGGGAAGGTAAATTCGCCGATGCCCACCACCGGTTTGCCCTTGCCGTTGAGCCACGACAACTCGAAGGCGGTCCACAGATCAAAGCCGCTGAACGGCAGCTGCCGTTCGTCCACGCCGATCAGATCGCGGCCGCGTGCGCGCGGCAAGGCTTCGAGCAATGCGGGAGCATATTGGTCCGGATAATCGGAGTTCGCGCCAAGATGGGTGATCTTATCTTGCTTTTGGATATGCATATTCATTGCCCTTTGCTTGTTCGGTATTGATGTAGCGGTTAAACAGACTGCGGGTGGCGTAAATCGGCCCGACGCCCAGCAGGGCGTAAACCACCTTGATCAGGAACTGAGACAGGATCATGGTTTTGATGATGTCCCAGCTCAGCACGTTGTAGAACGCCAGCGTACAGAACACCACGCTGTCGATGGCCGATGCGATTACGGTGCTGGTGATCACGCGCACGAACAGGTAGCGGGAGTTGGTCAACTCCTTGATCTTGCAAAGCAGATAGGAGTTGACGTTCTCGGAGATCAGATAGGCCGCCGAAGAGGCCACCAGCACCGCCATGATGCTGTGCACGATGCCGTTGTAGGTCTCGCTGTACTCCCACTGTGGAATGCTCGGCACCAGCGTCGTCACCCAGACGCCGAGAACGAAGGTCAGGTTGGCGATGAACGAGATGATGATGGTGCGTCTGGCCAGCCGCAACCCATAGAACTCGTTGAGAATGTCCACCAGAATGAACGTGAGCGGATAGATGAAGATCGCCGGCGGCGTGATGAGATTCAGCACCGGAATTTGGATCGGCTTGACGCCGCACAGCGTCGAGAAGATATAAATCACGCTGAGCGCCACGGTAATAATCAGGTAGGCGTACCAGGAACGTTCATGGCGATCGCTGAGCTCATAGGCGGTTTTTTGTTGATTGTCGCCGTAGAGTTTACGGTACAGCGCCTGCAGCTCGTGCCGGCTCAGATCTTCCGATATTTCGCTGTCGGCCAGCTCATTGAGCCCCATGGTAATGGTTTTGCCGGTGGCCAATACCATGACATTGGCCGCGATGGTGCCATGTCGGGTGAAGCCCAACAGCTTGAACTTCTGATTCGGTTCCATTTATAACCTTTCTCCAACGATATAACCCAGGAATTGCACCGTCTCCTGAAGGCGTTTGTCCATGCTTTCGCTGTCTTTGTCGTCAACCACAAAGAAGCCGCTTTTTCCCGAGTGATACAGCAAAGGTGAATCGCAAATCAGTACCGGCGGACGTTTGATGATAATGACTTCGCCCGGAATGAATGACCCTTTAATTTCGGTCTCTATTTTCATTGCCAACATGTTCGACTCATCGCCGAAGAAATAAGTCAAAGGAAACTCGGTGACCAGTTGCCCGATCTTGCGCTGCGAGACGGCCAGATAGCGCGACTGCGGGATCACCGGAATGGCGGAAGGGTTCTTGTTGCCTTCGGTGGACAACGTTTCGTTGAGCAGCTCCAGTTTTTCCAGATCGTAGTCTTCGATCTCTTCACAGGAGACACCGAAAAAATCTGAAATCCGATTAACGGTGGATTGCTGAACGTTGTTCACTCTTCCATCAAGAATTTTGTATAGGGTAGTGCGCGTCAGGCCGCTGCGGTTGGAAAAGGAAGCCTTGGTTTCACCGCGGGTACGCATTAGATATTCAATATTTTTAATGATGTTGATTTTGCGCTGTGCGTTGGGGGTTTTCATAGGCTGTCCTTACAAACATTACGCTGGCTTCACTATATCTTACGCGTTGGCGTTGTCCAGATAAAAAGGCGCAGGGAATAGGATAACAGACTGATTATTTTCGTTAATTATTGCTTTCTGTCAGCGGCTTGGCGGGGGGCGGGCGACGTGGATGCGGAAGGCGGTTTGGGGAAATGATAAAGCTGTGCAAATCAATTGATTAGCTTTTGCTTATGGAAAAGTGAACACAAAAGCCAATTTTATGTTCACTTTTATGTTGACCAAAGGCGATTTCATGGGCTACTGTTCATGCAAGCTGAAGTTTTTCTTTACGATCAAAACACTGAAGCTAACGACTTTTATAATAAAAAGCTCAGAGGGGGATGTTCCCGCACTCTGAGCATAATGGATAGCTTGCTACCGACACCAGGGACCCTCATCACCACGGCCGTTTGTCTGCGCGATCGGCCTATTCCTTTGCGCTGAACTCCGCATTTTGCGAGCAATAAAACACTCCCCCGTCATCGGAGGAGTGCGTTAACGCCTGTGCGAAAATCAGAGCGACTTCTGCGAGGCCAGGGGTTTTTGCGCCCGACTGAAGGCCAGCTTGAGCACCCAATACAGCAGGCTGGCGGCCACCAGTGAGTTGATGGTCGGTACGCCCCATTCGGTCGCCAGGCCAACGGCGCCGCCGGCGATGCTGGCGACGATCGCCGCCCAGCCGATGGTTGGGGTTTCGTTCGGCAACTGGCCCGTACGGCGGCTCTCGTCCAGGATTTTGCGGTGGCTGCGCAGCAGGTAATAGTCCACCAGCATGATGCCGATAATGGGCGGGAAGACCACGCCAAGCACCGTCAGGAAGTCGACGAAGCGGTCGAGAATGCCCAGCACCGACAGCGTGGTGCCCAGAATACCGATCGCCAACGTGGTGTAGGTGTACTTCAGCTTTTTGCCGGTGATGCCTTCCACCGCGTTGACGATGCCCAGCGAAGAGGAGTACAGGTTGAGATCGTTGACGCGCAGGGTGGAAAACACCACCACCAGCAAACCGGCTCCGCCGGCCGCTTGCGACATGATGGTGACCACATCCGCAGTGCCCAGGGTTTTGGCGATCAGGATAGCCAGACCATTCACCACGAACTCGCCGGCGACGATGGTGAAGATCGTAACGCCGAGCACGTGTTTGCCGTTTTTGGAGTAACGGGTCAGATCGGGCGTCATCAGGCTGGCCACGATGGCGCCGCCGACGACGATGGTGATGCCGGCGCTGATGGTCAATGGTTCACCCGGCGGCGCCAGCTGGATGATCTCCTGCAGGTTATGACCGGAAAGCGCGGTCACTGAAATATAGGCCACCAGCATAATGAACATCGGCACCGCGATACGGGCGGCGATGCGCAACGCCTTGAAGCCGAATGCCACCAGGATGGTCAACAGCGTGCCCGAGAGCCCGGCGGCCAGGCCAAAGCCCAGCTTATTGCCGAGCGCGAAATCGAGCGACTTGGCGAAAATGGCGTTTTGAATGCCGAACCAACCCAGCAGGCTGACGGCCACGACCACGCCGATCAGCACCGAGCCCAGGCGGCCAAAGCCGCACCAGCGCGCCAGCAGGCTGCCGGAAATCCCTTCGCGCATGCCCGCCATCCCAAGCCCATAGGTCACCACGCCGAAGATCAGGCTGCCGACGAAAATGGCGGTGAAGGCGTCAATCAACGTCATGGAGTTGCCGAGCACGGCGCCGAGCATGAACTGGTCCAGCGCGGTCAGCATGCCCATATGCACGATGGCCACGCTTAAAAACGAGACTCTTTTATCCTGCGGCACCCGGGTGAGCGGATAATCTTCGATCTTTATCACGGTGAGATCTTCCTTGCGGTTCAAATAAACTGAATGCCCTTGGTTATCAGGCGATCGGGAATGTAGTTATCCAGGTTGGCGTATTTGCAATACTCCTCAAACTGTTGCTGAGTATGCACGTTGGCCTTCTGGTAAATATTATAAATGCGGTTTTCGATGGTCTTATTGCTGACGTTATAGATTTTGGCGATCTCTTTCACCGTAAATCGCTGCAGCATAAGGAAAATGACATCGAGCTCGGCGCGGGTGAACAGCTCGTTGTTAACTTCGGTGGTCAAGATGCTGGGTTTTTGCTGATTGATGTATTTCAGCGGCGACAGGCTGTTCATCGGCTTGGCGTTCCAGATCACGCCGATCACCTGTTTGTCATCGTTGTAGACCGGCAGCTTTTCGCTGATAAACGGCGTCAGGCTGTCTTTGCCATACCAGTAGTGCGTCTCGATGACCGTGACCCGATCGCGCGCTGCTTCGGTCATCTTGTCATGCTCGATAAAGTCGGCGGCGGAATCGGCCCAGTCGGCGGGGAATTCGTGGTCATATTTTCCGGCGACGTCGAAATTCAGCGGCGTATTGGTATAGAGATAAGCGGCGCGGTTCATATAGAGGTGGCGGGACAGCTGGTCTTTGATGCCCCAGGGCTCGCTCAGGTGCTCCATCATGGTGATGAGGCCCTTGAAATAAGATTCATTATTTTTATGCGATGAACCCATACCCACCTCTGCGCCGCTCAGGCCGCGTTACAGGCTTTTAGCCAGGTAATGGCGGGTATGGCGATGCGCATAGTCACCCAGCTCGCCATAGACCCGGTAGCCCAGTTTTTCGTAGAAGCCTCTGGCCTGGAAATCGAAGGTATCGACGTAGGCCATATGGCAACCGCGCTTGCGGGCTTCTTCTTCGGCCAGCTGCATCAGTTGGCGACCGTAACCGCTTTTGCGGCATTGATCGCCGACCCAAAGATACTGTACTTCCAGGCCGCCCCACCAGGTACGTGCGACCAGACCGCCGACGATCTGCTGGTTGTCGTCGGTGACGGTCAGGAACAGCGGGTGAATGTCTACGGGCTGGGTTTTATGGTTGTGCGCCCAGAGGCTGTCGATAACGAACTCTTCATCCTGCGGGTTAGGTTTGTCGGTGATGTTAATATTCATCTTTAATATAATTCCCTGATTTAATTATTCAAATCTGAACTAGACGCTTTCGCCCCAACCGCTTCTATTATCACTTTTATTAATGTATTTCAAGGGTGGTTTTCACCCTTTTCCGCCGTGCAGGCGGGCGCTTATAGTAAGCATCACAGGGTGAAGAAAATAGCGAAACAGGCAGTATTAAAACGCTGAAATGCCCTGCCAACACCATCTTTTCCTACTTGCGCCTCACCAGGGCCCCACCGGGAAAACTGCAGTACTGTATGGCTCCACCGGATAGAGCAAGCTGACTTGCCGACGGGGGAGCCACTTTGTTTTTGCGCATCCGTTCCGCGATGACTGCGCGCTGTCTCAGATATTAAACGCTCTTCTTATCAGAAGATATGAGCCGCTGATGAAAATGCGGTCGATACCCTCCTTTAGTCTTCATATGCCACGCTGTTCAGTGCCGGCTCGATGGCGGCACCCAGCATGGCGCCGTGTCCCAAGCCGGGCCACTCCCGATAGCCGACGGTAAGACCGTCGAGCTTTGCCAGGCGTTCCGCCAGCATTTGCGCCGCGTTCGCCGGCAGTGCAGGGCTCTTCACGCCGGGCGGGGCCGCGCGATCGCGCTCCGCCAGACCCACCCACAACTGCAGCCTTGCCGCCGGCGTCGGATGCCGTTCCGCCCACTGCTGCGCCTCTTGCAGGATCATGCCGTTGCCCCACCACAGCGAGGGTTCCACGGCGATATAATGCTGGAAGGCGGCGGGATGGGTGAATAACGTATGCAGAACGAAGAGCCCGCCGTAGGAATGGCCCCACAGCGTTTGCCGCTGCGGATCGACCGCCAGTTTGGCGGCGATCGCCGGTTTGATCCGCGTTTCCATCAATTGCAGGAAGGCCTCCGCGCCCCCGCCCGCCTGCGGCGGTTTCTTCATGCCCGTCGGCAGAGGCAGCGTATAGTCGTAGGCGCGGCCGGCGGCATCGATGCGCAGATCGTTGTCATAGCCGATCATCACCAGCACCGGTGGCCGCTTCGCCGTCGCCAATCTGGCCAGTAAGCTGGCGTTCAGCTCCATCAGCACCGCATTGCCGTCGAGGAAATAAATCGTCGGATAGCCGTCAGGCGCAGGCGCCCGACGCGGCTGGGCGATACGGACGCGGTAACGCCGTTGACCATCGGCGGAGGTGAAGCGCAGATCGCTGAAGCGGTAATCCGCAGAGTCGCTATCGGCGACGGTCACGCCGATCCTGCGTTCCAGATCGGGCCTGGCCTGCACGGCAGTCGGCAACCAAAAGCCGATGGCGAGCGCCAGAAGCGTGCAGATAAAATGCCTGTGAGACAATAACATGCGGGGCAGCGTCCTCGAAAAAGGCCGATATTAGCATCGGTACGCGCCCAGTAAAAACCTCTCCTTCGGGCGGGTATTTCAGTGGCGAAGTGCGGCCGGGGTCAGGCGGTGGCTGCCTGATGCTTCGCAGGGTTAATAGCAACTCATTGTTATTATTGGCAAGTCAGGAATAAGAAGGGTTACGATTAATTAGAAATGATTATGTTTTTTTGGAGGGGATAATCTGCTGATGGGTGCAAAAACACTCAATCATCAATGGGTGTTAGCGAAAAAAAAGCCCTATAAAATAGGGCAAAGACACACAACAACACCAGGGAAACTTTCCGGTATCTTATATTATAGCTTCCTATACATATAGAACATTTTATTATAAATATGTAAACGATTCTTATTAATGTTCTAATGCCATTGTTTTTCAAAGGGTTATGTCGCCCAAGGGGGAACGTTCCCGTTGGCGGTGCAAGCCACTCCGCTGTGGATAAAACGCAGGTGGCGGGGCGGTGCCGGCCCGACGCCCCACAGTGAGATACCGGCGGGCGGTCTGCGAAAACGCCGGCCGGTATCTCCTGTTTGATGGATGCGCAGGGGAATTGCGCCGCCTTTTGTTGATGATAATCAGTGCTGTTGCAGCGTAAGCATCTTGCCAAGCAAAACATCGGTCGGTGGCAGAATATCTGTATCCAGCCCGGCCGAGGGGGTAAAGGTCAGCTCACCGAAAATGATTTGGCCCTGAGAGATGTAGAAATCAACGCGCACGAACTCGAAGGGCGCCGACAAGCGAGCGGCATACTCAAACAGCTCATCGTATCCCTCCGGTTTCACGAAGGCGTCTATCTCCTCCTGGCTCAACGCCAGGCAGTCCTCGCTATAGCAAAGGAACTTGAAATCTTTGTCGAAGAAGTAATATTTCGGCGTCCCGGTATCCCTGCCGACGCACAGCAAGGTGCAGTAAGGCACACCGCGAAAACAATAAATTTTATAGTCTTCAGGCCCGTGACCATTGGCCGATTCGATATACTTTTCTCCAATGATCTTTTTTTGTATCCCTTTGTAGTTGAGTTCTACATAGGTTTTCCAGTAATCGTCTTTCATCCAGCCATCGATCAGCTGGGAGGCGCTTTTAATGTTCAACGATTGTTTATTCTGGCAAATTAAATTATATCCTGAGCCGTGATTTCCCTTGATGACAAATTTCTCAGGCAGCGTTTCCCATGGGATCTCCTGTACCGAATCACAGGCAAAGTACAGTTCATTAAGGATCTCTTCACATCCTTTTGCCTTGATGTACTCTCTAACCGCATATTTATCTGCGCATTGAGTGACTAAGGCATTTTTACTGTAGTCATTCAACTTAAGGTGATTGATTTTTTCATTCCAGGTCGATGGCGCCTGCAAGTTCAGCGGTTTGCCAAATGCTCTTTTGTAGATCAATCTGGCCTTGAATTCGGGGGCCAATACGGCCAACTGATTCATAATGAACTTGTTTATTTGTCTTTTCATATACGTAATTCCATCAAAGCATAGTGACAATGATTAAGACGTTCTTGTATTTAAAACGCGGGTGGCGCGCCTTCACTGCGCCATTGAATGGCTGTCGGCGTTGTTCCCAGATCAAATGGCTGGTGGTCTAACGCCCGATTAAGAATGCGCGCCGAACGCCACGCCATCAGGCTCAGTTGAGGATCGGCAATGCCGTGATTATGCATACTGGCGTTCATCGCAAATAAGCAGTTCTCCGCCGGGCCTTCCCACTCAAAGGTAAAGTCCGGGGCTATGCGGTACTCGCCGTCCGCCGTGGTCAACAGTCGGTGGGCCAGAGGCGCAAGGAACTCAGGCGTCGCCGATTGATAACCGGTAGCAAAGATCACCACGTCCGCCTTGAAGGTTTCCTCGCCGTGATCGAGATGATGACGCGTTTCGAGTTGGTAGGCGTTATCAAGCGTGTGTTTTACGGCCGTCAGCGAACGGCTGGGCAGCAGGCGCACCCATAATTTCTCGCGCAGTACGTCGAAGCGGTGGTACATGGCGCGATAGATGGCCAGCAGCGACTCGCTGGTGATGCCGTCTGAGGTCATCTTTTGTTCGGCCAGCATATGCCGCTTGGCCGCGCTGTCCAGTGAGTAGAAACTCTCGACGTAATCTGGCGTGAAATATTCATTGGCAAAGGCCGCCTCATCAAGCGCGTTGTAATTGTTGCGTCGCGATATCCAGTCGAGTTGTTCTGGCTGCCCCCATTCCCCTTTAAAAATATTCAGGAACAGATCGGCGCCGCTCTGGCCGCCGCCGACGATCGCCACGCGTTTGCCTGCCAGATTAGGGTTGCGCAGCATCATTTCGCTGGCGTGGAAACAGCGATCGTTTTGCGCCGTCACGCAATCCGGTAACTTTATTTTCTTGCCAATACCGATGCTTACGTGTCTGGCGTGGAAGATCTCCCGTGAGGTGGTCACCACGAACTGGCGTTGCCGATCGTCAAACTCGACTCGCTGAACGTCTTGATTGAACGCCAACGATCCCATCCCGCTTGCGGCCCAGGTGAGGTAATCGGCGAACTCTTCACGCGATGCGGTACGCTGTTCGGTCGTCAGGAAACGGTAGAATTTTCGGTTTTTTACCAGATAGTTGAGAAAGCTGTAGGGATTGGTTGGGGCAACCGCGCTCACCAAATCCTTTAAAAAGTTGGTTTGCATGTTGCAGTCAGCCAAAATCATGCCTGGGTGCCAGGAGAAATGAGGTTTGCGCTCAAGGAATTGCCCCGTAAATCCCTCGATTTCGCTCCCTAAGGCCGCCAGGCTAAGATTCGACGGGCCAAGGCCAATACCGATGATATCGAAACGCTGATTCATTAATAAGCTCCAGTATAATGAGAATAATACCCAGAAATACGGCTGCAAAGGGGTTGGCTTATAGCAACCAGGCTGCCTTTTTCTTATAAGTAAACGACATGAATTAAAAATAATTAAAAGATATGCGGGTTAAAAATGCGTCATTTTTAAATGCCCGTTTAGAATTCGGTAGCACATCAGGTAAAGGCTACGGGTGTATTTCTTTCCATGAAAGTCCCTGCGAAAGCTTGCGTATGTGTTTAATTAATATTCTTAAGCAATAATCTTAGAAACCGCGTTCATCATTCCATGTAACGACACTCCGCAAAGAGGATAAGCCGCATGGGATTGGCATCGACTATTGACTGTTAACGTGTATACGCCGTTCTGCGTTCGGCTTGTGTTTCTTGAATCAGGTATTCGCTGCTTAGAATAGCGTTAAAAAGGATTCTGGGAAGGTGAAATAACATGATATTAGGCGTTGAGCGCTTTTTGAAAAGATGAAATTAAAGTGAAATTATGAAATCAGGCCGGTTTGATGGTGTTTTTGTCATTGTATTCAATGTGTTATTATCTTTTGGGTGCGAGGGGTATTGCGTCTGGGCGGCATGGGGGCATCCGCTTTTACACCGGCCAATGCGTCCAGTTTTGTTGTTTGCGGGCCTGTATGGCGGGAAATTATCCCTATATGCATTAATTTCAATGAGTGAATGTTCATGTTATATACAGAGGCGCCTGTTGACGTTGGAAAAGCGCCAATTAAAAACCGATTGGCCGGCAGTTTGACGTTTAGGTTCGTTTAGGTTCAGCGACGGCGTGACGTGCAAGGATATCCGTGTGCCGCCGGAACTTGCCTGAATGTAGCCGCCATGATATCAACCCGGTTTGAATTGTTTTGGCGTTTCTCTTTTATCATTCCTTTGCCGCTGATGATGATTCTCATTACCTGAGCGTTCACGTTATCGACACGTTAAACGCCATGGGAATGGGGTAAAGTATGGCGCTCGTGTGGGCAAGAGAATCGATGTTGGCGCTGCGACGAACGGATTGCCGCAGCAATAATTTACTCGTGGATAAATTTAACGTCAGTTGGCGTACCTATCTGGACGCTTACGCCGTTGCCATATAATTCGCCGGTATCCAGATCGCGTTGTAATACGGTAACGTTATTACTAAACACATTGGCGACTAGCAAAAACTTTCCGCTTTTATCGAAGGCGAAAGCGCGCGGTTCGATTCCGCCGGAAAGCGTGCGGCCAATCAGCGTGAGTTTGCCATTCTCCGGGTTAATTTTATAACCCACGATTTCGTTGGTTTTTTGGCGATTGCTCGCATAGAGGTATTTTCCGTCAGGGGAAAACGCCAGCCCGCCGCCGCCCTTTGCATCCGCGCGGGCGCTTTCCGTCAGCGCTAATGTCTGGATGTTCTCCAACCGATCGTTATTAATCTGGTAGGCAAAAATATTCGCCGACATTTCGCTGATCACGTAGGCGAATCTGCCATTTGCGGAAAAGATCATATGTCGCGGGCCGGTGCCCGGCGGAAACGACAAATCGTAATCCGGCGCGAGCCTGAACGGCGCGGCCTTATTTGCCGCGTCGTAGAAGAAGGCATGAATGATGTCGCCGCCTAAATCGGCGGCGTACATCATGCGCCCGTCGGGGGTGAAGTTGACGGAGTGAATATGGGCGCTGGCTTGCCGCTCGGCAACGGCCTCTGAGCCCTTGGTGAAGGGAAAGCGCTGCAGCACCTCGCCGAGTTCACCGTTCTGGAGAATGGGGGCCACGATGACGCTGGCATGCCCGGGGGCGTTGGAGTAATTGGCGGCCAATAAGTAGCGCCCGTCTGGACTGATGGCGGCATGCGTCGGCTCTTGTCCCTGCGAGTCGATGCCGCTGATGCGTTGCGGGTCGCCGCCTTTGCCGAGCCTGAGCGTGCTGATTTGGCCTTGCTGAGTTTCATTGGTGGTATAGGCAAATTGGCGATTTTTGCTCAGAACTATCCAGGAAGGGCTGTCCATTTTTATGCGATTTAATGGCAGCAGGCTGCCGTCTTCGTTGAGCGCCAACCGATACATCCCCTGGCTGGGATAAACGGGCGGCTGAACCCGATCGCCGTCTCTTTCCCCAGTCCAGGTGCCAATCAAAACGATTTGCGCGGTGCTGCCCGGCTGCGGCTGTGGGAGAGCGGCCTGGGTGACCCAGGCCGGCAATAATAAAGACAGAAAAGAGAACTTGGCGATGTTGGGGAACGTTGCGTTTTTCATGGTCGGGCTCCTGGCGTGATTGACTGTGTTTTGTGACCGAGGCGAACGGTGTACAGGGTTTATCGTCGTAGCGAGGCACCGCCCAGAATGAACAGGCAGACATAACCAAAATAGTGCAAAACGCCGGCGGGGCCTATTTTTAGCACATCATTGGCGTATGGCATCAGAGCCTTGCGCGCCGGCAGACAAGCGCCAGCGTAGGGAGCTTTAATTGGCGTGAATCACGCGCCGCGGCGTTTGCGCACCCGCCACGCGATGGCGGCCAATAGCGCCAGCGCGCCGCCGCCCAACCCCGGGGCCATATAGGGCTGCATCTCGGCCAGCAAGGGCGCCGGGCCCCCTCGTCTGAGGATCGCAACGTCTTCGGCGGTGACGTGCGCCGCGGGGTTGCCGTAATGTTGCAAGACATAGTTGCCGATCGCCGCAATCTGTTGGTCGTTCAAGGGATTGACATAGGATTGCGGGCCGAAATTCGGCATCAGGATATGTTGATCCCCGACGCGGCGCTCGACGCCGAACAAAATGGCCGAGATCAGATTGGAGGGATTGCGCGAGCCCGTTGCCGTGTTGTTGAACAGCGATGGATAGGCCTGGTTTTGACTGCCGCTGCCGTCGGGTTGGTGGCAGCTGGCGCAGTTGCCGCTAAACAAGGCGGCGCCGTCAATCACCGTCTCGTTGGCGGTCGGCGGATGCGCGCCGCGCAGCTCGGGTTCAACGTTGAACGGCTTGCCAAAGCTGTCTGCCGGCCGCGTATCGCGTCGATCTCTGATCGGCGGACTGTTTTTCAGGTAAGCGGCAATCGCGGCCAGATCGTCGTCCGACAAATATTGCAGGCTGTTTTCTATCGCTTCCGCCATGCCCCCCGCCGCCTGGTTTTTTCCCGCCGCGCGCCCGGTTTTCAAATACTGGATTAGCTCAGCCTGGCTCCATCCGCCAATGCCGCTGATCGGGTCGGAAGTAATATTGGGCGCATACCAACTGCCGACCATGGCGCCGGAAAGCGGTTGCCCGCTGTATTCAGCCAGTAACACGTTGCGCGGCGTATGGCAGGTATCGCAGTGTCCAGGGCCGTTGACCAGGTAGGCGCCGCGGTTCCATTGCGCATCTTCGCGGCTGTCGGCGCTGAAATGCCCCTCTTCCAGAAACAAACTGTTCCAGGCCGGCATGATAAAGCGCAGGTTAAAGGGGAAGGGCAGTTCGGTTCGCCTGTTGTGCTGAACGACGGGGGCGACGCCGTTCATAAAGTAGGCGTACAGCGCGTGAATGTCCTCGTCGTTCAATTTGACGTATGACGTATAAGGCATTGCCGGGTACAGCGGGGTGCCATCCGCGCGAATGCCTTCACGCACGGCGCGGGCGAATTGCGCTTCGCTGTAGCGGCCAATGCCGGTTTCCTTGTCGGGGGTGATGTTGGTGGTGTAAATCACGCCTACTGGCGTGGCGATGCTGTAACCGCCGGCAAATCGCTCGCCGCCTCCCGTTTGGGTGTGGCAGGCCTGGCAGTCCGCCGCCACCGCGAGCCGCTCGCCTTTTTCAATCAGCTCGGCGCTGAAATACGGTCCTTCGTCGGCGGCGAACGCCGAGCCGCCGCCCGCCGCGAAGAGCAGCGCCAGCCAGGCTATCCTTGCAGGTTTTCTCATGATTTCACCGCCAGTTTGCGGGCAATGTCGTCCGCCGCTTTAAGGCCCAGGGCCGCCATCGTCAGCGTGCTGTTCACCACGCTGGCTGAAGGGATGGCGCCACCGCCGGGTAGCCACAGGTTCGGATGATCGTGCGCACGGCAATCGCCGTTCACCACGGAATTTTTCTCATCGTTGCCCATGATGGTGCCGCCCATAATGTGATTATTGGCATTCAGGCTGGTGGTGATGGTGAATTCATCGGCATCAAACAATTGGCCAATATGCTTGAGCTGCCGGTGCGCCGCTTCAGCCCCTTTTCGCACATAGTCCCCCACGTCATAGTAAATGTCCGGGCAAGGCAAACCGTGGGCGTCTTTGCGCGTTGCGCTCAACGTCAGACGGTTATTGGGATCGGGCAGCGGTTCCAGACTGATGGACAAATCGACGCCGTGCGCCGCGCGGCGGCGGATCTCGTCATCCAGCGCTTTCCCCACCAGGCCCTGCGCCAGGGCCTGACGCGTAGCCGGCAAAACGCGGTTGATGTTATTGAGGATCATCTTGTTGGCTGAGTAATGCTTGCGGAAATCCCCATCGCGCGGGCCGACCAAACAGCTGCTCTGCGCCGGGCCGCGTCCTGGCCACAGCGGCTCTTTCGCCAGGAAGGTGCAGTGAAAGCCGGAGTGATCCATCATATTGCGGCCAACCTGATCGGAGCTGTTGGCGATCCCATTCGGGTTTTGCGCATTGGCGGCCATCAACAGCAGGCGCGGGGTTTCGATGCCATTGCATGCCAGGACGAACGCGCTGGCGCTGGCTTTGTGCGACCGCTTTTGGTTGTCCAGCCAATGCACGGCGGTAACCTGATTTTGTCCATCGGTATCGATTTTGTACGCCACCGCTTCCGCCAGCACGAGCGCTCCTTTCATTTCGGCGCGTTCGATGTGATGGATGCCGTTATACATGGCGCCAATCGGGCAGATAGGTTGGCAGTTATTGTTGCCGCAGCAGGTGGGCCGCCCCTGCCATGGTCGCGTGCTGCGCCCTTGGGGGATCGGTACGGAGCGGTAACCGTGCGGGTTGACCACTTCGGCGAAGCGCGTATCTCCGTGGGCCCAGGGCACCATATCCATGGGATAAGGCTTGCTGCGCGCTGAAGGCGATTGTTTGGCCGGATCGTTTGGGCCGGCGACGCCAATCGCCTCCTCCGCGCGGCAGTAGTAGGGCTCGAGATCGTCATAGGCGATGGGCCAGTCGCGGCCAACCCCGTACAGCGTTTTCATTTTGAAATCGTTTGGCAGATGGCGCCAGCAGGAGGCCGCCCAGTGCCAGGTCGTGCCGCCCACGGTGCGTAAATAGCCCTGCTTAAAGCTGTCCGCGCTTGGGCCACTTAACGCGACATAATCGTTTGGCGGAAAATAGAGCGGCGCGGTGGCGTAGGCTGATTGCGGGTACAAGCCTTGAAAATCGGAGCCCGCACGGTTATCAAACGGCATATTGCGCCAGTTTTCGACGGCCTGCGCGCGATCGATACGCAGGCCCGCCTCCAATACCAGTACGGAATAGCCTTGGCCGGCCAACTGGTCCGCCATCATGCCGCCGACGATCCCCGAGCCGACGATGACAATATCGGCCGAGGCATCGCCATCAGCCGTGAATACCGGTTTTTTCATGATTCAGCTCTCAGAGGGCAGTAAGGCGTTAACCTCAGGCGGGGCGACGGTCCACCAAAGCGGGCCGTTGCCGCAATAGGTGGGCACAATCAAGGCGTCTTTAACCGGGCGATACATCAGGGCATCTTTATAAGCGATGAGACTGGCGTTTGCCCCCTGGCCCACGGTACCGGTATACCAGGCGGTGACGATGGCCGAGACCAATGCCGCCAGCCCCAGTTGGCCGGCGATTTGCTGAAGTTGCCGGGCGCTTTGTCCGGCCTTCACGCGCGCGCTTAATCGCTCAACCTGTGATGAGAATTGCGGGTTTGCGAGGCTCAACGCAGTGAAAATACGAGCCGAAATGCCAGGGTCAATATCCTGACGTTCTGTCAATTGCCGGGAGAGCGCGAAGAAACGGGCAAAAAGCAGGGGGTTATGCGCGGCGGTATACTGTTCCGCCAGCGTGAGGAATGGGGCGCCGGCCAATGCGGTGGCGACAAGCGTTGACGCCAGGCCGAGCAAGATATTTCTGCGGCTGACGCCCTTGCCGTGTTGATCCGGCTGTTCGCCATTGTCTGATAAACCATATTCCATATGTTTTTTCTCAACGGGTGTTTAATGCCAGAGCCAAAAAAGGCCAAAATATCAGTGGGTGAGCAGGCTAAATTAAGCGTTCTATTACGGTGATATGACGATCTTCACCAATGTGATGTTTTAAGAACGCCTGTCGGTAAATTAGCAGCAGCAACGGACGGTATTTATCAAAAAATCACAAGGTGAGTGCTGACCGCATTTTTGGTTTATTTTTAATAACGGCAGGGAATTATGTGGCGGGACTCTGTTTAATTGATTGTTATTTAATGTTTTTATCGGTTTGTGGGGGTGGGTTTTTATCAGGCGCAGAATGAAAACATTAATGGCATTGTTGCGTAACCCGTGTTTGTGTATTAATTCAAATGACGGCGAAAATAAGGAAGGTTGGGTTATGGCGAAAATGGAAATAATACAGTGCCGTAAACACAGAGCAGGGGGGCGGGCATCAATTAAGACTGCGAATATAAAGGCCGAGATTTAGGTTAAAGAGATAGGAACAGGAGCACTTCTGCTCGGTATTCAAGGTCTCAGCGCTGGCCCGCAGGGTGAGGCCCTTGGCCGAATAATCGAACGCAGTTCGATGGAGAGTCCTGTCCCTGAAAAGCAAAAACCCAGCCATAGGCTGGGTTCTCTAAATATGGTGCCCGGACTCGGAATCGAACCAAGGACACGGGGATTTTCAATCCCCTGCTCTACCGACTGAGCTATCCGGGCAACGGGGCGCATTAAACCGTATTGGCCGGATGGCGTCAATCGCTTTCTGTCACAAAGCCGATCGGTTGCTCTATTTTCAGGCAGCGAACCCGAAGCGCTAGAGCCTGTGGCGATATCGCCACCCAATAAATATGCATAAAAAACGTGTATTTATACCACTTTGTCAATATTGTTTTTTATTTTTGTTGTTAAATAACAATGCATTACCTTTGCATTAACGCAAGCTCAACCCAGAGGATTCTCGCTTGAACCTCGTAACGAATCATGCAATCATTGCGCAAATTTTAGCACTCTCCGTTCCCTGACGGTGTTCCCGCTTCTTATAAGTCAGAGGGTTATTGGCATGACTGGTTTTGTCGCTCAAGCGCTGTCGCGCACCAGACCTCTGACGCCACCGTTCCGTCTTTGCTTGCTCCGAAGGCCATCCGTCCGAATACGCCTGCCGATCATGCGGTAAGGCCGCCTGATGCTCGCTGTTAGGCATGCGTAAAGCCAGCGCTGCGGCCCTGATTTTACTGATGCCTGTCGGACGCTGCCAAGACCAGTTCCCCCCGATAGCTGCCTGATGGTCCCCGATCATGAGGCGGTCACGCACGCCGCTTATGCTGCCGTGCCCGGGTATCGCTTTTACCGGGATAACCGCGTTATCTCATTACCGTGCCGGTGGCACACCCTCATCCTTCACCGTTTGAGAGTCAGCATGATGAAAGAATTGAAAATCGCAACCAGCGCCAGCCTGGTCGCCACCATTGAGACGCTGCGCCAGATCGTGCGCGTAGAGCAGACGGACTACACCGACGTGGCGGCGGTGGTGGTGTCGGTCGCCGACGTGGATGCCGGCATTCTGGCGCGCTTGCAGGCGACGGGGTTCGATATTCCGACCTTCGTGGCGGTGGAAGGGGACGAGCATCTTTCCCCGGATTATCTGCCGTTTGTCAGCGGGGTCTTCGCGCTGCTGGCCGGCGCCAGCAAGCCATTCTACATGGCGCAGTTGGAGGCAGCCGCCGACGCCTACGAGCAGGCGCTGCTGCCGCCGTTCTTCAAAACGCTGAAGACCTACGTCGAGATGGAGAATTCGACCTTTGCGTGTCCAGGACATCAGGGCGGCGAGTTCTTCCGCAAGCACCCGGCCGGCCGGCAGTTTTTCGATTTCTACGGTGAAACTCTTTTCCGTTCCGACATGTGCAACGCCGACGTTAAGCTGGGCGATCTGCTGATCCACGAAGGCTCGGCCAAGGATGCGCAAAAGCATGCGGCGCGGGTGTTCAACGCTGATAAAACCTACTTCGTGCTCAACGGCACCTCGGCGGCCAACAAGGTGGTGACCAACGCGCTGCTGACCCGTGGCGATCTGGTGCTGTTCGATCGCAACAACCACAAATCCAATCACCACGGGGCGCTGATCCAGGCCGGCGCCACGCCGGTGTATCTGGAAACCGCCCGCAACCCGTTCGGCTTTATCGGCGGCATCGATGCGCGCTGCTTCGACGAGCGCTATCTGCGCGAGCAGATCCGCGAGGTGGCGCCGGAGAAAGCCGTGGCGGCGCGGCCGTTCCGGCTGGCGATCATTCAGCTTGGCACCTACGACGGCACGATTTACAACGCTCGCCAGGTGATTGACACCATAGGCCACCTGTGCGATTACATCCTGTTCGACTCCGCCTGGGTGGGCTACGAAGGCTTTATTCCGATGCTGAAAGAGTGCTCGCCGCTGCTGCTGGAGCTGGACGAGCACGATCCGGGTATCTTCGTCACCCAGTCGGTGCATAAACAGCAGGCGGGGTTCTCGCAGACCTCGCAGATCCACAAGAAAGACGACCACATCAAAGGGCAAAAGCGCCACTGCAACCACAAGCACCTGAACAACGCATTTATGCTGCATGCGTCGACCAGCCCGTTCTATCCGCTGTTCGCCGCGCTGGACGTCAACGCCAAGATGCACGCCGGCCCCGCCGGGCGCCGCATGTGGATGGACTGCGTCAAGCTGGGCATCGAGACGCGCAAACAGCTGCTCACGCGCTGCTCGCAGCTGAAGCCGTTTATTCCGCTGCAGGTGGCGGGCAAAGACTGGCAGGATTACGATACCGATCTGATCGCCAACGACGCGCGCTTCTTCACCTTCGTGCCGGGGGAGACGTGGCACGGCTTTGAAGGCTATGCCCAGGACCAGTATCTGGTCGATCCGTGCAAGCTGCTGCTGACCACGCCGGGGATTGACGCCGCGACCGGCCAATACACCGAGTTCGGCGTGCCGGCCACCATTCTGGCCAACTTCCTGCGCGAGAACGGCATCGTGCCGGAGAAGTGCGATCTCAACTCGATCCTGTTCCTGCTGACCCCGGCGGAGAATCCGGCCAAGATGGAACAGCTGGTGGAGATGCTGGCGCAGTTCGAACGCTATGTCGAAGAGGATGCGCCGCTGAGCGTGGTGCTGCCGACGGTGTACCGCAAGAACGAGCAGCGTTACCGCGGCTACAGCATTCGCCGGCTGTGCCAGGAGATGCACGATCTGTACGTCAGCTTTGACGTTAAGCAGCTGCAAAAGGAGATGTTCCGTCAGGATCATTTCCCGCCGGTGGTGATGAACCCGCAGGACGCCAACGTGGAGTTTATCCGCGACAACGTCGAGCTGGTGCCGATCGGCCAGGCGGAAGGGCGCATCGCGGCGGAAGGGGCCCTGCCGTATCCGCCGGGCGTGCTGTGCGTGGTGCCGGGCGAAGTGTGGGGCGGCGCGGTGCAGCGCTACTTCCTGGCGCTCGAGGAGGGCATCAACCGCCTGCCGGGCTTCTCGCCGGAGCTGCAGGGGGTCTACATCGAGAAAAAAGATCACGGCTGGAAGCGCATCTTCGGCTATATGATCAAGCCATGAAAAAAGGGCCGGTTCGCACCGGCCCTTCTTCTATCCACGCGGGAAGCGCTACTTTCTGCGGTAGCTCTTCTGCGCGGTATTCACTTTCACCAGATAGCGGCGCGACTCGGCTGCCGGGTGCTTGGTGGTCAGCGTTTGGTACACGTCGCCCGGCTGCATGCCGTTGATGATGCCCACCGCGCGCGTTCTGTCGCTGGAGAACACCCGCAGCACGCTGCCGGCGCCGCCGTTGTAAGCGGTGATCACCGCATAGCGGCGCGAGGTCGGGTTCTGAATGCCGCCCAGGTAGTTGTTCTGCAGGATCGCCAGGTAGGCGGTGCCGGTATCGATGTTGTTCTCCGGATCGAACAGGTAGCTGCGGCTCGGGGTGCCCCATTTGCCGCGCATCTGGAACACATCCTTACCGGCGGTGTGCTGCACCACCTGCATCAGGCCCAGCGCGTCCGAACCGCTCACCGCATACGGGTTGAAGCTCGATTCGGTCTGCATGATAGCCAGGATCAGCGACTCGTCCACGCCATATTTTTCCGACGCCTTGCGCACCATCGGCAGATATTTATGCGCACGTTTGTCCAGATGGTTCGGCACCAGTTGGATGGTGACCGAGTAGATGACGTGCAGGCCGGAGGTGCGTTTTTGCAGCTTGGTTTGCAGCAGGTAATCGGCGAAGTGCGCCGCGCGCCATTCCCAGCGGATCGGCGCCCCTTTGTTATCCAGCACCTGGCCGTACAGGAACGGCTCTTTGCTGATCTGGATATCGTTGGCGTCGGAATAGAGGTCGATCGAACCCGGATCGTCACCCATCAGCAGCGTGCTGATGATCGCCTGGCGCAGGTGCGCGGCCGGATCGGTGGTGGCGATGGTCTCGACGGTGATGGCGCCGGTGTCGAAGTTGATGTGGCTGCGGGTTTGGTATTGGTCGGTGTACTTGACGTAGTCTTTCGGCCCGGCGATCAGAACTTCGTTCAGACCCCAGATGTTCTCGATGTTGTGGGCGAATTGGCCCATCAGAATGTCGAAGCCGTTGGTGTCTTTGATCCAGGCTTCGTTGATTTCTTCACTTTTTTTGCCGGAACAGGAGATCAGCAAAGGCGCTATTACGAGCAAAGCTAAAATTTTCTTCATCTTAAAGCCGTTTGGAAGAAGTATAAGAGGATTGAAGCGGGCCAGCGCCTGGCCCCAACAGCGTTATTCGCTCGGCGGCGTATAGCCTTCGATGTGCACGTCGTGCCCTTCGAACAGGAATTTGATCATTTCCTCTTCCAGCAGTTTGCGGTCATCAACGTTCATCATGTTCAGCTTCTTCTCGTTGATCAGCATGGTCTGCTTCTTCATCCACTCGCCCCAGGCTTCCTTGGAGATCTCGTTGTAGATGCGCTTGCCGACGTCGCCGGGATAAAGCTGGAAGTCCTGGCCTTCGGCGTCGCGTTGAAGGAAAGTACAAAAAATGGTGCGGCTCATGCTAATTCCTCATCGATGGCGCTAGCGCCATATAAGTTTTGTTGGATCGGGGGCTGCTTCGCCAGCTGTTGCAACAGGCGGTCCACCGGCGCTGCCAGCCCGACCGACGGCGGCTGCGCTAAGTTATACCAGAGACCCGCGCCCTCATCCATGCCGCTGCCCGCCGCGTCGAGCGACAGCCACATCGGCACGATATCGAGATGGAAATGGCTGAACGTGTGGCGAAACGCGGTCAGCTGTTCCAGGCGCTTGCCTTTCAGACCGCGCTGCTGCAGCCAGAGTTCCAAATCCACGCGCGCGCTGAACTGCGGGAAGCAGAACAGGCCGCCCCACAGGCCCACCGCCGGGCGCTGCTCCAGCCACACGCGGTCGCCGTGCTGCAGCAATAAGAAGTAGGCGGTTTTTTCCGGCAGGGTCTGCTTGGGCTTCTTGCCGGGGTAGTTGGCCCAGCTGTGGTTGGCGTAAGACAGGCAGCCGACGTTGAGCGGGCAGAGCTCACACTTGGGCTTGGAGCGGGTGCAGACCATGGCGCCCAGATCCATCATCGCCTGGTTGAACTGGCCGACGCCCTGGGCCGGGGTGACTTCTTCGCTGATTTTCCACAGCCGGTTTTCGACCTCTTTTTTGCCCGGCCAGCCTTCCACCGCGTAGCAGCGGGCCAGCACGCGCTTCACGTTGCCGTCGAGGATCGGATAATGTTGGCCCAGCGCCAACGACAGCACCGCGCCGGCGGTGGAACGGCCGACGCCCGGTAAATCGGCGATTTCTGCGAAGGTTGTCGGGAACTCGCCGCCGTGCTGTGCGACAATGGTCTGCGCCGCTTTGTGCAGGTTGCGGGCGCGGGCGTAATAGCCGAGGCCGGTCCACAGATGCAGCACTTCGTCCAGCGGGGCCTCCGCCAGCGCGCGCACGTTGGGAAAACGGGCCATAAAGCGCTGAAAATAAGGAATGACGGTGGCAACCTGGGTCTGTTGCAACATCACTTCGGAGAGCCATACTTGATAGGCGGTTTTCTCCAGCTGCCATGGCAGGGTTTTGCGGCCGTAGCGCTGGTACCAGTCAAGCACCACCTGTGCGAATTGTTGTGCTTGCATCATGAAGAGTCGTTATCCGGCAGAAAATGAAGCGAGATTGCAGCATAGAGTCATGATGCTGTAAACCGGAACTTTCCGACGCCGCACGGCGGGTACAGAAGATGAACACTTGCTAAACCAATGTATCTTTGCATAATGCGCGTTTCCCTAATTGGCAGCCAAACAGACAGAAAGCACTATGATTAATGACGTCATCTCCCCGGAATTTGATGAGAACGGCCGCGCGATGCGCCGTATCCGCAGTTTTGTCCGCCGCCAGGGGCGGCTGACCAAAGGCCAGCAGCACGCGCTGGAGAACTATTGGCCGGTGATGGGCGTGGAGTATCAGGCTGACGCTGTCGATCTCGCCGCGCTGTTCGGCCGCGAAGCGCCGACGGTGCTGGAGATCGGTTTTGGCATGGGCGCCTCGCTGGTGACCATGGCGGGCAACAACCCGCAGCAGAACTTTTTAGGGATCGAAGTACACTCGCCGGGCGTGGGCGCCTGCCTGGCCGACGCCCACGAGGCGAAGCTGAGCAACCTGCGCGTAATGTGCCACGATGCGGTTGAAGTGCTGGAAAACATGATCCCGGACGGCTCGCTGGACATGGTGCAGCTGTTCTTCCCCGATCCGTGGCACAAGGCGCGCCACAACAAGCGCCGCATCGTGCAAACGCCGTTTGTCGAACTGGTGCTGCGCAAGCTGAAGACCGGCGGCGTCTTCCACATGGCCACCGATTGGCAACCTTATGCGGAACATATGTTAGAGGTTATGAACGGGGTCGCAGGCTACCGTAATCTTTCCAGCGATAATGATTATGTGCCGCGTCCGGATTCGCGCCCACTGACGAAATTTGAATTACGCGGCCAGCGCCTGGGACATGGCGTTTGGGACTTGATGTTTGAGAGGAAAGAATAATGGCTAAGAACCGCAGTCGTCGTTTACGTAAAAAGTTGCACATTGAAGAATTTCAGGAGTTGGGTTTCTCCGTAGCCTGGCGCTTCGCCGAAGGCACGTCGGTGGAAGATATCGACAGCACGCTGGATACCTTCATCGATGAAGTGATCGAGCCGAACGGTCTGGCGTTTGACGGCAGCGGCTACCTGCAGTGGGAAGGTTTGATCTGCCTGCAGAAGATCGGCCACTGTACCGACGAGCATCGCGAACTGGTGAAAAACTGGCTGGAAGCGCGCAAACTGACCGACGTTAAGGTCAGCGATCTGTTCGATATCTGGTGGGATTGATCGCGCTTGCCCGATGAGCGCGGCTTCGCGCCGCGCCGTTTTATTGATCTAAGGTGCCTTAACGGCGCCTTTGTTTTGCCCGGAGTGTGACCGAGGTGGTAACAACATTGGATAACGCGTTGCTGGAAGAGATCCTGCAACAGGTGCGCCCGCTGATTGGCCAGGGAAAAGTGGCCGACTACATCCCGGCGTTGGCGGAAGTGCCCGCCGATCGGCTGGCGATCGCCGTGTGTACGGTGGATGGCGAACTGTTCCAGGCCGGCGACGCCGCGGAGCGCTTCTCCATCCAGTCGATCTCCAAAGTGCTGAGCCTGACGCTGGCGCTGACGCGCTATCAGGAGCATGAGATCTGGCGGCGCGTCGGCAAAGAGCCTTCCGGCCTGCCGTTCAATTCGCTGCTGCAGCTGGAGATGGAGCAGGGCAAACCGCGCAATCCGTTTATCAACCCCGGCGCGCTGGTGGTGTGCGACATGCTGCAAACCCGGCTCAGCGCCCCTAAACAGCGCATGCTGGAGGTGGTGCGTCAGTTGGCCGGTGAAGACGACCTGGCCTATGATCTGCGGGTGGCGCGCTCCGAGTTCGAACACTCCGATCGCAATGCGGCCATCGCCTATCTAATGAAATCGTTCGGCAACTTCGAAAACGACGTCATCACCGTGCTGCAAACCTATTTCCACTACTGCGCGCTGCGCATGAGCTGCGTGGAACTGGCGCGCAGCTTCGTCTATCTGGCCAATCACGGTCGTGATCTCAGCGGCGAGGCGGTGATCAGCCCGCTGCAGGCGCGGCAGATCAACGCCCTGATGATGACCAGCGGCATGTACGACGGCGCCGGCGAATTCGCCTATCGGGTGGGGATGCCGGGCAAGTCCGGCGTGGGCGGCGGCATCGTGGCCATCGTGCCGGGCGAATTGTCGATCGTCGTTTGGTCGCCGGAACTGGATGCTTCCGGCAACTCGCTGGCGGGAACTGCGGCGCTGGAACTGTTGTCTCAACGTATCGGCCGTTCGATTTTTTAATCCCAGTCTGGATGGGAGTCAGGAGAAGCTATGTTGAAGAAAACCGGGTTAGCCTTACTGCTGCTGGCGGCGACTGCCGCGCAGGCCCACGCCGAGTACCAGTGCAGCGTTAAACCCCAGGACGATGTGATCATCAGCCCGCAGAGCGTGCAGGTGAAAGGCGCCAGCGGCGATCTGCAAATATCGCCGGATGGCGACGTGATCCGCAACGGCCAGGCGCTGAGCTTGAACGACAGCCAGCGGCAGAAAGCCTTCAGTTACCAGAGCGCCTTGCGCAAGCAGCTGCCGTGGATCGACGACGGCGCGCAGAAACACCTGGAGAAAGCCCGCTCGGCGCTGGATAAGGTGATCGTTAAAGAGCTGGGCAGCAACAGTAACGTGCGCAACCGGCTGACCACCCTGAATGGCCAACTGAAACAGCAGATGAACCGCATCATCGAGCACCGCAGCGACGGCCTGACCTTCCACCACAAGGCGATCGACCAGGTGGAGCAGGACGGCCGCAACATCGTGCAGCAGAGCATGGGCGGCGTGCTGCAGGACAGCCTGAACGAGATGGGCGTCAAACAGGCCGCCAACAGCGGCGGCAACCCGCTGCAGGCGATCATGGGCAATTTGGGCGGCTTGCAGAAGGCGATCCAGAACGAATGGAACAACCAGGAGCAGGACTTCCAGAACTTCGGTCATGACGTGTGCAACCGCGTCACCGCACTGGAAACCCAGCGCAAGGATCTGCTTAACGCGTTGAAGTGATTTAAGAATCTTCTTGGTAGACCGTTTTTTGACCTTCTGAAGCTTATCTGACAGACTGATCAAACTACGTACAGATTTATGGATGTTTACGGAGGACGCTATGAGCCATACACGTTACGAAACCGATGTTGTTGCCTGGGCAAATGAACAGGCCGCTCTTTTGCGCTCCGGAAAATTGTCTGAGATCGATATTGAAAAGATCGCCGAGGAGATTGAGGACGTGGGGAAGAGCGAGCAAAGGGAACTTGCTAGCCGGATGACGGTGCTGATTGCACATTTGCTTAAATGGAAATATCAGCCGGCCAGGCGCGGAACCAGCTGGGAAAGAACGATTAAAGCGCAGCGCAAAGAGGTGCTTTACAGCTTGAAAGAGTCGCCCAGCCTAAAAGGTAAACTGAGCGATGCCGATTGGCTGGATGTCGTCTGGTCGAAGGCCGTTGCGCTCGCCACGGCCGAAACCGGGCTGGATGTGTATCCGGAAAACGGCATCTGGGAAACTCAGCAGATTCTGTCTCAGACGTTTTACCCGGATTAACACCAATAAAAAAGCGCTGATCATTCAGCGCTTTTTTTTACTCGTCGTCCGCCAGGAACAGTTCCAGCAGCGAGTTGAGGAACAGTTTGCCCTTCTCGGTGATCTGCCAGTGCTCCGCGGTTTCTTCCAGATAGCCTTTGGCCAGCGCTTCGTCCAGCTGCGGGCGAATGATGCTTTCCGCCAGCCCGGTGTAGTTGGCGAAGTCGGCGCGCGGCGCGGCTTCCAGCAAGCGGAAGCGGTTCATGAAGAACTCGAACGGCCGATCCGCCACCGCCACCTCATGCTGCTTGTCCATGTAGTCGCCGCGCATAAAGCCGCGCGGGTGCTTGGTCTTGGCGGTGCGCAGGATGCGTCCGTCGCTGAAGGTCACCTTGCCGTGCGCGCCGCAGCCGATCCCCAGATAGTCGCCGAAGCGCCAGTAGTTGAGATTGTGCTGGCATTGGTAGCCCGGCTTGGCGTAGGCCGAGGTTTCATACTGCTGATAGCCGGCGGCGCTCAGCAACTGGTGGCCGCGCTCGAAGATGTCCCACAGCGCATCGTCGTCCGGCAAAACCGGCGGGCGCGAGCTGAACAGGGTGTTCGGCTCGATGGTCAGCTGATACCACGACAGGTGCGGCGGATTGAGGGCGATAGCCTGGCGCAGATCGTCCAGCGCCTCTTCCAGCGACTGATCCGGCAGGCCGTGCATCAGATCGAGGTTGAAGCTGCGCAGGCCGAGGCCGGTCGCCAGCGTCGCCGCGCGTTTGGCTTCTTCCGGGCCGTGGATGCGCCCCAGACGGTTCAGCTTCTCGGCGCTGAAGCTTTGCACCCCGATGGAGATGCGGTTGACGCCGGCGCGCTGGTAGCCGCTGAAGCGATCGGCCTCCACGGTGCCGGGATTGGCTTCCATGGTGATTTCGGCGTCGTCGGCGACGCGAATGCGCGCCCGCACGCCGTCCAGCAAGGCTTGCATCGCCTCGGCGCTCAGCAGGCTGGGGGTGCCGCCGCCGATAAAGATAGTGCTGATTTCCCGGCCGCCGGCCAGCGGCAGGTCGGCATCCAGATCCGCCAACAGATGATCGACATACTCCTGATGCGGCACGTCACCCTTTAGCGCATGGGAGTTGAAGTCGCAGTACGGGCATTTCTGCACGCACCACGGGATATGGATGTAGAGACTCAGCGGGGGCAGCTTAAGCATTGCGCATGGCTTCCAACATCAGCTTCAGCGCCTTGCCGCGGTGCGAAATCGCCCGCTTCTCGTCGCGGCTCAGCTCGGCGGCGGTGCGGCCCAGCTCCGGCACGTAGAAGACCGGATCGTAACCGAAACCGCCTTCACCGGCGGCCTGTTCGGTGATTTCGCCGGCCCAGCTGCCGTGGAACACCAGCGGCGTCGGATCTTGCGCATGGCGCAGATAGACCAGCACGCAGTGAAATTGCGCGCCGCGCCGGCCCGGCGCCACGTCTTTCATCGCCGCCAGCAGCTTGTCGAGGTTCTGCCGATCGTCGGCGTCTTCACCGGCGTAGCGCGCGGAGTAGATGCCCGGCGCGCCGCCCAGCGCATCTACCGCCAGACCGGAGTCGTCGGCGATCGCCGGCAGGCCGGTGACCTGTGCCGCATGGCGCGCTTTCAGAATGGCGTTTTCGATAAACGTCAGGCCGGTTTCTTCGGCGGACTCCACGCCCAGATCGGTTTGCGCGACCACGTCCAGGCCGAAATCGGCCAACAGGTCGGCGAGTTCGCGCACTTTGCCCGGGTTACCGGTGGCAAGAACGACTTTTTGCATAATGACTACCTTGAAAATTATTCGATGAGCGCCGCGACCACGGCGGGGATCTGTTGCGGATTCACGATGCGTAACTGTTTATGCCGCCCCAGTTCGCCTTTCTCGATGGTGACGTTGCTTTTCGCCACTTTGAACTGCTTGGCGATAAACTTGATCAAATGGGCGTTGGCTTGGCCGTCGACCGGCGGGGCGGTGATGGCGACTTTCAGCTCGTCGCCATGCAAGCCGATAATTTGGTCGCGGCTGGCTTTCGGCTGAATATATAGCCTGATCGCCAGCCCGTCCAGCACGGGAGTGACTGCGCTCACAGCAGGAACCAGATCTCGCCGAACACATCCATGCCCAGGTAGTTGATCAGATAGAGGATCAGGATCACTACCATGGCGGAAAAATCGATGCCGCCCATCGCCGGGATGATGCGACGGATCGGTGCCATCAACGGTTCGGTCAGTTGGTACATCACGTAGTCGATCGGGCTGCGGCCCTGGCTTACCCAGCTCATCAGCGCACGAATGATCATCACCCAGAAGATCAGGTAGCCGGCGGACTTGACCAGCGAGATCAGGCCGAACAGCAGGTTATACGGGCTGAGCGACAGCGCGTGGCTTTGTATCAGCAGCAGCAGCGGGTACTTGATGGTCATCAGCAGGAACGCCAGCAGCAGCGAAGCGCTGTCGATAGGCCCAAGCGCTGGGATGATGCGGCGCAGCGGGCCGACCACCGGTTGGGTGATCTTCACCACAAACTGCGAGAACGGGTTGTAAAAATCGGTGCGCGTCCATTGCATCCAAATGCGCAGCAACAGCACCATCACGTACAGATCAATAACGGTCTTGACCAGGAAAGTCAGCGTTAGCATGAAGTGGTCCTTCTCCTTAACTCGGGGTTATTTAAAATAATTTTTCCATTTCTTGCGCACGGGAAACGGCGGCCTGCATCGCTTGCGCCACGGTTTCCGGCAGTTGGCGTTCGTTGAACACCCGCAGCGCTTCGGCGGTGGTACCGCCTTTGGAGGTCACCTGCTCGCGCAGCGTGCCCAGCGGCGTATCCGGGTTGGCTTCAACCAGCGCGGCGGCGCCGGAAGCGGCCTGCTGCACCAGATCGCGCGCGGTCTGGCTGTCGAAGCCCATGCGTTCGGCCTCTTTTTGCATCGCTTCCATAAACAGGAAGAAATAAGCCGGGGCGCTGCCCGCGGCGGCGATCACGCCGTTGATGCCATTTTCGTCATCTACCCAGCAAACTTTACCGACCGAGGCCATTAAATCGCCGGTGTAGTCGCGATCCTGTTGGCTGACCTGCGCCGGCGCGTACAGCCCGCTCATGCCCTTGCCGACCAGCGACGGGGTGTTGGGCATGATGCGCACGATGTCCAGTTGGTCGCCGAGCAACTGATAGAAACGGCTGACCTGAATGCCGGCGGCGATCGACAGCACCAGTTTGCCGCCGAAATCGACCTGTTCGCGCAGCGGCTGACACACGTCGGCCATCATTTGCGGTTTGACCGCCAGCACCACGACGTCGGCTTCACGCGCGCAGGCGACGTTGTCGCCGCTGCTGACGATGCCGTAGTCCGCCGCCAACGCGTCACGGTTTTTCGGCGACGGGGCGCAGACGCTGATGGATTTGGCCGGATAGCCGCCCGCGACCAGGCCGGCGATGATTGCACGCGCCATGTTGCCGGCGCCGATAAAGGTAATCTTGCGATGTTGCATCAAATCCCTCGTCTGTTTGTCAGGCCTGCGAGTAGTCGCGGGCGCCAAAAATTGCGGTGCCGATGCGCACCAGGGTGCTGCCTGCGGCGATCGCCGCCGCCATATCGTCCGTCATGCCCATCGACAGCGTATCGGCCTGCGGATAACGCTGACGCAGGGCGAGAAATGCGTCGTTCATCCGGCTGAATACCGCCAACTGCCGCTGATAATCCGTTTCCGGCGCCGGGATGGCCATCAGGCCGCGCAGCGCCAGATTCGGCAGCGCCGCGATCGCGTCGGCCAACGCCGGCAGTTCGTTCAACGCGATGCCGGATTTGCTCTGCTCATCGCTGATGTTGATTTGAATCAGCACGTTGAGCGGCGGCATGTCGGCCGGGCGCTGATCGCTCAGACGCTGGGCGATGCGCAGCCGATCCACGGTATGACACCAGGCGAAATGTTCCGCCACCAGCCGACTCTTATTGGATTGCAGCGGGCCGATAAAGTGCCACACCAACTCACCGCCCTGCGACGACTCGGCGAAATGCCGGATCTTGTCTACCCCTTCCTGCACGTAGTTCTCGCCGAAGGCGCGCTGGCCGGCGGCGATGGCTTCTTCGATCGCCGCCACAGGTTTGGTTTTGCTGACTGCAAGCAGAGCAACGTCTTCCGGCGCCCGCGCGCAGTTTTGCGCGGCGGCCGCGATGCGGTTTCTGACATCCTGCAGGTTCTGTTGGATAGTGCTCATTATTGACCCGGGAGAGTGATATGGATATCGATGAATTCGTGGCCCTTAGTGTAAAGCATAATGCTTCCGATCTGCACCTTTGTGCCGGTCATCCGCCGATGTTGCGCATCGACGGTGAACTGCAACCGCTGGCGGCGGCGCAAACGCTGACGGCGCAAGGCGCGCAGGCCCTCTGCGATGGATTGCTGAATGCGCAGCAGCGCGAGAGCCTGCGGCGGCTGGGGCAGGTCGATCTGGCGTTGCACAGGCCGGGCGGGGAGCGGTTGCGCGCCAACGTTTTTCAACAAAGCGCGTGGATTTCTCTCGCGTTGCGGCGTATCGCCGGGCAATCGCCTTCGCTTGCCGAGCTGGCGGCGCCGGCCATCGTCCCGGCGCTGCTGCGGCGCGCCGACGGATTGATCCTGGTCACCGGCGCCACCGGCAGCGGCAAGTCCACCACGCTGGCGGCGATGATCGACGAGATCAACCGGCACCAGCAGCGGCATATTTTGACGCTGGAAGATCCGATCGAGTTCCTGCACCGCAGCCGGCGATCGCTGATCCAGCAGCGGGAGATCGGCCGCGACAGCCACAGCTTCGATGCGGCGTTGCGCGCCGCGCTGCGCGAAGATCCGGATGTGATCCTGCTGGGCGAGCTGCGCGATACCGCCACCATCCGGCTGGCGCTCACTGCGGCGGAGACCGGCCACCTGGTGCTGGCGACGCTGCATACCCGCAGCGCGCCGCAGGCGGTAGAACGGCTGGTGGACGTGTTTCCGGCGGAAGAGAAACCCTATGTGCGCGCCCAGCTGGCGGGCAGCCTGCAAGCGGTGATCGCGCAAAAGCTGATGAAGCGCCCCGGCGGCGGACGAGTGGCGATCTTTGAAGTGCTGACGGCGACGGCGGCGGTCAGCAACCTGATCCGTGAAGGGAAAACGCATCAGTTGGCGAGCGTGTTGCAAACCGGCGCGCAGTCCGGCATGCAAACCTTTGAGCAAGGTTTGCAGCAGCGGATCGACGCCGGTGTGTTGGGGGACTGCGCGGGGGAGGGAACGGGCGTTTAGCCCAGCTGCCGTTCGAACCAGCTTTCGAGGATAACCACCGCGGAGGCGGAATCCACGCTGCCTTTATCAAGCGCGCGGAAGCCGCCGCGATCGAATAGGTTGGCGCGCGCCTCCACGGTGCTCAGACGCTCGTCATGCAGATCGATCTGGATGCCGAAGCGGCCGTGCAGGCGGTTGGCGAACTTGCGCGCCTGGGCGGTAACGGGCTGTTCGGTGCCGTCCATGTTCAGCGGCAGGCCGACCACCACCAAATCCGGCTGCCACTCCTTCAGCAGTTTTTCGATTTTCAGCCAGTCCGGCGAACCGTCCTGCGCTTTGAAAGCCGGCAGGGCGCGGGCGCTGCCGGTCAACTCCTGGCCGACGGCCGCGCCGATGCTTTTGGTGCCAAAGTCGAAGGCGATAATGGTGCGGTTACTCATCAGGCGTGTCCTGCGTGGTTGGCGATGCTGCGAATGTCGATACCCAAAAGGTTCCCCGCCTCGCGCCAGCGGCTGGCGATCGGCGTGCGGAACAAAATGTCGGTGTTGGCTTCGATGGTCAGCCAGGCGTTTTCCAATACTTCCTGCTCCAACTGGCCCTTTTCCCAACCCGCATAACCCAGCGCCACCAGCACGTCGTCCGGTTGCTCCGGCGTGCCGAGCGTTTCCAGCACGTCTTTCGAGGTGGTGATCATGGTGTTGGGCGAAATTTGAATGCTGGCGCCGAAGCCGTGGCGCGGCGTATGCAGGATAAACCCGCGATCGTCCGCCAGGGGGCCGCCGGCGAACACCGGCTTGTCCAGGCTGATGGCCGGATCGCGCGCAGGCGGCATGATCTTCAGCTTGCTCAGCACCGTGGCTACCGTGAACTGCTCCACCGGTTTATTGATCACCAAACCCATGGCGCCTTCTTCATTGTGCTCGCAAATGTAAATCACCGAGCGCTTGAAGCGAGGATCCTGCAGCGTTGGCATGGCGATCAGAAAATGGTGCTGTAAATTCATGGCGTTAGTATAAGGTAATCAATGGGTGAGAAAATAAACAGCCGCCAGTATGCGGCTATACCCGCCGCCTTTCAAGCCGCTGCCGGAAAGGCGGGTTTTGGCGGGCGCGATACAGAATAGCGGGCGGCATGCCGCCCGCATGACGCATTACTTCGCCGCCAGGCGCTTTTCAATGGCGTCCATCAGCATGCCGGTAATCGAAATCGGGAATGCCGCCTCGATCTCGCGCGCGCAGGTTGGGCTGGTGACGTTGATTTCGGTCAGGCGATCGCCGATCACGTCCAGGCCGACGAAGATCAGCCCTTTCTCTTTCAGCGTCGGGGCGACGGCGCGGGCAATTTTCCAGTCGCTTTCGCTCAGCGGGCGCGCTTCGCCGCGGCCGCCGGCCGCCAGGTTGCCGCGGGTCTCGCCCTGCGCCGGAATGCGCGCCAGGCAGTAAGGCACCGGCTCGCCGTCCACCACCAGGATGCGCTTGTCGCCGTCCTTGATCGCCGGCAGGAAGTTCTGCGCCATGCAGAAACGGCTGCCGTGTTCGGTCAGGGTTTCGATGATCACCGACAGGTTAGGATCGTCCTGCTTCACGCGGAAGATAGACGCGCCGCCCATGCCGTCCAGCGGTTTCAGGATGATGTCGCCGTGCTGCTGGTGGAATTTGCGGATGTGCGCGGCGCTGCGGCTGACCAGCGTATCCGGCGTCAGTTCCGAGAACCAGGCGGTGAACAGCTTCTCGTTGCAGTCGCGCAGGCTTTGCGGCTTGTTGACCACCAGCGTGCCTTTGACTTCGGCGCGTTCCAGAATGTAGGTCGCGTAGATGTATTCGGTATCGAACGGCGGATCCTTGCGCATCAGGATCACGTCCAGATCGTGCAGCGCCAGATCCTGCTCGGCGCCGAAGCTGAACCAGCTCTCCTTGTCTTCCTTCACGCTCAGCAGGCGGGTGCGGGCGCGCCCGTCACCGGCGTGCAGATAGAGATCGTTCATCTCCATGTAGTGCAATTCGTAACCGCGGCGCTGCGCTTCGAGCAGCATGGCGAAGCTGGTGTCTTTCTTGATGTTGATGGAATCGATAGGATCCATCACGATGCCGAGCTTAATCATCTTTTCTCCTTTAACCCAGGTCGCCGAAGCGGACCTGCAGAGCGGTAATGGCGGTGAGCGCTGTGGTTTCGGTACGCAGAACGCGTGGTCCCAGCAGAATATCAGTAAATCCGTGGTCGGTGGTCATGGCGATTTCGTCGGCGGACAAACCGCCTTCCGGGCCGATCAGCAGGCGAACGCGGTCTACCGGCTGCGGCAGCGTGTTGATGCTGTGGCTGGCGCGCGGGTGCAGGTTGAGTTTCAGGCTGCCGTCCTGCTCGGCGCACCAGGCCTCCAGCGACATCGCCTCGCGGATTTCGGGAATGCGGTTGCGGCCGCACTGTTCGCAGGCGGCGATGGCGATCTTCTGCCATTGTTGGATTTTCTTCGCCAGACGCTCGCCGTCCAACTTGACGCCGCAGCGCTCGGAAAACAGCGGGGTGATGACGTTGACGCCCAGCTCGATGGATTTCTGGATGGTGAACTCCATCTTCTCGCCGCGCGAGATCACCTGGCCCAGATGCAGGTTGAGCGGCGATTCGATGTCCTCCACGCGGCCGTCGCCGAGGCGCACCAGCACGCTCTTTTTGTCCACCCGGACTATCTCGGCGTCGAACACCTGGTTGCTGCCGTCGAACAGCTGCAGCGCCTGGCCGGCGCTCATGCGCAGCACGCGCCCGACGTGGTTGGCGGCGTCCTCGCTGAGGGCGATCTCCGCCCGGTCGGTCAACGGCTGCGGATGGTAAATGCGGGGTATGCGCATGGGTAGTCTGATCCTGACGAAACGGCGCCGCGGGTTGGCGGCGCCATGAAAGATAAAGGCTATAGTAGGTTAGCTTTTCCGCTGCTGACAAGCCTGTTGAATATAGGGGTTGTGGTTGCCCTGCACCTTGGCGATACGTGCTTCACGCTGACATTCCCATTGGCTCACCGGATATTGCCGGTTCCACACCTCAAATAGTTGGGTTTGCTGGCGTGACAGCCGCAGCTGGTAGCGATCGCGCATGTAGAAGTAGGTGCGGGCAATGGCGCCGCGGGCGCGGGCGGGCGGCTCCGCCTGTTTATTCTTGAAGTCCACCTTCATTGGGCACTGCCCGTATTGGCCTGCGCCGCCGTTCCATTGGCTGTACATGAAGTTGTTGCGGTCGCCGTTCACTTCGCCGATCGCCGGCTGCAGGTTGTGCAGATCGGTTTCTATCTGGCGATAGGTGGCGTCCTTATTGCAGTTTTTGCGTCCGCCGTCTTGCCAGCACTGCAGTTGGTGGCCGAACTGCCAGGCCGGCACCACGTGTTCCCACTCGATGCGCTGCGCGCGCTGGGCGTTTTTACGCACCTGATAGCCGCAGCCGGCGAGATCCGGGATGCCCTTCTTGCCTTGCCAGTCGATGCGGCAGCCGCAGTAAAAGCTGCCCGGCGCATCCTGGTTAATCTTGGCCGCCGCCGCCTTGGCCTGAGAAAAGTTATTGATGCCGTGTGCCTGTACGGCGCCTGCGGCGAAAACCGCCATAAACAAAATTCTGCGAAGCATATTCCAAAACAGCTCAAAATTGGAAAAGCAGGCAGGGTAACGGAACTTGCCGGTAGTGGCAAATGGCGATATTTGCTTGTTTTAACGTATAAATCGTTTAACTAAAGGTTCTCGCTAGCAAGAAATTTCAGTTTTTCGCCGCACCGGCGGCAGCGGTATTCGCTTTCGCCGCGCAGCACGCGGTTATGGCGGCGAATGGTGAGCGGGTGCTGCCCACAGGCGCAGCGGTAGGGGAAGGTCTTGCTTTGCACCGAGGCGGTTTCGAAACGGTGAGTGCGGCTGGCGGGGGTCAGCAGCACGCTTTCCATCATCCAGCGCCATTCGCGGCCGTGCGGCGCCACCCGGCCAAATTGGCGAAACACCAGCAGGTGCGCCAGTTCGTGCGGCACCACTTCATCGATAAACGGCTGTTGGTTTTCCAGCAGCAGCACCGGGTTCAGGCGGATTTCCCAGCTTTGCAGCCAGGCGGTGCCCGCGCTGGTGCCGCGTTGCTGATAGACGATGCTGGGTTCGGGGAACTCGACGGCAAAATGCCGGCGGGCCAACTGCAGCTTTTCTCGCAGGCAGCGCATCACCGCTTGTTGCAGCGCGATGGGGATTCTCGGTTTGTTCATTGCGGCTAGCTTAAGCAATGGCGCGGCGGCTGACAATACGCACCGGCGCAAATCGCATCCGGCGCTTTTTCGCCACATTGATAAAGCGATCGCCACCGATGGATTGTAATCAATGTGTTAACTGCGGGATAATAAAGCGTGCATGATGAGCCTGTACCCGCAGTTCTCACCGAGCAAGGTTGAAACGCCGCCTGTGGTAATCCCTTACGCAAAGAGCGGTTATTTTGCGATTTGGCGCAATAACTGACTGATTAAAAATACGTAAGGTGGAGGCAGTTTTTTGACAAGGCGCCGCCTCGCGCGCCGCACGTGTGAATTTAACGCAGCTGATGTTGCAAGTGAGAGATCAATGTCGAATAAACCGTTCCACTATCAAGATCCGTTCCCGCTGAAGAAAGACGATACCGAATATTATCTGCTGAGCCGCGACCACGTTTCCGTGAGCGAGTTTGAAGGCCAGGAAATACTGAAAGTTGCCCCTGAAGCGTTAACCCTGCTTGCCCAGCATGCGTTCCACGACGCCTCGTTCATGCTGCGCCCGGCGCACCAACAGCAGGTGGCCGATATCCTCAAAGATCCGGACGCCAGCGAAAACGACAAGTACGTTGCGCTGCAATTTCTGCGTAACTCAGAAATCGCCGCCAAGGGTATTTTACCGACCTGCCAGGACACCGGCACGGCGATCATCGTCGGCAAAAAGGGCCAGCGCGTCTGGACCGGCGGCGGCGATGAAGAAGCGTTGTCGCGTGGGGTGTACAACACCTACATCGAAGAGAACCTGCGCTATTCGCAGAACGCCGCGCTGGATATGTACAAAGAGGTCAATACCGGCAGCAACCTGCCGGCGCAGATCGATCTCTACAGCGTTGACGGCGAAGAATACAAGTTCTTGTGCATCGCCAAGGGCGGCGGTTCAGCCAACAAAACCTATCTGTATCAGGAAACCAAGGCGCTGCTGTCGCCGGGCAAGCTGAAAAACTACCTGGTCGACAAGATGCGCACGCTGGGCACTGCGGCCTGCCCGCCGTACCACGTGGCGTTCGTCATCGGCGGCACCTCGGCGGAAGCGACGCTGAAAACCGTCAAACTGGCCTCGACCAAGTATTACGATGGCCTGCCGACCGAAGGCAACGAGCATGGTCAGGCGTTCCGCGATCTGGAACTCGAAGCTGAACTGCTGCAAGAAGCGCAGAACCTGGGGCTGGGCGCGCAGTTCGGCGGCAAATACTTCGCGCACGATATCCGCGTCGTGCGTCTGCCGCGTCATGGCGCCTCCTGCCCGGTCGGCATGGGCGTTTCCTGTTCGGCGGACCGCAACATCAAAGGCAAGATTAACCGCGACGGCATCTGGCTGGAAAAACTGGAGCACAATCCGGGTAAATTCATTCCTCAGGAGCTGCGCCAGGCCGGGGAAGGCGAGGCGATCAAGGTCGATCTCAACCGTCCGATGGCCGAGATCCTCAAACAGCTGTCACAGTACCCGGTTTCCACGCGCCTGTCGCTGAGCGGCACCATCATCGTTGGCCGCGATATCGCGCACGCCAAGCTGAAAGAGCGCCTGGATCGCGGTGAAGGCCTGCCGCAGTACGTCAAGGATCACCCGATCTACTACGCCGGCCCGGCTAAAACGCCGGAAGGCTATGCGTCCGGTTCCTTGGGGCCGACCACCGCCGGGCGTATGGATTCCTACGTCGATCTGCTGCAATCTCACGGCGGCAGCATGATCATGCTGGCGAAAGGCAACCGCAGCCAGCAGGTGACGGATGCCTGCCACAAGCACGGCGGCTTCTACCTCGGCAGCATCGGCGGCCCGGCGGCGGTACTGGCGCAGCAGAGCATCAAGAGCCTGGAGTGCGTGGAGTACCCTGAATTGGGCATGGAAGCGATCTGGAAAATCGAAGTGGAAGATTTCCCGGCGTTTATCCTGGTGGATGACAAAGGCAATGACTTCTTCCAGAAGATCCAGGCCGGCCAATGCGCCAGCTGCCTGAAATAAGCGTTGCCCCCTTCGCCGCTCGCGGGCGGTGAAGGGGGACTGTGTAAAGTCCTGTAGCTTGCTGGACGGCGAGTTTTAACCTGTATACCCTACGCGGATAGCACTAAAATTCGACTAATGGAATATCGGTAACATAAGGTTCGGCAAGCACATGGGTACGCAGGAAAGTCACATCAGGGAATTGCTGGTCTGGATTGAAGACAACCTGACCAATCCGCTGTCGTTGGATATCGTTTCCGCCAAGTCAGGCTATACGAAATGGTACCTGCAGCGCATGTTCAAGAAGCAGACCGGATTATCGTTAGCCTCCTACATCCGCGCTCGTCGCCTCTACCTCGCCGCCTTCGCCTTGCGCTTCACGCAGAAGAGCATTCTGGACATTTCGGTTGAATATCAATTCGATAATCAGCAGACGTTCTCGCGCTGTTTCAAGAAACACTTCGCCGAGTCGCCCAGCGTTTATCGTCATGCCCGCAAACAGGACTTCAGCAATCTGGTGCGTTCACTCGCGGCCAGCCAGCCCGGCGATATTGAGGTTGAACGCGTCAGCATCGCCAGAGGGCAATACGCTTTTCACGGCAAGCAGTACGCTTACCACCTGGACATAGAGAGGTTGGATAAGTCGCATCTGCCGCAGCGCAGCGCGCTGCGGGCGCAGTTTTACACCTTGTTGGGCGAGCGCCCGACGCAAACCTATTCGTTTACCCAACTGGTGCCGGACGGCGAGCGGGTCAGAGTCGACTATACCCTGGGCGTGACGACGGACTATCCGCTGCGTGAAGGCGTGGCGCTGGAGCCGCTGCCGGAGATCCACGGCGAGTTTTGCCGTTTTCGCTATTCCGGCAAGCCGGTGGCGCTCAATGATCACATCATTAAAATTTACACGCAGGTGCTGCCCGAAATGGGGCTGGCCCGCGGTGACGGGCCGGACATGACGGTGTTCAGCTATTCGCTGAGCGGGAAAGAGGAGCTGCATCTGGAGCTGCAGCATCTGGTGCCGGTGGTGCCGCTGCACTGATCCCGTCGGCGGCCGGCCGCCGGTTTTTCTGCTGCACGATCGCCGCCATCACCGCCAGGGCGATCTCCGCCGGCGTTTTGCTGCCCAGCGGCAGGCCGATCGGCGCATGGATGCGTTCCAACTCCTGCGGCGTGAATTCGGCAATCTGCTGCAACCGCTGGCGCCGCCGCGCGCTGTTTCTCAGCGATCCCATGGCGCCGATGTAAAACGCCGGAGTGTGGATCGCTTCCATCAGCGTTAGATCGTCCATACGCGGATCGTGGGTCAGCGCCACGACGGCGGTATTGGCGTGGCAACCGCCGTCCTCAATGAACTTGGCCGGAAACTGGCGCAGCAGCGTCACGCCCGGTTTTAACTCGGCGGCGAAGTTATCCAGCGCCTCCGGGCGATTCTCGCAAACCAGCACCTCAAACCCCAGCGCCACGGCGAAATCGGCGCAGTACAGCGCCACGCTGGACAGCCCGGCGATCAGCAGGCGCGGTGCAGCCGCGATATGCAGGGTAATCTGTTCGAGCCGGCGTTCCACCTGGGTGGCGCTGGTGAAATGACTCTGCTCGAGGCTGTGGCAGGCGTGGGGCAGCGTCAGGCGTTTGATCAACGCGTGATGCCCTTCCAGCGCGCCGGCGATGCGTCGCAGGTAAGCGACGCTGGCTTCTCCCGCCGGCAGATACTCGATCAGCACGTCCAGCACGCCGCCGCACGGCAGCGCTACATTGGGCGTCATACCGCCTTCGCCGTAACGGATCACCTGGCTGGCCGCCTGATACTCCCCGGCGGCCACGCGGCCCAGAAAGTCCTCCTCCACGCACCCGCCCGACAACGAACCGCTGTAGCGGCCGTCGTGGGTCGCCGCCATCAGCGCGCCCGGCGAGCGCGGCGAAGAACCATAGGTGCTGAGGACGGTGCATAACCAGACCGGCTGGTGTTGCAGCCAGCTTATCGCCTGGCTGACCACGGTGACATCAAGATGTTGCATAGGTGAATTTACTCGCTGGCCGGAAGTTGCGATGGAAGATCAATATCCTGCACGACGCCGGGGTGTTCAAGTGGCAACAGGTGCACCGCTGCGCCTTGCAACAGCCCACGGGCGCCATTATCGCCGCGCAGTTGGCAAAGTTGTTTGCGCAATAGGGCGGAAAAGCCGACCGGGTGACCGGGCTGTTGCGCATAGCTGGGGCGTACGATCGCGTGTTGCCGTAAGGCGCTCGCCACCTGCCGGAAAACGTCGGCGCCGACGAACGGCATATCGGCCAGATGGATCAGCCAGCCTTGCCAGTGCGGCGTGGCCGCAACGCCTGCGGCGATCGAGTCGCCGAGGCCCGCGCTGGCGAGCAGGGTAACCGGCACCTGATTGGCGGCGCAGGCTGCCAGCACCGGCAGATTATCCGGACGGGTCACCACCTGCACCGGCAGCTCGGAAGCCAGCGCCTGGCGCAGGGTGTGTTCGAACAGCGAACGCCGCTCGCCCGCCGCATCGGCAAACCCGGCGTTCAGTTTGTTGCCCTGGCCGCCGGCCCGAATAAAGCGCTCCCCGCGTCCGGCGGCGGTAATAATGATGCCCGTGATCATGGTTCAAGCCCGCGTTTGCGCAAATTATTTATTAGCGTACAAACCTTATGTGTTTTGCAAATGTTTTTTTGTTGAAAACAGCCTGTTAATCATCACATAATTTTAGTTATAAGCATATGCTTATGACGTCTACGGCAAGGTCGTCAGCGTTTGCGCAACAACACCGCGAACAAAAACCAATTACAAGAAAGACGTGAAGGACTTATTTATGAGCAATTTCAACCCGTCGCGGCGTCGCTTTATCAAAAGCGCCGTGATTGCGGGGGTATCCGTGTACCTCGCGCCCCTGTACAGCCGCGCCTACGCCGCGCTGTTCGAGCAAAAAATCCTCCAGTCGCCCAATTGGGATCCGCAGGCCAAGCGCGTGCGTTTCCGTATCGACGGCCGCGCCAAGGTCATGGGGCAGAAGGTGTTCGCGCGCGATATCCGCGCGGTGGACATGCCGCACTGGCCGCAGAAACAGGCGCACGCCTTCATTCTGCGCGTGACCAAGGCCGACCGGTTGTTCGAAGGGGTCGATCTGTCGCTGTTGGGGGACGATCTGCAGCCGGATCGCCTGGTGACGGCGGAAGATCTGGCGCGCGACGGCCTGGCCTTTCCGGCGTTCTACGGTGACGACATGCTGCTGCCGAGCGGCAAAACTCCGGCCTACCTCGGCCAGGCGGTGGCGATCCTGATCTATCACGACTTCGCCCGTTTCCGCTTCGCCAAGGACAAGCTGAAATTCCGCGAAGAAACCATCAAATACGGCGCGGTAACCGGCCCGCTCGAGCGCGATCCCTGGGGCAGCTTCCGCTATGTGCGGGTGGGGGGAGAACAGCCGTTCGACGACGATCGCTTCTCCAGCCTGAAGGACACGCCGATCTTCCCGGTATCGATGAAAAAACACCTGCCGGTGTGGCCGGAAGGGCGCGAGGGCGGCAAGCTGGATCAGGAAGGCATGCGCTATGCGGGCCTGATCGCCGACGAGTTGGCGAATCCGCCGGCCGACTGGCTGGTAATGTCGCGCCGCTACACCACGCAGTCGATCGACACCTCGGCGTTGGAGCCGGACAACGCCAACGGCTGGTTCGACGCGCAGACGCAAACCCTGCATCTGGTGGTGCCGACGCAGTCGCCGCAGGAAGTGGCCGACGAGATGCCGCGCATGCTGGCCAAGCGCAATCCGCCGGTGAAACAGCTGATCCTGCACCCGTGCTACACCGTGGGCTACGGCTCGAAAGACCACTACAACTTCCCGTATTACGGCGCGGTGGCGGCGATGTATGGCGACGGCCACCCGGTGCGTCTGGCCAACGATCGCTTCGAACAGTTCCAGACGGCGTTGAAGCGCCACGCGTTCGACATGAACTACCGCATCGCGGTGAATAAGCAGACCGGCGTCATGCAGTCGTTCCTCGGTGACATGACCGCGGACGGCGGCGGCCGCAGCAACTTTACCCCTTCGGTGGTGATGGTCGGCGCAACCGCCGCCCAGTCGATTTACTACTTCCCGAAAAGCGATCTGTCGTCGGTCGGGCTGGCTTCACGCGCTATCGACGCCGGTTCGGCGCGCGGTTACGGCACGCTGCAGAGCATGGCCGCCACCGAGATGATGGTGGATGAGTTGGCCGCCGAGCTGAAGATTGACCCGATCGAGTTCCGCCTGCGCAACGTGCTGAAATCCGGCATGAAAAACACCCAGGGGGCGATCCCGGCCGGTGCGATCCGCGCCGATGAAGTACTGGAAAAGGCGGCGAAGCATGAGATATGGCTTAAGCGCGCCGAACGCAAGGCCGAGTTTGAGAGCCGCCATCCCGGCAAGCGCTATGGCGTCGGCTTCGGCTGCGTGCAGAAAGACTTCGGCACCGGGGCGGAAACCTCGTTCGCCCGGGTGGAGCTGAGCGAAGACGGCCGCATCACCCTGCATCACAGCGGCGCGGAGATGGGCACCGGCATGTCGACCTCGCAGTCGGTATTGTGCGCGCAGTGGCTGGGCAAACCGGCCGACGAAGCGCACTTCTCGGTCACCGACTGGTCGGTATTGCCGATGGTCACCAGCGGCGATCCTTACCTGATGTCGCAAGAAGAGCAGGATAAGCTGCAAACCAACCCCAACTGGACGCCGAGCTACTGTTCGCCGTCGAGCGCCAGCAACTCGGCCTATTACTTCTCGCACAGCACCCGCGAAGCGGCGCGCCTGATCTTCGATCACGGCCTGTGGCCGGCGGCGATGGCGCTGTGGCAGGCCGGTATCGGCGGCGGCCAGGCGGCGCCGCTGGTGGTGCGGCGCGAAGATGCGCGTTGGGTCGAAGGCGGCCTGACGGCGGCGGGCATGTCGGTGCTGAGCCTCGAGCTGCTGGCCAAGACGGCTTATCAGATGGGCGGCGTCACCGGCGCGGCGGTGCATGTGTTCAACCGCTGGCAGTGGGCGGAGGCCGATTTCACGTTGAACGGCAAAAGCGAACGCCTGCCGATCGACGGCATGGCGCTGCGCAACGCCGGCGGCGAATTCAAACCGCTGGCGCGCGGGCAGGTCTACTACCCGCCGACCCAGCGCAACAATGCGGCGGTGACCTACTACAGCGCCGTCGGCACGCTGGCGGAAGTGGCGGTGGATATCGCCACCGGCCAGGTGGAGTTGCTGAATCACCACTCGATCATGGAGTGTGGCAACCTGATCGTGCCGGAACTGGTTTCCGGCCAACTGCAGGGCGGGCTGGCGATGGGCATCGGCCATGCGCTGCACGAATATTTACCGCTGTACGAAGACGGCCCGGGCAACGGCACCTGGAACTTCAACCGTTACCACCTGCCGCGCGCCAGCGACGTGGCGGTATGGAAACAGAGCGGCGACATCCTGCCGGCGCTGTCGGAAACCGATCCGCCGAAAGGCATGGCGGAAGTGGTGATGATCCCGATCGTGGCCGCACTGGTCAACGCCATTGCCGACGCCACCGGCCACCGTTTCCGTGATTTGCCCGTTCGTGCAGAAAATATTCGTGAGGTATTACAATGAGCATTAAAACCCAGCCGATTTCCCTGACCATCAACGAGAAACAGTACGGCCCGATCGAGGTGCCGGAAGGCTTGATGATGATCGATTTCCTGCACGAGTATCTCGATTTGACCGGTTCGCGCCTCGGCTGCGGGCAGGGCATTTGCCACGCCTGCGTGGCTATTGTCGATCACCCGAGCGGCACCAGCGAAGAGGTGCGCACCTGCATCACCGGCGCGCATTTCTTCAACGGCAAGAAAGTGCGCACCGTCGAAGGCCACGCCAGGGTGGACGAACAGGGGGAGGTGGTTGAGCTGTCGCCGATCCAGCAGGCGTTTCTGGAGCACTACAGCTTCCAGTGCGGCTACTGCACGCCAGGCTTCGTCAACGCCGCCACCATCTTCGTGGAAAAGCTCAAGCGTGAGCCGATCGCCCGCGATCAGCTGGAGAACGCTATCGAGCAGGCGCTGGACAGCCACATCTGCCGCTGCACCGGCTACGTGCGCTACTACGAAGCGGTGCGCGACGTGGTGCTGAAAACGCCGGGCCTGCTGAAGGAGACGGCGCAATGAAAAAACGTCTCGCAATGTTGATTGTGCTGGTGGCGATCGTGGTGATTGCGCTGTTGTGGTGGCGGGAAAACCGCCGTTACGACGGCCCGGTGCAGCAGGTGACCGCCAGCGCCGAACAGATCGCGCGCGGCCGCTATCTGGCGCAGGCCGCCGACTGCGCCGCCTGCCATACCGCCAGCGGTGGGGCGCCGTTGGCCGGCGGCTATCCGCTGGACACGCCGTTCGGCACGATTTACGGCAGCAACCTGACGCCGTCGGCCGACCACGGCATCGGGCGCTGGAGCAAGGACGACTTCTTCCTGGCGCTGACACAGGGCGTGGCGCCGGGCGGACGGCACCTGTACCCGGCGATGCCTTACACCTCGTACAAGGGCATTTCGCGTCAGGACGCCGATGACATCTACGCTTACCTGATGACGCGCCCGGCGGTGGACGTGGCCATTCCGGCCAACGAGATGCCGTTCCCGTTCAACCAGCGCATGGCGCTGATCGGCTGGAATCTGCTGTTCCGCAGCCAGGATCCGCTGCCGGCCAGTTCGCAGGGCAGCTCGCCGCAATGGCAGCGCGGCCGCTATCTGGCCGACGTGCTGGGCCACTGTGGCGAATGCCACACGCCGCGCGGCGCGCTGGGGCAGATGGATCTCGGCAAGCCGATGCAGGGCGGCGATCTCGGCCGCTTCATGGCGCCGGACATTACGCCGCACGGCTTGGCGCAGCGCGGCTGGACGCCGCAGGACGTCAGCCGCTTCCTCGGCACCGGCCTCGCGCCGCAGGGTTCGGCCTTCAGTGAGATGCATATGGTGGTGGATCTCAGCACCCGTCATTTGACGCCGGAAGACCATCAGGCGCTGGCGCTGTATCTGATGGGCGAGCAGCCGCCGGCGGCAGTGCCGGTGAAAATGGGGCAGGGCAGCGATGCCGGGCGCATGACCTATCTGGATCAGTGCGCCGGCTGCCATGCGCGCGAAGGCGAAGGCAAACCGCACGTCGCACCGGCGATGCGCGATAACGCCACGCTGCGCCAGGCGGACGGCAAGAACCTGATCGTGTCGGTGCTGGACGGCCTGCCGGCCCAGCAGTTCCCGAACGGTGAAAGCATGCAGAGCATGCCGGGCTTCGGCGAGCGTCTGAGCGATGCCGACGTGGCGGAACTGGTAAACTACCTGCGGGTGACCTGGGGCGGTTTACCGGCGGACATCACCGCCGAGCAGGTGAAAGCGCTGCGCAAGTAAGCGGCGTTCAGACGAAAAAAATGGCCCGCATCTGCGGGCCATTTTATTGCGCGGTCACGGGATTCAACGGCTGGTGACGCCGTCGACACGTTGGCTGCGCTGTTTGATGGCGTAACCGACGGCCAGGATCGCCACCCAGACCGGGATCAGCAGCACCGAGATTTGAATGCCCGGCGTCAGGTACATGATCACCAGGATGCCGGCCATGAACAGCAGGCACAGGTAGTTGCTGAACGGGTACCAGAACGCTTTGAACTTCGGCACCACGCCTTCGCGGTTTTTGGCGGCGCGGAATTTCAGGTGCGCCAGGCTGATCATCGCCCAGTTGATCACCAGCGCCGATACCACCAACGCCATCAGCAGTTCGAAGGCGCGGCCCGGGATCAGGTAGTTAATCAGCACGCACAGCGCAGTGGCGAGGGCGGAAATGCCGATGGCCACCACCGGCACGCCGCGGCCGTCGACCTTCAGCAGGCTTTTCGGGCCGTTGCCCTGCTGCGCCAAGCCGTACAGCATGCGGCTGTTGCAGTAGACGCAGCTGTTGTAGACCGACAGCGCGGCGGTGAGCACCACGATGTTCAGCACGGTCGCCACCAGGTTGCTGTTCAGCGCGTGGAAGATCAGCACGAACGGGCTGCCGCCTTCAACCACTTTGCCCCACGGGTACAGCGACAGCAGAATGGCCAGCGAGCCGATATAGAAGATCAGGATGCGGTAGATCACCTGATTGGTGGCTTTCGGAATGCTTTTTTGCGGGTTGTCGGCTTCGGCGGCGGTGATGCCGACCAGCTCGAGGCCGCCGAAGGAGAACATGATCACCGCCATCGCCATCACCAGGCCCATGACGCCGTTCGGGAAGAACCCGCCCTGCGCCCACAGGTTGGTGACGGTGGCTTCCGGGCCGCCCATGCCGCTGAACAGCAGGTAGGCACCGAACACGATCATGCCGATAATCGCCACCACTTTGATGATGGCGAACCAGAACTCCATCTCGCCGTAAACTTTCACGTTGGCCAGGTTGATGGCGTTGATCGCCAGGAAGAATACCGCGGCGGAAACCCAGGTGGGGATCTCCGGCCACCAGTACTGTACGTAGATGCCGACCGCCGTCAGCTCCGCCATCGCCACCAGGACATACAGCACCCAATAGTTCCAGCCGGAGGCGAAGCCGGCGAAGTTGCCCCAGTATTTGTAGGCGAAGTGGCTGAAGGAACCGGCGACCGGCTCTTCCACCACCATTTCCCCCAGCTGGCGCATGATCAGAAACGCGATGAAGCCGCCGATGGCGTAGCCGAGAAGCACTGACGGGCCGGCCATTTTTATTGTTTGAGCGATACCGAGAAATAACCCGGTGCCGATTGCGCCACCTAAGGCGATGAGCTGAATATGGCGGTTTTTCAGGCCGCGCTTCAGCTGGTCACCATGCTGTTGACCATCCATCAATCTAACCCTCTGTCGTTGTGAATGCCCATCTGCCTGTAAAGCAGTGGTTACGATGTGTGTTTTGTTTTATTTACGGCGTTATAGCTATTAATTCCACGGCGCCGCTACCGTTTGGCAGAGAATAATGTTATGCGCGTCGGTTTGCACCTGCTTTGTCGTGTGAGTGATTAAGATTGCAGCAGTTTAGGAAACAAAATGCGGGTTGTGTGACGGCAGGGGGGATTCAGTGCATGAAATAAGCAACAAATCACATAATGCGCAAAAATAACGTAGATCTGAACGGTGGGCTGCGTTCAAATAATGAACGAACCGCCGTTGCGCTGCTCGCCAAATAGCCATTCATTAAAGCGTAATAACCATGCAATAAAACTCGGGCAAAAAGTTTGCACTCTGCCTTGCGTAAGGTTTGGTAAAAGTTAAATCCCCAACCCGCCGCGTAAATGGTAATACCATCACGGCGTTACCGGTTTGCAGCGGGGTTTTCAGCGGGGTGTTAAAATGTGCGGCTAACCTGATTTCGATCAAGGCCCGTATGGACAGGAGGTGAATACTTTGTTACTTTACCGTCACGTTTTTGAAATTGGTATTACCAATTGACTCCGCGCCATTCGCAGAGAAGAATTCACTCATGGCCTACAGCAAAATCCGCCAACCCAAGTTGTCAGATGTTATCGAGCAACAGCTCGAATACCTGATCCTCGAGGGGACACTGCGCCCAGGCGAAAAACTGCCTCCGGAGCGCGAGCTGGCGAAACAATTTGATGTCTCCCGTCCTTCTCTGAGAGAGGCCATTCAGCGCCTTGAAGCGAAAGGGCTGCTCCTGCGCCGTCAGGGCGGCGGCACCTTCGTGCAAACTAATCTGTGGCAGAGCTTCAGCGATCCGCTGGCCGAGCTGCTGGCCGACCATCCCGAATCACAGTTCGATCTGCTGGAAACCCGTCACGCGCTGGAAGGCATTGCCGCCTATTACGCGGCGCTGCGCGGCACCGATGAAGATCTGGCGCGCATCCGCGATTGCCACATCGTGATTCAACAGGCTCAAGACAGCGGCGATCTCGACGCCGAAGCCGATGCGGTCATGCAGTATCAAATCGCCGTGACTGAAGCCGCTCACAACGTTGTGTTACTTCACCTGCTACGCTGCATGGGGCCGATGCTGGAACAGAACGTGCGTCAGAACTTTGAATTGCTCTACTCGCGCCGTGAGATGTTGGCAAAAGTGAGCAGCCACCGCGCCGGAATTTTTGAGGCGATTGTGGCACGCGAGCCGGAAAAGGCCCGTGAAGCCTCGCATCGCCACTTGGCGTTTATCGAGGAAATCTTGCTGGATCTCAGCCGGGAGCATACTCGGCGCGAGAGATCGCTGCGGCGTCTCCAGCAACGCAAGGATTAAGAGCTGTCCTCTTCAGGGTACACCAGCCTGCGGGGGTTAAGTTCGAGGTACTTAGTTAAGTACTTAAGCGGCAACTAAACTGATGGGCCTGTCTTCGTGTGTTTTTTCACAGAGCACAGGAAGACAGGCTCCAAACAAACCATTAGACAGATAAGGAATACCACCATGTCAGAACGTTTAAACAATGACGTGGATCCGATCGAAACCCGCGACTGGCTGCAGGCGATCGAATCGGTCATCCGTGAAGAGGGTGTTGAGCGAGCTCAGTTTCTGATTGATCAGGTATTGGGAGAAGCCCGCAAAGGCGGCGTTAACGTTGCGGCCGGTGCTGCAGCGCACAACTACGTCAACACCATCGCGGTAGAAGACGAACCGGCTTACCCAGGCAACCTGGATCTGGAACGCCGCATTCGCTCTGCGATCCGTTGGAACGCGATCATGACCGTTCTGCGCGCATCCAAGAAAGACCTGGAGCTGGGCGGCCACATGGCTTCCTTCCAGTCTTCCGCGACCTTCTATGAAGTCTGCTTTAACCACTTCTTCCGCGCACGCAACGAGAAAGACGGCGGCGACCTGGTCTACTTCCAGGGCCACATCTCTCCGGGCGTTTACGCGCGCGCCTTCCTTGAAGGCCGCCTGACCGAAGAACAGATGAACAACTTCCGTCAGGAAGTGCACGGCAACGGCCTGTCCTCTTACCCGCATCCTAAGCTGATGCCGGAATTCTGGCAGTTCCCGACCGTATCCATGGGCCTGGGCCCAATCAGCGCCATCTATCAGGCGAAGTTCCTGAAATACCTGGAACACCGCGGCCTGAAAGACACCTCTGAGCAGACCGTTTACGCCTTCCTGGGCGACGGCGAGATGGATGAGCCGGAATCCAAAGGCGCCATCACCATCGCCACCCGCGAGAAGCTGGACAACCTGGTGTTCGTCATCAACTGCAACCTGCAGCGCCTGGACGGCCCGGTCACCGGTAACGGCAAGATCATCAACGAACTGGAAGGCATCTTCTCCGGCGCAGGCTGGCAGGTGCTGAAAGTGATCTGGGGCGGCCGTTGGGACGAGCTGCTGCGCAAAGACACCAGCGGTAAACTGGTTCAGCTGATGAACGAGACCCTGGACGGCGACTACCAGACCTTCAAATCCAAAGACGGCGCTTACGTGCGCGAGCACTTCTTCGGCCGTTACCCGGAAACCGCGGCGCTGGTCAAAGACATGACCGACGACGAAATCTGGGCGCTGAACCGTGGTGGTCACGATCCGAAGAAAATCTTCGCTGCACTGAAAAAAGCGCAAGACACCAAAGGCAAACCGACCGTTATCCTGGCCCACACCATCAAAGGTTACGGCATGGGTGAAACCGCGGAAGGTAAAAACATCGCTCACCAGGTGAAGAAAATGAACATGGAAGGGGTTCACCACTTCCGCGATCGTTTCAACGTGCCGGTTGCCGATGCTGACATCGAAAAACTGCCGTACATCACCTTCGAGAAAGATTCCGAAGAGTACAAATACCTGCACGAACGTCGCCAGGCGCTGAAAGGCTACGTGCCTACCCGTCTGCCGGAGTTCACCCAGAAGCTGGAAATGCCGGCGCTGGAAGATTTCAGTTCGCTGCTGGAAGAGCAGAACAAAGAGATCTCCACCACTATCGCCTTCGTGCGTGCCCTGAACGTGATGCTGAAGAACAAGTCGATCAAAGATCGCCTGGTGCCAATCATCGCCGACGAAGCGCGTACCTTCGGTATGGAAGGTCTGTTCCGTCAGATTGGTATCTACAGCCCGAACGGCCAGCAGTACACCCCGCAGGACCGTGAGCAGGTTGCTTACTACAAAGAAGACGAGAAAGGCCAAATCCTGCAGGAAGGCATCAACGAACTGGGCGCAGCCTCTTCCTGGCTTGCCGCAGCGACCTCCTACAGCACCAACGATCTGCCGATGATTCCGTTCTACATCTACTACTCGATGTTCGGTTTCCAACGTATCGGCGACCTGTGCTGGGCAGCGGGCGACCAACAGGCGCGCGGCTTCCTGATCGGCGGGACCTCGGGCCGTACTACCCTGAACGGCGAAGGTCTGCAGCACGAAGATGGCCACAGCCACATCCAGTCTCTGACCATCCCTAACTGCATCTCTTACGATCCGGCTTACGCGTACGAAGTGGCGGTCATCATGCACGACGGTCTGGTGCGCATGTATGGCGACAACCCGGAAAACGTGTACTACTACCTGACCACGCTGAACGAAAACTACCACATGCCTGCGATGCCGCAGGGTGCGGAAGAAGGTATCCGCAAGGGTATCTACAAGCTGGAAACGCTGGAAGGCAGCAAAGGCAAGGTGCAGCTGCTGGGCTCCGGCGCCATCCTGCGCCACGTGCGCGAAGCTGCGCAGATCCTGGCGAAGGACTACGGCGTGGGTTCCGACACCTACAGCGTGACCTCGTTCACCGAACTGGCGCGCGACGGCCAGGATTGCGAGCGTTGGAACATGCTGCACCCAACCGAAGCGCCACGCGTGCCTTATATCGCTCAGGTGATGAACGACGCGCCGGCGGTAGCCTCTACCGACTACATGAAACTGTTCGCCGAACAGGTTCGTACTTATGTGCCGGCCAGCGATTATCGCGTACTGGGCACCGACGGCTTCGGTCGTTCGGACAGCCGCGAAAACCTGCGTCACCACTTCGAAGTCGATGCGTCCTACGTGGTGGTTGCTGCTCTGGGTGAACTGGCTAAACGCGGTGAGATCGAAGCTTCTGTGGTTGCTGATGCAATCAAGAAATTCGACATCAACCCGGAAAAAGTTAACCCGCGTCTGGCCTAAGAGGTACTGAATAATGTCTATCGAAATCAACGTACCGGACATCGGTGCAGATGAAGTCGAAATCACCGAGATTCTGGTGAAGGTCGGCGATAAAGTTGAAGCGGAACAATCGCTGATCACCGTGGAAGGCGACAAGGCTTCCATGGAAGTGCCCTCCCCGCAGGCGGGCGTGGTGAAAGAGATCAAAGTGGCGGTCGGCGATAAAACCGAAACCGGCAAACTGATCATGATCTTCGAAGCGGCAGGCGCAGCGGAAGCTGCACCGGCGGCGAAAGCGGAAGAAAAACCGGCGGCAGCAGCAGCTGCCCCGGCTGCCGCTGCGGCCAAAGACGTTGCCGTGCCGGATATCGGCGCCGACGAAGTCGAAGTGACCGAGATCCTGGTGAAAGTGGGCGATAAGGTGGAAGCCGAGCAGTCCCTGATCACTGTGGAAGGCGACAAGGCTTCCATGGAAGTCCCTGCGCCGTTCGCGGGCACCGTGAAAGAGATCAAGATCGCGACCGGCGACAAAGTGAAAACCGGTTCCCTGATCATGGTGTTCGAAGTGGCCGGCGCCGCTTCCGCTGCGGCCCCGGCTGCGGCGCAAGCACCGGCTGCCGCCGCAGCGCCTGCGGCCTCGGCGGCTAAAGACGTCGCCGTGCCGGATATCGGCGGTGACGAAGTCGAAGTGACCGAGGTGATGGTCAAGGTGGGCGACAAGGTTGCCGCCGAGCAGTCTCTGATCACCGTGGAAGGCGACAAGGCCTCCATGGAAGTGCCAGCGCCGTTCGCGGGCACCGTGAAAGAGATCAAGATCGCGACCGGCGACAAAGTGAAAACCGGCTCCCTGATCATGGTGTTCGAAGTGGAAGGCGCTGCGCCTGCCGCTGCCGCCGCTCCAGCCGCTAAAGCGGACGCTGCGCCGGCGCCGGCCGCCGCTAAAGCCGCCGCTCCGGCTGCGAAAGCTGAAGACAAAGGCGAGTTCGCCGAGAACGCGGCCTACGTGCACGCGACTCCGGTCATTCGTCGTCTGGCGCGTGAATTCGGCGTTAACCTGGCGAAAGTGAAAGGCACCGGTCGTAAAGGCCGCATCCTGCGCGAAGACGTTCAGGCTTACGTGAAAGACGCGGTGAAACGCGCTGAAGCGGCCCCGGCTGCTGCCGGCGGCGGTCTGCCAGGCATGCTGCCGTGGCCGAAAGTGGACTTCAGCAAGTTCGGCGAGATCGAAGAAGTCGAAATGGGCCGCATCCAGAAGATCTCTGGTGCGAACCTGAGCCGCAACTGGGTGATGATCCCGCACGTGACTCACTTCGACAAAACCGACATCACCGATCTGGAAGCGTTCCGCAAGCAGCAGAACGAAGAAGCGGCCAAGCGCAAGCTGGACGTGAAGTTCACGCCTGTCGTGTTCATCATGAAAGCCGTCGCTGCCGCTCTGGAGCAGATGCCGCGCTTCAACAGCTCGCTGTCCGAAGATGGCCAGAAGCTGACGCTGAAGAAATACATCAACATCGGCGTGGCGGTAGATACCCCGAACGGCCTGGTGGTTCCGGTGTTCAAGGACGTGAACAAGAAGAGCATCACCGAGCTGTCTCGCGAACTGATGGCCATCTCCAAGAAAGCGCGCGACGGCAAGCTGACCGCGGGCGAGATGCAGGGCGGCTGCTTCACCATCTCCAGCCTGGGCGGCATCGGGACGACCCACTTCGCGCCGATCGTCAACGCGCCGGAAGTGGCTATCCTGGGCGTCTCCAAGTCTGCGATGGAGCCGGTCTGGAACGGTAAAGAGTTCATGCCGCGCCTGATGATGCCGATGTCGCTGTCCTTCGACCACCGCGTTATCGACGGTGCCGATGGTGCGCGCTTCATCACCATCATCAACAACATGTTGTCCGACATTCGCCGTCTGGTGATGTAATGCAAAAGGGGCGCAGCATGCTGCGCCCCTGACGATTCTGTAGCAGTTTTGTCGGATTTTGCATAACTCGACAAAATTGTTGAGACACGGGTCACTCGAACACGCTTTGCAGATTATTAACAATTCTGTAAACTGCTCGCGGTGTAAGCGTCCCGGTGGATGAAGGGCGTTATGAGATCGATTAGCAATAAAAATGACGTCTGACCCGCCGGACAATCAATTAAGAGGTCATGATGAGTACTGAAATTAAAACTCAGGTCGTGGTACTTGGGGCGGGCCCGGCAGGTTACTCTGCAGCCTTTCGTTGCGCTGACTTAGGTCTTGAAACCGTTCTGGTTGAACGTTATTCCACTCTGGGCGGGGTTTGCCTGAACGTGGGATGTATCCCTTCCAAAGCACTGCTGCACGTTGCCAAAGTGATCGAAGAAGCCAAAGCGTTGGCCGAACACGGCATCGTTTTCGGCGAGCCGAAAACCGACATCGACAAAGTGCGCGTCTGGAAAGAAAAAGTCATCACTCAGCTGACCGGCGGTCTGGCTGGCATGGCGAAAGGCCGTAAAGTGAAAGTGGTCAACGGCCTGGGCAAGTTCACCGGCGCTAACACCCTGGTTGTGGAAGGCGAAAACGGCCCAACCACCATCAACTTCGACAACGCCATCATCGCTGCAGGTTCTCGTCCGATCCAACTGCCATTCATTCCTCATGAAGATCCACGCGTGTGGGATTCCACCGATGCGCTGGAGCTGAAAACCGTCCCAGAGCGTCTGCTGGTTATGGGCGGCGGCATCATCGGCCTGGAAATGGGCACCGTATACCATGCGCTGGGTTCACAGATCGACGTCGTTGAAATGTTCGATCAGGTTATCCCGGCGGCAGATAAAGACGTGGTGAAAGTCTTCACCAAACGTATCAGCAAGCAGTTCAACCTGATGCTGGAAACCAAAGTGACCGCGGTAGAAGCCAAAGAAGACGGTATCTACGTCACGATGGAAGGTAAAAAAGCGCCGGCAGAACCACAGCGTTACGACGCGGTGCTGGTGGCGATCGGCCGCGTGCCGAACGGCAAACTGCTGGATGCCGGCAAAGCCGGTGTGGAAGTTGACGAGCGTGGCTTCATCAACGTCGACAAACAGCTGCGCACCAACGTGCCGCACATCTTCGCCATCGGCGACATCGTCGGGCAGCCGATGCTGGCGCACAAAGGCGTGCACGAAGGCCACGTTGCCGCAGAAGTTATCGCTGGCATGAAGCACTACTTCGATCCGAAAGTGATCCCATCCATCGCTTACACCGAGCCGGAAGTGGCGTGGGTGGGTCTGACCGAGAAAGAAGCGAAAGAGAAAGGCATCAGCTACGAAACCTCCACCTTCCCGTGGGCGGCTTCCGGCCGTGCGATCGCTTCCGACTGTGCAGACGGCATGACCAAACTGATCTTCGACAAAGAAACTCACCGCATCATCGGTGGCGCGATTGTCGGCACCAACGGCGGCGAACTGCTGGGTGAAATCGGTCTGGCCATCGAGATGGGCTGCGACGCGGAAGACATCGCGCTGACCATCCACGCTCACCCGACCCTGCACGAATCCGTGGGCCTGGCGGCGGAAATCTACGAAGGCAGCATCACCGACCTGCCTAACCCGAAAGCCAAGAAGAAGTAATTCTGCTGGCTTGACCGGTTAACAAGCGGCTCCTGAGAAGGGGCCGTTTTTTTTTGCCCAGATGCACAAAACGGTTTTTTGTGGCCGCTGCGCCAAATTCCGATCCTCATGCTTATATCCGTTTAAATTATGTGGATATAATGCCCTGTTTGTCCGGCAGCCGATTACGCTGCGCTCAACGATTCAGCAAAGATTTAATGTTGCTTTTATGTGAACGAATTAACAACCGTTTCAAATCCTGATATGCTGGCTGAGCGGAACCGGGCACTGTACCTTACAGTCCAGGACATCGACAGCAGTGCCCCGTCAGGATAGATGGCATCAATATCGCCGTGCGCTCTACCCATCAGTCTTTCATGCTGTAGCGCTGTTTGACCGTGCTTGTTTGCCCCAATCACCGTTTCGGGGCCTTTACGGGCCGATCGCCTAGCCACAGAGTGAAACCCCAAGGGTATAAACCCGGTTTGCATATACGCCAGGCACAATAAATGACAATGAGAGCGAGGAGAACGTCGTGCTAGAAGAATACCGTAAGCACGTAGCCGAGCGTGCTGCTGAGGGCATCGCCCCTAAGCCGCTAGACGCCACCCAAATGGCCGCGCTGGTCGAACTACTGAAGAATCCGCCAAAAGGCGAAGAAGAATTCCTGTTAGACCTGCTGATTAACCGTGTTCCACCGGGCGTCGACGAAGCCGCCTACGTCAAAGCAGGTTTCCTGGCGGCCATCGCCAAAGGTGAAGCGACATCCCCCCTGGTTACCCCCGAGAAAGCCATTGAACTGTTAGGCACCATGCAGGGCGGCTATAACATTCATCCGCTGATCGAAGCCCTGGACAACGAAAAGCTGGCGCCGATCGCCGCTAAAGCGCTGTCCCACACGCTGCTGATGTTCGACAACTTCTACGATGTGGAAGAGAAGGCGAAAGCCGGCAACGCGCACGCCAAGCAGATCATGCAGTCCTGGGCCGATGCCGAATGGTACCTGTCGCGCCCGGAGCTGGCGGAAAAGATCACCGTCACCGTGTTCAAAGTGACCGGCGAAACCAACACCGATGACCTGTCTCCGGCGCCGGACGCCTGGTCGCGCCCGGATATCCCGCTGCACGCGCTGGCGATGCTGAAAAACGAACGTGAAGGCATCGTGCCGGATCAGCCGGGCAGCGTCGGCCCGATCAAACAGATCGAGCTGCTGAACAAGAAAGGCTTCCCGCTGGCCTACGTCGGCGACGTGGTCGGCACCGGTTCTTCCCGTAAATCCGCCACCAACTCGGTGCTGTGGTTCATGGGCGACGACATCCCGCACGTGCCGAACAAGCGCGGCGGTGGCGTGGTGCTGGGCGGCAAGATTGCGCCTATCTTCTTCAACACCATGGAAGATGCCGGCGCCTTGCCGATCGAAGTGGACGTGTCCGAGCTGAACATGGGCGATGTGATCGACGTTTACCCGTACAAAGGTGAAGTGCGCAACCACGAAACCGGCGCGCTGATCGCCAACTTCGAACTGAAAACCGACGTGCTGCTGGATGAAGTGCGCGCCGGCGGCCGTATCCCGCTGATCATCGGCCGCGGCCTGACCACCAAGGCGCGCGAAGCGCTGGGTCTGCCGCACAGCGACGTGTTCCGCATCGCCAAACCGGTAGCAGCCAGCAACAAAGGCTTCTCGCTGGCGCAGAAAATGGTCGGCCGCGCCTGCGGCGTCGCCGGCATTCGCCCTGGCGAATACTGTGAGCCGAAGATGACCTCCGTCGGCTCTCAGGACACCACCGGCCCGATGACCCGCGATGAGCTGAAAGACCTGGCCTGCCTCGGCTTCTCCGCCGATCTGGTCATGCAGTCGTTCTGCCACACTGCCGCGTACCCGAAACCGGTCGACGTGACCACGCACCACACGCTGCCTGACTTCATCATGAACCGCGGCGGCGTCTCGCTGCGCCCGGGCGACGGCGTGATCCACTCCTGGCTGAACCGCATGCTGCTGCCTGACACCGTCGGCACCGGCGGCGATTCCCACACCCGCTTCCCGATCGGCATCTCCTTCCCGGCCGGTTCCGGCCTGGTGGCGTTTGCCGCCGCGACCGGCGTGATGCCGCTGGATATGCCTGAGTCGGTGCTGGTGCGCTTCAAAGGCAAAATGCAGCCGGGCATCACCCTGCGCGATCTGGTGCACGCCATCCCTTACTACGCGATCCAGCAGGGGCTGCTGACCGTCGAGAAGAAGGGCAAGAAAAATATCTTCTCCGGCCGCATTCTGGAGATCGAAGGCCTGCCGGATCTGAAGGTCGAGCAGGCGTTTGAGCTGACCGATGCGTCCGCCGAACGTTCCGCCGCCGGTTGTACCATCAAGCTGGACAAGGCGCCGATTGAAGAGTACCTGAACTCCAACATCGTGCTGCTGAAGTGGATGATCTCCGAAGGCTACGGCGATCGCCGTACGCTGGAGCGCCGTATTCAGGGCATGGAAAAATGGCTGGCGGATCCGCAACTGCTGGAAGGCGATGCGGATGCGGAATACGCAGCGGTGATCGACATCGATCTGAACGAGATCAAAGAGCCGATCCTGTGTGCGCCGAACGATCCTGACGATGCGCGCCTGCTGTCTGACGTGGCCAACAGCAAAATCGATGAAGTGTTCATCGGTTCTTGCATGACCAACATCGGCCACTTCCGCGCGGCGGGCAAGCTGCTGGATCAGCACAAGGGCCAGCTGCCGACCCGTCTGTGGGTGGCGCCGCCAACCAAGATGGATGCGGCTCAGCTGACTGAAGAAGGCTACTACAGCGTCTTCGGCAAGAGCGGCGCGCGTATCGAGATCCCGGGCTGCTCGCTGTGCATGGGTAACCAGGCGCGCGTGGCGGACGGCGCGACGGTGGTTTCCACCTCAACCCGTAACTTCCCGAACCGTCTGGGCACCGGCGCCAACGTCTATCTGGCGTCTGCCGAACTGGCCGCGGTAGCGTCCCTGCTGGGCCGCCTGCCGACGCCGGACGAGTACCAGACCTATATGGCGCAGGTCGATAAGACGGCGGCGGATACCTACCGCTACCTGAACTTTGACCAGCTGGGCCAGTACACCGAAAAAGCCGACGGCGTGATCTTCCAAACCGCCGTGTAAGCCGCTATATTGCGCAACTGTTTAACGGGAGGCCTTGGCCTCCCGTTTTATTTTGCTCAGTTGCCAACTTTGCGAGCGCTCACTGAGTTAGTCCGCCATTTATGTTTACACTAAGAAAAAGGGCTCAGGAGGGCATGCTATGGATTACGAATTTCTGCGTGACGTCACCGGTCAGGTGATCGTCAGATTTTCGATGGGGCATGAAGCGATTGGCCACTGGATCAACGAAGAAGTCAAAGGCGATTTCAACCTGCTGGACCGCATTGAAGCCGGCGCGGCCGAGGTCAAAGGCAGTGAGCGCCAATGGCAGCTGGAAGGCCATGAATATACGCTGCTGATGGATGGTGAAGAAGTGATGATCCGCGCCAATCAGCTGGAGTTCGAGGGCGATGAAATGGAAGAGGGGATGAACTATTACGACGAAGAAAGCCTCTCATTCTGCGGCGTTGAGGATTTCCTGCTGGTGTTGAAGGCCTATCGTTCTTTCATGCTGAAGTACTAAGCATCAGGGCGCGGCGCGCCGCGCCCTTTCCATCACAGATGCGGAATATTGCGGCCGTAATAGATTTCCTGCATCTCTTTCCATAACAGATCGGTGATCTGCTTGCGTTCGGCTGCGCTCAACGCCTCCGGCTCCGCGTTAAACAGGTAGTGCTTCAGATCGAAATCCTTCAGCAACATCTTGGTATGGAAGATATTTTCCTGGTAAACGTTCACGTCCATCATGTGGTACAGCGCCTTGATGTCTTCCGACATAAAGTTCTGGATCGAATTGATCTCATGATCGATGTAATGTTTCACGCCGTTCACGTCGCGGGTAAAACCGCGCACGCGATAGTCCATGGTGACGATGTCGGATTCCAGCTGGTGAATTAAGTAGTTCAGCGCCTTGAGGGGCGAAATGACACCGCAGGTCGAGACCTCGATATCGGCGCGGAAGGTGCACAGCCCGCCTTCCGGATGGCTTTCCGGGTAGGTGTGCACGCAGATATGGCTCTTGTCCAGGTGCGCGACGACCGTATTCGGCAGCGGACCGGGGTGTTCCGACGTATCGACGTCTTTCGGATCGATAGGCTCTTCGCTGACCAGGATGGTGACGCTGGCGCCCTGCGGCTCGTAGTCCTGACGCGCGATGTTCAGAATATTGGCGCCGATGATCGAGCAGGTTTCGCTCAGGATCTCGGTCAGCCGGTTGGCGTTATATTGTTCGTCTATGTAGGCGATATAGCCGTCGCGATCGTCCGCGGTTTTGGCGTAACAAATATCGTAAATACAAAAACTCAGGCTCTTGGTCAGGTTGTTGAAGCCGTGCAGTTTTAGCTTATGCAATTTGGGCCACCTCCTTTATCTTCTCGCTTAACGTGTTACGTTCAGGGCATTGAGCAAATATTGCGGCAGGGCAAAGCTGCCGACGTGAATTGCCGGGTTGTAATAACGGCAGTGTAGGCCGCTTTGGTTAAAGCGCTGTTGCAGAGTTGGCAGATCGCGCTGGCGCAGCGCCGGGTTCTGGCTCGCCCAGGCGAAGGTCATGATGCCGCCGTAATAGGTCGGGATCGCCGCCTGATAGAAGCTGACGTCGGTAAAGTAGCGGCTCAGTTTAGCGTGGCTGTTGACCGCCTCGTCCTGTTGCAGGAAGCAGACGCCGTTCTGCGCAACGAAAATGCCGCCCTCATTCAGGCAGCGGGCGCAGCCTTCATAAAACGCCGAGGTGAACAGGCTTTCGCCGGGGCCGATCGGATCGGTGCAGTCGGAGATGATCACATCGAAGGTTTTGTCGGTTTGATTCACGAAGTTGACGCCGTCGTCGATCACCAGCTTGAAGCGCGGATCGTCATAGGCGCCGGCGCTGTGGTTGGGCAGGTACTGGCGGCAGAACTCTACGACGCCGGCGTCGATTTCGACCATGGTGATCTGCTCAACGCCAGGATGCCGGCTGACTTCGCGCAGCATGCCGCCGTCGCCGCCGCCGATGATCAGCACTTTCTTCGCTTGGCCGTGCGCCAACAGCGGCACGTGGGTCAGCATTTCGTGATAGATGAACTCGTCACGCTCGGTGGTTTGCACCACGCCGTCGAGCGCCATCACGCGCCCCAGCACCGGGTTCTCGAAGATCACCAGATCCTGATGATCGGTCTTCTCGCGGTACAGCACCTTCTCTACCGAAAAGTACTGGCCGAAGCCCGTATGCAGCGTTTCGTACCAAATTTCTTTCTGGGTCATGTGCGGGAAACTCCGTAATAACAGCCATGAAAAATCGGCGCAACATCATAGCTAACTCTGCCTGGCGATGCACGGTTGAATTTCAGACAGAGAGAGCGGAGGGCGGACGGGCGAGGGGGAAGATTAATTGGCGTAGGCCAGCAGGCTCAGGGAGTCGCGCGCCAGCGATTTGCACTTTTTAGGCGTTGGAATGGCGATGCCGCTCAGATCGCGATAGCTGTCTTCGCCCAGCGCCTTCATGTTAAAGCTGTTGTAGTTGCTCAAATCCCAGCGGTTTTGTTGCGCGAAATAGACGATGGCGCGCTTGATTTGCGCATTTGGCAAATCGTTGTAGCCGCAATCATTTTTCAAATAAATAAATACCGCCGTCAGATCGGCCAGATCTTCCGCCTCGGATTCATTCAGCGCCAGACTGGCGTTGGAGAAGCCCAGCATCGCCAGCAGCAGCATCGTTAACGTTGTTTTTTTCATCATGAAATAGGCCTGTTTGTCGTCTGCAGACGTTACCACACTTGTCTGTAAAGGCACCAAATTTTATTGCTGACGGGCGCTGCCATAGCGCTCACCCACGGCGCGCTCTTGATTGTGAGGCATAGCTTAAAATACCGCCAGGAAAGGCTTGACCTTCCGCCTGGGGGAAGGTTTAGGCTGGCTGCGTTGAGTTATGTCACTGAGAAAAGGGAGTCAGCGATGTTACGCCGTGATTTTATTAAATTGACCGCTGCATTGGGCGCCGCGAGCGCATTGCCGTTATGGAGCCGGGCCGCCTTAGCGGCCGAGCGGCCGGCCCTGCCGGTGCCCTCGTTGTTAACGCCCGACGCGCAGGGAAAGATTGCGCTGGCGCTGCAGGCGGGGGAAACCCGCTGGTTGCCAGGCGCCGCCACCAAAACCTGGGGATTCAACGGCGCGCTGCTCGGGCCGGCGGTGAAGCTGCAGCGGGGTCAGCCGGTGACGGTCGATATCAAAAACAGCCTGGCGGAAGCCAGTACCGTCCACTGGCACGGCCTGGAAATCCCCGGCGACGTCGATGGCGGCCCGCAGGCGTTGATCCATCCCGGCGCAACGCGCACGGTGAATTTCACCGTCGATCAACCGGCGGCCACCTGCTGGTTCCACCCGCATACCCACGGTAAAACCGGCAGCCAGGTGATGATGGGGCTGGCGGGGCTGGTGCTGCTGGAAGACGATGAAAGCGCCAAACTGCCGCTGCCGAAAACCTGGGGGCAGGATGACATTCCGGTGATCCTGCAGGATAAGCGGCTGGGCAAAGATGCCCAGATCGAATATCACCTGGACGTGATGAGCGCGGCGGTGGGTTGGTTTGGCGATCGCATGTTTACCAACGGCGCGCAGTACCCGCAACATCTGGCGCCGCGCGGTTGGCTGCGTTTGCGTTTCCTCAACGGTTGCAACGCCCGCTCGCTGAATCTGGCGGCCAGTGACAACCGCCCGCTGTACGTCATCGCCAGCGACGGCGGTTTCCTGACGGAGCCGGTGAAGCTGACTGAGCTGCCGATGCTGATGGGCGAGCGCTTTGAAGTGCTGGTCGATGCCTCCGACGGGAAAGCGTTCGACATCGTGACGTTGCCGGTGAAACAGATGGGCATGACGCTGGCGCCGTTCGATCGGCCGCTGCCGGTGTTGCGCATTCAGCCGTCGTTGGCGCAGGGCATCAAAACCATGCCGGACAGCCTGGTGAAGCTGCCGACATTGCCTGCCACCACCGGCATCCAGGAGCGTTGGCTGCAGCTGATGATGGATCCGCAGCTGGATATGCTCGGCATGCAGGCGCTGATGGATCGTTATGGTCATCAGGCGATGGCAGGCATGAGCATGAATCATGGCGCGACGGGCGCTGGAAACATGAAAGGCATGGACCACGGTAACATGAAGGGCATGGAGAAGGGCGGCATGCAGGGCATGGACCACGGCGACATGAGCAGCATGAAAGGCATGGATCATGGCAAGATGGCCGGGATGGATCATGGCGGCGCGCAGGGCAACGCCAAACCGTTCGACTTCAGCCACGGCAACATGATCAACGGCAAGGCCTTCGATATGACCAAGCCGATGTTCGCCGCCAAACGGGGCCAGTATGAAAAATGGACCATTTCCGGCGAGGGCGACATGATGCTGCACCCGTTCCACATTCACGGCACCCAGTTCCGTATCCTGTCGGAAAACGGCAAACCGCCGGCGGCGCATCGCAGCGGCTGGAAGGACACGGTGCGTGTCGAAGGGTGGCGCAGCGAAGTGCTGGTGCGTTTCGATCATCCGGCAAGCAGCGAACATGCGTATATGGCCCACTGCCACCTGTTGGAACACGAAGATACCGGCATGATGATGGGCTTTACCGTCGCCGATTGATCGCGGCCTATCGCTCAGGTGGCGGTGCGCTCGCGTCGCCACCGCTTGGTTCAATGAAAGGAAGCCGTTATACTGATTAAAATATCAGCTGTTGAGGAGTGCGTCATGCCGACAAAATTGGATCCCATCGTTTCTGAGTTTGAGACTCAAGAGCAGGCTGATAGTTACGATCGTTGGTTCAGAAGCACCGTGGAATCTTCCATCAATAGCGACACACCCCGCGTCCCCCATGACGAGGTTATGGCCGGTGCTCGTCACATTATCGAACAGGCGAAAGCCAAAAGAAAATCGGCCTGACCCTCATGTTAATCGTCAAATGGACTGACGAAGCAAAAACGGGTTTATACACGCTGCTTGCCTTTATCGCGGAGCGAAACCCACTTGCCGCTGAGGCTCTGTTGCAACGCATTGAAGAGTCGGTTATCCCGTTAGCGGAACATCCTTATCTGTTCCGGCCAGGCAGGGTGAACGGGACCCGTGAAATGGTCGTTCATCCTAATTACATTGTGGTTTACCGCGTGCTGGCTGCACACATTGAAATAGTGGGTGTCCTGCACGCTCGTCAGGAATACCCTTAATAAAGAAAACTCCCCTGTCCGGGAGAGAGGCAACTCGTAACGGCCTATGCTAAACTCTGCGCCTTTCTTCCGGCAACTGACCTGAATACTATGAAACACACTGTAGACGTAATGATTTCCGAGCAGGAAGTTAAGACCCGTATCGCCGAACTTGGCCGCCAGATCACCGAACATTACCGCGACAGCGGCAGTGACATGGTGCTGGTCGGGCTGCTGCGCGGCTCCTTCATGTTCATGGCCGATCTGTGCCGCGCGATTGACGTGCCGCATGAAGTCGACTTCATGACGGCTTCCAGCTATGGCAGCGGCATGTCCACCACTCGCGACGTGAAGATCCTCAAGGATCTGGACGAAGACATTCGCGGCAAAGACGTGCTGATCGTGGAAGACATCATCGATTCCGGCAACACGCTGAACAAAGTGCGCGAGATTTTGGCGCTGCGTGGGCCGAAATCGCTGGCGATTTGCACCTTGCTGGACAAGCCTGAGCGCCGTGAAGTGCAGGTGCCGGTCGAATATGTCGGCTTCTCGATCCCGGATGAGTTCGTGGTGGGGTATGGCATCGACTACGCCCAGCGCTACCGTCACCTGCCGTACGTCGGCAAAGTGGTGCTGCTGGACGAGTAATTGATGTGGGGCGCGGCCTGCCTGCCGCGCCCGCGGCGGGATTATACGCCTTTATCCTGCTTCAGTTTGGCTATCGCTTTGCGGTAGCCCATCTCCAGGCTCTCGCGGCTGGTCGCCAGCACTTCCATATCGCGCAGACGGCCGTCCTGAATGCCGTACACCCAGCCGTGGATCATCACCTTCTGGCCGCGTTTCCAGGCCGATTGCATGATGGTGGAGTGGCCCAGGTTGTATACCTGCTCAATGACGTTGATCTCGCACAGCATGTCGAAACGCTGTTCCGGCGGCAGCTCGCCCAGCAGCGAACTGTGCTTGTACCACAGATCGCGAATGTGCAGCAGCCAGTTGTCGATCAGCCCCAGCTCCGGGTTTTCCACCGCGGCCTGCACGCCGCCGCAGCCCAGGTGGCCGCAGATGATGATGTGTTCGACCTCCAGCACATCTACCGCATACTGCACCACCGACAGGCAGTTAAGATCGGTGTGGATAACGAGGTTCGCCACGTTGCGATGGACGAACAGTTCACCCGGCTCGAGGCCGGTCAGGCGTTCTGCGGGAACGCGGCTGTCAGAGCAACCAATCCATAAGAAGCGGGGCTTTTGCGCCTGGGCTAAACGTTCAAAAAAATCCGGGTCTTCCTGACTGATATTGGCCGACCAGGCCTGGTTGTTGGCGATAAGCTCTTCGATTTCTTTCATGGAGGTGATTGACCCGTAACGAACAGATTGCGTTGGGGTAATATAGGGTAAGCGTCACAATTTGGAAATCGGAACAGTGGTGCAACCTCATTTACCGCACGGATTCGACGCAGTGAAAACGCCGTCGATGCTAGGATTATTGTTATTGTTTCAAGCCTCGCAAACAGGGGGCGCGGCGGCATACTCATCGTTATAAGGTACTATTTTACATATGAATTATGCACTGGAATTAGCGCAGCTGACCAAGACTTACGCCGGTGGCGTCAAGGCGCTGCGCGGCATCGACCTGAGCGTCGAGGCGGGGGATTTTTATGCCCTGCTGGGGCCAAACGGCGCCGGAAAGTCCACCACCATCGGCATCATCAGCTCGCTGGTGAACAAAACCGCCGGCAGCGTGCGGGTGTTCGGTTACGACATCGATAAAGACATCGTCAACGCCAAACGCCAGCTTGGCCTGGTGCCGCAGGAGTTCAACTTCAACCCGTTTGAAACCGTATTGCAGATCGTGGTGAACCAGGCGGGTTACTATGGCGTCACGCGGCGTGAAGCGATGGCGCGCGCCGAAAAGTACCTCAATCAGCTGGACCTGTGGGGCAAGCGCAACGAGCGTGCTCGCATGCTGTCCGGCGGCATGAAGCGCCGTCTGATGATCGCCCGCGCGTTGATGCACCAACCAAAGCTGTTGATCCTCGATGAACCGACCGCCGGGGTGGATATCGAGCTGCGCCGCTCGATGTGGGGCTTCCTGAAAGAGCTGAACGCCCAGGGCACCACTATCATCCTCACCACCCACTATTTGGAAGAGGCGGAGATGCTGTGCCGCAACATCGGCATCATCCAGAACGGGGAGCTGGTGGAAAACACCTCGATGAAGGGGCTGCTGGCCAAGCTCAAGTCGGAAACCTTTATCCTCGATCTGGCGGCGAAAAGCCCGCTGCCGAAGCTGGACGGTTACCGCAGCCGCCTGACGGATACCTCGACGCTGGAAGTGGAGGTGATGCGTGAACAGGGGCTAAACGGCCTGTTCGCCCAGCTGAGCGCGCAGGGCGTGCAGGTGCTGAGCATGCGCAACAAGGCGAACCGCCTGGAAGAGCTGTTTGTCACCCTGGTTAACGGCAATGGAGAGAAAGCATGACGCGTTTGTATTGGGTGGCCTTACAGAGCATCTGGGCCAAAGAGGTGAACCGCTTCGCGCGCATCTGGATCCAGACCCTGGTGCCACCGGTGATCACCATGACGCTGTACTTCATCATCTTCGGCAACCTGATTGGTTCGCGCATCGGCGATATGCACGGCTTCAGCTACATGCAGTTCATCGTGCCCGGCCTTATCATGATGGCGGTGATCACCAACTCCTACGCCAACGTCGCGTCGTCGTTCTTCAGCGCCAAATTCCAGCGCAACATTGAGGAACTGCTGGTGGCGCCGGTGCCGACCCACGTGGTGATCGCCGGCTATGTCGGCGGCGGCGTGGCGCGCGGTATCTGCGTCGGCGTGCTGGTGACCATCATCTCGCTGTTCTTCGTGCCGCTGCAGGTGCACGCCTGGTGGGTGATTGCGCTGACGCTGTTGCTGACGGCGATCCTGTTCTCGCTGGCGGGGCTCATCAACGCGGTGTTCGCCACCACTTTCGACGACATCAGCCTGATCCCGACCTTCGTGTTGACGCCGCTCACCTACCTGGGCGGGGTGTTCTACTCGCTGTCGCTGCTGCCGCCGTTCTGGCAGGCGGTGTCGAAGCTGAACCCGATCGTCTATATGATCAGCGGTTTCCGCTACGGTTTCCTCGGCATCAACGACGTGCCGCTGGCGTTCACCATGGCGGTGCTGGTGGCGTTTATCACGGTGTTCTACCTGCTGTCCTGGTACCTGATCGAACGCGGCCGCGGCCTGCGCAGCTGATCCTGATGCGCCCTCGTTTTCCCGGCGGGGGCGCTTTTCCCGATTTGGCGCAGGCGGCGCGTAAATCAATAGAATCGCTCAAATAACCGCTAGTTCCCCGCTGTTCAAATCGTGCTATGCTGGCGCTCCACATTTCCTTCATTTTTGTCATTACGCACTCGTAAGCAGAACATCATCATGCGGCCTCAATACAAGTTGGCGACTGGGTTACTCGGCATTCTGATGTCGTTGGTTTCCCCTGTGAGCCTGGCGAATCTGCTGTCGGAAGACGGCGCGGTTAAATCTGAATACATGGAAGCGCAGCGCGACAGCGAAGTCTATTCGCTGGTGGGCGAGCATGTGATCCCGGTAGGGGAAGTGAAGCGCGGGCAACTGATCCAGGTGTTCCCGGCGGATGCGGAATACTACGAATTCAAATTCGGGCACGGCACCGGTTTTATCGATAAAGACGACGTGCGCGAGCTGAAGAAGTCGCGCAAGGTGCAAGACGATCTGGGCGAGCTGAACAAGCCGCTGACCAACCAGAATCTGATCACCCAAAAGGCGATCGACGTATACACCGCGGCGGACAAGGACAGCGAGGTCTTCGGCACGCTGGAAGGCAATCTGCGTTATCCGATCATCGGCAAGCTGAAGGATCGGCTGAACAATACCTGGTACGAGGTCAACATCGGCGATCGGCTGGGGTTCGTCAATGAGCTGGACTGCGAGATCGATAACGGCATACCGGTGCTGACTTACCATCACCTGCTGAAAAACGAAGAGAACAAGCGCTTCCGCCATACTTCGACCACCACCTCAGACGTGGCGTTCAGCAACCAGATGACCTACCTCAAGCAGGCGGGCTACGACACCATTTCGCTGTATCAGCTGGAAGCCTACCTGAAGAATCAGATCAACCTGCCGGGCAAGGCGATCGTGCTGACCTTCGACGACGGGCTGAAATCGGTTTATCGCTACGCTTACCCGGTATTGAAGGATTACGGTTTCCGCGCGACGGCGTTCATCATCTCTTCGCGCATCAAGCGTCATCCGCAGAAATGGAACCCGGACTCGCTGCAGTTTATGAGCGTCTCGGAGCTCAAGCAGATTCAGGACGTGTTCGACGTGCAGTCGCACACCCACTTCCTGCATCGCACCGACGGCAATCGCCAGCCGATTTTGCTGAGCCGTTCGCTGCACAATATCGAGTTCGATTTTGAGCGCTCGCGCCGCGCGCTGTCGCAGTTCAACCCGCACGTGCTGTATCTGTCCTACCCGTTCGGCGGCTATAACCAGCGGGCTATCCAGGCGGCGCAGGACGCCGGTTTCCATCTGGCGGTGACCACGGTGCAGGGCAAGGTGAAGCCGGGGGATAATCCCTATACGCTGAAGCGGCTGTATATTCTGCGCACCGACTCGATCCAGACCATGGCGGATCGGATAGCCAACAAGCCGGGTACGGTGGTGCAGTAAGGAAAAGAACGGGCGCGCGAGGCGCCCGTTTTACCGTCAGGCGACCTGAACCGGCACGGCTTTCGCCTTGCGCTGCAGGTTGTTGTCACCCTCGAAATAGGCGACTTTCGGGTGATGTTGGCGGGCGTCAGCGTCGGTCATTTGCACATAGGAGCAGATGATCAGTTTGTCGCCCACGCAGGCGCAGCGCGCGGCGGCGCCGTTGACCGAAATGATGCGCGAACCGCGCTCGGCGGCGATGGCGTAGGTGGAGAAGCGCTGGCCGTTATCCACGTTGTAGATATCGATCGCTTCATATTCCAGAATGCCAGCCGCTTCCAGGAAATCCTGATCGATGGCGCAGGATCCTTCATAGTGCAAGTCAGCCTGAGTGACTTTGACGCGATGCAGCTTGCCTTGCAGCATAGTACGTATCATAGCTTTACCTAACTGAATATCGGCCTTCACAGGCGTTGGGGTTGAACATCTCTCCTGCATCCCTGCAATCTCTATCGTCACCGATCGTCCTGCTATTGTCTACCTATGGTCAGGGCGGCAGGATGACGACAGTATGAAAAATGACTTACAGCGTCAGGTCAACCTGCTGGTTGTCGATAAGCCGCGCTTTGCCCAGCCAGGCGGCCATCAGCACCACCGCCCGTTGGCTGTCCACCGTCAGCGGCTGCAGGCTGTCGGCATCGCGAATAAACAGCTCATCCGGCGTAAAGCCGGCGGCGCGCAGTTGCTCGGCGGTCTGTTCCAACAGCGTTTCGACATGGCGCTCGCCATTGGCCAGCTGCTGCGCCAGCGCGTTCATGATTTTGCTCAGCTGCGGCGCAACCTTGCGTTCCTCGGCGGTCAGGTAACCGTTGCGTGAACTGAGGGCCAGGCCGTCTTTGGCGCGCACGGTCGGCACGCCGACGATGTCGATGTCGTAACCCATGTCCGCCACCATTTTGCGGATCAGCGCCAATTGCTGGTAGTCCTTCTCGCCGAAACAGGCCAAATCAGGCTGCACCAGGTTGAACAGCTTGCTGACGATGGTGGAAACGCCGCGGAAGTGGCCCGGCCGGCTTGCGCCTTCCAGAATGGTGGAGATGCCCGGCACGTCGACGTAGGTTTGCTGCTCCAGCCCCTGCGGATAGACCGCGGCCGGGGCCGGCGCGAACACCAGATCGACGCCGCGGCGGGTCAGCTTCTCGCTGTCTTCCTGCAGCGTGCGCGGGTAGCGCGCCAGATCGTCCGGGCGATCGAACTGCATCGGGTTGACGAAGACGCTCACCACCACCACGTCGGCGCGGGCGCGCGCTTCATCGACCAGCGTCATATGGCCGTCGTGCAGGTTGCCCATGGTCGGCACCAGTGCGATGCGCTTGCCTTCCTGGCGCCAGCGGCGGATCTGCTGACGCAGCAGCGGCAGGGTTTCGATAATAATCATTGGGTGACTCCTGGAACCATCGCTTAGTTAAAAGAGTGTTCAGCCGCCGGATAGAGGCCTTGCTCCACTTCCTGAATGTAGTGTTGCACCGCCGTGCGGATATCGCCGCTTTGCGCCAGGAAGTTCTTGGCGAATTTCGGCGTGTGGCCGCCGGTGATGCCGAAGGCGTCGTGCATCACCAGGATCTGGCCGTCGGTGCCGTTGCCGGCGCCGATGCCGATGACCGGAATGGAGAGCGCTTCGGTGATCTGGCGTGCCAGCTCGGTCGGCACGCACTCCAGCACCAGCAGCTGAATGCCGGCCAGCTCCAGATTCTGCGCGTCCTGCAGCAGCTGTTTGGCGGCCAGTTCGTCGCGACCTTGCACCTTATAACCGCCGAACACGTTGACCGACTGCGGCGTCAGCCCCAGGTGGCCGCATACCGGCACCGCGCGTTCGGCGAGCATTTTCACCGTGTCGCACAGCCAGCTGCCGCCTTCCAGTTTCACCATGTTGGCGCCGGCGCGCATCAGCTCGGCGGCGTTGGCGAAGGTCTGTTCCGGGGTGGCGTAACTCATGAATGGCAGATCGGCCAGCAGCAGGCAGGCCGGCGCGCCGCGGCGCACGGCGCGCGTGTGGTAGGCGACGTCGGCGACGGTGACCGGCAGCGTGGAGTCGTGGCCCTGCAGCGTCATCCCCAGCGAATCGCCCACCAACAGGACTTTAATGCCTTGCTCTTCAAACAGCTTGGCAAAGCTGGCATCGTAGGCGGTAAGGGTAGCAAACTTGCGTTGCTCCTGTTTCCACTGGCGCAAATGGGTCACGGTGGTGGGTTTCATCACAACGTCTCCTGAAACGGGCCGTGCGGCTTACGCAGGCCCAGGCTGCAAAAAAGTGCAGCCATTCTACTGTAACCCGATCGGGGTGGGTAGCGCGGATCGCCATGCTTAAGCGGTTCTTAAGAACCTTGTGGTGCAATGGCGTCATGACTCAAAAGGGATACTCATGCGAATTCTGCTGATCGAAGATGACAAACTGATCGGGGACGGCATCAAGGCCGGGCTGACCAAACTCGGCTTCAATCTGGACTGGTTCACCGACGGCGCCGTCGGCAAAAATGCGCTGGGCAGCGCGCCGTATGACGCGGTGATCCTCGATCTCAGCCTGCCGGGCCTCGATGGTCTGGATCTCCTGCGCCAGTGGCGCCAGGCCGGGCAGGATGTGCCGGTGCTGATCCTCACCGCCCGCGATGCGTTGGAGCAGCGGGTCAGCGGGTTGCAAAGCGGCGCCGACGACTACCTGTGCAAACCGTTCGCGCTGGCCGAAGTCGCGGCGCGCCTGCAGGCGCTGATCCGCCGTCGTCACGGCCAACTGATGCCGCAACTGACGCACGGCAACGTGGTGTTCGACAGCGCCACCCGCAGCGTGAGCTGCAACGGTGAGCCGGTGACGCTGACGCCGCGTGAATTGGCGGTGCTGGAGCTATTTCTGCATAACAAAGGGCGCGTGTTGGCGCGGCCGTTGATCCAGGAGAAGCTGTACAACTGGGACGACGAGGTGAGCAGCAACGCGGTGGAGGTGCATATTCACCACCTGCGGCGCAAGCTGGGCAACGGCTTCATTCGCACCATCCATGGCGTGGGCTATACGCTGGGGGATGCTCCGTGAAGCGCCTCAGCCTGCGGCTGCGTCTGATCCTGATTTTCAGCCTGCTGGCGCTGCTGACCTGGTGCACTGCCAGCGTGGTGGCCTGGGTGATGTCGCGCAATACCATCAACGAAGTGTTCGACACCCAGCAGATGCTGTTCGCCAAGCGGCTGGCGACCGCCAACCTCGGCGATCTGCTGGCCGATGAAAGCGCGCGTAGCCTGCCGAAAACCAAGAAGCTGGTGCATCATGGCAAACGGGGCGAGCAAGATGATGACGCGCTGGCGTTCGCCATCTTCGATCGCCAAGGCAAGATGCTGCTCAACGACGGCGAGAACGGTGCCGACTTCCTGTTTGACGGGGAGCGTGAAGGTTTTACCGACGGCGAACGCAAAGGCGATGACGACAGTTGGCGCCTGGTATGGTTGACCAGCCCGGACGGGCGCTATCGCATTGTCGTGGGGCAGGAGTGGGATTACCGGCGCGATATGGCGCTGGGCATGGTGACCGGCCAATTGGTGCCCTGGCTGGCGACGCTGCCGGTGCTGATGCTGCTGATTGCGCTGATGGTCGGGCGCGAGCTGCGGCCGCTGCGTGCGGTGGCCGCCGGTTTGCGTCGGCGCGCGCCCGATGACGCCACGCCGCTGGATGCGCGCCAGGTGCCGACCGAGGTGCGCCCGCTGGTGGATGCGCTCAATGCTCTGTTCGCCCGCATCAACGCTTTACTGATACGGGAGCGACGCTTCACCTCCGATGCCGCGCACGAATTGCGCAGCCCGCTGGCGGCATTGCGGGTGCAGACCGAAGTGGTGCAGTTGGCGGGGGACGATGCGCCGATGCGCGAGCACGCGCTGGATAATCTGACGGTCGGCATCGATCGCGCCACCCGGCTGGTGGATCAGCTGTTGACGTTGTCGCGGCTGGATTCGCTGTCGGATCTGGCCGAGCTGGCGCCCATTGACTGGAACGAACTGGTGATGATGACCCTGGCGGAACAGGATCGGCTGGCTCATGCGGCGGGCGTGACGCTGCGTTATGAACAGCAGGGAACGCCGCCGGTGCGTCAGGGGCAGACCTTGCTGCTGTCACTGTTATTGCGCAACTTGCTGGACAACGCGGTGCGTTACACCCCGCAGGGCGGCGCGGTCACCGTGACGTTGAGCGAGCGCTCGCTGACGGTAGAGGATGAGGGGCCGGGGGTGACGACAGAGCATCTGGCGCGGTTGGGGGAACGCTTCTATCGCCCGCCGGGACAGGAGCAAACCGGCAGCGGGCTGGGGTTATCGATCGTGCAGCGTATCGCCGGCTTGCATGGTTTACAGGTCAGTTTCGCCAATCGCCCGACAGGCGGGTTCGTCGCGCGGCTGGCGCTGTAGGCGGGTCAGGATTTCGGTTTTGGCGAGTGCCACAGCGCCATGCCGTTTTCCGGCACGCGCTTGAGGCAGCTGGCGAGCGGTTCGCCATCGGGGAGAATCAGATCGGGGGCGATTTCCGCCAGCGGGTAGAGCATGAATTCGCGCTCTTTCAGGCCGTAATGCGGTACGGTCAGGCGATCGGTATGGATCACCTTGTCGCCGTACAGCATGATGTCTAAATCGAGCGTGCGCGGCCCCCAGCGTTCATCCTTGCGCACGCGCCCCTGATTGCGTTCTATCGCCTGGGTATGGTCGAGCAGCTGTTCGGGCGGCAACAGGGTATCCAGCGCCACCACCGCGTTGAGAAAGTCCGGCTGGTTTTGCGGCCCCAGCGGCTTGGTGCGGTAAAACGAAGAACAGGTGACCAGCCGGGTGCGCGGGAGATGCTCCAGCGCCTCCAGCGCGGCGTTAACCTGTTGCAGCGGCTGCGCCAGGTTGCTGCCCAGCGCGATATAAACGCGGATCATTATGCCCCTTCTTTACGCGGTGCCCGGCGACGAGGACGGCGTTGACGCGCGCGACGCGGCGCCGGATCGTCACCCAGGGTGCTCAACATGGCTTTCTGCCGCGCCGGCGTGGCGTCCTGGAACTCACCCCACCACTCGGCCAGACGCAGCATCTCCTGATTGTCTTCCACTTCCGCACGCAGCGCCAGTAAATCATAGGCGGCACGGAATTTCGGATGTTCCATCAGTTTGTGCGCGCGTTTGCCCTGACGACGAGACAGGCGCAGCTGCAGCTGCCAGATATCGCGCACCAGTGTGGTAATGCGTTTCGGGATCGCCAGCGAGCGGCACTGCTCGTCGAGCACATCGTTCATCGCCAGCGCGAAGGCGTCGTAGTACGCCAGGCCGCTTTCCTGCGCCAGTTTCTGCGCGTGCTCCAGCAGCGGGTACCACAGCATGGCGGCAAACAGGAAGGCCGGGTTGACGCGCATGTCGTTCTGCAGGCGATGATCGGTGTTCTTCAGCACCTGCACCAGAATGCGCTCCATCGGCGTATCGTGGTTCGGCGTGAAGTTGCGGGCGATCAGCGGGAACAGCGGTTGGAACAGCTGATATTCGCACAGCTTCAGGTAGGTCTGGAAACCGTAACCCGCCTGCAGCAGCTTGAGGGATTCTTCGAACAGACGCGCCGGTGGGATCTCATGCAGCAGCGAAGCCAGACGCGGGATCGGCTCGGCGGTCTCTTCACTGATGCGCATATCCAGCTTGGCGGCGAAGCGCACCGCGCGCAGCATGCGCACCGGATCTTCGCGGTAACGGGTTTCCGGATCGCCGATCAGGCGGATCACGCCTTGTTTCAGATCGTTCAGGCCGCCGACGTAATCGCGCAGTGTGAAATCCGCCACGCCGTAGTACAGGCTGTTAATGGTGAAATCACGGCGCTGGGCGTCTTCCTCGATCGAACCGAAGATGTTGTCGCGCAGCAGCATGCCGTTTTGCGCCTGCTGGGAGGAATTTTTGTCGGATTCCTGATTCTGTTCGTGGTGACCGCGGAAGGTGGCCACTTCGATGATCTCCGGCCCGAACATCACGTGCGCCAGACGGAAGCGGCGGCCGACCAGGCGGCAGTTGCGGAACAGCTTGCGCACTTGTTCCGGCGTGGCGTTGGTGGTGATGTCGAAGTCTTTCGGCTTTTTGCCGAGCAACAGATCGCGCACCCCGCCGCCGACCAGATAAGCCTCGTAGCCGGATTTGTTCAGGCGATAAAGCACTTTCAGCGCATTCTCGCTGATGTCTTTGCGCGAAATCGAGTGTTGTTCGCGCGGGATCACGGTCATCGAGTCGTTGCTCTCGGCGAGGGGGAAAGGCGGACGCTTGCGCGGCGTTGAGCGGCGGGCAGGGGCGTTGCTGCCGTTATCGGCGGCGCGCGGCTGCGGCGCAGGGCGGCTTGGCGCCGCGGCACGCTCTTCGCGGACTACGTTTTTATCGCCGGCCGCCGCGTCGTCGCGGGGCAGCTTGTCATCGCGGGTCAGTACCTTACGACAGAAGTTGGCTACTCGGGTAAAAATGGTACACCTCGATAGTGACTGATAAAAATGGAGCTAACAAAAAATAGCGGCTAATCATAGCTCACCATGGCTCCTTTGAGAATGCCGGCGTGTTTTCATCCAGAGGGATAGCCTCCTGACGCGGCACGTTTTCCAACCGCCAGTGTTCGATCGCCCAGCTCAATAATAATGGCAGGTCAAGATCTTGCCAGCTTTCCGGCAGCGGTTGGCGCAGAAATTTCAGCGCGGCGATCAGCACCGGCCGCGGATCGCCAGCGGGCAACGCCGGCGCATGGTTTTGCTTCGACAGCTTGATGCCGTTGGCACCCAGCGCCAGCGGCAGATGCACATAGGCGGGCACCGGCGCCTGCAGCTGGCGGTAAAGGGCAATTTGGCGCACCGTCGGTTCGATCAGATCGGCGCCGCGGACAATCTCGGTCACGCCCTGAAAATGGTCGTCGATCACCACCGCCAGGTTGTAAGCGAACAGCCCGTCGCGGCGGCGAATGATAAAGTCTTCTCCCGCCAGCGCCGGATCGGCGTGCAATTCTCCCTGCAGGCGATCGTGGAACCGGTAAACGGGGGCGGTCTGACGCAAGCGGATGGCGGCGCCCTGCGGGCCGAGCTGCAAATCGCGGCAGTGGCCGTCGTACAATCCGCCGATTTGCTGGATGCGGCTGCGGGTGCAGGTGCAGTAATAGCTGAGCCCCTGGCGCTGCAACAGATCCAGCGCGGCGCGATAGGCGTCGTGACGTTGGGATTGATAGATGACCTGGCCGTCCCAGTGGAGACCATAATGTTCCAGCGCGGACAGGATGCGAGCTGCGGCGCCGGGGACTTCGCGCGGCGGGTCGATATCTTCGATGCGAACCAGCCACTGCCCGCGTTGGGCGCGAGCCTGAAGGTAGCTTCCCAGAGCGGCAATCAGCGAGCCGAAATGCAGATCCCCGGAAGGCGATGGGGCAAAGCGCCCCACATAATGACTTTCTTGCATATCAGAGGGGAGGGGTTCCCTTTTCTCTGTGCGGCGCACGCGGATGCGCACGCCGCAGCGGTAACATACTCGTTATGCTTGAAACTGCATCTGTGTTAGCTGCGCCTGCTTACCCGAATCACTTACTTGAGTAAGCTCATCGGGATGCGCATTCTTGCCGCCTTGATGCAGCTCCAATCATGTAGAGTAGCGGTATTAGCCGGCCATCTGCTTTTCGCGGATCTCAGCCAGCGTCTTGCAGTCGATGCACAGATCGGCGGTCGGACGCGCTTCGAGGCGACGAATACCGATCTCCACGCCACAAGATTCGCAGTAGCCGAAATCATCGTCTTCCACTTTCTTCAGCGTTTTCTCGATCTTTTTGATCAGTTTGCGTTCACGGTCACGGTTACGCAGTTCAAGGCTGAACTCTTCTTCCTGAGTAGCGCGGTCGGCCGGATCAGGGAAGTTGGCTGCCTCTTCTTGCATATGCGATACAGTACGGTCCACTTCGTCCCTGAGCTGGTTGCGCCACGCTTCAAGAATGCGCTTGAAATGCGACAACTGGGCGTCGTTCATGTACTCTTCGCCCGGCTTCTCTTGGTACGGCTCCACCCCAGCGATGGCGAGAATGCTCAAGGACGAGGTTTTACGGTTTTGCCCTTCTTGCATGTTGCTTCTCCTACATACACACGCACTATCGAATCCCCAATGCGGGGGAAAAACAGGCCGCTATAAATAACAGAAGGAAGGTAGGTTGGCAATTATTCCTGTCGCCCGCTTGACAATCGTGTGAAGGAAGGCGTATTTGGCGATCGTGCTGGCCGGTTGTCTATTTATAGGGACCCGGCTGCGCTAATCGATAAAAAACGGCAGCTTATCGCAGAGATAAATACCGTCAGGTGATAATTTTGCCCCATAGCAAACCACTTCCACTCCCAACTGCCGGACCTGTGCCAACAGCGCCGCATAGCGCTCATCTATATGATGTGCCGGTGCGACCTGCTCAATACCGCTGTGTAACACGGCAAAGAACAATACCGCCCGTTGCCCGCTTTCAACCACGCTGAGCAACTCACGCAGGTGCTTTTGCCCTCTGAGCGTTACCGCATCAGGAAAGTAACCACGTTGTTGTTGCAGTAATGTGACTGACTTAACTTCAATATAGCAGTTAACCCGATTTTCTGCCTGTAATAACAAATCGATACGGCTGTTTTCACCGCCGTATTTCACTTCGCCGCTAATTTTACTGTAACCGGATAATTCATTGATTAAATTATGTTCGATCGCCTCGCGCACCAGCGCGTTGGCGCGCAGGGTGTTGACGCAGATCCAGTGCCCCTGTTGGGTATGGGTCAGCTCCCAGCTGTGGGCGTATTTGCGTTTGGGGTTGTCCGACGTGGAGTACCACACGGTGTCGCCGGGCGTGGCGCAGCCGGTCATGGCGCCGGTATTGGCGCAGTGCAGCGTAAAGGTTTCCCCTTCTGGGGTGATCACGTCAGCCAGAAAGCGTTTGTAACGTTTGATCAGCGTGGCGGAGCGCAGCGGTGGAGAAAAAATCATGGGGATGCCTGCTTGGCCAGCGGCCACTGTTCAAGGTGTTGGTAACGGGTGCGGCCGTTTTCGAACACCGATTCATACAAGGAAAAGGCGTCGGCGCTGAACGCCCAGCCCGGCGTCGCTGGCGGGATCGCCACCGGCTGGGTGGCGGCGCGCAGCAGCGTGATGTGCGGATGGAACGGCAGCGCGCTTTGATGGCAGCCGCTGCGTGCGGCCTGCGAACGCAGCAGCTTGGCCAGCTGCAGCAACCCGCGCGGCGCGCGGCGGGTGCCGAGCCAGACCACGCCGGGGCGCGGCCAATGGCCGAGATCGTCGAGCCGCATGCTGAAGCCGGGTTGAGCGATACGGCCGGCCAACTTACGCAGCGCCAGTTCTTTCTGTGCGCTGACTTCACCGAGAAACGCCAGCGTCAGGTGTAAATTGGCCGCCGCCACCGGCCGACCGGCCTCCGGTGCAAACGCCTCGGCGCGCCAGCGGACCACCTGCTGTTGCAGGGTGTCAGGCAAGGACAGGGCGAAAAACAGGCGGCGCGAATTGGACATAAAGGCTCGGCAAATGCATGACAATACGGTCGGGAACAGCGGTAAACGTTACTGGCAGCGGCCCCGCGAGGGGCGCGGCGCACGAATGAGCTCCGTACTATAGCTAACGCCGCAACAGTTTGAAAGGTTACGGGTATAAAGCTAATGCTACACTGTACGCCGTTTAACGCTAACCACTACGGAGAATTCAGTGTCTTCATTGCCCGTCAGCGCAGTGCTCGATGAGTTGCTGGCTGCGCTGCAGTCTGCCCCGCAGGTGCTGTTGCACGCCCCGACCGGCGCCGGTAAATCCACCTGGCTGCCGCTGCAGCTCCTGGCGAAGGCCGGGTTGCCGGGGCGCATTATCATGCTGGAGCCGCGGCGGCTGGCGGCGAAGAACGTCGCCTATCGTCTGGCGCAGCAATTGGGGGAGGAGCCCGGCCAGACCGTGGGTTATCGCATGCGCGCCGAAAGTAAAAGCGGGCCGCAGACCCGGCTGGAAGTGGTGACGGAAGGCATTCTCACCCGCATGCTGCAGCAGGATGCCGAGCTGCAGGGCATATCGCTGGTGATCCTCGATGAATTCCACGAACGCAGCCTGCAGGCCGATTTGGCGCTGGCGCTGCTGCTCGACGTGCAGCAAGGGCTGCGCGACGATCTGAAACTGCTGATCATGTCGGCCACGCTGGATAACGCCCGTATGACGCAGCTGCTGCCGCAGGCGCCGGTGGTGGTGTCCGAGGGGCGCAGTTTCCCGGTTGAACGCCTGTATCAGCCGTTGGCCAGCCATCAGCGGCTGGAGGATGGCGTAGCGGCGGCGGTGAAGCGCATGCTGGCCGAACAGCCGGGGTCTTTGCTGCTGTTCCTGCCGGGCGTAGCGGAGATCAATCGGGTGCTGGAGCGATTGACCGGCGAGGTGGCGAGCGATACCGATCTTTGCCCGCTGTATGGCGCCTTGCCTCTGGCGCAACAGCAAAAAGCGATTCAGCCGGCGGCGCCGGGCCGCCGCAAAGTGGTGTTGGCGACCAACATCGCCGAGACCAGCCTGACGATCGAGGGCATTCGGCTGGTGGTGGACAGCGGTCTGGAGCGCGTGGCGCGTTACGACGTGCGCAACGGTTTGACGCGGCTGGCGACGCAGCGCATCAGTCAGGCCTCGATGGTGCAGCGCGCCGGGCGCGCCGGGCGTCTGGAACCGGGCATTTGCTGGCATCTGTTCGCCAAAGAGCAGGCGGAGCGCGCGGTGGAACATGCTGAGCCGGAAATTTTACAGAGCGATCTCACCGGCTTCTGGCTCGAGCTGCTGCAGTGGGGGTGCCATGATCCGGCGCAGCTGACCTGGCTTGACGCGCCTCCGACAGCGGCATTGGCGGCGGCCAGGGCGTTGCTGCACCGGCTGGGGGCCACGGATGACGGCGACAAACTCACCGCGCCGGGGCGCCAAATGGCCGCTCTGGGATGTGAACCGCGGCTGGCGGCGATGCTGGTCGCCGGCGCGGCGCTGAGCGCCGACGGCCTGGCGACGGCCGCGTTGCTGGCGGCATTGCTGGAAGAACCGCCGCGCGGCGGGCAGATGGATATCGGTTATTGGCTGAGCCGCCCGCAGCCGAACTGGCGGCAGCGCGCCGCGCAGTTGGCCAAACGTCTGCCGCAACGTGCGGGGCAAGTTGACGCCGATTTGGCGCCGCGGCTGTTGGCGCTGGCATTTACCGATCGCATCGCCCAGCGTCGCGGTCAGGATGGCCGCTACCTGCTGGCCAACGGCCTGGGCGCGGCGATGAACCAGGACGAGGCGCTGTCGCGCGCGCCCTGGTTGATTGTCCCCAACCTGTTGCAGGGCCACAACAGCCCGGATGCGCGTATTTTGTTGGCGTTGCCGGTCGATATCGAGGCGTTGGCGGCGCAGCTGCCGGCGATGGTCATGCAACGCACGGCGGTGGAGTGGGATGAAGAGAAGGGGACGCTGCGCGCCTGGAAACGCCACCAGATCGGCCGTCTGACGCTGCGCGCGCAGCCGCTGGCCAAGCCGGCGGACGAAGAGCTGCAGCAGGCGCTGCTCGACTGGGTGCGCGCGCAGGGGCTGGCGGTGCTCAACTGGGAGGGCGCAGCTGAACAACTGCGGGTGCGCCTGCAGTGCGCGCAAGCCTGGCTGCCGGAGGCGGAGTGGCCGGCGATGGACGAAGAACCGCTGCTGGCGGCGCTGGAGCAGTGGCTGCTGCCGTCGCTGAACGGCGTGCGCGATCTGCGCGGATTGAAGCAGGTCAACCTCGCCGAGGCGTTGTCCCGGCTGTTGGACTGGCAGCAAAAACAGCGGCTGGATAATGCATTACCCACTCATTACACTGTGCCGACCGGCAGCCGCCTGCCGATCCGTTATGAGGCCGGCAAACCGCCGGCGCTGGCGGTGCGTTTGCAGGAAATGTTCGGCGAGCAGCGCAGCCCGATGTTGGCGGAGGGTCGCATCCCGGTAGTGCTTGAGTTACTCTCACCGGCGCACCGGCCGTTGCAAATCACCGGCGATCTGGCGGCCTTCTGGCAAGGCGCCTACCGCGAGGTGCAAAAAGAGATGAAGGGCCGCTATCCGAAACACGTGTGGCCGGACGATCCGGCCACGGCGGCCCCGACGCGCCGAACGAAGAAATATCAGTAGGCCGCGATCGTTTAAGGTTTGGAATTCAGATGTTTCTTCTGTTCAGCGCCACGGCGTCGGCACAGATTAAGCGACTCATTATGGCCGGCAGTGTCGGCAAGCTCGGAGAACAACAGCCATGGCTGGGGATGACCGCGAGCCCATCGGGCGCAAAGGAAAACAACCAAAAAGCACCGCGTCGCGCAAGCCGCCGCGCCGTCGCCGAGACGACGATTATGACGATTACGAAGAAGACGAGTATGACGATGACGAGTATGAAGAGGAGGAGGAACGCATGCCGCGTAAGGTGAAAGCGACTCCGCCGCGTAAAAAACGCCGCTGGCTCGGCCTGTTTATCAAACTGATCCTGGTGCTCGCCGTCCTGTTGGCGATCTATGGCGTCTACCTGGACTCGCAGATCCGCAGCCGCATCGACGGCAAAGTCTGGCAGCTGCCGGCGGCGGTGTACGGCCGCATGGTCAACCTGGAACCGGGCATGCCGTACAGCAAGAAGGAGATGGTTAACCTGCTGGAAGGCATGCAGTACCGCCAGGTCAGCCGCATGACGCGTCCGGGCGAGTTTACCGTGCAGGCCAACAGCATCGAGATGCTGCGCCGCCCGTTCGACTTCCCGGATGGTAAAGAAGGGCAGATCCGCGCCCGCCTCGATTTCCAGAATAACCGCCTGGCGAAGATCGAAAACCTGGACAGCGGCCGCAGCTTCGGCTTCTTCCGCCTCGATCCGCGCCTGATCACCATGCTGCAGTCGCCGAACGGCGAACAGCGGCTGTTCGTGCCGCGCTCCGGTTTCCCGGATCTGTTGGTGGATACGTTGATCGCCACGGAAGACCGCCACTTCTATGAGCATGACGGCATCAGCCCGTACTCCATCGGCCGCGCGGTGCTGGCCAACCTGACCGCCGGCCGCGCGGTGCAGGGCGGCAGCACCCTGACGCAGCAGCTGGTGAAGAACCTGTTCCTGACCAACGAACGTTCGCTGTGGCGTAAGGCCAACGAAGCCTATATGGCGCTGTTGGTGGATTACCGTTACAGCAAAGACCGCATTCTGGAGCTGTATCTGAACGAAGTGTACCTCGGCCAGAGCGGTAGCGACCAGATCCGCGGCTTCCCGCTGGCCAGCCTGTATTACTTCGGCCGTCCGGTGGACGAGCTGAGCCTCGATCAGCAGGCGTTACTGGTCGGCATGGTCAAGGGCGCGTCGCTGTATAACCCGTGGCGCAACCCGAAACTGGCGCTGGAGCGCCGCAACCTGGTGCTCAAACTGTTGCAGAACCAGGGCGTGATCGACGGCGAGCTGTATGACATGCTGAGCGCGCGTCCGCTGGGCGTGCAGCCGAAAGGCGGCGTCATTACGCCACAGCCGGCGTTTATGCAGATGGTGCGTCAGGAACTGCAAACCAAGCTGGGCGATAAGGTCAATGACCTGTCCGGCGTGAAGATCTTCACCACGCTGGATCCGGTGTCGCAAGACGCGGCGGAAAAAGCGGTCGAAGACGGCATCCCGGCGCTGCGCGCTGCGCGTCACCTGCAGGATCTGGAAGCGGCGATGGTGATCGTCGATCGCTTCAGCGGTGAAGTACGCGCCATGGTCGGCGGCGCCAACCCGCAGTTCGCCGGTTTCAACCGCGCCATGCAGGCGCGACGCCTGGTCGGCTCGCTGGCCAAACCGCCAACGTACCTGACCGCGCTGTCCGAGCCGGACAAATACCGCCTCAACACCTGGCTGGCGGATGCGCCGCTGTCGCTGAAACAGCCGAACGGCGCCGTCTGGCAGCCGAACAACTACGATCGCAAATTCCGCGGTCAGGTGATGCTGGTGGATGCGTTGGCCAACTCGCTGAACGTGCCGACGGTGAACCTCGGCCTGTCGGTCGGGCTGGATCAGATCAGCGCTACGCTGCAACGCCTGGGGATCCCGAAAGCGGAGATCAACCCGGTGCCGTCGATGCTGCTGGGGGCGATCGGCCTGACGCCGATGGAAGTCGCGCAGGAGTACCAGACCATCGCCAGCGGCGGTAACCGTGCGCCGCTGTCGGCGGTGCGTTCGGTGATCGCCGAAGACGGCACGGTGCTGTACCAGAGCTTCCCGCAGGCGGAGCGCATGGTGCCGGCGCAGGCCGCTTACCTGACGCTGTACGCGATGCAGCAGGGCGTGGCGCGCGGGACCTCCCGCTCGCTGTCGGTGAAGTTCCCGAACTACAACCTGGCGGCGAAAACCGGTACCACCAACGATCTGCGCGACAGCTGGTTCGCCGGCATCGACGGCAAGGAAGTGGCGATCGCCTGGGTCGGGCGCGATAACAACGGCCCGGCCAAGCTGACCGGCGCCAACGGCGCGTTGACCCTGTATCGCCGCTATCTGGAAAACCAGACGCCGCTGCCGCTGATGCTGCAGCCGCCGGAAGGCATTAACCAGATGAGCATTGACTCCGCCGGCAACTTTATCTGCGGCGGCGGCAGCTGGCGCACCATCCCGGTCTGGACCGACAATCCGCAGGGACTGTGTCAGGCCAGCCAGGCGGCGGTGCAGCAACAGCAGCAACCGGCGGCGGGTGAGCAAAAAGATGGTGATGGTGTCGCAGGCTGGATCAAGGATATGTTCGGCCAGTAATCGCTGCCGGGGCGCCGGCCCCGGTGAAAATTTTTGCTTTGTTATTAAGCCCGTAACCTTGGTTGCGGGCTTTTTTATTTTTCCGCTCGTTTTATTTCCCTGTTAGCTGCATGGTTAAGCGCCTAATCCTTAACCTATTTGCCCTATGAATTCGGCTTGCAGTTTAATTTGGCTTCTGCATAAAATGCGACGCTTATAATAATTATTATCGTTTACATTCGTCATTTAATTATTCATCAGAGAAATCAACTATGCCGACCAAGCGTCTTTCATCATCCGCGGCCAAGCAGGGCCGTCTCCCCGTCAGCGCGTTAGCGATCACCGTCGCTGCGGCGTTGGGCACGCTGGCGATGCCGGCTTTTTCCGCCGACGCCAAGCCGGCCGCCAAGGAAGACACGATTACCGTTGTGGGCAGCAGCAACACCGCCCAGCAGGAAAGCGCCTGGGGGCCGGTCGGCACCTATGTCGCCAAGCGCAGCGCCACCGGCACCAAAACCGATACGCCGATCGAGAAGAACCCGCAGTCCGTTTCCGTGGTAACGCGTGAAGAGATGGACATGCGCCAGCCGGATACGGTGAAAGGCGCGCTGGCCTATGCGCCGGGCGTATTCGCCAGCCGCGGCAGCTCCACGACCTATGACGCGGTGGCGATCCGCGGCTTCCCGGCCACCAACACCACCCAGTATCTGGATGGCCTGCGGCTGCTGGGCGACAACTACAGCGAAGCGTCCATCGATCCTTATTTCCTCGAGCGCGCCGAGCTGCTGCGCGGCCCGGTCTCGGTGCTGTACGGCAAAAGCAACCCCGGCGGCCTGGTCGCCCTGGTCAGCAAGCGGCCAACCACCGAGCCGCTGCGCGAAATCCAGTTCAAGATGGGCACCGATAACCTGTTCCAAACCGGTTTCGATTTCAGCGACTCGCTGGACGATCAGGGCATCTATTCCTATCGCCTGACCGGCCTGGCGAAAGACAGCGATGCGCAGCAAAACATGAGCAAAGAGAAGCGCTATGCGATCGCGCCGTCCTTTAGCTGGCGCCCGGATGACAAGACCAACTTCACGCTGTTGGCCAACATTCAAAACGATCCCTATACCGGTTATTACGGCTGGCTACCGAAGCAGGGCACGCTGATCCCGTTGCCGAACGGCGGTAAGCTGCCGACCGATTTCAACGAAGGCGAAGCCAGCAACTATACCTCCCGCAAACAGCGGATGATCGGGTATAGCTTCGAACACGCCTTCAACGATACCTGGGCGGTGCGCCAGAACCTGCGCTATCTGCAGTTGGACACCGACATGAAGAGTATTTATGGCAGTGGCGTTTCTGCTGCGACGCCGACGACGATTAACCGTGCCTATGTTCAGTCGAAAGAGCACCTGAACAATTTCTCGGTGGATACTCAGGCGCAGGCGAAGGTGAAAACCGGCGATATCGACCACACGCTGTTGTTCGGCGTGGACTACATGCGCATGCGTAACGATATCAATGCCGCATTTGGTACAGCGGACGGGTTGAGCATGACCCATCCGCAATACGGGAATGACGCGGTCAACATCAACTTCCCCTACCATTATCTGAACCGTCAGGAGCAAACCGGCCTGTATGTGCAGGAGCAAGGGGAGTGGAACCAGTGGCTGTTGACGCTGGGTGGGCGCTATGACTGGGCGAAGACCTCCGCCTACAACCGTGATGCGAGTTCGACGAGCCAGCAGACCGACCGGCAGTTCACCTGGCGCGGCGGCCTGAATTATCTGTTCGACAACGGCGTGACGCCGTATTTCAGCTACAGCGAGTCGTTTGAGCCGAATTTGGGCACGACGCAAGGGGGCAGTACGTTCAAACCTTCGATCGGCAAGCAGTATGAAGCCGGCGTGAAATACGTGCCGAAGGATCGCCCAATCGTGCTGACCGGCGCCCTGTATCAGCTGACCAAGAACAACAACCTGACGCCGGATCCGGATAACGCGCAGTTCAGCGTGCAGAGCGGCGAGATCCGTTCGCGCGGCGTGGAGCTGGAAGCCAAGGCGGCGTTGAATGCCAACGTCAACCTGATCGCCTCCTATACCTACACCGATGCGAAGTACACCAAGGACAACACCTATCAGGGCAAACCGACCGTCGAAGTGCCGAAACACATGGCGTCGCTGTGGGCGGATTATACCTTCCACGAAACAGCGGTGAGCGGTTTGACGCTGGGTTCCGGCGTGCGTTACGTTGGCTCCAGCTCGAGCTTCAACAGCGATAACACCACCTTCAAGGTGCCGGACTACACGCTGGTGGACGCCACCATTAAATACGATCTGGCGCGCTTTGGCCTGCCGGGCTCGTCCGTGGGCGTCAACATCAACAACCTGTTCGACAAGACTTACGTATCGAGCTGCTACCGCGACTACGCCTGCTACTGGGGCGCAGAACGCCAGGTGGTCGCCACCGCAACCTTCCGTTTCTAACCGGATAGCCGGGGCGGCGGCGCGTCGCCCCGGAAAAAGCAGGATCTATGCAGGACAAACTTCTTAATCCCGGCGCGACGTTCGCGCTGGATAACGCCAGCTTCGCCGTTCCCGGCCGGGTGCTGTTGCAACCGCTGTCGCTCCGTTTTCCTCAGGGCAAAGTCTGCGGCCTGATCGGCCATAACGGTTCCGGTAAATCCACCCTGTTGAAACTGCTCGGGCGGCACCATGCGCCCAGCGGCGGTCAGGTCTTGCTCAATCGGCAGCCGTTGGCGCAGTGGGACAGCAAATCCTTCGCCCGCCAGGTGGCCTACCTGCCGCAGCAGTTGCCGGCGGCGGAAGGCATGACGGTGCGCGAGCTGGTGGCCGTCGGCCGCTATCCGTGGCATGGCGCGCTGGGGCGTTTTGGCGCCAACGATCGCCAACAGGTGGAAGAGGCTATCGCGCTGGTGGGGCTGAAGCCGTTCGCCCACCGCCTGGTGGACAGCCTGTCCGGCGGCGAGCGCCAACGCGCCTGGCTGGCGATGATGGTGGCGCAGGACAGCCGCTGCCTGTTGCTCGACGAGCCGACGTCGGCGCTGGACATCGCGCACCAGGTCGAGGTGCTGGCGCTGATCCAGCGCCTGAGCCGCGAACGCGATCTCACGGTGATCGCCGTACTGCACGACATCAATATGGCGGCGCGCTACTGCGACCATTTGGTGGCGCTGCGCGGCGGTGACATGATCGCCCAGGGCGGCCCGCTGGAACTGATGCAGGGGCCCGTGCTGGAGCAAATTTACGGTATTCCTATGGGCACGTTGCCGCACCCGAGCGGCGGCGCGCCGGTGAGTTTTGTCTACTGATGTCCTCTGCATTCACTTCTTCTCACGATCCGCTGCGCCGCCGCCTGTTGATGGCGCTGGCGCTGTCGCCCCTGTTGGGATCGTTGCCCGGGCGAGCGGCGGATGCGCCGCCGGATATCGCGCGCGTTGCGGCGCTGGAATGGCTGCCGATCGAGCTGCTGTTGGCATTGGGCGTGACGCCGCTGGCGGTGGCCGATGTCCATAACTACAACCTGTGGGTGGCGGAACCGAAGCTGCCGGCGACGGTCGTCGACGTCGGGCAGCGCACCGAACCGAATCTCGAACTGCTGCAGCAGCTCCAGCCTTCGCTGGTGTTGCTGTCGCAAGGCTATGGCCCGACGCCGCGAAAAATCCAACCCATCGCGCCAACCATGAGCTTCGGCTTCAACGACGGCAGCGGCAAACCGCTGACCGTCGCCCGCCAGTCGCTGCTGGCGCTGGGGCAACGATTAGGCATAGAAAGCCGGGCGATAAACCACCTGGCGCAGTTCGACAGCTTTATGCAGGATGCGCGTCAGCGCCTGCAAAGCTACACCCGGCAACCGTTGCTGCTGTTTTCCCTGATAGACACCCGCCATGCGTTGATCATCGGCCAGAAAAGCCTGTTCCAGGAAGCGATGGACCAACTGGGCATCCGCAATGCCTGGCAGGAGCCAACCGACTTTTGGGGCACGGCGGTGGTGGGGATTGAACGGTTGGCCACGGTGCGTAACGCCCGAGTCATTTATCTCGATCACGGCAATCAGGCGATGATGGACAAGGTCAGCGCGACGCCGCTGTGGCAGTCATTGCCCTTCGTGCGGCAAAACCAGCTGCGGCAGGTGCCGGCGGTGTGGTTCTACGGTGCCACGCTGTCGACGATGCGGTTTTGCCGCCTGTTGGCGCAGGTTCAGGAGAGTGCGGCATGAATGCGGGCATTCGGAAATTGCCGCTGACGCTGATCCTGCTGTTGCTGGCGGCGGCAGGCGGTTTGACGATATACAACCTGACGCAGCAACTGCCGCCGGCGCAATGGGCGCGGGCGCTGAGCGCGCCGGACATCGACGACGTGCGGCAAATGCTGTTCCATTACAGCCTGCTGCCGCGGTTGACGGTGTCGCTGTTGGCCGGGGCCGGTCTGGGATTGGTCGGCGTATTGTTCCAGCAGGTGTTGCGCAATCCGTTGGCGGAACCGTCGACGCTCGGCGTGGCCGCCGGCGCGCAGCTCGGCCTGACCATCGCCACGCTGTGGGTGCTGCCGGGGGGCGAGTTCACTCGTCAACTGGCCGCTATGGTGGGGGCGATCGCGGTGGGCGGGCTGGTGTTCGGCGTCGCCTGGGGCAAGCGGATGTCGCCGGTGACGCTGATTCTGGCCGGGCTGGTGCTGGGGCTTTACTGCGGCGCAGTCAACAGCCTGTTGGCGCTGTTTAATTACGATCAGCTGCAGGGCATGTTCCTGTGGGGCACTGGCGCGTTGAACCAACAGGACTGGAGCGCGGTGCAGTTTATCCTGCCGCGTTTGCTGGTGGCCGGTGCGCTGGCGGCGCTATTGCTGCGCCCGCTGACGCTGCTGGGGCTGGACGACGGCGTGGCGCGCAACCTGGGGTTGGGGCTGTCGATGGCGCGCTTCTGCGCCCTGGGGCTGGCCATCATTTTCAGCGCTATGTTGGTGAGCGCGGTGGGCGTTATCGGCTTTATCGGCCTGTTTGCGCCGCTGATGGCGAAGATGCTGGGCGCTCGCCGCCTGGCGCATCGCATGATGTTGGCGCCGTTGCTGGGGGCGTTGCTGCTGTGGCTGACCGATCAGGTGATGATTGGGGTGGCGCAGGTGTGGCGTGAGATCCCGACCGGGGCGGCCACCGCGCTGTTCGGCGCGCCGCTGCTGCTGTGGTTGCTGCCGCGTTTGCGCAGCGCCGCCACGCCGCCACCGATGAACCTTGGCGACAAGGTGCCTGCCGAGCGCGGGAATCTGCCTGGCTGGGCAGCGCTGGCCGGCGTCGTGCTGTTGATCGGCCTGACGTTGGCGCTGATGCTGGGCAAAAATGCCGGCGGCTGGCACTGGAGCCTGGGCGCGGAGCTGGACGCCTTGCTGCCGTGGCGCTGGCCGCGGGTGCTGTCGGCGTTGGCGGCGGGCATGATGTTGGCGGTCGCCGGCACGTTGATCCAGAAGCTGACCGGCAACCCGATGGCCAGCCCGGAAGTGCTGGGCATCAGCTCCGGCGCCGCTTTTGGCGTCGTGATGATGCTGTTTATGGTGCCGGGCGACGCCTTCGTTTGGCTGCTGCCCGCCGGCAGTCTGGGGGCGGCCGTTACGCTGCTGATCATCATGATCGCCGCAGGCCGCGGCGGTTTCTCGACGGAACGCATGCTGCTCGCCGGTATCGCGCTCAGCACCGCCTTTACTACCGTCATCTTCCTGCTGTTGGCCAGCGGCGATCCGCGTATGGGGGGCTTGCTGACCTGGCTCTCCGGTTCGACCTATTCGGTGGAGCCGGCGCAGGCGCTGCGTACCGCGCTGGTGGCCGCCGGCCTGATGGTATTGGCGCCGCTGTGCCGCCGTTGGTTGACCATCCTGCCACTCGGCGGCGCCACCGCCCGCTCGGTGGGCATTGCGCTGACGCCGGCGCGGTTGACCATTTTGTTGCTGGCTGCCACCCTGACCGCCATGGCGACCCTGACCGTCGGGCCGTTGAGCTTTGTCGGGCTGATGGCGCCGCATATGGCGCGTATGCTGGGCTTCCGCCGCGCGCTGCCGCAAATGGTGATCGCCGCGCTGCTGGGCGGCTTGCTGATGGTGTTTGCCGACTGGTGCGGGCGTATGCTGCTGTTCCCGTATCAGATCCCCGCCGGGTTACTGGCGACCTTTATCGGTGCGCCGTACTTCGTTTATCTGTTGCGTAAGCAGACGTCGTAAGCTTCAGCCCTACTTTGCTTTCTCCGCCATCAAAGGCCCAGCGTTGCTGGGCCTTTTTTCAACGCCTTGCAAGGCGTTGCGTGCCGCTGCGCAAGAAAGACATTTAACGTGAAAAGGAACGCGGGAAGAGAGGGGGAGGTGAATATACTGCGGGCGGGTGCTCTGGATCTTTGTCTCTGGAGCCTGCGTGAAAGATACAAAGAGAAAAGCCCCGAGTCGATATCCATCAACCCGAGGCCTACTCTAACGCACGACAACGTTAAGTTAGCCTCTTACCCGCCGCGAGGCAAGGAGAAGAAGGCATGATGCCGAACAAACGGAGCCTGTTAAAATTGGTGGTTATTTGTGCCACGGTAATATCACTGGCATGGATAACCCGCAGCACGCTGTGTGAGCTGCGTATCCGATCGGGCACTACGGAGGTTGCGGCCATTTTGGCTTACGAATCCGAACGGTAAGGCAACCCGGCGGCGGGGGCTTTGCCTCCGCCGGCCGGCAGTCGATGCGTTGATCCAGGAGCACCCATCCGTTCAAAAAAAACGGCGAGCCTTGGCTCGCCGTTTTCATGTTGATGTCGGGGCTTATTTCAGGCCGGCGGCATCGCGCAGCTGCGCAGCTTTGTCGGTCGCTTCCCATGGGAAGTGTTCGCGGCCGAAGTGGCCGTAGGCGGCGGTTTCGCGGTAGATCGGCTGCAGCAGATCCATCATCTGGATCAGGCCGTATGGGCGCAGATCGAAGAATTCGCGCACCAGCAGCGTCAGTTGTTCGGTTGGCACTTTCTCGGTACCGAAGGTTTCCACCATGATGGAGGTCGGTTCCGCTACGCCGATAGCGTAAGACACCTGGATCTCGCAGCGATCGGCCAGGCCGGCGGCGACGATGTTTTTCGCCACGTAGCGCGCCGCGTAAGCCGCGGAACGGTCAACCTTGGACGGATCCTTACCGGAGAAGGCGCCGCCGCCGTGGCGAGCCATGCCGCCGTAGGTGTCGACGATGATCTTACGGCCGGTCAGGCCGCAGTCGCCCATCGGGCCGCCGATAACGAAACGGCCGGTCGGGTTGATGTGGTATTTGGTGCCCGCCGTCAGCCATTCCGCCGGCAGTACCGGCTTGATGATCTCTTCCATCACCGCTTCTTGCAGATCTTTCAGCGAGATGTCTTCTGAGTGCTGGGTGGACAGAACGACGGCGTCGATGCCGACGATTTTGCCGTCGTCGTATTGGAAGGTCACCTGGCTCTTCGCGTCCGGGCGCAGCCACGGCAGGGTGCCGTTCTTACGCACTTCGGATTGGCGCTGCACCAGACGGTGCGCGTAGGTGACAGGCGCAGGCATCAGCACGTCGGTTTCATTGGTGGCGTAGCCAAACATCAAGCCCTGATCGCCGGCGCCCTGCTCGAGAGGATCGGTACGGTCAACGCCCTGATTGATATCCGGGGATTGCTTGCCGATGGCGCTCAACACTGCGCAGGAGTTGGCGTCAAAGCCCATGTCCGAATGAACGTAGCCGATCTCGCGCACGGTCTTGCGGGTGATCTCTTCGATATCGACCCAGGCGCTGGTGGTGATTTCACCGCCGACCAGCACCATACCGGTTTTCACGTAAGTTTCGCAGGCGACGCGCGCTTTCGGATCTTGTTCCAGGATGGCGTCGAGGACGGCATCGGAGATCTGGTCGGCGATTTTATCTGGATGTCCTTCGGAGACGGATTCGGACGTGAAGAGGTGTTTAGCCATTGTGTTCTTTACCTTGCATAAGACGGGTTAGAAATTACTGCACAGCGCTGGAGATCCGGCATCGAAGCGAAGGGTCTTCCGCTGATGGCGCGAGATGCATCCTGCAACGCCCCTCAGGCAAAGCCGTTAAGCAGTTTATCAGTTAACCAGTATAGATGGATTAACATCTGGACGTCTATTTTAGGTCAGGGTTTAGCCAGATTGCCAGTAATTTTTTGCGCTTTCGCTCTTTTGCGTAAACGGGTTGGCGCCATTTTCATCGCTTGAAACAGTTTTCGGCGAATTTTCATTTTGCTTTTTCACCTGCTTACCGGTATAAACTGCGCGCGCGGTTCATTTGCTGCACAGTACGGCGGTCTGGCGTGGGGGAAGGTACGATAAACTTCCGCTTTGCATTCGTCGGCATTGCGCTATTATCCGTCGCGGGCGTTCGCCGTGGCGCCGCCGCTTCATCGAACGGTCACGTTCTTACACTATTTTAGAGGCTGGGTCGTTCACTCCGAACGGCGCGCGTGGAGGTGGTTGGATTAATGATCCGTTGTCTACCGGTTGTTGGTTCTCAACAGCAGTGCCGTTCTGGCGCACATTCTTCTGCTATTTCCCGTCTTGTCTCTCTGTCACTTACCAGGTGCGATAAACACTTGGCCGCTACTCAGGATTCTCGGGCCGGCTAACGGTCGTCTGAAGAACTGAACAAGGGTAGCCTGCAGCCTTCCTGTGGGATGTTTCTTGGCCCGATTCACGAGGTTTGAACAGGGTGTCTTACAATTATATGAGTGATAAACCGATCGCTGACCGCGAACGGCAGTTCTCTTCGCTGCCGCCGGCGCGGCTTGTTGGGTTGTTCTCGCGGGTTGTAGCTGCGATAGTGGCTGACGGTTTCGTCAGTACGGAATGTGAGGCGAACCATGTCTGATGATCTGTTGATTCACCGTCCGCCGGTTGAGGGCGAGTCTTTATCTTTGCGCTCCATGCAGGAGGTTGCCATGAATGATCGTAATGCCAGCAAGATGCTGCGTACTTATAACGTCGCCTACTGGGGCAACAATTACTATGACGTCAACGAGCTGGGCCATATCAGCGTGTGCCCGGATCCGGATGTCCCGCAGGCGCGCGTCGATCTGGCAGAACTGGTGAAAACGCGCCAGCAAGACGGCCAACGTCTGCCGGCGCTGTTCTGCTTCCCGCAGATCCTTCAGCATCGCCTGCGCTCTATCAACGCCGCGTTCAAACGCGCGCGTGAGTCCTTCGGTTACCAGGGCGGCTATTTCCTGGTGTATCCGATCAAGGTGAACCAACATCGCCGCGTGATTGAATCGCTGGTGAACTCCGGCGAACCGCTGGGGCTGGAAGCCGGCTCCAAGGCCGAACTGATGGCGGTGCTGGCGCATGCCGGCATGACCCGCTCGGTGATCGTCTGTAATGGTTATAAAGATCGTGAATATATTCGTCTGGCGCTGATCGGGGAAAAGCTGGGGCACAAGGTGTACCTGGTGATCGAGAAGATGTCCGAGATCAACCTGGTGCTGGAAGAAGCCGAACGGCTGAACGTCATACCGCGCCTGGGCGTGCGTGCGCGTCTGGCATCGCAAGGCTCCGGCAAATGGCAGTCGAGCGGCGGCGAAAAATCCAAGTTCGGTCTGGCGGCGGTGCAGGTGCTGAAGCTGGTGGAAACCCTGCGTGAAGCGGGCCGCCTCGACAGCCTGCAGCTGCTGCACTTCCATTTGGGCTCGCAGCTGGCCAATATTCGCGACATCGCCACCGGTGTGCGCGAATCGGCGCGCTTCTACGTTGAGCTGCACAAGCTGGGCGTCAACATTCAGTGCTTCGACGTGGGCGGCGGCTTGGGCGTCGACTACGAAGGCACCCGTTCGCAGTCCGATTGCTCGGTCAACTACGGCCTGAACGAATACGCCAACAACGTGATTTGGGGCATCGGCGACGCCTGTAACGAACACGGCCTGCCGCACCCGACGGTGATCACCGAGTCCGGTCGCGCCGTGACCGCTCACCACACGGTGCTGGTCTCCAACGTGATCGGCGTAGAGCGCAACGAGTTCAGCGAACCGCAGCCGCCGGAAGCCGACGCGCCGCGCGCGCTGGAAAGCATGTGGGAAACCTGGCTGGAAATGAACGAGCCGGAAAACCGCCGCTCGCTGCGCGAATGGCTGCACGACAGCCAGATGGATCTGCACGACGTGCATACCCAATACGCGCACGGCATGCTGGACCTGACCAAGCGCGCCTGGGCCGAGCAGCTGTATCTGAACATCTGCAACAAGATCCAGCAGCAGCTCGATCCGAGCAACCGCGCGCACCGTCCTATCATCGACGAACTGCAAGAGCGCATGGCGGACAAGTTCTACGTCAACTTCTCGCTGTTCCAGTCGATGCCGGATGCCTGGGGCATCGATCAGCTGTTCCCGGTGCTGCCGCTGGAAGGGTTGGATAAGCCGCCGGAAGGCCGTGCGGTGCTGCTCGACATCACCTGCGATTCCGACGGCACCATCGACCATTACGTCGACGGCGACGGCGTGGCGACCACCATGCCGATGCCGCCATACGATCCGGAGAACCCGCCGGCGTTGGGCTTCTTCATGGTCGGTGCGTACCAGGAGATCCTCGGCAATATGCACAACCTGTTCGGCGACACCGCCTCGGTTGACGTGTACGTGTTCCCGGACGGCAGCGTCGAGACCGAGCTGTCCGACGAGGGCGATACCGTGGCGGACATGCTGGAGTACGTGCAGCTCGATCCGAGCGCGCTGCTGTCCAAGTTCCGCGATCAGGTCAAAGAAACCGATCTGGACAGCGAGCTGCAGGCGCAGTTCCTGGAAGAGTTTGAAGCTGGCCTGTACGGCTACACGTATCTGGAAGACGAGTAACCGCCTTCTTCAGGGGGGCGATATCGGTCCCCTTGAAGCATGAGCAAAATGCGGCCATAATCTGCCGTATCGGTAGCACCGAAACACACATCGAATAAATCCCTTTCTCGTCGGGCTAACGACGCGGGAGGGATTTTTTTTTGTCACGGCCCGGCGTCTGCGCCCGGCAACTTGTTGAACTACGAGGGTTTACTATGAGCACCTTAGGCCATCAGTCCGATAATTCATTAGTGTCCAACGCCTTTGGTTTCCTGCGCTTTCCGCTGAACTTCATGCCTTACGACAGCGATGCAGAGTGGGTCATCACCGGCATTCCGTTTGACATGGCGACCTCCGGTCGCGCCGGCGGCCGTCATGGCCCGGCGGCCATCCGCCAGGTGTCCACCAACCTGGCCTGGGAAGGCAACCGTTGGCCGTGGAGCTTCGATCTGCGCGATCGCCTGAACGTGGTTGATTGCGGCGACATCGTGTTCAACTTCGGCGATGCGCAGGACATGAGCGACAAGCTGCAGGCGCACGCGGAGAAACTGCTGAAGGCTGGTAAGCGCATGCTCTCGTTCGGTGGCGACCACTTTGTCACCCTGCCGCTGCTGCGCGCGCACGCCAAGCATTTCGGCAAGCTGGCGCTGGTGCACTTTGACGCCCATACCGATACCTACGCCAACGGCAGCAAGTTCGACCACGGCACCATGTTCTACCATGCGCCGAACGAAGGCCTGATCGATCCGCATCACTCGGTGCAGATCGGCATTCGCACCGAGTTCGATCACGACAATGGCTTTACCGTACTGGACGCCGCGCAGGTGAACGATCGCAGCGTGGACGACCTGCTGACCCAGATCAAAGGCATCGTCGGCGATATGCCGGTGTACCTGACCTTCGACATCGACTGTCTGGATCCGGCGTTCGCACCGGGCACCGGCACGCCGGTGATCGGCGGCCTGACTTCCGATCGCGCGCTGAAACTGGTGCGCGGCATGCAGTCGCTGAACATCGTCGGCATGGACGTAGTGGAAGTGGCGCCGGCCTATGACCAGTCCGAGATCACCGCGCTGGCCGCGGCGACGTTGGGTCTGGAGATGCTGTACCTGCAGGCGGCCAAGAAACACGCCTGACGCCAGGCCACGCCTCGCTGAAAAAGCGGCTCTCATCGTATGGGGGCCGCTTTTTTTATTTCATTTTCGCCATCCGCGCGGCGATTTTCAGTCTGTTGCAACACCTTTGCGCAATTTTGCGCAGAAATGAAACGGAGTCAGTAAAAAGGAACCGGGATAACGGGGAGGATGAATATACTGCGCACGGGTGCTCTGGATCTTTGTATCTAGAGCCTGCGTGAAAGGTACAAAGAGAAAAGCCCCGAGTCGATATTCATCAACCCGAGGCCAACTCTAACGCCAGACAACGTTAAGTTAGCCTCTTACCCGCCGCGAGGCAAGGAGAAGAAGGCATGATGCCGAACAAACGGAGCCTGTTAAAACTGGTGGTTATTTGTGCCACGGTAATATCACTGGCATGGATAACCCGCAGCACGCTGTGTGAGCTGCGTATCCGATCGGGCACTACGGAGGTTGCGGCCATTTTGGCTTACGAATCCGAACGGTAAGGCAACCCGGCGACGGGGGATGTCCCCCGTCTGCTGGTTGATGGCGTCCAGATCCCTGAGCACCCACTTAAAGCATTCGGTTTTCCGCTACGGAGGAGAGGGGAACGGGGTTATGCCCGCTTCACCTGCCGCGCCAGCAACATGCGGCCAAACAGTGCGCCGCCCGCCAGCAGCGTCAGCAGCTGCGAGGCGATCAGTACCGCAAAGCCCGAGGATACCTTGCCCTGGCTGGCCATCACCATGCCCATCGCCATCGGCACGAACGCCGAGAACAGATTGCCGATGCCGTTGATCAGCCCATAGGCGCTGCCGACCGCCTCCGGCCGCGCATAATGCTGGAGCAGCGTGGGGATCGCCGCGCCCTGCGCGCCCCAACAGGCGTTGGCCGCCAGCAGGGAGAACGCGATCCAGCCAAGCTGATGGCTGTTCATTACGCCATAGATGCACAGCGCGGTCGCCGCGCCGCCAAAGACGAAGATCAGCGGCGCCTGATAGGGGCGGATACGATCGAGCAGCACGCCGCCGAGGTATTTTGAGGCGATGCTGACGATGAAAGGCAGTGCGGCCATCCACCCCATCTGCTTGATGGAGAATCCTTTTTCATCGGTCAGATAGGCCGGCAGCCAGGCGCTGGACCCCCACAGATAGCTGAGCGTGGCGATCTCGATCAGCAAGATCCAACCGAGCATCGGCGTGCGCCAGGCCAGCGCGAAGGTGTGCCAGACGCGGCTCAACACCGGCTGAGGATCGGCGGGGCGTGAAGATGAGGGTAAGGCGAGCGGATGAACGAACAGCCGCACCAGCGCCAGGCCCAACAGCAGGTTGAGCAGCGCCAGCAGGTGAAACGACATCGCCCACCCGAAGTGCGCCATCAGAAAACTCACCAGCGGAAAGCCGATCACCAGCCCCAACGAGACGCCCAGCGCGCTGACCGCGTTGGGTTTGCCGCGCTCGTCGGCGGCGAAATGATCGCTGATGTACATGGTCTTGAGCGAGAACAGCGGTCCTTCGCTGACGCCAAGCAGCGCGCGCACCGCGCACAGCAACAGCAGCGATCCCGCCAGCGGCGACGCGGCGGTGAGCAGCGCCCACAGCACGACGCTCAGCGTCAGCGCGCGGCGGTAACCCATCAGCGTTTCCAGAAACGGCGTCAGCAACATGGCGGACAGGCCGTAACCGAGTAAAAACACCGTCATCAGCGTGCCCTGATGGGCGCGGTCACCGCCGAGTTGAAAGTGTTGCAGGAAGTCGGGATTGACCAACATCACGGCGATATTAACCCGATCCGCATAGGCGATAACGATCAGAAACAGCAGGGCGATCACCCCAAACCAGCGTTGACGTTGTTGCACGGCGCGTTCCTCAGTGCGATCGGTTGACGAATTCAGTCAGCAGTAAACTCACCTGCGGATGCCATTACGCGCAAACGCGGGGATGAGGCCGATTTATGTAAATTTATTGTTATAAAACTAGGTGTAAAAGACAGCGAGAGCACTCTTTTACGCGCAATGCGACGCCAGGATCAACGCAATTTTTGCCATAAATTAGCTGAAGAGCGCACAACGGACATAGGTTTTTCATATCGGTGCATTATTTCGTGATCCTTCCCGCATTTGTCATTTTTAAACAACCTTTCATTAACATTTGCCGTTCCGCTCGCTTGACGAAAGTTTCGCCAGACTTATAGTGACTGTATTAAATAAGAAACTGAGTTTCATATATGAAACAATCAGATAGAGGATAAAAGCAATGAGCTGGAAGAATGTGTGCGAAGTGTCTCAGGTGAAAGAAGATTTTCCTTTCTCCGGCAAAGTGGAAGGCAAAGAGATCGGGGTTTACCTGCTCGACGGTAACTACTATGCGCTGGAAGACGTCTGTCCGCATGCTTACGCCTTGCTCAGCCAGGGGTTTGTTGACGACGGCAAGGTTGAGTGCCCACTGCACGAAGCGCTGTTTGACGTGCGTACCGGCCAGTGCCTGCGCGAGCCGGGCGGCCGCGATCTGCAAACCTATCCCACCCGGGTGGTCGACAACCAAATCCAGATCACCTTTATCGCGGAGGAGTAATCATGCAGCACATCACCGATTTCAATCCCTGGCTGCCGGACACCCAACAGGTGACGCCGGCCCGCGAAGGCGGCAACGGTCAAATCCATCAGCCGGGCCAGTTCCGCAACGTTGTGTGGCAAAACCGCGCCCGGGTGCCGGACGGTTTCGAAACCGCGCTGGTGGCGGCGCTGGAAACGATCTTCGATCAGGGCGCGGAAGAGCTTGAACAGATCGTCAGCGCGTTGAATCAGCGCCGCCTGTTCGATCGCAGCGGCCAGCCGTGGAATGAAGCGACGTTCCGCGAATTCCTTCACGTTAACGGTTTCTGATCGACACCCGGGAGAAGACAATGACAGCAAACACAACATCCTCCGAACAGAGCTTGCAGGACTATCTTGACCAGGGGCTGCGCGGCATGTGGTATCCGGTGCTGGCCAGTTGGGAAGTGGGCAACAATCCGGTCGGCATCACCCGCCTTGAGCAACAAATCGTGGTGTGGCGCGACGGTGAAGGCCAGATACACGCGTTGGAAGATCGCTGCCCGCACCGCGGCGCGCGGCTTTCCATGGGGTGGAACCTCGGCGATCGCATCGCCTGCTGGTATCACGGGGTGGAAGTCGGCGGCGACGGGACGGTGAAAGACGTGCCGGCGGTGGATCGCTGCCCGCTGGTGGGGCAAAAATGCCTGCGCGCTTACCCGGCCAAAGAAGCCTACGGCGCGGTGTTCCTCTATTTTGGCGTGACGGCGGATGAAGCGCCGGCGGAGCTGACTTTCCCGCAAGAGCTGGCGGACGAAGCGTCGTACAGCCACTTCTTGTGTACCGCCAGTTGGAACTGCAACTACCAATACGCCCTGGAAAACGTGATGGATCCGATGCATGGCACCTACCTGCACTCTTCCTCGCACTCGATGGCGGAAGGGGATCGCAAGGCGGATATGGGGCTGGAGCCGACCGATAGCGGGTTTATCTTCAAGAAAAACGGCCAGATCGGCGTCAACTTCGACTGGGTGGAGTTCGGCAACAGCGGCGCGTATTGGATGCGTCTGTCGATCCCGTACAAGAAACGTTTCGGGCCGGGCGGCCACTTCTGGATCATCGGCATGGTGGTGCCGGAAGACAAGGATCACTGCCGGGTATTCTTCTGGCGCATCCGTAAGGTCCAAGACTGGCAGCGCGACATGTGGCGCTTCATGTATCGCAATCGCCTGGAATCATTGCATTGGGACGTCCTCGAGCAGGATCGCATCGTGCTTGAAAACATGGCGCCTAACGCCCGTGGCCGCGAATACCTGTACCAGCACGACGTCGGTCTGTCGCGCCTGCGCCGCCTGATGCAGAAAGAGGCGCAGAAACAGCTGGCGACGCTGCGCGAGCGGGAGGCGGCGCAGTGAACGGCCTGCTGAACGGCAAGCGCATCGTGGTCACCGGCGCGGCGCGCGGCCTGGGCTACAGCTTCGCCGCCGCCATTGCCGCTGCCGGCGCGCAGGTGGTGATGTGCGACATTTTGGCGGATGAGCTGACGGCGAGCGGCGCCGCGCTGCGTGAGCAGGGCGCTCAGGTGGAAACGCAAATCATCGATCTGGCCTCACCGGATTCGATCCGTTCGGCGTTCGAGAAGATCGCCACAGGCGGCGGGATCGACGGGCTGGTGAACAACGCGGCGCTGGCGACCGGCGTCGGCGGTAAAACCATGATGGAATACGACATCGATCTGTGGGATCGGGTAATGCAGGTCAACGTGCGCGGCACCTGGTTGGTGAGCCAGGCGGCGGTGCCGCTGCTGGCGCGCAACCCGCACGCCAAGATCGTCAACGTGGCGTCGGACACCGCGCTGTGGGGCGCACCGCGCCTGATGGCCTATGTCGCCAGCAAAGGCGCGGTGATCGCGATGACGAGATCGATGGCGCGCGAGCTGGGCCCGCAGGGCATCTGCGTCAACGCTATTGCGCCGGGCCTGACGCGGGTGGAAGCCACCGAGTATGTGCCCGCCGAGCGCCATCAGCTGTATGAGCAGGGGCGCGCGCTGGCCGGGGCGCAGCATCCGGACGATGTGAACGGCACGGTGCTTTATCTGCTGTCGCCGCTGGCGGATTTCGTCACCGGTCAACTGCTGCCGGTCAACGGCGGTTTCGTATTCAACTGACGGCCCGCAGGGCAGGCGCACAGCGCAGGAGCGAGAGATGGCGGACGAGCAAGCATGTAAGTATCTGATCCCGGGACTGGATCGCGGATTGCAGTTGCTGCTGGCGTTTGGCGAGCAGCATAAGGAAATGACCTTTGCCGAGTTGCATCGCCTGGTCGATATGCCGAAGGCCACCGCCTACCGCGTGGTGCAGACGCTCGAGCACCTGGGCTTTCTGGAGCGCAATCCGCGCACCAATACCTTCGCGCTGGGCATCAAGGTGCTGCGTCTCGGTTTTGAATACATCGCGTCGCTGGACGTCGCGCAGGCCGGCCAGCCGGTGATCGAACAGCTGCGCGATCGCAGCCAGTGCAGCAGTCATCTGGCGATCCGCGACGGGCGCGACGTGATCTATATCGCCCGCGTCAGCGCCGCCGGTTCTCAGATCAATCAGGTCAGCGTCGGCACCCGTTTGCCGGTGCACCAAACCTCGCTCGGCCGCATGTTGTTGACCAGCGCCACCCGCAGCGAGTTCGAACAACTCTATCCGGACGCGCAGCTGCCGGGCAACGCGCCGGGCACCCCGGCGGATCGCGAAACGCTGTGGCAGATGGTGCAGCAAGACAAGGCGCGCGGCTATGTAATCGGCGAATCGTTCTTCCGCCACGGCATCTCCTCGATCGTCTACCCGATCTTCAACCGTGAGCAGCGGGTCGAGGCGGTGGTCAGCATCATGGTGCCGTCCGATGAGATCCCGAAAGCGGATCGCGAGCGGCTGCGCATGGAAGTGCGCGATGCGGCGGAGAAAATTTCCGGCTTCCTCGGCGCGCCGCCGCAGGCCAACGTCGGCTAACCGACAGGACCGACTCTTTCACTCAGGCAGGGATAAGGCCCACAGCAAACAGGGGCCGGGGTTCAGTCATGCCTGAAAACCGTATACAGCGAGAACGTGAGGCTGAGCAATGAGCGTAATCGGAATCGAAAAACTGGAGTTTGGCGTCGAAGATCTGCCAATCTGCGAAAAATTCATGCATGACTTTGGCCTGCAGCCCGCCACGCAACATTGGGGCGAACCGCAGCGCGAATTCACTACCCTGAGCGGGGCGCGGGTCGTTCTGCACCCGTTGCAAAGCGCGGCGCTGCCTGCGGCGTTTGAAGGCGGTTCCACCCTGCGCCGCATGACCTGGGGCGTGGCATCGCCCGCGGATCTGGCGCGTCTGCAGCCGCGTTTGGCGTTGATGCCCGGCTTTCGTCAGGTGGGGGAAGAGCTGGAATGCCGCGATCCCAACGGCATGACGCTGCGCTTCGTCGTCAGCCGCCAGCAGGCGGTCGAAGTGCCGGTCACGCCGATCAACCAATGGGGCGACGTGCGCCGCATCGATCAACCCAGCCCGGTCTACTCGCAGGCGCAGCCGATCAATATCGGCCACGTGGTGTTCTTCGTTGACGATCTGGCGGCGACCGAGCGTTTCTACCGCGAGCTGTTGGATTTCCAGGTTTCCGATCGCTATATCGATCGCGCCGTCTTCCTGCGCACCCAGGCGCGCGGTGGTCACCATAATCTGTTCCTGCTGAAGCTGCCCAACCGCCCACGCGGCCTGAACCATGTGGCGTTCACCGTGCGCGATATCCATGAAGTGATCGGCGGCGGCATCGCCATGAACAAAGAGCAGTGGAGCACCTTCATCGGCCCTGGCCGCCACCCGATTTCCTCGGCGTATTTCTGGTACGTCAACAGCCCGACCGGCGGCGCGTTCGAGTACTACACCAACGACGATTATCTGACGGAAAACTGGCAGCCGCGCGAGCTGGAACATTCGCTGGTCTCCTTCACCGAATGGGCGGTAGAAGGCGGCATCGATCACGATACGCGCCGCCAGCATAAAAAGGCGGAGGCGTTATGAACCGGCCGGAACAGGCGGGCATTGTCATCGTCGGCGGCGGCCAGGCCGGCGGTTGGGCGGCCAAGACGCTGCGTGACCGGGGTTACAGCGGCCGGCTGACGGTGATAAGCGACGAACCCTACGATTTTTACGAGCGGCCGCCGCTGTCGAAAGCGGCGCTGCTGGATGCCGCGGCTCCCCTGAGCCGGCTGTTCAGCGAACAGGCGGTGGCGGAGCTGAATATCGACTGGCGTCGCCCGCTGCGCGCCGAGTCTATCGACGCCGAACAGCAAATCGTCACGCTCAGCGACGGGCGACGGCTGCAGTTCGAGCAGTTGCTGATCGCCACCGGCGGGCGGCCGCGTTTGCCGGGCGCCGCCTGGGCGCAGCACCCGCGCGTGATGACGCTGCGTTCCTGGGACGATGCGGCCCGGTTGCGGAAGGGCCTGCAGAGTTGCCGTCGTCTGGCGATCGTCGGCGGCGGTTGGATCGGGCTGGAGATCGCCGCTTCTGCGCGCCGTCTCGGCGTTGAGGTGACGGTGTTTGAGCGCCAGCCTGCGCTGTGCATGCGCAGCGTCGGCGCCGATGTCTCACAGGCGTTGCTCGAACTGCATCGCCGGCAGGGCGTGACGGTGTTGTGCGGCTGCGGCGAGATCTCGCTGGAAGATCGCGACGGCGCCGCCTGGATCGGCAGCGAAGTCAGCGATCCGCAGGCCTTCGATCTGGTGGTGGTGGGGATCGGCGTCGAGCTGAATCTCGAACTGGCGCGCAGCGCCGGGCTGGCTATCGAGTCCGGCATTGTGGTCGACGGCCAGGGGCGCACCAGCCATCCGGCGATCTTCGCCGCGGGCGATGTGGCGCGCCACCCGACGCTCGGCCTGTGCCTGCAGTCCTGGGCCTACGCGCAAAATCAGGCCATCAGCACCGCCTGCGCAATGCTCGACGCCTTCGCCGCTCCGTATGACGACGTGGCCTGGCTGTGGTCGGATCAATACGACGTCAATATCCAGATCCTCGGCGTGCCGAGCGGCGGCGTGCACCATGTGGTGCGCCGCACGCCGCAGTCGCAGGTGTTCTTCACGCTGAACGCCGATCGGCAACTGGTGCAGATGGTGGCGTTCAACGACGCGCGCACCATCAAGCTCGGCAAGCGTTGGCTGGCGAGCGGCCGGGTGCTGGATCCGCAGCAGCTGGCGGATGCGGAGTTTTCTTTGATGGCGTTGAAATAACGCCCGAACCTCGGGAGCGTTTTATGACTACGCAAGACATTGACGCCCGCGCTGGACGGGCGGGGGAAACCGTTGCCGAAAATCCGCAGCAGCGGGTGCGCTGGTCGGTGCCGATCGCGCTGTTCGCCTGCGTGCTGCTGGCGTTTTTCGACAAAATCAGCATCGCGGCGCTGTTTTCCGACGCCGAGTTTCAGCAGGCGCTGGGCATCGGTTTTGACCCGGCGCGGCTGGGATTGCTGATGAGCGCGTTTCTGTTCTCCTACGGCATCTCCTCGATGCTGCTCAGCGGCATCGGCGATCGGCTTAATCCGGTCAAAGTATTGATTGGCATGATGGTGGTGTGGGGCGTGCTGATGGTGTTGATGGGGCTGGTGCGCTCCTATCACGCCATGATGACGCTGCGCATTCTGCTCGGCATCGCCGAAGGGCCGCTGCTGCCGATGGCCTACGCCATTATTCGTCAGGCCTTCCCGCCGCAGCTGCAGGCGCGCGCCACCATGCTGTGGCTGCTCGGCACGCCGCTCGGGGCCGCGCTCGGCTTCCCGGTCACCCTGTATATCCTCAATACCTTCGACTGGCAGGCCACCTTCTTCTTTATGGCGTTTCTGACGCTGCCGGTGATGTTGCTGGTGCTGTTCGGCATGCGCCACCTGAACGTGTCGCTTCCGGCGGCGGCGGCCAAGCCGGCGGTGTCCGAACGCCAACAGCATCGCCGCGAGCTGCTGCGCAGCCCGCATTTCTGGATGATTTGCCTGTTCAATATCGCCTTCCTGACCTACCTGTGGGGCATGAACGGCTGGTTGCCGAGCTATCTGATCAAGGGCAAAGGCATTCATCTGGAACATGCCGGTTACCTCTCTTCGCTGCCGTTCATCGCCATGCTGCTCGGTGAAGTGCTGGGCGCCTGGCTGTCGGACAAGCTGGATCGGCGCGCGCTGGCCTGCTTCCTGTCGCTGTGCGGCGCCGGCCTTGGCCTGGCGGTGGTGCTGCACCTGCAGGGCACTTACAGCGTGATCGCCGCCATGGCTTTCAGCACCTTTATGTGGGGCGCCGGCGCGCCGAATATTTTCGCGCTGTTGGCGAAGGCGACCAGCAGCAAGGTCAGCGCCACCGCCGGCGGCATTTTTAACGGACTGGGCAATTTTGCCGGCGCGCTGGCGCCGGTGCTGATGGGGGCGTTGATCGCCGCCACCGGCAATATGGATAACGGCCTGCTGTTCCTGGTGGTGATGGCGTTCGTCGGCTGCCTCATTCTGCTGCCGTTGCTGAGAAAGTACTGATTAATCAATCGTTTCAACAGAGGAGTGACAACATGTCTCAGGTTGAGAACAAAGCCGGCGTCAAGCCGCAGGATCTGTCGATGGAAAACTGGGTGGAGTCGCGCATCGCCCGTTTCGAAGGCCGCAAATACGACTGGAACGCGCTGAAATTCCAGGCCGATTTCGACCCGAAATACCGCCGCGCGCAGATGCGCTACATCGGCACCGGCGCCACCGGCGTGGCCAGCGACGCCAACACCATTCCGGCGGGCAATTTCACCTTCTCCACCATGGTGTTGCCGTCGAAGTGTGAGGGCCCGTTGCACCTGCACGACGACGTGGAAGAAGTGTTTTTCATGCTGAAAGGCAGCATCACGCTGATGATTCAGGATGGGGAAGAGTATTACGAAACCAGGCTGAAAGAGCGCGATTTGATCTCGGTGCCGGCGGGCGTGTATCGCGGCCTGTTCAATCACGGCGAGGAAGAGGCGCTGATGTGCGTGATGCTCGGCACCGCTAAGCCGGAGATCCCGACTTATCCGGCGGACCACCCGCTGTCCAAAGTGAAGCGTAACTGATGAACGGCCTGGCGCAACGCCAACGGACGCGCTGCGGGGCGTATACCCTGAGCTGGCGCGAGGCCGGGCAGGGGCGGCCGGTGGTGTTGCTGCATGGCATCAGTTCCGGATCCGCCTCGTGGATCAAGCAGTTTAACGACAGCGGCCTGACGGACGGTCATCGTCTGTTGGCGTGGGACGCGCCGGGTTACGGCGGCAGCCTGCCGTTGGCGGATCCGCAGGCTGACGCCGCCGGTTATGCAGCGGCGTTGGCGGCGCTGATTGATGAGCTGCAGCTGGCGCAGCCGCTGATCGTCGGCCATTCGTTGGGAGCGCTGATCGGCAGCGCCTACGCCGCCGGCTATCCGGACGGGCTATGTGGGCTGGTGTTGGCGGATCCGGCGCAGGGCTATGCCACGGCGCCGGAGGAAAAACGCCGACAGGTGTACGGCCAGCGCCAACAGATGATGGAGACGCTGGGGCCGGTGGGCTACGGCGAGCAGCGGGCGGCGGCCTTGCTGCGCGAAGGGGCGGATCCGCAGGATATCGCCTGGGTGCGCAACGGCATGCAGCAGCTTGATCCCGACGGTTTTCTGAGTGCCGCCTGGATGCTGGCCAACGGTGATATTGGCCGCTATCTGGCGCGCTATCGCGGCCCGCTGGAGGTGTGGTGCGGTGAACTGGATCGCATTACACCGCCGGAGAAGGCGGCCGAGCTGGCGCGTGAGCAAGACGCGACGCTGCGTCTGATCGCCGCCGCCGGTCACGCCAGCTACCTCGATGCGCCGGCGTGTTTCAACCGCTATCTGCGGGATTTTACGGGAGCAATCCAACGATGAATTTTCAGCTTGAGGATCGGGTGGCGGTGGTGACCGGCGGCTCGTCGGGCATCGGTTTCGAAACTCTGAAGCTGCTGCTGGCCGAAGGGGCGAAGGTGGCGTTCTGCGGCCGCGATCCGGACAAACTGGCCGGCGCGGAGGCCAGCCTGCGCGCGGACTTCCCGCAGGCGGAGATCCTGGCACTGCGCTGCGACGTGCTGGATGCGCAGCAGGTGGCGCAGTTCGCCGCTCAGGTGACGGCGCGTTTCGGCGGCGTGGATCTGCTGATCAACAACGCCGGTCAGGGCTTCGTCGCCCACTTTGACCAGACGCCGCGCGAAGCCTGGCTGCATGAGGCAGAGCTGAAGCTGTTCGGCGTGATCAACCCGGTGCAGGCGTTTTTACCGGCGCTGGAACGATCGGACATCGCGTCTATCACCTGCGTGAACTCGCTGCTGGCGCTGCAGCCGGAAGAACACATGATCGCCACCTCGGCGGCGCGCGCCGCGCTGCTCAATATGACGTTGACGCTGTCGAAAGAGCTGGTGGGCAAAGGCATTCGGGTTAACTCGATCTTGCTGGGGATGGTGGAGTCGGGCCAGTGGCGCCGCCGTTTCGACGAGCGCAGCGATAAAGATCAAAGCTGGGAGCAGTGGACGGCGGCGATCGCCGAACGGCGCGGCATCCCGATGAAGCGCCTGGGCAAGCCGCAGGAACCGGCGCAGGCGCTGCTGTTCCTCGCTTCGCCGCTGGCTTCCTTTACCACCGGCGCGGCGCTGGACGTATCCGGCGGCTTTAACCGCCATGTGTAGCAGGGGCCGATGAAGATGAAGAAGATCATGATGATTGGCTATGGCGCGATGGCGAAGGAAGTGATCGCCCGTTTGCCTGAAGGCGTGGAGGTCGGCTGGATCCTGGCGCGCGCAGCTCATCATGCGGCGATCGATGAGGCTTTTGGCGGGCGGGTGCAGGCGCTGACCCATCCGGAGCAGTGTTCGCAGCGGCCGGATCTGGTGCTGGAGTGCGCCAGCCAGCAGGCGGTGGCGGAGTTTGGCGAAGCGGTGCTGCAGCGCGGCTGGCCGCTGGCGCTGATTTCGACCGGCGCGCTGGCGGATGCCGCATTGCAACAGCGGTTGCAGCAGGCCTGCCGCAGCCATCACGGGCAACTGATCGTGCTGTCCGGCGCGGTGGCGGGCATGGACGGGCTGGCGTCGGCGCGCGAAGGCGGGCTGGAAAGCGTGACCTATCAGGCCAGCAAGAGCCCGGCCAGCTGGCGCGGCAGCCCGGCGGAACAGTTGATCGATCTCGATGCGGTGAGCGAAGCGCAGGTATTTTTTGAAGGGTCGGCGCGTGAAGCGGCGCGTTTATTCCCGGCCAACGCCAACGTGGCGGCCACCATTGCGCTCAACGGCCTGGGGATGGATGCCACTCGGGTGCGCCTGCAGGTCGATCCCGCCACCCGGCGCAATACCCATCGGCTGCAGGTATGCGGCGACTTTGGCGAGTTTCACATCGAGCTGAGCGGCACCCCGCTGGCGAGCAATCCCAAAACATCAACCCTGGCGGCGCTGAGCGCGGTACAAGCCTGCCGCCGTCTGGTGGACGGCGGTTTTATTGCCTGAACGGCAGGAGCGGAGCATGGAACGATTGAATATTTTTGTCGCCGGGCGCTGGCGTGAAGGGCGCGGCGAAGAGATGGCTTCGGTATTCCCGGCCGACGGCAGCGTCAACGCGCGGCTGCGCGCCGCTAACGTCGAGGATGTCAACGAGGCGGTTGAGGCGGCGGAAAAGGCCTGGCGCGCGCCGGAATGGCGTGGGCTGGTGCCGCACCAACGCGCCTCAATTCTCTACCGCGTGAGCAACCTGATCCTGGCGCAGCAGGAACAGCTGGCCGAGCTGCAGACCCGCGACAACGGCAAGCCGCTGGCGGAGACCCGCGGGCTGGTGGCCAGCGCGGCGGCGACCGCGCGTTACTTCGCCGCCGCTTGCGAAGTGCTGGAGGGCGAGCTGCCGACCCCGCGCAGCGCCGAAGTGATGACGCTCAGCCAGTATCAACCGATGGGGGTGATCGCCGCCATCACGCCGTGGAACTCACCGATCGCCAGCGAAATGCAGAAGGTGGCGCCGGCGCTGGCGGCGGGCAACGCCGTGGTGCTCAAACCGGCCGAAGCCACGCCGCTGATGGCGCTGAAGCTGGCCGAGCTGTTCGAACAGGCGGGGCTTCCTGCCGGGCTGCTCAGCGTGTTGCCGGGCAAAGGTTCGGTGATCGGCGAGGCGTTGGTGCGCCATCCGCTGGTGAAAAAGATCGCCTTTACCGGCGGGACCAGCACCGGGCGCCATTTGGCGCACATCGCCGCCGACAAGCTGATCCCCACCTCGCTGGAGCTGGGCGGTAAATCGCCGACCATCGTGCTGGAGGACGCCGATCTGGAGCAGGCGGCGCGCGGCATCTGCTACGGCATTTTCAGCTCCGCCGGCCAGGCGTGCATCGCCGGTTCGCGGCTGTTCGTGCATCGTTCGCTGTATCAGCCGCTGCTGGCGCGCTTGACCGAACTGACGGCGGGGCTGCGCATCGGCAACCCGCTGGTGCCGGGCGTGCATCTCGGCCCGCTGATCAGCGCCAAACATCGGCAAAGCGTGGCGGACTACGTGGCGCTGGCGCGGCAGGAGGGCGGCCGGGTGGTCATCGGCGGTGAAGCGCCGGCCGATCCGCAACTGGCGAGCGGCAGCTATTACCTGCCGACCATTATTGAAGGTTTGAACAACGACGCCCGCGTCTGCCAAGAGGAGATCTTCGGGCCGGTGCTGGTGGCGCTGCCGTTCGACGACGAGCGACAGCTGATCGAACAGGCCAACGACTCGGTGTACGGCCTGGCGGCCGGCATCTGGAGCCGCGATTTCCCGCGGGCGATGGCGCTGGCGGAGCGGCTGGAAACCGGCACCGTCTGGGTCAACACCTACAAAACGTTCTCGATTTCCACGCCGTTCGGCGGTTTCAAGGAAAGCGGGCTGGGCCGCGAAAAGGGCCTGAACGGCATCAAGGCCTACATGCAGCAGAAAAGCGTGTATCTGGCGCTGAGCCATCAGGTGAACCGCTGGAGCGACTAGGCCGACACCTCTACGCATAACCCTAATAACGACTACCCTAAGAAGGCAGATGATGAGCGATAAAATCACGGTTGGCGAGGCGATAGCCCGGACTCTGGAACAGTACGCGGTGTCGGCGATGTACGGCATCATTTCGATTCATAATCTGCCGATCGCCGATGCGGTGGGGCAGCGCGATAAAATTCGCTTCGTGCCGGCGCGCGGCGAAGCGGGCGCGGTCACCATGGCCGATGCGCATGGGCGCTTCTCTGGCCTGGGCGTGGCATTGACCAGCACCGGCGCCGGCGCCGGCAACGCGGTGGGGGCGATGATTGAGGCGCTTAACGCCAACACGCCGCTGTTGCATATCACCGGCCAGGTAGAAAAAGCCTATCTGGACGCCGACGCCGGGTTTATTCATGAAACCCGGGATCAGCTCGGTTTTCTGCGCGCCTGCTCCAAGCGCGCCTACCGGGTCAATTCGCCGGAACAGGCGGTGGCGGTGATCCAGCGAGCGATCCTGGATGCGCAAACCGCGCCCTGCGGCCCGGTGGCGGTCGAGATCCCGATCGATATCCAAAGCAGCCTGGTTTCCCGCTCGGTGCTGACCGAAGCGTTGGCGCCGGCGCCGCTGCCGAAGGCGGACGATGCGGCGGTGGAGCGGCTGCATCAGCGGCTGAAACAGGCCAAGCGCCCGTTGCTGTGGCTGGGCGGCGGCGCGTTGGCCTGCGGCGATGCGGCGCGCAAGCTGGCGGACGCCGGCGTGGCGGTGATCTCCAGCACCCACGGGCGTGGCATTCTGCCGGACAGCCATCCGCGCAGCCTGCGGGCGTTCCACAACTCGCCGAGCATCGAGGCTATCCTGACGCAGTGCGACCTGACGCTGGTAGCCGGTTCACGGCTGCGCAGTAATGAAACCCGCACCTGGACGCTGCCGCTGCCGCGCCCGCTGGTGCAGATTGATATCGATCCGGCGGCGGCCAACCGCAACTACCTGGCCGATGAGCAGATCAATGGCGACTGTGCGGCGCTGCTGGCCGCGCTGGCGGCGCGGCTGAGCCCCGGCGAGAAGGTCAACGCCGAGTGGGATGCCGAGATTGCGGGGGCGGTGCAGCAGGCGGAGAGCGCGTTGCGTCAGCAGTCCGGTGAATACGCCAAACTCAACGACGCCATCGACGCCGCGCTGCCGCAGGACGGATTGCTGGTGCGCGATATCACCGTTTCCGGCAGCGTCTGGGGCAGCCGTTTGTTCCGCGCGATCTCGCCGCTGTGCAACATTCACTCGCTGGCCGGTGCTATCGGCATGGGGCTGCCGATGGCGATCGGCACCGCGATCGCCAACCCGCAGCGCAAGGTGGTGGGGCTGGTGGGCGATGGCGGTTTGGCGCTGGGCCTGGGGGAACTGGCGACCATGGCGCAGGAACAGGTGAACATCACCCTGCTGATCATGAACGACGGCGGTTATGGCGTGATGCGCGGCATTCAGGACAAGTATTTCGCCGGGCGCCAGTATTACAACGAGCTGCATACGCCGGCCTTTACTCAAATAGCCGAAGCGATGGGGCTGAAAGCCTGGAAGGTCGAGGCGGCGGCGCAGTTCAACGGCGTGCTGGCCGAAGCGATCAACTACCCGGGGCCGTCGGTGGTCGAGGTGGACATGAAACAGGTCGGGCCGCTGACCTTCGCCGGGCCGCCGCAGAAGACGTTGTATTGAGACGATAAAAAACGCCCGGCGATTGCCGGGCGTTCTCGTTGTTATTTCTCTGCCGCGATGCGATCGCGAATGTGCTGGGCGCGCGCTTGGGAAGACGGGTGATCGTCGAACATGCTGCTCTGGCGGCCGGCTTCCATTTGGGCCAGCTTCTCGAAGCTGGTGGCCAGGCCGTTCGGATCGATGCCGCGCTTTTTCAGCAGATCGAACGAGTAATCATCCGCTTCGCTTTCCTGCTTCTGCGAGAACTGGGCGCTGACCAGCTTCTCGCCGATGTCCGCCAGCTGCGACTGCGACAGCGAGCCGATAACGCCGCCGGCGGAGGACGCCGCGGTGCGCAGCGCCACGGTGCCGTAAGCCACCTGCATCGCTTTGCGGGTGTGGCCCAGCGCCACGTGGCCCATTTCGTGGCCCAGCACGCCTTCCACTTCGTTGTCGTTCATGATGTCCATCAGGCCGCTGTAAACGCGGATACAGCCGTTGGCCATCGCCCAGGCGTTGACGTCTTTGGTCACGTAGACCTTGTAGTTGGCCGGGGTGCCGTTGATGTTGTCGCCCAGCGCCGCAGCGATTTTGTTGAGACGCTTGGCATAGGTGCTGTCGGCCGGCGCGATTTGTGCCTTGCTGTCCATCTCGGCGCAGGATTTATCACTCAGGGCCTTAACGTCGTTGTTGCTCAGGGTCGCCGCCTGGAACGCCTGCGCGCCGGACTGCATCAGGGTTTCGGTATTCAGGTTTTGACAGCCGGTTGCCAAGGTGGCAATGCCCAACGCAATCAAAGAGGTACGGATCTTCATAACGCCATCTTCCTGTGAAGGTAACAAGGTAAAAGAGTCATTTTGCTTTGAGGCTATCTTGCCGCAAGAGCCTAGTGTACGCCAGACGGGGCGAGAATAGTGTTATTCCGAAAAAGCGTCCAATCGTGCTAATAAGTGGTGAACTCGCTCTCATTTGGCATTAGGGATTGCCGTTGTGATGTGGAGTCTGAGAAAATAGGGAACTTGACTGCTTTTTTTATCCGACCTGGAGTAAAACATGTCCTCTCGTAAAGAGCTTGCCAACGCCATCCGCGCACTCAGCATGGACGCCGTACAAAAAGCAAATTCCGGCCACCCGGGGGCCCCTATGGGCATGGCGGACATCGCCGAAGTCCTGTGGCGTGACTACCTCAACCACAACCCGACTAACCCGCACTGGGCTGACCGCGACCGTTTCGTGCTCTCCAACGGCCACGGCTCCATGTTGATTTACAGCCTCCTGCACCTCACCGGCTACGACCTGCCGATGCGCGAGCTGGAAAACTTCCGTCAGCTCCATTCCAAAACCCCGGGCCACCCGGAGTACGGTTACACCCCGGGCGTTGAGACCACCACCGGCCCGCTGGGCCAGGGCATCGCCAACGCCGTCGGCTTCGCCATCGCCGAACGCACCCTGGCGGCGCAGTTCAACCGCCCGGGGCACGACATCGTCGACCACCACACCTACGCCTTCATGGGCGACGGCTGCATGATGGAAGGCATCTCGCACGAAGTCTGCTCCCTGGCCGGCACCCTCAAGCTCGGCAAGCTGACCGCCTTCTACGATGACAACGGCATCTCCATCGACGGCCACGTCGACGGCTGGTTCACCGACGACACCGCCCTGCGTTTCGAAGCCTACGGCTGGCACGTGGTGCGCAACGTCGACGGCCACAACCCGGACGCCATCAAGGCCGCGATTGAAGAAGCCCGCAAGGTGACCGACAAGCCGTCGCTGCTGATGTGCAAGACCGTTATCGGCTTCGGTTCGCCGAACAAGGCCGGCACCCATGACGTGCACGGCGCCGCGCTGGGCGCCGCCGAAGTGGCCGCCACCCGCGAAGCGCT